>JBBDYH010000097.1:19492-21543 GCA_040901795.1 Pirellulales bacterium
CGCGGCCACGTGACTCCATCATACATTCTCCGGCGTCGGATGTTTCCAATCGCCGCGATATTCCCGTGCCAGGCGGCGGTTGGCCTCATCGTCGCCGACGACGCGGCCGTTCTCGCCGTCCCACTTCAGGCTGCGGCCCAGCTCCATCGAGAGATTGGCCAGGATGCAGCACGCCGATGAGATGTAGCCGTGCTCGATGTCGGCGACCGGGCGATTCTTTTCGCGGCGGGCTTCGAGGAAGTTTTTCATATGCTGCCGCGTGGCGGGTGCGGCAAAGATCTCCGTCTCCTTGTGCTTTTCGTCCTCGGGATACTTCTCGCGCTCGTCGAGCCAGTCGCCGTGCACCCGCTCTCCTTTGCCGCGAGGGATAAAATCGTACTGCCAGACGCTGATCTTGAGCGTTCCCTTGTCGCCGTACAACGTGGCGCCCCAGGGATAGTCCGGCTCGGGGTTTTCGCCCCAGTTTCGCTGGTTCCAAACCACCTGCACCTCGCCATAGTCGAACAGCGCCGTCTGCGTGTCGTGGGTGTTGGCGCGCGAATTCTTATCGCGCATCAGGATGCCGCCGGTCGCCGAGATGCTCTTCGGCCAGCCGAGGTCGAGATGGTAGCGGACCACGTCGAACATGTGCACGCACAGGTCGCCGGTCTGGCCGTTGCTGAACTCGCGGCAGGCACGCCAGCTCCGGGGATGGATGCGCGGACTGTAATCGCGCCACTTGGCCGGGCCGACGTACATCTCCCAGTCAAGATGCTCGGGCGGATCTTCCGGCGGCGGGAAGTCGCGGCCGCCACCGTAGTAGCTGTGGATATCGATGTAGGCGATCTTGCCGAGCGCGCCGGAGCGGATGAAGCGGTCGCGGGCTTCGAGCAGGTGGTGCGTACTTCGCCGCTGCAGACCTACTTGGACAGTGCGGCCGTGCTTCCGCGCGGCGGCGACCATAGCCTGCCCTTCGACCACGTCGTAGCTGATCGGCTTTTGGACGTAGACGTCGGCTCCCGCCTTACAGGCCTCGACCATTGCGAGACAGTGCCAATGGTCCGGCGTGCCGACGAGGACGATGTCGGGCTTTCGCTCAGCGAGCAGCTTGCGGTAATCGCCGTAGGTGGGCGGCTCTTTCTTCGACTTCTGCCGGCCGGCGACGATCTCGGCCGCCTGGGCCGCTGCGCGGCTATCGACATCGCACAGGCCGACGACCTCGACCGGCGCGACTTGCATCAGATGGTTAAGATCGGTCTTACCGTACCACCCGCAGCCGATGAGGGCGACTCGCGGCGACTCTTCTTTGGCCTGGGCGAAGGCGCCGGTTTGAATGGCTAACAACGAGGCTGCGCCACCCAGTCCCGCCTTTAAGACATCGCGACGTTGCATGGTATTTCTCCCGCTGGTTTTGTTCGACGGCCGGATTCGAGCATGATACAGGATGGGAGGGTGGGAGTCAGGCGGTGGAGTGGCTGGCGGCAGGGAGGGTTTAAGGTTCAAAGTTCAAAATTTAAGATTCAAAGTTCGTTGGCTGGCTCGTGGGCTGGTGACATTGTGGCTGGTGAACCTGTAGCTGGTGACCTGGGGCTAGAACCTTTGTTGCCGGTAGGAGAATTCTTGCCGAACATTGGGGGTTGAGCGGAAACAATTGTCGGCGAGGCGTTGGCTGAACAGGCCGCAAACCAGGAACCGAAAGGGAGTTGCGTCATCGTGTGCCGATGGCGAGGCGAAGGGTTTTTGCAATTTCGCGCGTCAGGTTTTGCGCGATGTGTTGCAGGTGCGCGGGCGTTTTCACCGCGGCGCCGGCGGCTTTTCGATTTCGGAGCGTATGCAGCAGCATGAATCGGGAACGGGGAATGCGGAGCGCGGCGTGAACGGGGCGGCGCGACGATGAACGTTTATTGAAGACTAAAGGCGCGATGACTTCCTGCATGCTACGGGCGCGAACGGGAGCCGAAGCAAGTACGCCATCAGCGCATGCGAAAGTCTCGACGCGCAACGCTCGCATTCACCCGACTATAATCAGGCGTACACCATAGCACAACCGGTGGCACAGTTTCAATCGCCTG
>JBBDYH010000098.1:0-21530 GCA_040901795.1 Pirellulales bacterium
GCGATATGTTTCATTCGCTACTCCAAACCGGTTTATCCCGGCGCTTTCCTAATCTTCGCCCATTAGCAGCCTATCGGCGAACCTTGGCTCGATACGCTAATGGGATGGCGAAAACGCGTCATATATATAGGGGCGCCGATTAGCCACCGTATTGAACGCCACAAATCGACACTCCCCTGGAGGGCGGTCTCTCGAGCGTTCCGGGGACCGGTGGTGAGCGGGCGAGGGATGATCCTGCTCGTCGGCCGTGCATGAGATCCGGCTAAAGCGTGAGAGACGAGTGATTCTAGAAGCTCAACTGTTGAGCGGAACGCACTGCGAGATTCCTTCGACTCGAGACGGCGTTCGAATGACGGCAAAAGGCCCAGCGGCCGGTCCAGGTAACAGTTTAGGTAACAGTCGCCACTTTTGATGGATGTCACCGAAACTGCCGAACCCGCAACGTGAAGTGTCTCAACGACTTAGGAAGTGCCCCCTCAAGGACTCGAACCTTGAACCCTCTGATTAAGAGTCAGATGCTCAATCGTTGCTGGATAGCCGAATGGTTTCTGGCTCAGCCCCTAGCTTCCGCCAGTTTCTCAATCGGCACGCCATCGCCGAAAACGGTAAGCGGCCGCCCCGACGACGTCATGAACGTGGCATCGGCTCTCACACCAAGCAGCGATAGCAGTGTGGCGTTGATGTCGGCCGGCGAACAACGCTCGGCAGTCGGTTCCATTCCGCGTTCGTCCGTCTCGCCATGCACATAGCCGCGTGGGAGAGATCCGCCGGCGAGCAAGACCGACATGACACGGGCCCAGTGGTCGCGCCCAGCCTGTCCGTTGACAAATGGTGTGCGACCAAATTCGCCGGCACAGTATACGATCGTCTCCTGCATTAATCCACGCTCGTCGAGATCGCCAATCAAGGCTGACAGCGCACGATCGAGCTGCGGCAAGAGCCGGCTCCGCAGCTGCCCAAAGTTGTCTTGATGCGTATCCCAGCCAGCAATCGATACGGTTACAAACCCGACGTCCGCTTCCACCAGCCGCCGCGCGGCCAGCAGTGCTTGACCGGCCCAGCCGTTTCCGTAACGAGCGCGCGAGCTTTCTGGCTCCGCTTGCAAGTCAAGCGCCCGGCGCGTTTTGTTCGAGCGCAAGATATCCAGCGCCTGGCGCTGGAAGCTCGAGAGCTCCCCGGCCAGCGGCGCCCGATCAACCACGGCAAATTCGCGATCGAGCCTCTTTAGCAGCGACTCGCGGCGATCGAGGTCGTCCACTGAGAATCCATCGGGCAGCTCGACCGGCACCGTCGACCGATCGCGCCCAGCCAAGTCAGCCGGACGGAGATGAAAGGGACTGGCAGACGCACCTAAAAACCCGCTTCCGCCAGGCGCTGAGTCGCCTAAGGTTATATACTTCGGCACGCCGGGACGGTCGGGCAGCAGTTTGCTGGCCATTGAGCCCAACGACGGGTAGGTCAGCGCCGCGTTGGGCGCATGGCCCGTGACGACTAGTTCGGTTCCTGGTCCGTGATCGGCCAAAGTGTGTGACACGGAACGCACCAGCGTACAACGGTCCATGACCTTTACCATTTCCGGCAGATGCTCGCACACCGATATGCCAGGCACCGCCGTGGCGATAGGACGAAATTCACCGCGAATGCCGCTCGGCGCTTCGGGCTTCATGTCCCACATGTCGATCGTCGCCGGACCGCCGGCCAACCAGACGAAGATGCAATTCCGAGCCGCGGCTGTGTCAGACGATCCTTCGCCGCCAAGCGATCGAGCCGCCAGCAAGTCTGAAAACGACAATCCGAACAGGGCTGCAGTTCCCACCTGCAAGAAGTTGCGCCGACCGCAACGCCTCCTGTCGAAAACGAGTTTAGTCATGGCAGCGCCTAAGGGTTGGGGGTGTTCCATCAAACGTCTGGCGAACACGGCACTAGTGATTCGTGCGAAACTCCTGGGAGTTCACCAACGCCCAAACAATGTCGATCCAGCCCGTCCGCCGATCATCCGCTCCGTTGAGGTGCCCGAGGAACAATTCCTCCTCGTCCGGCGACGGAAAGCGCGACAGCGCCTGCAGGACCACGTTTTGGACCGCCCGCTTGTCGTCGGTTTCCGCGAGCAACTCGTCGATCAGCCGGCTCTTTTGGATTTGCTCGATCCAAACAGCGTCGCTCATCAAGTGCAGAGTTTGACGCAAGGATGGCTGCGTCGTGCGATCGCAATCGCAGACCGATTCGCGGTCGCCGCGACCAAACAGCTCGAACAGATAAGCCAATCGCGCATCGGATGGCCGGTTAGCAGCCACGTCGAATAGCGTCCCGCCGGCCGGCACGTCCGGAGTCCAAGTAGCCGAAGATTTCAAAATCTGATCCAACGATTGCACCAACGTCTCGGCCATCAGCGGCCGCACCGGTGCCGAGGCATAATACCGATCGCCGTCGTGCAGTGCCGTCACAGGCATACTGCTGCGTTGATAGACCTCCGAAGTCAGGATCAACCGCTCGATATGCCGCATGTCGAATCTTGACCGTACAAACTCCGTCGCCAGACGCCCCACGAGGTCAGGATGCGACGGTGGATTGCTGGCCGAAAAGCCGTCCACCGGCTCAACCAGCCCACGACCGAAGTAGTGCGCCCAAATCCGATTCACCCAGTTGCGGGCAAATTGGCGGTTCTCGGCGCTCGTCAACCAGTCGGCCAGCGCCGTGCGCGTGTCTGCCGAGGAATCGAGTTCCGGTCCGCCCAGCGGGCGCGGCCGGGCGATGACGCCACTTTCCGGGTCCAGCAGACGACGCCCAAGCTGCGGGTCGTCGTACACTTCTTGAATTCTCGGCAACGGTGTTATCGATTGTCCTTCGGCGCGCTGGCGTCGTTGCTCAGCCAGCCGGGCAAACACCGCCTGATTCAACTCGGTTGAGCTTCCGAAGGTCACATCGGCAAAAATGTTCACGAAGCCGGCGTAGTCACCTTGCGTCCAACGATCGTGCGGATGTATATGACAACGAGCGCATTGAATCCGGATGCCTAGAAAGGCCGCGGCGCTCCGTTCCGCCAAGTCCTCTCGCGGGTAAACGCCGTCTACCGACGCGCGGCGGTAAAACAAATCGAGCGAGTGACGCCGCCAATATTCGCCGGCATTGCCGGCCTTCGCCGCACGGATCAAGGCTGCTTCGCGGTCGAGATACTCCTCGGCCGAAGTGCCATCGCGACTCGTTCCGCTGATGACACCCCGCACGATTTCATCGAAGGGCATGCCGTCCTTTAACCTGCGTCGGAACCACTCGTGCCACATCCGTGCCCGCAGCGGTTTGCGCTCCTCCGGACCTTCCATCGTCTCCAGCCGGCAACCCGTGAGATCGCACAAGCGGGTGGCCCACAGCGAGGCGTGCTGCGGGTCGGCCAGCAGCCGGTCGATCGCTTCCGCGCGTTTTTTGGGGTCGCAGTCACTGAGGAACTGGCGAATCTCCTCCGCAGTCGGTGGACGACCTAATGTGTCGAGTGTAGCGCGCCGCAAGAATTGGGTGTCGTCGGCCGCCGCGGCTGAAGGCAGGTTGAGACGCTTGAGCTGGGATTCAATCACAGCGTCGATGAAGCCGCGCGACGGATCCTCTACGGTCGGCGATGTCGTAGTCGTGCCGTCCGCAGTTGCTGGATCGGTGAGATAGGGGATTGTGACCGGGACGGTCGCGACGCCGCCAGCATAAGTGACGACGATGTGCGTGGCGCCAGGCCGAAGAGCGTTCACGTGGCCATCCGCCGTGACGTCGGCAATCGCAGAATTCTGACTTTCAAAGCGGCTGAGGGCCGTTACAGTTTCCGAGGGCGCATCCTGGAATCGCGCTTCAACCACCAAAGTTGCGTTTGCCTCGGGCTTTTCAAAACTCAGCGTGCCGGGCGTGACGACGATCGCTTGCAGTGCGCCGCCGTTCGATTTGCGGGAGGCGGGCGTTCCCTCCCGAATCCAAGCCAACAAGACCTGGTACGACCACGAATCGATCTTGAACCGTTGCCCGCCGCCGTGTTTTTCCCGCAGACTCGGTTTGATCAGGAGCAGGCTGTCCTCGGGGCTGTCCAGATCGACTCGCTCCCTGAGCGCCTGGAGGTCTTTCGCGCCACCGTGACCGAACAGGCTAAGCCGAAAGCCGCCGCGGCCCTGGAACGAGCCGTGGCAGTTTGCCGCGTTGCAGCCAAAACGGGTAATCAGCGGCATCACGTGGCGTTGGAAATCAATCTCGCGCAACCGAGCGCCGTCCGGCAGTACGACGTCCGAACCGTCATCGGCACCAATAGCTGACGAACCGCCCAGCGCCAGCCACAATCCCAACGCCATGGCACATCGCGCGACTGGCAAGAATCGTCCTTGGATCATGGCAATGCCCATTCGCCCCGTCGTGATCGCAATCGAACCCGCGACGGTTATCGAAACTACTTGTCTGAATCTTCGCTCTTCGCCTTCGGCGCCGCGGTAGCGTCTTCGGAGGTTTTGGAGCGTCGCAGCACCAAGGTTACTTCGCGCGTTTTCCCTTCGGGCAGCGATAGCGTCTCCTCAGCGTCTTCGTACCCATCTGCCTTGGCGACGAATCTCACCTCTTCATCGGGCAACATTTGTGACGTGCGAAAAACGCCGTTGGGCTGTTTTTCGAAATAGATGTTGGTTGGAATACCGCCCACAGGATTCCTCAGTTCGCCTTTATGCTGACCCTCGTAAATGCCGGCCACCTTTATGTTGTCGACTGGCTGGCCCGCCTCATCGACGGCCTTGAGCTGTACGATGGGCGCCGTGTAGCGGATGATCTCGACGTCGGTAATGTCCGACTCGATGGTACCCAGCTGAATGTCACGACCGCCGACCAGCGGTTTGTCTTTGCCCAGCCGCACGCGAATCGCGCCGTGCTCGTTGCTGACAACGTCCAGTTCGGTCCGTTCCATGCCGTGCGGCAACATGCCTACAATCTTGCCGTCAGCATCGGGCCGCAGTTGCCCGAAGTAGAACTCGCCGTCGATTCTGCCAACAACGTGAAGACTCCATCCGGACTTTTTTTCGCCCTTGGAATCGACGTATTGCCCCTCGAACTGCACATGGGGCACGGCCCGCACCAAGAGGAGTTGCTGCGCGTCCTCGCCAATCGTGATCGTGCGACGCGGAAATATCGCGGGAATCTCGACTCGCTTACGGTCGCGCGAACGGTATCGAATCTCCGATGGATAGCCTTCGACTTCTAACTCGAACTGGCCAGGTTTCACCGGTCCAAGCTCGAACTTGCCATCGGCGTCGGTCTGTGCCGATCGTCTCAAGGCACTGGCCACTGGCATTTGGATCTCTTGCCGCGATTTGTTGTCGGTCACATTGACCCACACGTCCGGCATCGGCTTGCCCGCGGCGTCCACGACTTGGCCGGAGACCCGAACGCCTTCCTCTATTTGCACGTCGCCCCACTCACCACGTTTGGTGCCCGACACGATCTGACGCGGCGCGTACTTTTCAGGCACGATCCAAAACACGCTCGGTCCCTCCTTGATCAAGTTCAAGCGGAACGTTCCATCGGCCGCCGACTTCGCGTGGAAAAAGCTGCCGTAGTTGTCATTGCCAAAGTCTCGCGGATTGGCATTCGAATACGCCAGCAGTGGGACGTCGGCCAAGGGCTGCCCGTCCGGCCCGACGATCCGACCTGTCAAGGCTTCAGCAGGGTCGAGCATCACGCGGGCGAAAAACGGCGGATCATTAAGCTCCGCGTTCTTGCGAATCATGCTTAGCGCGTAGCCGAAGCCCGCCTTGGTCGCGTAGTCCGCGTGCTCCACGTCCAGTTCGATGTAAAGGAATCGGTCCGCCACTTGCTCCGGCGGAAGGACGAACGAGTATCGACCTGCCGCGTCGGTCGTGTGTTTTGTCTCCTCCAGAATGCGGCGATCCCAAGATGACAGCGCCATCCGGCGGACGGTTACAACCGCGCCCTCGATTGGCTTCTTCGTCGCCTTATCGATGATCGCGCCCGAGTATCGCAGGGACCCGTCCGGCAATTCCTCGCCCAGCACGCTGGGGTCGACGTCGGGCTGTTTCCCCGGTTCCGCGGCAGACTTCTGGGTCGCGTCGACCGATTCCTGTTTCGGAGCTTCCTTAGTTGTGCCTTTCGCACTTGCGTCGGTATCCGAAGCGGTCTTTATGGGCTGTTTTTCCGACTCTGATTTGTCCGAGTCGTCCGCCGGTGCGACGAACGTCTCGGCGCGACCAAGATTCACCGTCGCGAGCGCTCCACCAGCTGCGATTAATACCGTCGCGGCGACGCCAACCGCCCAGTACCGGCAGACCGACGCCAGATGGCGATTTGCCGACACGAGCAGTTGAATCCGCCGATACAAGTTGGAACGCCCGTGGCTCATCGTCAATGCCAGCCCTGCCTGTCGGCAATGACGGAACTTGGCCAGTTCCACGAGCACCTCGGCATAGGAAAGCGCGTCGGCCGCGTGCGCGGACGCGAAATGATCAGCGATCTGATCCTGACACAGCCGCAGCTCGCGACGCAACACCCAGTACAGAGGCTGGTACCAGAGCAACGGCTGCAGCGCCTGCAGCGCCCACCACTGGGCGACATCGTGCCTATGAACGTGCGACAATTCGTGCGCCAGGCAGTTCCGCAAAGTCGTCCGCCGACCGGCGGTAACCATCGAAGTTGGCAGCACAATCGTGGCTCGCCGCACGCCGTACGTGAGCGGCACCTCAATCGCCGGCGACAATAAAATCGTGAGGCGACGTCGATGCGGCAGCTCAAGCCCGTCGACCAGCGCAGCCACCGCGGCCGGCGCCGGAACGCAGGTTCGGCGAAGTTTGCGGAGACGCAGCACCCCGAGGGCCAAATTGATTACAGACCATCCGGCGCCGGCGGCGAACACCCATAGCGCCGCAACTCGAACGCTACGTCCGATGACTGCGGGTTGATCTGCGGCGGCTCGCTGCACAGCGTCCTCTGCCGGCGCCGCTATATTCCTGGCTTGCATCGGTGTCGTGTCGGCCTCGAAGGCGGCGTTCACGCCGGCCGCGGATTCCATCGCGCTGCTCCAGGCATGATCGGCTGACGGCGCCGCTAAGGATCCCGCCACCGGTCGACTCTCCGCCGGAGCTGCGGTAGCGAGCGTATCGGGCTCTCGATCGCCTTCGACCGGCAGCCAGCCCAACGATACTTGGGGCAGCAGAGAAAACTGTTGCACTGCGCAGGCCGCCAGCAGTGCGACAAATGTAGTTTGGATGCACCTCAAGCGTTCTACCGGACGCGTCCAACACCAAGTTAAAACCGATCCGATTCCCAACACCACCAAGCAAATGCCCGCCGTCGTGGCCAGCCACGGGAACGCAGCGTCGAGGGAAAACATGTTCGGATCTCCAATTCAGGGTTTTTGGAGTTTGCGGCGGGCGTCGCCGATCATCCTCTCCAACTGCCGTAGCTCCTCCGCTGAAGTTTTCTCAGCTTGCAGCATGCTGAGCACGAGCTGATCGATCGAGCCGTCGAACACTTTGTGGAGGAATCGCGAGGCCGCCTGTTTTGCCGTGTACTTGGGCTTGAAATAGAGCGTCCGGCCCTTGGCCCGCTGGGAAACGAGGCCCTTGCCAGCCATGATGCGCAATAGCGTTTGCACGGTCGTGAAAGCGCACTCGCCATGCTCGCACAGGGCTTGATGGACGTCGCGCACCGGGACTTCGCCGAGCTTCCACAAGATCTTCAGGATATCCAACTCTCGATCGCTCGGAGCCGTGTCTGCCATTGGAGGTTTCCCGATGGGGCCTTTCGTTAATCGCCTGCATCGACGCGTACAACTAACTTATTAGTTTAGTCGAAATTTATCAAATGGTTTCAGATTGTCAAGTGCCTGAGCGGGAAAACTTTTCCTCCTGCTAGGGGCCAAAGCCGCACCGACGCCGGTGGCAGCTATGCACAATAAACCCGCCGGGAAGACGACAGTCCTTCGAACCTGGCAAAGATTGCTCTCGTCACTGCAACGTTTAGGGAGTGTCCCAACGCTCAAAGAAAATGGCGCGCTTTGCGAACTGCTGTTGGTGCCGAAGCTACGACCCGCGACAATAAAGCCAGTCCTCAGCATCATCGGCGAGGAGTGGCGGGCAATGTCCCGCGGAACGGGCGCGGTAGCGAGTCCAAAAGTCCACGACTTTTGGACTCACGTGTCCGGCGCCCTCCGCATCTCCGCTCGCTATGCGATTCCAACTGCCCGCTCGCCGGCAAGCGAGTGCGCCTCACGAGGCAAAGTCACACCTATTAGCATATTCCCAGCTTCGTACACGAGACTGCCATCAACACCATGCGCTGCGCCTTGAAATTCCCATCCGGTTGCGCAAATGGACCATAGCATTCCTGTCTGCTAAGCGAGCTTGCGTCCTGAGCGGCAGAACCTTGAGTTGTTTACCGTGGCATTCGAGCCGCTTCTTTTTTTGCGATCGAAAGCGTATTAACTGAATCGCTCTATCGGCATCAAAGACTTCCAATAGTCGCTTAATTCCGTGACGATACGCGTCATATTACGGTGAGGCTGCTCTAGCTCTTCGCCGGCACGGTTTTGGTGGCGCTCGCTCCCAACGGTGTGCCCATCAGGCCGGCATAGCGACCGTCTGGAATGACTAGAGTATGAACAATCGATGTCGGTTCCTCCTTCTGAGGAATCGGAGCGATCGTCCTCCGACCGCCGCGTTTGAAGGCGACACACGCATCGCCTCGGCAATCTGGTCGCTCTCATATCGCCTGTCCTTTGCGGGTTGGTTGTGTTTCGTAACATGACCGCCCCCGTCTGGGGCGGTCTCTCTAAAGGAGTCGTCCCATGATTGCACCATTTGCGGACCGTAATTCAATTTCGTCCACTGCATCGTGGCACCACCGTTTCTTAGCGATGTTGCCCACGATTCGGCGCCAGGTACGGCTCGCCTTTGCTGGCTTGCCTCCTGAAGAACGAGCTGAAGCCATCCAGGAGGCAATCGTCAATTCGCTCGTGGCACACCTGGCGCTGCTTAAGCGCGGGAAGGAAGATCTGGCCTATCCGACACCACTAGCACGTTACGCGGTGGCACATGTGCGCGCGGGCCGCACCACCGGTTGCCGCCTAAACTCGCACGAGCCGTTATCGCGTTATGCAATGCGCAAGCGAGGATTCTTCGTGGAGCGTTTGGACAGGCTTGAAGCTGATACGGATGTTTGGCAGGAAACACTCGTTGAAGACAAACGCTGTACTCCCGCGGAAGTCGCAGCGGTTCGGCTAGATTTCGCGGAGTGGCTCAAACTCTTGCCGACCCGTGACCGCCGAATCGCGATCAGGCTGGCCACGGGTGAGACGACCCGCGAGACCGCCCGCCGTTTCCGGATCTCGCCCGGCCGCATTTCTCAGCTCCGTATCGAACTTGCCCAAAACTGGGCAGCGTTTCAAGGCGAGCAGCAGCGGATCTGAGTGGCGTCGGAACCTTGACCCTACCGGTTTAAAAGCAATCGAACCCAGCAATTCAGGACAAACGATGAACACGCACGATATCAGGCACGACGATTCTGCTTCGCTCAACGGCAACTTTGTTAACGAAGCGGAGACCGGACAGGGACCTGCATCGTCGGTAAAAGTAGCGCCGCCCCAGCACGTCGAAAGACTGGCGCAGGAACTTGGCAAGTTAGTCGGCCCATTCCTGGCCAACAAACCGCCCACCCACAAAAGAGCGGATTGAACTTCTGGACCGCCTATGTCAACCGACATCCTGCGCGGCTACAATCTTGCCCAATGGAGGCAAAAAAGATCACCAAATGGACTTACAGACCATCGCCGCTCGCACTGGGCTTCCACTCCGAAAGCTGCGCTACGTGTTTGACCATCGCTTGCTGCCCGGACTGCGGGTCAAACATGCAACCGAAATGACTGGCCATCCGCGCTATTTGACCTCGCTAGAGGCTTTGGGAGTAGCCTGCGCAGCAGCACTCGTTGAGGGCGGCATGCGGCGCGAAGCGGTGGTGGACGTCCTCACCGGCCTAACCATTCTTCGCTGGTCCAGTAATGGGCCGAAACAGTCACTTACCCTGCTCGAGAAGGCTGGCCAAACGGGCGTATCGCCGGCTCTAGCGTCCCTGGCCGACGGCGCATATCTCCGCTTCCAGATCGGCAAGCGCGACACGAGTTGGCTCAATCGTACGAGCTTCGCCGTAGAAGCCGATTTTCGTCCGCGGGTGATCGTGCAGGTCGATGTGGCTGCGCTGCGAGACGCGATAGGGATTTAGCGCGCCTGCTGGAAACGCGGTTGACTCATTGCCCATTTTGGGCAATAATGCCTTTGCCCATGATGGGCAGGAGGCAACATGGACGTTGAACCGCAGAGCACGGCGAACCGCACAACAGCGGTGGTCACCTCCCGGCGCCGGCGAATGACACGCGGTGAGCTGCTTAGTCGTCATACACACCAAGCCGAATCCGGCCAAGCGGTACACATATGGGAGCGGGGCGGCAAGTATCTTGCGCGGGGCCGGATCGACGGCTGGCCGTTTGGCAAGACGCTCGGCCGCACCGAGAAGGACGCCGAGTCGGCGCTGCGTCGTCTGTTGGTGGAACTCGAGGATGGAGTTTTCGTCCGGCCTTCAGAGGTTGACAAAAGGCAACTCAAAACCGGCCGTCCGCCTCGCCTCGGCGTCCGGGAACTTTGCAATAGATTTCTGGTCGAGAAGCGCTCGCTGTTGGGCGAGTCGACTATGTCCGACTATCGCGGTCGGCTCGTTCCACTCATCGAATTTGCGGAGACCGAGAAGGCGCGCAGACGATGGCCGCTTGCTGCTGATGTGGACCGGGAGTTCGCGATCGAATTTAGTGCCTCGCTCCGGACCCGAATCACCGCACGTAATGGCCGGCCGGCTGCGGTGCACCGGACCATCTCTAAGCGACAGATCTGGAATACTCTAGACGTAGCGCGCTCTTTGTTCCATTGGGCCCGGAAGCCAGAGGTTAATCTGCTGCCCAGCATTTTTCCGAACCCCTTCACGGTCGACATTGTGGGGCAAAAGGCGCGCAAGGATCCAGCGCGGCCTCACCCTCTGCCGTTGGATGCTCGGGTCCAACTCGTGCGTTCCATGGACCTCTGGCAATTGACGCACCTCGCCGTGCCGATGCTGCTCGGCCCGCGCCCGGATGAGTACACGCGGATCCTGATAAGTGACGTGAGCCTATCCGAGCGGCGCATCCAATTCGGCGAACGCTTCGGCGGCAAGGATTTCAACAAGGGAAAGCAGGCCTTTACAGTTCCATTTCCTGCAGCGATCGAGCCGCTGATCCTGGTATGCATGGGCGGTCGCCAGGATGGACCGCTCTTGCGTCGGCGGGCAGTATTCGCCGGACGGAAGCCGGAGATTCAGGTCGAGACGCTGAACGAAATCGAGGAAGTGTTGGACTTGGCTGTCGCGGAAGCGGATCCGGCGCAGCTTCAAACTGCCCAGGACGTGAAAAAGCTAGTCGCGCGGGTTTTTCTGGATATGGGTGCCATTTCTCCCGACTCGATAGGTACAGAATTCAAGGCCGTGTTGTGCCGATCGGGATTGACGATCGCACCACGTCTCTACGATCTGCGCGGTGCGTTCTCCACAGATCTCAAGGCCGCAGGCGTTGACTATCTGGTGCAGCGGTACGTCACCGGTCACGCGACCAATGACGTCATGAACGCCTACAGCGCAATCGATGTGACTCGCGACATGGAACGGTATTTCAACCACATTCGTCCACTGCTCGACGCGATGTCGAGCCGAGCGGCAGATCTAGGAATAAAGTGAACCAATCTGAACGGTCCCGTCTTGTCGCGACTGAAACTCAGGCCTATGATGATTTCGATGTGATCGTGATTACCGACTCGACGCGACGAGAAATGCGATCGGGTGGTGCACAGAGGGTGCACGAGTGGTGCACAAGAAGGGAAACGTTGAGGCTCATGCCCGTTGCAATCGTGGGTCAACGACGATTCGATCGATTATGTATTAGTTCTTACAAGTATTAAGGTTACGCACCGGGAAAGGTTTGCCAGGGCGCCATCAGGCGCGTAAACGCATCACAGCGGGACACGAGTCCTGTCCTCTCCGCTGCTGGTTTAACGGCTCGTCCCAACTGCTTTACTGAAAGCGACTTGGGATGAGCCGTTTTTTTGTCTCACTTAAGTGGGACAAAAAACGTCCGTATTTTCGTACTTTGCAGGTCGGAAAATGAGCATGTTCAGATTGACCCGTTGGTGGTGCCATTACCAAGGAAGTCGATCCGGTTCATCTTCGCCTTGCTGTCATCCGGGCGGAGGTGTCGATAGACCTTGATCATGTTGGAGTCGCGGTCTCCCAGCCAGTCGAGCACCTCAGCTTCCGATGCCCCGCCGCGGAAGGCCTCACTACAAAAGAAGTGGCGGAACGAGTGAATGACGCCATGCTCGAACCCAATCTCGCCGGATGGCGTCGGGAATTTGTCGGCAAGCGGTTTGATTACCTGGGTCTTCAGAAACTCCAGATTGTTGCGTGCATGGAGACGACCACCGCGCGGCCCATGAAAGATCAAGCCATCGCGGTTCCGCGGCAGCGATTCGAGCACACCGCGAAAAGCAGGATGCAGAGGAAGCACACGGTCACGCTTCCCTTTGATCGCACGAATGCTGCCCAACATTCTTTTGCGGCCACTGTAGCGCTGGTCCTTCAGCCGGATGACACCCGCTTCGAAGTCGATGTCGGACCAGCGTAAACCGTTGAACTCCTCACTGCGCAAACCCGTGGTGGCCAGTCCGACGATGACGTCGACGAACCAATGAAGGCCGGGCGTACTCCGGCAGTGTTCCACCATCGCCATGACTTCCTCACGGCGGAAGCAGTACCGATCCGAGCCCTCTGGCTTGCTCAACCGCAACGTGAACGGCTGGCTGCGATCAAGGAGCTTCTTCTCCTCCGCCAGGAACCGGACCACCGAGACAATCAGCTCTAGCTCGAGCTTCAACGTTCGGTCGGCACTTTTTCGCGATAACCAGCGACCGAACTCCTCGGTCGTTGACTTATCGATCAGGCTCCAGTAGCGGATGTCGCGGCGCTTGCAAAAGCTGATGTGCTTGTCGCGCACGGAGCCGTAACGCTTCAGCGTGTTCTTTGAAACGCCGCCCATGATTTGCGGGCGGCCGCGGTGCTCAAAGAACAGTTTCCAACCCTCGGCGATTGAAAGTTGGCGCAACGGGTGCTCTTCAAGCTTCTTGATCAAGCCGCGCTCAAAGGCTTTTTTGCGGTCAAGCCGCTCGAGGTTCGAAAGGGCTTCTTCACGATCCTTCGTGCCGAGGCTGTGCTTGCCCAGACTGAGCTGTCGGCCCATCCGCGTAATAAACTGACCCGCGGCGGAATATCCGCCAAGGAAAGAACTCTGCGGTGATGCATTTACTCTTCATCTCCAGTGCCTTAGGTTTTTGGACTATTCCTGCTCCCATTTGGGTTTGAAGCCGGGCAACTTCCGTGGAGCCGGACTATTGGGGTTGGCTGCAAGATCACCCGGTGCCGCGCGTTGAATGCGATTCACTAGGTCAGCCGGAAATCGCACAGCGCCGCCTGGGCCAGCGGGTTGGCAAGATGGAATCAAGCCGGCGTTTTTCCATCGCCAGATGGTCCGCACGGAGACGCCAGTCGCTCGGCCAGCTGGCCGGCAGTGATGAGAGGATGATCGAGCGATTCCATTCGCGTGGGCCCGTTCCTGCTAGTTGTCGTTCAAGCCGGCAGATCCGGCATGCGTCAACTGGAGCTTCGCACGAACAGCGAATGGCCGAAAACGGAGTACTCAGAGCGTACTCATAGAGCTACGAACGTCCTCGCCACATGAAGCCGGCACCCGTACCGTCGGCGGAAAAAACGATCCGCCGTAGGCCGGTGTTGAGCGAACGAACCGTGGCGTGAAGTCGCTGGGGATCCTTGCCATCCGGAAGCGGGTCATCAATCCGCGGTGGCCAACCGTCCGACTGAACGCTTCGAGCACCAGGACGACGTTTCTAGCAGCCTCGGGATGCTTTACTCGCCGAACGACATTACCGCGAAAGCGGAGCTCGCGGCGCTCCTTATCCCACTCAGGCGTCTCCGCGGCGCTCCTGGCGCCACTGCCACCCAGCTCTTCGGACAAACGCTGGTATGGTCCCTCGAAGAGCTGCCCATTGCGCGGGCAATTTCGATGGTCGCTCGGGCTCGTGGCATGGGCCGTACCTTGAGCCACATACCGACGGTCCCATCAGACTCGAACGCCCTTTCGAGATCGCCGCCCAAACGCCGCCGTTCGTCGGGAGCGAAGACATCGTGCCAGACAATCCGCGCCGCTTGTCCGTTTTGGACGTGCGGATATAGCTCGGCAAGTTGGCGGGACAAAAAATCGGTGTTCATTTCGCATCGTGCCTTTTGCAATTGGCTACGCCAGACCCGCCGGTTCGGTTGTGCGCGGCGATAACGGCTCTTGGGAATTTGACCGGCAACCGGTGATGAAGTGAGCATCAAGTCGGCGCGAGTCTGGCACAAGCCAAGGAGGGTTACCGCGATGGAAAAGAAGTATATCGTCCGTCTCACGGATGAGGAACGAGAGACGCTGCGGAACGTGATCAAGAGGCTGCAGGGATCCTCGCAGAAGGTGCATCGGGCGCAAGTTCTCTTGAAGGCGGATGCGGATGGTCCCGCCTGGACCGACAAGCAAATCGCCGAAGCTTTTGGTTGCCGTACCAAGACCGCCGAGAACATTCGCCAGCGGCTCGTGTTGGAAGGCTTCGAAGTGGCGCTGGAGGGCAAGCGGCCTGCCGCACCCCCACGCCAGCCGGTATTCGATGGCGAGCAAGAAGCCAAGGTGATTGCGTTGCGGTTAGGTCCGCCACCCAAGGGTTTCGCCAATTGGTCGCTGCGGCTCTTGGCGGGGAAGGTCGTGGAACTGGCGATCGTGGAGTCGGTCAGCCACGAAACGGTCCGGCGGACGCTTAAAAAAAACGGCATGACCAAGCGTAAGATTCAGTATTGGGTCATTCCTCCCGAGGCCAACAGCGAGTTCGTCGCCAGCATGGAGGAGGTGCTGGAAACCTATGCTCAGCCATACGATTCGTGCTTTCCGGTGGTCTGCATGGATGAGCAGCCGGTGCAATTGCTGAAGGAAACCCGCCTGCCTGTGCCGGCCACGAAAATGCATCCTCGCCGGGTGGACGACACAGGGACGCAGCAGGCCAAACGTCATCGGCATCTGTTGTGATCCGCCGCAGAGCAGCGTCACATTGCGCCTCAAGTCGAGACGGTGGCTCAGTGCGGCGACCAACTGCTGCCACTCGCGGTCCGCGAACGGTGGACTGCAAAGCCGGACGCGAACGTTTCCCAGCAATCCGGCCAGGAGCGGGACCAAAGCGACGACTGTTCCAATGAGCCAGGCGAGGGCGAGCCACGGCAACGATGATTCCTGTGCGGCGTTGTTCTCGGTTCGGCGAGTGACCGACGAAACAACGGGCGCGACGTTCGATACAAGCGGAGGTACGGGGAACTCGGCTGACATTAGTTCGCCGTCGCGCGCCGGCGGCAGTTGGACCTTTTCCGCCACCGGCGTAGGCACATGAGAGATTTGGTCGGTCAACAGTGCGATAGCTGGCCGAGTTACGTCCGCATCCGCAGAGCCTCGCGCCTCAGTGATTTCGACGGGCGCGGGCCTCCAAGTTTCCGGAATGACGCGCCACGGCAATCCGGGCCCAGTTAGCTGAATCAGCGGCAATAGCAGCAGTCCGGCAAATGCCAGCGTCCAGATGCGATGTCTCACCGCCGCCGACGAGCGGCACAAGAGCATTGACATGGCTACGGCCAGTAGCAGCAACAGCGTGCTCTTGACGACGATCTCCAACGCATGCCAATCCCACGCGGCGTCTATGGTGAGCAAGCGGTTGAACATGACATTAACTCTTCACGCAGCGTGCCTCACCGATCGGGGGGCCTATTCTCAATTCCGCTCCGGTATCACCACCTCGCCCACGTCCACTGTCTCGCCGGAGCGGACGGTGAACTCGTAACCTTCGTCGACTCCTATCCCCTTCCCGATGAACGAAACTCTGTAGGTTGCACCGGGGATCAGTCGATCGACGGTGACGCGTCCGTCGGCGTCCGTCGTAGGAATCTTCTCAGGCTCAATGTTGTCCCAGAAGACGCTGTCCGCCCACAGCGGTTGGTTCGGTGATATATAGTGCGTATCTGGCGCCCCCGGTGTGATGATCATTAAGAGCCGCGGTTGGTAGGCAGCCAACGCTTTGCCCTTGTCGGTGACGAAGCGAAACTTCGCGGCGCCGCAACGCTCCAACTGAATTGGCGGGCTGCCCAGACCGACCTCGTCCGGCTTTGGAGAAACGACCGCCCCGCACTGCTGTTCGAAGTCGACGATAAACAGCGGGTTCGAGCGCTTTGGCTCAAAGCCGGGCAGTTCGAGCAATCCTCGCTCAACCGGCAATCCGGGGAGGCTGCCGTTGATTTCGTACCCATCGGGCAGGTAAGAACGTGCGTAGGCCTTAGCCTCAGCCGGCTTCCCGTCGGGTCGCAGGACTCGGCGGCGAAGGGTCACGCCGCGCTCCAGTTCGATCGTAATCGGTTGGGGCGACTTGCCCGGTTCGAGATTAAGCCGAACCGAAGCGCCGTAGTATTCTCGACTGAGACCGGTCTTGCCGTAGATGCGGTCGCCCATACTCAGTTCGTCATGCAGAAAATCGCGCGTTGGCCCCTGCGCGAGGACATATCCCGGTCCAGGCCACACAGGCAGGCGAAATCGCCCTTCTTCATCGGTGAGGTACTTCATGTCGGAACCGATACCGTTTGACTTTGCGGTCCTGCGGAAGAAGGGATTGTCGTTGTCTTGTGGATCGAACCAGATCGTTGCACCCCGCACCGGATCCCCAGTCTCCTTTTCCACGATTTGTCCTTCCACGACGATTCCACGCTCCATTTGGATCGCCAACTCCGCATCGCCAATGCCCTCGTTCGGCCACTGCCATTCCAGCGCGTGTAACAAATAAGATGAGTCAGACGGCGGATAAACACTTATCACGGTTCGGGAATCGGGGAATAGCCCACTGAGCGTGGTGCCGCCGGCAATGCGGAACCTGCCATCGGCGCTTGTGCGGATTCGCCGGTAGGGCTCTTCCATCACAAATACTTCGGCGTCAGCAATTGAATCACCGGTATCGGCAGCGGTCACTTTGCCGTTAAGGAATCGAGCGGGCCTTAACGCGACGCTGATCGGTTCATCCGTGATGCTGACTTCGAGCCGATGTGCGCCAACGCGCTCGTCATCAATGACCAGTGACATCTGTTTAGTCGGCATCGGCACGGCAACGGAAACATAGCCTTCTTCATTGCGCCGCGAGCATTGGGGCCAGGTGGAAACCGCCAGGTGTCCGTGGCGATGACTCGTCCAAATACCCGTCATAAATCGAATTTGCGGCTGAACATTGGCCACCGGGTTTCCCGCGGCGTCAATCAATTGCAGACGTACGAGCTTGGACTCTTGCAACTTGATTTCTAGGTCGCGGCGAGCGACGGTCGGCTCGATCCTCACCTGGTTCAAAGCATAACCATGGGCGCCCGCGAAGATTTTCATCGACTCTCGCGGGCGAGAGATGTCTCGCGGAAAAGCGAGACGAAACTTGCCTGCAGCGTCCGTTTGGGTCTCGTAACGGTCGATTTTCTCTTTGTGAGGAATGTTTCGTCGCAGGTCGCTGCTATCGTAGGCGATGACTTCAACCGTCGCATCCGGCACCGGCTTGCCCTCGGGTGAAAGCACTCTGCCCGTGAGCACCGTTTCCGACGCGGGCTTATCGGGATGTTTCGACGTTACATCCAAAGTGCGTTCATCGAGCGACGCGGCTGTTTGGGCTTCCACGGTTGGTCGCACGAGCCCCAGGCAGACGACCAGGGCCAGCGCCAGGATGCCGAGTTGAAACGCCGCGGCCCGGCCGACGCGATCGCGGCGGCGATGCGTGTCGAGCACCGCCAACAAACGCCCCTCCAGTTGCGACGGCCGCGCCATCGACAAGGCGGCGTTAAGTATGGGAGTACGGCTGCAGTGTGTGCGGGCGATCTCCAAGAGCTGCGTCGCGTAGTCCGGCGCCTCTTGGCCGGCTTGCAATACGCAATCGTCGCAGGCGTGTTCGCGCTCCAAGCGCATCCGGCGCAGCGCCCACCAGACCAGCGGGTGAAACCAATAGATGGCTGCAGCCAGCCGGGCGATCAGTTGAAGCGGAACGTCGCAGCGCTTGACGTGCGCCAGCTCGTGCAGGAGCACGATCTGTCGGCGTTCCGCGGACCAGTGCTCGGCGCTCGACGGCAAGACGACACAGGAACGCAGCAGGCCAAACGTCATCGGCATCTGTTGTGATCCGCCGCAGAGCAGCGTCACATTGCGCCTCAAGTCGAGACGGTGGCTCAACGCATCCACCAGCCGAGGCCACTCGGAATCGGTCGGCGGCCGGCTGTGGTGGCGCAGGCGGAGATTGCCTAGCAATCCGGTCAGGAGCGGAAGTACTGCCAAAACCATGCCGAGCAGCCAGATGAACGGCAGCCATACCACCGATGCTCCGACCGCATTTTCGTCCAGCGTTTGGTGGACCGCGGATAACGCTGTACCGATCGCTTCGGTGGACGGTTCTTGCAGTTGAGCGAGGTCCATGGAGGTAAGTTCGGCATCACGCGTCGCCGGAAGGTTGTCGATTTTTGCCGGAATCGGTTCAGACGCTCGCACGGCGTATTGGGTCGCCGATGGCATGTTCGGCCGAGATGATCGCGAATCCGCGTCGGCGGTCGCGGCGGTGATCTTTGTCTCCGCGGGCTGCCAGCGGTCTGGAATGATCTGCCAAGAGAGACCTGGGAGCACTAGATGAATCAGCGGCAGGAGCAACAGCCCTACGAACAATAGCGACCAGACGCGATGCCGTACCGCGGCCGACGAGCGGCCCAAAAGCAGGACGATGCCGCCGGCGAGCAGGAGCAAGAGCGTGCCTTTGAGGGCAATCTCCAGGGCGAACCAATTCCATATGGCATCTGAGGCGAGCAATCGGTTGAACATGGTGTTAGCTCCTCTCGCGGAATCGCCGACGGGAGTCGACTCCTACATGGCGGGCCTCTTCGATCAGGCGCGCCAGGCGGTCGTACTCCTCTGCGGAAATGTCGTCGGCCGATTCGTCCAGAATGGCCGCCACGGCGTCCCCCGGGGCGCCGCCAAAGAAGGTCTTCAGCAGGTGTCGCAACGCGGAGCGGCGCGTCTTCTCGGGCGATTGGGCGGGCCGATAGACGTATTTGATGCCTTCGCTGCGGTGCTTTAGGTAGCCTTTGTCTTCGAGCAGGCGCAGCATCGTGCGCACCGCGGAATAGCTCGGCGGGTCAGGGAGTTGGGCCCGCACCTGGGCGACCGACGCCTCGCCGAGCTGATGCACGGCGTCGACGATTTGCCGCTCTCGAGCACCGAGATGTATATGCGATTTTTTGGCCATGGCAGTGTGCTAGTGGGTTAGCATGTGGCAATGTACTGGCACAAAGGCGATCTGTCAAGCGTTTTGTCGATAAGGCAAAAGGAGCCGCAAGGAGTCGCTGTGGCTTTGTTGCAGGCTATCGATCCCTCACACTGCGCCGGAGACGACCGGTTGCTGTACGCCAACAACATTGGATTGGCCGCAGCGCAGCTTCACGATAGCGCGCAGAACGACGCGCTGGAGGTTCGCAACGTAATGCAGCGCGGGCTTCGCGTCGCAGCCGAAACCGGCACTGACCGTGTCGACATCCAGTCGTCGATGTTAGAGACGCTCTTCGCGGATCTGGGTGATGGCGACGATCAAATCACGCTCTTCGGCAACTTTATTCACGGCACCGTCGAGCTGCACGGAGGCCCAGGGTGGCTGACCGACTTCTGGACTGGGGGGAACTCGCTTCACAACATCTATCGCAAGCGAACATTTGATTTTTTCTCTTGAAAGTCGGTTACTTCACTGCTGTCCGCTCGGTGGGGTGATCGTCCGGCTCGCGGTCGATGTGACCGGTGCGCGCTAAGTATTGCTCCACCCCTCGCTTTGCCTAATAAGCATTCTTACGAGTACCAGCTAGGGATTTGGCTTTCTCGGAGACTCTTCCAACGCGGCCCATCCGAAGCGGCGGCCTTTAAAAAAAGCGATCGGCTCTAGTTCATCATCTCCCGAGCTGACTCCGCCCGGCTTCAAACTGTCATCTTGGACCTCGACTCCCACGAAGAGCAATCCCGGCGTTCCTTCGCGAGTCTTGAACAGGAACGTCGCCGTCTTTTCTGGATCGAAAGTCGCTTTCTTTCGGTCAAAATGCAGCAACAATCCGGCGGCGGCAGCTCCTTCGGCCCGAAGAGCTTCAAAAGTGATGTCAGCGGAACTCATCTTCCAGCGGTGCTCGCCAAGCTCCCAGGCTTGCAAGCCGATCGGGCGCAGTGCGTAGAAGCGCCGGTCATTGTCTTCTGGAGAAACGTACTCCGTCCCCATCAGATCGAATCCTTCACGGGCCGCCCAAGCCTCGATCTCCTCGAGATGCGATTTAATGTCCTTAGTTTGTCGCCATTTGTTGGGCAAACCAGCCGCGCGGCCCGTATCTAGGTCATAGAAAGCGTCTTTCGTCTTTGGATCGGCAAAGGAACCCAGGATCCAGCCGCTGGAGGCATCGCCGATCTTAAAGCGCCGCTGCTGGTGAATGAGTAGAGGTACTGCTGCGACCGATTGCGACTCCGGCAGGTTCACCCGCGAATAGGCTGTGTCCTCGAGATAATCGCTCCAATGCTGCTCCCACCAGTCGGCCCAGTTTTTGGCGATGCGCCGGAAGAGTTGCTCCTTCAACTGCTGTTGAATAGCATTGCCCCCTGCGAAAACCGAATAGATTTGCTCTTCGCCGAACGACTGTCCGGTCAGTTTAGTCAGTGCTCCACAAATTTCGCGTACAGGTCTACCAAAGCCGTACCGCATTCCTTCATCGCGGTCATCCAGGTCGTATTGCTGCATGAATTTGGCGAGGGATTCCTCTTCGGCCCGCAGGCCCATGTCGGAGCCGGGCGGGAGCAGCGTCTTGGGAATCGCTCGGATCAATGCTGGAACCGCCCGCTTGTCGTCGATGGCCCTGAGCGTGAAGCCGAGGCAACGGAGCATCATGTCGTTGCTTGTGGCGTCAAGTTCGGCGATCAGTTCGGGCACGGCTTCCGGTCCTAAATCAACAATCTCCTTGAGCGTACGGGCCCATACATCATGAAAGCGGTCGCTGCTCGCATTCTGTTCCGCCAGTTCATCTAACAGTTTTCCAATCGGCGTTGCGGGTCGCTTTCGAGATACTACCCTCGAAACGTTGGGGCTGGTGCTCGCGTGCTGTGGAGAATCCGCCCGGGAAGCACTTCCGTCCGATATAGCGTCCTCTTTTTCAGCGGCCTGAAGAAGTTTTCGGCCCAGTCGCTGGTCTTCGTCTTCCGGTTGATGGCTCTGCTTTTCTCCTAAGGGATCCCGAAAGAATAACTTGAACAATTCACTTCCGCGGCGAGATGGTGT
>JBBDYH010000099.1:0-21486 GCA_040901795.1 Pirellulales bacterium
TGACCCCCGGATGGCTACCCGAGAAAGGGTTTGGGCGCGACAACGCAACCGGCTCTACCGCCGGCGCCAACCGAACATGCCGATCCACGAGCCGCCGATGACGAGCATCAGCCAGGTTGCCGGCTCGGGGACGGCTGCCACGCCGCCTGTGGCTGTAGGTGCGGAGATCGGCGTGGCGTTCGGGTTGTAGAACACACCCAACAGCGTGGCGTCGTCGTCATCGACGAAGCCGTTGTAATCAAAGTCTCCCAGCGCCCAGGACGGCTGTGGAACGCCCGGCGCGTAGGTCGCGCCGAGGATCGTCACGTCGTCGTCGTTCACCAGTCCATCCAGGTTGGCATCGCCGGTCCGCGTGTAGCGGATCAAGACTGAGCTGTCATCGACGGCGCGGCCCACAAAGTTGGCATACGGTCCCAGCGGCAGCGAGCCATTGTGCGCATAAGCTACGGACGTCGACTCCGGGTTGGCGATGACATCCGCCGCCGCCGTACTGCTGGTGATGCCCGTGCCGGTCCAGGTCGCTCCAAACCCGGTCGTGCCGCGCCCGGTGATGATATACGAGCGGATCGTAGCCGCCGGGTTGGGTTCTGGTTCGGTGTAATCGAGAACCAGGGCGTTGTCGGTAATATCCACCGTGCTCGTCTGCGCAAGCAACGGAGTTGCGCCGATTGTCAGAGCGAACAAGAGCACCAGGCCCGTCTTCATCGTTTGGACTGCGGTAACTTGTTACCGCTTTCTTTTTCTGTGGGCCTCAACAGACTTCTGCGCCGTTTGGAAAAAGAGAGCGGCGACGAGTCGCCGCACTCCATAGAACAACCCCGGGCTTTGGCCCGGGGTTGTGTGTTGTTGCTACTACTTGCAGGGCACCTCTCGCGGAGCGAGAGGGCTACACTTTCCTGCGCCGCCAGCCGAACAGGCCCGCGCCCAAACCGCCCAGCGTGAGCATCAGCCAGGTGGCTGGCTCAGGGACTGCGGCCACCGCGCCTGCGGCCGCCACGGGTGCTGCGAAGCCAACCGGTGCAGCGCTGGGATCGTACAAGGCGCCCAGCAGCGTCACGTCGTCGTCGTTGACAGCGCCGTCGTAAGTGAAATCGCCCAACGCCCAAACTGCACCGGAGGTCATCCCGAATGTGGCGCCCACAATCGTCACGTCGTCATCGCCAACCACGCCGTCGAGGTTGGCATCACCGATCCGCGTCGTGCGGATGAGCACCGTTGTGTCATCCACTGCTTCGCCGCGGAACGTGGTGTACGCTCCCAAAGGCAAGTCCGCGTTATTGGCGAAACCGATTGACAACGAGGTGGGATCGGCGGCCGCCGCACTGCTGGTGATGCCCAGACCGGTCCAGGTGCCCAACAGGTCCGTCCCGCCGCGGCCGGAGACAATCTGGCTGCGAATAGTGTCTGCCGGGTTCGGTCCCGCCGTCGGATAGTTGACGATCGCGGCGTTGTCGGTGATGTTCAACGTGCCCGTCGGTGTGCCGCCGCCGGCGATGGTCAAGCCACTGGTGACCAGGTTCTTCGGACCACCCGCGGTCAGCGTGGCCGTGGCGCCTGCGCCCACGTTCAAGTTGGCCAAATGCTGCGACGAGCCGAAGTTGGTGGCGCTGTTGGCGTTCACGGTCAGGTTACGGGCCGTGGCGCTGCCGGCGTCGGTGTTGATGTTCGCCGTGCCGGCCGAGACGGTCAGGTTTGTGCCTGTGCCGTGACTTTGGGCGCCGGTGACATTCAGCGTGCCGCCGCCGAGCTTGGTCAAAGTGGCGTTGTTGGTCGTGGTCAGAGCACCCGTAGTCACCGTACCGCCGGCGGGATTGTCGATCGCTCCCAAGCCGTTGACGCGAGTGTGGAGCAGCGCGTTGGCGCCGGTCGTGCCGACCAGGTTCAGCGTGGCGGTGGCAGAAGCGGTACCGTTGAGCGTCAGGTTGTCCTGGTTGGTGAAGCCGCCCATCCGCATGGTGGCCCCGCCATCGACGAACAGGTCGCCTGCGCCCGGCGTGATCACCGAGCGGAACAAGTTCATGCTGCCGTTGTCGAGCATCGGCTGGTAGTTCGCCTGATCGGTGGCGTTTGTAATCGACGTACCGGGATTCGGGTTGAAGCCCACGCCGAACGTGCCGAAGGGCCAATTGGCGCCGCCTTGATTGCCTGGAGTCCCTGCGCCGCCTCCGCCTTGACCGACTCGCAACTCGAAGGTGTGCCAGCCGGCGTTGCCGGCGCCGATGTTGGTCTGCAGACCCGGCGTGGCCGCGTCGTCATCGGGACTGGCCGACGGTACGTTCCAAGCGTTGGGGCTGAGGACGTCTCGCCCGTCGACCCGCAACAGCACCGTGTCGTCGAAGTGCTCGGCGAAGGCCACGATGCCGTCGGCATCGAAGAACTCGCCGGTATAGACGTGCGTGGTGTTGAGGTTGGCAAACGGGACGTTCAATTCCGTGTTGGGAGAGGTGGCCGCCAGTGTGCCGAGTTGAACGTCTACGTTGGCGTTCGGCTCGGTGAGGTTGGCCGCGCCGGGGAGGATGCTGTGCTGCAAGCCGGCGACCGTGGTGGGGGCCACGGTAGCGCCACTGACGATCCCCGTGCCGAAGTCCACGATGCCGCTTTGCGCCCGCAGCGTGCCGCTGCCTTGCGTGAGGCTGGCCAGATTCGGGGTCACCGTGCTGCCACTACCGGGATTGAACGCCAGATGGCTGAACGGGCTAATAGTCACCGGCGCGGTTCCCAGTTGCGACTGGTTTGACACCGACAGGCGACCGGAGCGGGTGGGGCCGCTGCCGATGTTGATGGCGGAGGCCGTCACGGGGCTGGCAAGCTGCGTAAGACGGCTGCCGGTGAACGTAATCGGCTGCGAGCCGGCGTTGACGTTCACGCTGATCGCGGTGTCGCTGATGTTGTTCTGGATCGAGCCGTTGCCCGCCGTGGCGTTGACTGTCGCCGACATCGTGGCGCCGTCCACGCCGAAGGCCAACGTGGCGCCGTTGCCCAGGATCACGTTCTGCAGGTGGACATTGGTGCCGCCGCTGCCTCCGCCGCCATCGACGATCATTTCGGCGACGCCCGGACCATTCGCGCGAATCGTCTGGGCGACGTTTCGCACGCCGGCTTGCTGAATAAACTCAACACGCAGCGCGCCGCCGTCCTCGATGCGGATCTCGGCGCCGGTGCGGCCCCAATTCCCCGCGGTCAAGGCGTCGGTGTGTACGGCATTGTCATCGATGCGGACGCTGCCTCCCTCGATGGTCATATTCCCCGTCGACCCAAGAGTGACGGCGAAGTTGTCCTCAAAGAAGACCACGCCGCTTTGCACGACGATGTTGTCGGCCGTGACGCCCGCCAACCGGACGAGCCCTCCCTGCGAGACGGTTCTCCGCTGGACGCGAAGGTCAGCAAAGCCGGTGTTTTGTACGCCAGTGCCCTCTGTGGTGGTGAAGGGCTGATCGTCACCGATCTGCAGCGTCACGCCCGCAAAATCCGGATTGCGGTCGTTGATGTCCAAACTACGGCCCTCGGCGGCCGACAGGATCACATGCGCGCCGGGCGTGCCAACAATCGCTGGATCCGCCGCCAGACGCAGGACCGCGTCGCTATTGTTGATGTCGGCGTTGTTGTTCGACGTGGTCGTCAGACGACGGCCGTTGCCGAGCAGCCAGCTCGCTTGCACGTCGTCGCCGCGGTCCTGGTCGTCGAAGATGATGTCGGCTTTCGGCATAATGATCTGGAACGCCGCCTCGTCATTCATGTTGTCGCTGTCGATGACCAACAGGAACCCAGGACCGACATTGAAGTTGGCGCCATTGCCAAGCACGTTGCTGTTGTCGCCTTGGTTGGTATAGATGGCGCCCGGCCCAGCGCTCACGTCCCTTGCGTCGCCAATGCTGTCGCCGTTGATATCGATAATCAGATCGAAAGCGTCTCTAATAATAGTTCCGGCGGTCCCGGTAACGTTGAAGATACCAGCGGTCGGCGCATTGACACCGCCGTCATCCATAACGATGGTGCCGCCTTCGAGAATGTTAATGGTGCCGCCCACCACGCCAGTATTCGCGGCGCCGCCGGGCAGGTTCACCGAGCCGTGGCGGAGGTTCACCGTCTGGCCGCCGCCGAGGTTCGGCACCGCCGATCCGGCCAGCTCGAGCACGACGTTGTTGGCGCCAAAGAAATTCGGGTCGCCAGTGCGGTTCATGATCGTCCAATTGCCGCCAATCGGACCGCCGCCATTGACGATCACGCGGCCCTGGCCGAGCATGTTCACCACGCCGGTCGTCGTGTTGAACTGGGTGCCGGTTGGATTGATATTCTTAAAGGTAATATTGCCGGGCATCTGGCCCGAGGGCGCGACGATGTGGACGTTCAAATCACCACCCGTCGGACCGCTGAGGTTGGCGGCCAAGGCGCCTGGATCCGTCCAGCCGCCGATCGCCACTCCGCGATAGAGGTCAGTCGGACCGGTCGAGGTCGCGCCACCATGAGTGGCCGTCTGGTTGTTGGCCGTGATGCCGAACAGCAAGCGGTTCCCCGCAGGCAATGGCGCCGGCAAATTGGTCTCGCCAGGAGCCGGGCCGAGGACTGAGTTGTTGACCAGGCTCACCTGGTTGGGGCCCGTGCCGTAGCTGAGATTATCGAGCTGCCCGACGACGGCGCCGAACGCGTCGACCGTGATCTTTCGACCGGAAGTCAGCGGGGCGTCGAAGTCTACAAAGCTACTGCGGCCCACGGTGATGGGCGTGGCGGCCGAAACGGCGTCCGCGTGTCCCACGCGCAGGCCACCGCCGCCAGTCAGGTTAATGGCCGGGGCGTTCGCCAAACTGTTGGCCGCCACCGCGTTGATCGCTCCGGCGGCGACGTTCACCGTGGTGCCGCTGAGGTCGCCCGCGCCTTGGACCGTCAGTGTGCCGGGAGCGGCCGCAGGACCCGTGTGCGTGAACGTGCCTGAGTTCGTGCCGTCGCTGATCGACGCCACGGTCATGTTGCCTGAATTACTGAGGGTGCCGTTGCCGGCCAGCGTCAGGTTGCCGGCGGTCAACGGGCTGCCGGTCTTGGTCAACGTTACGCCCGCGTTCAGTGCGATATTGCCGGTTGTGGCTGCGCCGGCGCTGCCGCCGACGTTGATCGTCGAGTTGGCGGTCACGTTCACATTGTTGATGAACTCGGGCACGCCCTGAAAACCAGCGATCAAGCCGGAGCCGCCACCGCGTTCGAACATGTCGGTGCGGATATTGTAGGCTCCCGCGGCCAAGAATCGGCTGCCGGTGCGGACTTGCATGCCGTGCAAACCGCGATTGTCCACCACTTCTTCGCCGGCATCGGTGAAGTCACCATCGTTGTTCAAATCCACCCAGAGGATGCTGCCGTCGTCGCTGTTGGTGAAAAAGCTGATGTTCTGGCTCGTGGTCACGTTGATCTGGCCCTGGAAGCGGGCCGCGTGATCATCGACCGTGAGCGCAGCGTCGTTGACCATCACGCTCTCAAACGGGTTTCCGCCGGAGCTGGGAAAATTGATTTCCGTGATGCCTGTAGTCACCGTCTCGATGGGGATCGCCGAATTCAAAAGGTCGAACGAGGCGTCGCTGCCGCTGCCGGCATCGAGATTGTAAAACCTGCCCGTATAGCTGCCGACGACGTTCACGCCAGTGAGCGCAAACGGCGACGTGTCGAACATCAGCGTGCCGCCGCTGAGTTGAACCGTGCTCGCGCCGAGCGGGTTACCGCCCGTACTGGTGTTTTTGACCGAGACCGTCCCGGCCTGGACGTTGATCGTCGTACCGTCCACGTCGTTGGTGGCATCGTCGAGGATCAGCGTCCCCGTGCCGGCCTTTGTCAACACGGCGCCGGTGTTGGCGCCATCATTCAAATGACCGATCGGTACACTGGCGGAGGTATTGATCGTGACTGTGCCCGCGGGGAGGTTCACGTTGTCAAACCGAGCGCCGCCGCCGGACAAGGTCAGCGTTTTGCCCGCCGCGATGCTGAGGTCGCCGAAGCGAGGAGTCAATCCGCTCGAGGTAATCGTGGAGTTTTCAGTCAGGGTAATATTGCTCTGATAATCCGGTGGCGTGGTGGAGGTCGTCACGACGCTTTGAGGAATGACGGCCAGCGGACTGCCCGATTGGCCATAGCGCGCGATGATGCCGGATCCGCCGCCGCGCTCATAATGCTCGACTTTCATAGTGAATTGACCAACCGTCAACGGAACGTCCGCGCTGGTCCGCACCTGCATGCCGTGATCGCCGCGGTTATCAACGATTTCTTCGCCGGCGTCGGCAAAGTCGCCATCGTTGTTCAAGTCGATCCACATCACGCTGCCGTCGTCGCTCTCGGTCGAGAACATATAGTTGCCGGCGGTCGTGACGTTGAGTCGGCCGGTAAATCGCGATGCGTGATCGTTCGTCCGCAAGGTAACGCCGAGGGATGTGAACGGGTGCCCGGGATCGCCGACGCTAGGAAAATTGACCGCTGGTGCAATCGCCGTTGCCTCGGGCGCGATCGAATCCAGTCCCGTGACCGGTTCAAAGACGCTGTTGTTGCCCGTGGGGACATGGTAGAACCTGCCGAGCCACCCGGGAACCGGCGTGCCGCCTTCTGTCTCAACCGCGTTGACCGAAAGCGTGCCGCCGCTGAGCGTGATTGGGGCGCCGTTGACGGAAGTCGTGCCGGTCGTCGTGTTCGTGATTTCGAGCGTGCCCTGGTTCACGTCGATTGTGGTGCCGTTTCCGACTGCCGTGCTCGGCACGAGCGACAAAACGCTCGCGCCCCCTTTCGTGACCGTACCGCCGCTGGTCGTCAATGGTCCGGCGGTCAATCGGCCGCCACTGGTGTTCAATCTGGAGCCTGACGACATCGTCAACGTGCCAATTGTCGTCCGCACCGCTTTTAGCGGATCGACGTTGATCGTGCCGGTGCCGTTTACGGTCACGGCGTTGGCGCTGAAGTTGGCGTTTTCGGTCTGATTCGCGATGAACGACCAGAGGTTGTTTTGGTTGCTGTCACCCGGGCTGACAAACCGTGTGGTGTTGCCGTCGGAAGGACGGCGGAATTGCGCTTGGATGAACTCGCCGCCGCCGTTCTCGTACATCGCGATGGCGATCGGATAGAGTCCCGGCGAAAGATTAGTGGTTGCGTTTCTCGTGGTGGGACCTTGGTCAAAGTTGCTGTTGACGATCAGCTCGCCGGCGCCAAAGGTTCCATCACGATTGAGATCCACCCAGAAGACGCTGCCATCGTCACTCCGGGTCTGGAAGAAGTGGTTCCCGTTCTCTGTCACGTTCATCAGGCCGGTCCACATGACCGAGTACTGTGTTCCAGCGGTGAGCGCGCCCATCGAGGCGCCCAGAATGGCGGCCTCATCTTGCAAATCGATGTTGCCGGTCCACTGGCGGTCTCCCTCGGGAACCTGATTGATCAAGTTCAAGGGGTTCAACATGCCCTGGCCCCACTCGGTGTCGTAGAACCGAACGCGGAGCCCGTTGTTGGTCTGCACGCCCATGCCAGACAGGTTCAGCGTGCCGCCGTTGTTGATCGTGATCGACTGCGCCCCGAACGAGCTGGTTGTCTCTCCGGCGGTCCCGCTGGCTTCGGGCGGAATGACGACCTGCGCCTGCACTTCGCCTGCAGCAAAAATGGATGCGGCCATCAGGCCGCCGAACGAGGCGCGGCGGACAAATTGCAGTCCGCGGCGAGATGCAGAATTCATGGTGCGGCGTAGCAGACGCGAACTGCGCGATGGAGCGCTCATAGACTTCCCCCAAGAAGTAAAGAGAAAATGCCGTGTATCAAAGTATGCACATCAATTGCGAATGGACTCCGTCGCCAATCGCACCGACCTGAACGGGCGCCTTCGTGTCGATATTGAAAGCGCCCAGGCAGGTCGCCAACAATGACGCGCAAGCGCAGTCCCCTCCCATCGTCCGATGACCAAATTAGTTGGCCGCTTCGTCCATGTCAACGATTTTGGAGTTTGCGGCTCGCGATTTTTTTAACGAGGAGGCACCAGCCGAAACACCCTGTGAACCGAGCTTGCCTAACCTTCCTCAACGCTCATCCCCAACTGCCGCATCTTGCGATAGAGGTTCGAGCGGTGCAGGCCCAGCAGCTCGGCGGCGTCGGTCATATTGCCGCGGCTGCGCTCGATCGCGCGCTTGATGTACTCGATCTGAAAGGCCTGTGTGGCGTCGGTCAGCGGGCCGTCGAACTGCAATAGCTCAGAACCCTCGGCTCGCGGCGAGAGGATGAACGCCAGGTCCTCGGCCTCGATCTTATCTTCCGCCGTGAGATAAGCCAGACGCTCCATGAGGTTTCGAAGCTCCCGGACATTGCCCGGCCAGGGGTGTTGAACCAGCCGCTTGCGCGCCATGGCGGTGAGCTTCGGCGGACGGCGGCGTGCTTTGCGGGAGAAATCGGCCAGAAAATGCTCCGCCAGCAGCAGCACATCGTCGCCTCGCTCGCGCAACGGCGGCAGTTCCAGCGTTACCACATTGAGGCGGAAATACAGATCCTCCCGGAACTTCTTCTGCCGCACCATCCCGGCGAGGTCCTGGTTTGTAGCGGCGATCACCCGCGCGTCGGTGTGGATCGGCTTGCTGCCGCCGACGCGGACGACGATCTTCTCTTCGAGCACGCGGAGCAGCTTGGCCTGTCCGCCACGGCTCAAGTCGCCGATTTCGTCAAGGAACAGCGTGCCGCCGTTGGCTAATTCGAACTTGCCGGCGCGTGCCTCATGGGCATCGGTGAAGGCGCCCTTCTCGTGGCCAAACAGCTCGCTCTCCAGCAGCGTCTCGGCGATTGCCGCGCAGTTCACGGCGATAAACGGCTTGTTGCGGCGGCCGCTCAGGTAGTGAATCGCCTGGCTGACAACCTCCTTGCCGGTGCCGTTCTCGCCCAACAGCAGCACGGCCAGGTCGGTTTTGGCGACGCGGCCGATCGTCGAGCGAAGGGTCTGGATTGGCGGACTCTGGCCGATCAGGCGCACGTCCTCCGCCGCCTGATCGACGAGCCGGCGATGCGTGGCGACGAGCTCTTCCAGCTCCTGCGTGTTGGCTAGCGCAGTCGCCGCGTGGCCGGCCAGCTCGATGAGCATCGCTTCGTCGTCGTCGGAGAAGTCGGCAGTGCTCGCCCCGTCAGACTTCGCCCCGTCAGACTTCGCCCCGTCGGACGTCGCGGCGTCAGCGAGCTTATTGATCACCTCGAAAGCGCCGAGCAGCTCGCCCGCCGGCGTGCGCAGCGGCACGCAGAGGAGCGAGCGCGTCTGGTAGCCGAGCTGCGTATCGACGCGGCGGTTGATCTGTTGTTGCTGGGCCAGGTCGGCGGCGGCGACGCGGCGAGGCAGCCCGTGCTGGACGACCTGCCCGACGATACCGGCATCGTCGGGGATCCGTAATTCGCCCCCCTCCACGCCGAGCGCCGGCCGACCGACGAGCGTGCGATTGGGCTTGTCCCAGAGAAAGATGCTGGCCCGGTCGGCGTGGATGAGTCGCGTGGCCGTTTGGGCCATCTGCTCCAGGAGCGGAACCATCTCATGCGTTTGGTTCCACTGTGCCGCCAGCTCGAGAATGGTCTCCAACTCTTCGGTGCGGCGAATCTGCTGTTGCCGCGCGCGCACACTGGCCAGTCCGGCGGCGAGTGCGGCGGCCAGGGCGTCAAGAACGTTCGTAGTCTCGCGGCTCGACTTGGCGCCATGGACGAGGAGCACTCCGGCGGAGGCCCGCCGCGGCACGAGAGGAGCGGCAATCCAGGCGCCTTCTGCAGCCGTGGCTTCGCGATCAAGGACTTCGGCTAATAGGCCGGTTGGCATATTGCGACGGGAGCCGGATTCGCCTTCAATCGACCACTTTGCCTCAGTCAAACTGACAAGTGCGATGTAGTCCGCGCCGACGAACGACAAGACGAGCGCGAGCGCTTCCTTCAAGAGTCGGGCAGCATCCTCGTGCTCACAGGATTTCCAGAGCAGTTCGAGGACCGCCGGAGCGGCTTGGGGCCGGGAGCGAAGCCGGTCGAAGTCCGATTTGGCGGCGTCGTCTATAATAAGAATCCCCCTTGCAAAGGTCCGAGGCGGGCGCGGCAAACGGTTTGGCGACAGCGTATGCTAATGATGCGGGGAGACGGCCATGCCGTCAATTTGACTATTTCGGCGCTCGCAACCAAGAGTTCCCGTCGGTAAGATTTCCACTTGGAGATTCCTCATGCAATCGTTCCAAACCGTGGCGCAGATTTCCGACGACCGAACGCTGACGCTCGTCGTCCCCCCCGAGTTCCCCAAGGGGCAGGTTCAGGTAACGCTGACGCCAGTGTCGGAGGAGGACCTACCGTTCACGCGGGGCGTTAAGGCCGGCATTCCATACACCCAAGGAAAACTGCCTCGAACGAGTCTTGCCGAGTGGGCTGAGGAAAATGCAGAGCATTGGGGAGATCAAATCCGTTCCGATGATGTCGAAGGATTCACTGGTCGGAGGTACTAATGGAGCTGCCGGCCAGTCTGCTGATGGATACCAGCTACATCATCGCGCTGGAGAATCGCGGTGACGAGCACCATGCGGCGGCTCGACGGCTAGAACGACAATGTATCGAACGACGCGTTGAACTCGTACTGCATTGGGGCATCGTGCTCGAAGTCCTGGACGGCTTTGCGCGATTCTCTCGCCGCGACAAGGGTCTGCGACTTGCCGAGCGCTTCAAGGCACAAGATTATGGGGTGTATGAGCTCACCCAGACTCTCGGCAATGAGGCACTGGAGTGGTATTCAAACCGCCCTGATAAGGAATGGGGCCTGACGGATTGCGTCTCGTTCGTTCTAATGAGCCAACTCGGAATCTCCGAGGCGTTGACTGCTGACCGGCACTTTGTCCAAGCCGGTTTCCGCGCGCTATTGCTGGAAGAAAGCGAAGACGACAAGGGAGTTTAGATTCATGCCCCTGTTCGACGGCAAGAAGGGTCTCATCCTCGGCGTGGCCAACGACCACTCCATCGCCTGGGCAATTGCCCAGCGGATCATGGCCGAAGGCGGACTGTGCGGCTTTACTCACCTGCCCGACCGGCCCGACGACGATCGCCAGCGGAACCGTCGCCGCGTGGCGCTCTTGACCGACAAGGCGCCGAACGCAAAGTTCCTCGTGCCGATGGACGCCGGCAAAGACGACGACATCCGCGCGGTCGTCGAACACGCCGCCAAGGAGTTCGGCAAGCTCGACTTCGTGCTGCATTCGATCGCCTTTGCCTCGACCGATGATCTCAAGCGGCCGACCGTTGAGACCAGCCGCGAGGGGTTCAAGATGGCAATGGAGATCAGCGCCTATAGCCTGATCGCCGTGGCCAACGCGGCGAAAGAGGTGATGTCGCCGGCGTCGGCGATCCTCACGCTCACCTACTACGGCGGCGAACGCGTGGTGCCGGGTTACAACGTGATGGGCATCTGCAAGGCGGCGCTCGACTGCTCGATGAAATACCTGGCGTTCGATCTCGGCCCGCGAGGAGTTCGCGTGAACGCGCTTTCGGCCGGTCCGTTGCGCACGCTGGCCGCACGAGCGGTCGGCGCCGACGACATGAACTCGCTCTACGAGCAAATCGCCCCCTCCGGCAAGAACATCACGCACGAAGACGTGGCGCGGACCGGCGCGTTTCTCCTGTCGGACATGTCCGAAGGCATCACCGGCGAGATCCTGCACGTGGACGGGGGCTACAACATCATGGGGTCGCCGGGGAGGATGCTGGAGAAGCTGAAGTCTAGCAGCGTTTAGCCGTCGACGGCACGTCGACGATCAATGGGGAATGACTCGAATGGGGAATGGGGAATGCCTGATGCAGCGCAGCCGTTAATCGATTCCAGCATCGCGAGCTCGATTTCCATCGCTGTTGTCGAGCATGATGGTCGGATTCTCGTTGGCCGACGGCCCCCGGGCGCCGTGCTGGCTGGACTGTGGGAGTTTCCCGGCGGCAAAGTTCACCACCGCGAGACGCCCGCCCACGCCGCCATCCGCGAGTGCCACGAAGAAGCCGGCATCGAAGTCGAAGTCATCGGCCTCTACGACGAACGCCTATACGAGTACGACCATGCGCTCGTACACCTGCGATACTTTGCCTGCCGCCCGCTGGATTCATCGCAGCAGCCCCGACCGCCGTTTCGTTGGGTCGATCGACAGCACTTGAGCCGTTACCAATTCCCGCCGGCGAACGAGGAACTGCTGCGACGGTTGGTACAGACGCCTGAACGCGGGCACGAAGTTCCATGAACCGTCACCCCGCGCTGTTTCCCGCCGACGAGTCGAGCGCAAAGCTGGAGCAAAACGCCCACCCGCCCGATTGGGTCAATCCACGGCCTGCCGGGCGATACAACCTGGTTGTCCTTGGCGGCGGCACCGCCGGGCTGGTGACGGCCGCAGGGGCCGCCGGCCTTGGGGCGCGTGTGGCGCTCGTCGAGCGCGGGCTTCTGGGCGGCGATTGCCTCAACTACGGCTGCGTGCCCTCGAAGGCGCTGTTGCGCACCGCCAGAGCAGCCGCGGACGTTCGCCAGGCGGCGTCGTTTGGCGTTCAGTCAACAGGTGACGTCCGCGTCGACTTTCCAGCGGCCATGGCGCGGCTGCGGCGATTGCGCTCCGATATAAGCCCGCACGACGGGGCGCAGCGTTTCCGCGGGTTGGGGGTCGACGTGTTCTTCGGCGAAGCGCGCTTCGTCGCTGCCGACACCGTCTTGGTGGGCGACCAGCATCTGCCATTCCGCCGCGCCGTGATCGCGACCGGTTCCCGGGCAGCGGTGCCGGACATTCACGGACTGACGGAAGCTGGTTTCTTGACCAACGAGACGGTCTTTTCGCTCACGGACTTGCCGCCGCGGCTGGCGATCATCGGGGCGGGCCCGATTGGCTGTGAACTCGGGCAGGCTTTTGCGCGCTGCGGCAGTCGCGTGACGCTCATTGGCAAGCACGACCGCGTCCTGCCGCGCGACGACATCGAGGCCGCAGACATTATCGAAGCGGCGCTCAGGCGAGACGGGATCGATGTGCTGTTGCGAGCGGAAACGACCCACGTCGAACCGCGTGGCGCGCTGAAAGTGCTTGCAATCCGTCAGGGTATTGGACGCCGCGAAGTGATCGCCGATGAAATCCTGGTGACGACCGGACGGACGGCGAACGTCGAAGGACTCGGCCTGGAAGTCGTTGGCGTTGCATACGACGAGCGCCGCGGGGTTCACGTCGATGATCGCCTGCAAACGGCGAACGGCCGCATCTTTGCCGCAGGGGACATCTGCTCTTCGTTCAAGTTCACGCACGCCGCCGACGCGATGGCCCGCATCGTAATCCAAAACGCACTGTTTTTCGGCCGCGCGAAGGCCAGCCGTCTGGTGATTCCCTGGTGTACCTATACTGACCCCGAAGTCGCCCATGTCGGCTTGTTACCCGCCGAGGCCCAACAGCGAGGAGTCGAGATCGACACGTATACCGAGCAACTTCGCGACGTGGACCGGGCCCTCCTCGACGGCGAAACCGAGGGCTTCATCAAGATTCACGTCCGCCGCGGTGGCGACAAGATCGTCGGAGCAACCGTAGTCGCCCGGCATGCCGGCGAAATGATCTCCGAGATGACCTTGGCCATGACAGCTCGAGCGGGGCTCGGCAAGCTGGCTCGGACGATCCATCCGTATCCTACGCAGGCCGAAGCGATCAAGCATGCCGCCGACGCCTGCCAGCGCACGCGGCTCACACCGCGTCTTAAGCGCTGGCTCGATCGTTGGTTCTGCTGGCTGCGTTGAGTATCGGCACACCGGCGCAGCTTTTGCACTTGTATCATATCGCTAGCATCGTATCGCCAAAGCGCATGCTTGCGGCGCGCGACGGGGTTTCGATATGATCGGCTCTGTGGACAGAACCAATTTCCGCTTTGCAGGAGACAAACGATGAAGAAGGCGCTGTTTACTCTACTTGGCGTGGCCGCTCTCATTGTGGCGATTGCGGCGACCAGCCAGGCGCAAGTGGTCGTCGGTTATCCGGTGACCGCGTACTATGCGCCCGCAACGACGTACTACGCTCCGGCGACCACCACGTACGTCCCCACGACGACCTATTACGCGCCCGCGACGACCGCGCCCACGACGACCTATTACGCGCCGACCACGAGCTATTACGCGCCGACGACGACGTACTATGCTCCTGCGGCCACGGCTGTCCCGACAACGACCTTTTATGCTCCGACTACGTCGTACTACGTTCCCGCCGCGACGACTGCGTATTACGCGCCGAGGACTACGCTGTATGCGCCGACTACTGCGCTGTACGCACCGACAACCGCGTACTATGCGCCGGTGGCAACTCCCGGTCGAACGGTGGTCGGGCGCACGACCTACTATGTCCCGGGCCAGCCGATTCGCAACGCGCTGCGTGCCATTGGCCCGTAGCAGCACACGGCAGGGCGATGTGGAGCGCAGCTACGCGCTAACCAGACGCGACGTTATTCTAGAAGCGCCCACCAAAGACTCAGGTCGGCGCTTTTTTCTTTTGCACGTTGCAACATGACAATGTCTGAATTGCCACGCGTGGTCATTGCCGACCTGATCACGGATTCTCTTGAACCCGAGCGACGCGTGCTGGGCGACATCGCCAACGTCGTCGCGGCCAACGGCTATTGCGAGGCCGATCTGGTGGGGCAAATCGAAGACGCCGCCGCGATCATGCTTTACCACAACCTGGGCCTCACGCGCTCGACGATCGAACGCCTGCGTTCGTGCAAGCTGATCGTCCGCTGCGGCGTAGGCTTCGACAACGTCGATCGAGTCTATGCCCGCTCACGCGGCATCGCGGTTTGCAACGTGCCTGACTACGGAACCGAGGAAGTGGCCGACTCCGCGATCGGGATGCTGCTTTCGCTTGCGCGCGGGATCTCGTTTTTCAACTCTTTCTTGCGCGAAGGCGGTCGTGAATGGACGTTTACGCACGCCGGGCCGCTGTATCGGCTGCGCGGAAGCACGCTCGGCATCGTCGGTCTGGGCCGGATCGGCACGGCCACAGCGCTGCGCGCGAAAGCGCTCGGCATGAACGTGGCGTTTTACGATCCTTATGTGCTCGACGGCTACGATAAGGCGCTCGGTGTGCGGCGTGCAGAGACGCTCGATGATCTGCTTCGTCAGTCGCAGGCGGTTTCGTTGCACTGTCCCTTGACCGATGAAACCAGGCACATCATTGACGAGCGTGCGATCGCCGTACTGCCTCGTGGGGCGTATCTCATCAACACCTCCCGCGGCGCCGTTGTCGATACTAGTGCAATCCCGGCGGCGTTAAACAGCGGGCAGCTCGCCGGCGCGGCGATCGACGTACTTGAACGCGAGCCGCCGGACGATGAACATCCTTTATTGACTGCCTGGCGCGATCCGTCTCATCCGGCGCACGATCGCTTGATCGTCAACCCGCATGCCGCGTTTTATTCCGAAGAGGGTGTGCTGGATATGCGGACCAAAGGGGCGGAAACCTGCCGACGCGCCTTGTTGGGTTTGCCGTTGCGAAATGTTGTGAATTGAAACTGCTTTACTGTTATCGCCGGCCCGCGTTAGAATTTCAGGTGGCACGCCCTGAAAGTTCGTGTTCGCCTCGCCACGCCCCACAACGTCGCTCCGACCCTTCCAAAGGTTCCCCAGCGCGAAAGGTTGTCCCTATGAAAACTTTCATTACTCGTCGTTCGGCTCTGAAAAGTGCCGGCATCGCCGGCGCCGCGTTCGGATTAAACGGCCTCGGTTTTCTGTCGCAGTTGCAACCGCTGTCGGCCGCGGAAACCAAGCTGCCGGACGGGTCGGTCCAATTCCATCCGGAGATCGAGCCGTTGGTGCGGTTGCTGGAAGAAACGCCCCGCGACCGGATCCTCGAAGAGGTCGCCGGTCGCATCAAGCGCGGGACTTCGTACCGAGAGATCCTGGCAGCGCTGTTCCTCGCCGGGATTCGCAACGTGCAGCCGCGGCCGAGCGTGGGCTTTAAGTTCCATGCCGTACTGGTGGTCAACTCAGCGCACATCGCCAGCATGGATTCGCCCGATGAGCATCGCTGGTTGCCGATCTTCTGGGCGATCGACCACTTCAAATCGGCCCAGGGCCAGGACCAGCGTGAAGGCAACTGGACAATGAGCGCGGTGGACGAGTCGCGAGTTCCATCGCCCGAAAAGGCGCGGCAGGGGTTTGTCGAGGCGATGGAGGCCTGGGACGAGCCGCAGGCCGACGCCGCGGCCGCCGGCTTGGCGCGCGCGGCAGGTTCGCAGGACGTCTACGAGCTGTTGTTTCGCTATGGCGTGCGGGATTTTCGCTCGATCGGACACAAGGCGATTTACGTCGCCAATAGCTGGCGCACGCTGGCCGCGATTGGGGGCGAGCATGCCGAGCCGATCGTCCGTTCGCTGGCATACGCACTGCTGATGCGCGACGGGCAGCGCGGCGACGACTTGCCCGCCGAGCGTCCCTGGAAGCGAAACCTGGAGTTGGCGGCGAGATTTCCAGCCAATTGGCGCGATGGCAAGACAGACGATGCGGCAACCATCGAGCTTTTGACCACGATCCGGAACCAGGGCGATCAGGAGGCCAGCCAGAATGTGGCGTCCTTGCTCGAACGCGGCGTGGGTCCCCAGTCGATTTGGGATGCGCTATTCCTCGCGGCGGGCGAGTTGCTGGTCCGCCAGCCGGACATCGCCGCATTGCACGCCGTCACTTCCACCAACGCAATCCGTTTCGCGTTTGACACCGCGGCGGATGATCACAGTCGACGAATGCTGTTGCTGCAGAATGCCGCGTTCCTGCCGTTGTTCCGCCGCGCCTCCGCGATGCAGAACAAGGATTTTCAGATCGACAAGCTGGAGCCGGTCGCGTTGGACAAGGGGGCCGGCCAGAACAACGAGGCCGCGTTCGAAGAATTATTCGGGACGATCAGCGGCAACCGGATGCAGGCGGCCGGCAAAGTGATGGCCTACTTGCAAGCGCAGCCGAATGCAAAACCGTTCATCGACGCGGCGCGCGTGCTCGTCTTCCGCAAAGGGGACGACTCGCACGATTACAAGTTCAGCTCGGCGGTCTTGGAGGATTACCGCCGCGTCTCACCGCAGTGGCGGAACCGGTATTTGGCGGCGAGTGTATTCAAGCTGCAAGGCACGGGCCAGGCTGACAACATGGTCGTCGAGCGTACCCGCGCGGCGTTGGCATAAACTCGTTCCCAGGCTCCGCCTGGGAACGCGCTGCTAGGCAGGCCCTGCCTGCCGAGAGCCATTGAAACTTGCGCCGCCCGACGTCGCTCGACCGCGAGGCGGAGCCTCGCTTACAGTGCGTTCCCAGGCGGAGTCTGGGAACGAGAAGGGAGGCTTACTCCAGCGTCGTCGCCTCAATTTTGGCGGCTTGTTCGGCGCGGTACCGACGCAGCTTCTCGCGGAGGTCGGGCCGCGAATTGGCAAGCATGGCGACCGCTAAAAGTGCCGCATTGGTCGCGCCCGGCTTGCCGATGGCGAGTGTTCCCACCGGAATGCCCCCCGGCATTTGGACCGTCGAGAGCAGCGAGTCCAACCCGCGCAGCGACTGGCTTTCGATCGGCACGCCCAACACCGGCAAGAGCGTATGCGCGGCGACGACACCGGCCAGGTGAGCGGCGCCACCCGCGGCGGCGATCAGCACTTCCAAGCCGCGAGATTCCGCCTGGCTGACATAGTCCGTGACCAGGCGCGGCGTTCGGTGGGCGGACATCACGCGGCACTCATGGGCGACTTCGAACTGCTGCAGCACATCGGCGGCATGGCGCATTGTATCCCAGTCCGACTTGCTTCCCATCAGTACGGCGACAAGCGGTGCGGTCGATGAACTCACGGTCACATTGGCCTCACTGAGTGTTTGTCGGACGGAGAAGTAGTTTCAACGATCTACGGGTTTTCTTCAATCCCCGCTGTTTACACTTTGGACGGCGGTGCGCCAGAATGATCAGCAATCACCATGCAAACCGAAGTGCTTTCCGTCAATCCGAGCGAGCCGGAACCCGACGTTATCGCAAGGGCAGCCAAGGTTCTTGACCAGGGCGGCCTGGTTGCCTTTCCCACCGAGACGGTCTACGGCCTGGGGGCCCGGGCATTCGATCCCGTCGCCGTGGCAAAAATCTTCGCGGCGAAAGGCCGGCCCGCAAATAATCCACTCATCGTTCACTTTGCCGCACCACCGTTCGACGCATCGAGCTCCGACTCGTTTTGGCCCGCGGCCGCCCAGCGGTTGGCGGCGCGGTTTTGGCCTGGCCCGCTCACATTGGTGTTGCCGAAGCCTCCCGGCGTTCCGGTTATCGTGACAGCCGGCGGGTCGACCTGGGCCGTCCGGATGCCCGATCACGCAGTCACGTACGCGCTGCTTTCGGCGGCCGGGCCATTGGCCGCCCCGAGCGCCAACGTCTCGACGGCAGTTTCTCCGACGACTGCCGAACATGTCCTGAGCTCGCTAAGGGGAAAGATTGATCTGATTTTAGACGGCGGGCCATGTCCCGGTGGGATCGAATCGACGGTGCTCGATCTAACCTCCTCGCCCCCTTGCGTGTTGCGTCCCGGTCCCATCCTGCCAAGTGAACTAAGCGCCGTCATCGGCCATGTGACGGCGTCTGAGATCAGGCTCAGCGGCGAACACGGTCCTTTGCCATCGCCAGGCACGAGCATCCGTCACTATGCTCCGCGGGCGACATTAGAGTGCTATCGCGACCCGGCCGAAACGTCCGCACGCGTGAACCAGCTTGCTAAGTCGGACGCTCGCGTCCGCTGGCTCCGCTGCTCTCCATTGGCTCGCATCGTTCTAGGAGCGGAGCAGATTCAGATGTCGCAAGATGCGCCGGGATATGCGGCCCAGCTCTACGGCGCCTTGCACGATGCCGATCGCCACGGCGCCGATTACGTCATTCTGGATCTGCCGCCGGACGATGAAGAATGGTTGGCCGTGCGCGACCGGCTGCGACGAGCCGCGACGGTTTGGAAGAACACGGTTGAACGGTAACCCAGCAGATATTGCACTTTAGTACACAATAGGATAAGCTGGCGACAGCGAGGAGCCTGACACTCATGAAACGATCAAAGCTGCTGGCCAAGGGTAAGACCTGGCGCGACAAGCTGGAAGACAGCAAGGATTTGCCGCGGTTCGAACGCATTGAAGGCACGCTCCGCGACAAGTGGGGCCGGGGGACGATGGTCATTCCGGCCCCCAAGGAGATCGACGCCTTGATGAAGCGTGTTCCACGCGGCAAGGTCGTCACGATTAATGAGCTGCGCAAGGCGATCGCCAAAAAGCACGGCGTGACGATTGGCTGTCCGATCACCACCGGCATTTTCGCCTGGATCTCCGCTCAGGCCGCCGACGAAGCCGCTCGCAAGGGGTCGACTCGCGTCACGCCCTACTGGCGAACCTTGAAGACGGGGGGCGAGCTGAACCTGAAGTACCCGGGCGGACTCAAGGGGCTGAAAAAGAAACTCGAAGCCGAAGGCATTCCCGTGGTTCAAAAGCGAAAGCGCTGGGTTGTGGCCGACTACAAAGAGCGGCTGGCGGAGCTGTAGAACCGATCGGGCTTAGTTCATCGCGACAACCGCTTTTCCTCATTCAGGATCGGTTGCAGCTCGTCGACAAAGTCGCGAGCGTCTTTGAACTCGCGATAGACGCTGGCGAAGCGAACGTAGGCCACCTGGTCGAGCTTGGCGAGCTCCTTCATGACCAGCTCGCCGATGTCGCGGGTTTCAACTTCGTTCTCAAAGCGATCGTAGATCTCGCGTTCGATGGCCGAAACCGTCGCTTCAATGCGGTCCTCGCTGATCGGCCGCTTCCAGCAGGCCTTCTCCAGGCCGGCCTTGATCTTCAGCCGGTCAAACGGCACGCGGTTGCCGTCCTTCTTAATGACCCTGACCGAGCCCTCCTCCACGCGTTCGAAGGTGGTATAACGCCGGCGGCAACCCAGGCATTCGCGACGGCGGCGGATTGCCAGGCCATCTTCACTGGCACGGGAATCGATCACTTTGTCGTTGTCGATCTGGCAGTAGGGGCATCGCATAGGAACACTATACAGGGGAATGGGGAATGAGCGAATGCAATTGCGGAATGGAGCGATTGCGCGTTCGGAGTGCGAAGCGGTGCCGTAAGCCCTATAATGCTCAACCGCATGCTGAGACGACACCCGTCGATTCTGACCGTTCCAGGGGGCCTGGCAATCACTTAATGGGAGAACTTCGGCATGAACTGCCCCACGTGTGGCGCAAATGTTTCCGACGAGGCGGCGTTCTGTCCACAATGCGGCGCGCGATTAAGAACCGGAGGAGCCAATCCGACGGCCCACGCGGAGAAACTGCCCGCGGATTCAATGACCAGTTCTGAGCGGACCACGGGGGGCAAGGCAGCCGCGGCGGCTGGGTTGCGGCCGTCTGGGGGCGAAGTGGCCGAGCAAGAACTTTGGACGGGCGGCTATTCGCCGAAGGCGATGTACGGACCGTGGATTGCCGCGGCCCTGGCCACCATCGCCGGTCTGGTAGTAGTCCTCCTTTGGCGCAACGACACCATTGGCTGGTTGGTCTTCGGCGTCGCCGTGGTGCTGATTTGGGGCGGGCTGCTGTTGACGTTAGCGATCCGTCGGCTGAGCGTGAAGTATCGCCTGACGAATCACCGGCTATTCCACGAGCAAGGCATTCTCCGCCGCGTGACCGATCGCATCGAGATTATCGATATTGATGATGTGACGGTCGAGCAAGGAATTGTCGAACGGATGCTCGGCGTCGGCACGATTCACGTCAGCTCCAGCGACCGCACGAGCCCAGAGCTGCTGATGCCGGGAATCGACAACGTCAAACAGGTCGCCGACACGATTGATAACGCGCGCCGCGCGGAGCGCCAGCGGCGCGGATTGTTCATCGAGTCAGTTTAACGACAGTCGATACGTCAGGCTGTGCCTGACGGTTTGCTACCCAGGCAAAGCCTGACTTACTAAGTTACACTGCGTCCGGCGCGCCGTCGCCGTGATGGCCATCGTGCTCGTGTCGGCCATTCTTGCTCTCGGCGGGGGCTGAGCCGAGCGCCCAGTCCCGCCGTTGCCGCGAGCTGGGAATGTCCATCGCCTTGCGGTACTTGGTCACCGTGCGGCGTGCGACTGTGAGGCCGTGCTTGGCCAGTTCGCGCACCAGCTCGTCGTCGCTGAATGGGCTGCGCTTGTCCTCGTGATCGACGATCTCGTGGAGCTTGAGCCGCACCGCGTCCCAGGCCACCTCTTCGCCCTGGGCGCTGACCGTGCCGCCGACGAAGAACCGCTTGAGCGGAAAAATCCCCCGCGGCGTCTGGATCCACTTGTCGTCTACAGCCCGGCTGACCGTGGTGACATGGACACCCACCTTGTCCGCGATCTGCTGCATTTTCAAGGGTTCGATCGACTCGGGTCCTTTGCTGAGGAATTCGGTCTGATGATCGACAATCGCCTGCGCCACCTTGGTCAGCGTGTTGCGGCGCTGCTCGATCGATTCGATCAGCCACTGGGCCGAGTTGATCTTGCGCTTGAT
>JBBDYH010000100.1:0-21471 GCA_040901795.1 Pirellulales bacterium
CGCGCACGCCGATACCGGCGCCCTCAACCTGAGCGATTGCCGAGCTGACGGCGTCGCGAAGCGTGGCGGCGGCCCGATCGAATTGGATATAGGCGACTTCGTTGCGCATGTTGAACTCGATGTCTCCGCCCGTCGCCAGATAGAGGGCGTCGGCCAGCTCAGGCGTGATCTCGGCAACTCCAGAAAGAACCAGCGTGAATTCGTACGCGCTCATTTGGCGTTCATCGACTAGTTTATTCTCCTCTTTTAGAAAACGATTGATGATCCGCGTGAGTGCTTCGCGCCACGTCGATCGCCTTATTCTATTGACACCGGCAAACCGAAACAATTCGGATGCTGGCGCATTAGCGACTCGTCGCATCCCTCAAGAGCTCCGTTCCCACACCTTGGTTCGTATAAATCTCCAACAACAGCGAATGCCGCAGGCGTCCGTCGATGATATGGATCTTCCGCACGCCCCGATCGAGCGTCTCCAGGCAGGCCTCGACCTTGGGGATCATCCCCGACTCGACCTGTCCGCCCGCAATCATCGCCCGCGCTTCGCTCGCCACCAGCGAATGGACCAGCGTTTCCGGGTCGTCCTTCCGGCGACGGACCCCGTTGACATCGCTCAGGAAAACGAGCTTCTCCGCACCCAGCGCCTGCGCCACGGCAGTGGCCGCTGTATCGGCGTTTACGTTCAGCTTCCCGCCATCCGGCCCCAAGCACATCGACGGTATGACCGGCACCTGGCCGGCGTAGCAGAGGTTCTCGATCGTTGTGCGGTCCACGCGCGTGACCGTGCCCACATGCCCCAGGTCGATCTTCTCACCCTGGGGGCCGTCGAGCAGCAGCTTCTCGCCGAAGAGCACATTCGTGGTGCCAAAGTTGAGCGGCATCGCCCGCCCGCCGAACTCTTCGATCCGCCCGGCGATGTGCTCGTTGGTCTCGTAGGCCAGTACGCGCTCGACGATATCGCGCGTGGCGTCGTCGGTGTAGCGGCGGCCCTGGATAAACCGCGGCGTGAGGCCGGCGGCATCCATGGCGCGGCTTATGGCCGCCCCTCCGCCGTGAACCACGACAACCCGCATGCCGACCGTTTCCATGAACACGATATCGACCAGCAGATGCACGAGCGCGTCTTCACTCTCCATCACGCTGCCGCCCAGCTTGATTACCGTGACTTTGTCGCGGAACCGGCGGATCCAGGCCATGGCCTCGATCAGGACATCCGCCTTCTGGATGGCGCGCTCGTGCGTGGTTTCGGCCAAGGATTTGCTCCGTTCCGCCATCCGCACGGGCTTGCCAAGCAGGGCGGATCGTACGCTTTGGGAAAACTCCTCATGATAGTTGTTTGGAGGGTGCTGTCAACGCACTTGCCGCATGGAACCGAACGACGTTTCGCATCAACACGCCCCCTCGCCAAGGCGGCCCCCGATTCTGCCGCTGGCGATCTTTGCCGCCTGCTGCTGTTACTTCGGCTGGCGATTCTGGGAGAGTGGCGAACACATCTACGGTCTGCTGGCTCTGATCAATGCCTTCGGCCTCGCGACCATCGTGTTGTGGCGGCGGCGTTAAGCAGGATCGGCAGGGGTGCGCTGCGGCATATCGCCGTTTAGTCATTTGCCTGTTCCGCGAAGTTCTCTTTACACTGCGCCGCTATCGAGCGTATCCTTCGCCTCGCCAAGTACTTCCGCAGATCGCCGCTGAACCCTGAACCCTGAACCCTGAACCCTGAACCCTGAACCCTGAACCCTGAACCCTCCCATGCGATTCGCACTCGCCATCGGTCTGTCGCTTCTTGTTCCTCACCTTGTCCGCGCCGAGGACTTCCGCGTCGATTCGCAGGTCTTTGTCGGCAAAGAGACGACGCCGCAGAGCAGCAACATGACGCTGTTCCAGGGGACTCACGCCTTCGACTTCCTCGACCAGCCTCGGCAAATCGCGTTCTACGACCTGCCGCGGGGGCGCGTCGTGCTGGTCGATCCGGCACGCCGCGTGAAGGCCGAGGTCACGCGAGCAACGCTCGACGCGTTCTGCGACAACCTGCAGCATTTGGCGAAGCGAACGGAAGATCCAATCTTGGACTTTGCCCTCCGCCCTTCGTTCGAAGAGAGCGACGACGAGGACTCGGACGAGCGTCTCTTCTCGAGTAAATACGTCACCTATCGGGTCAAGCCGCTGGCCGGCGAACTGGAGGGCATGGCCAGCCAATACCGCGCGTTCAGCGACACTTCGGCCCGCCTCAATGCACTGGTCAACCGCGGCTCGTTGCCTCCGTTCCCGCGGCTGTTGGTCAATCAGTCGCTGCAGAAGTCGGGACAGGTGCCGGCCCAGGTGATCTTGACGATTTCACCGGCGCGGCTGGTCGGCGGCAGGACGGTCGCGCTCCGCAGCCAGCATGAATTCCGACCGCGGCTGCTCGATTCCGACCTGCGGAAAATCGACGAGGCGGGCGAGGGATTGGCCAGCGCCAAGCTCGTCGGGCTGGGTGAGTATCTGAAGCCCAGCCTCGCGGAATGACCAGGACTTTGGAGTGCGATGACTCGTCATCGCTTTCTTTTTCAAACGGGCGACTGTGCCGCACCGGGGTTTTTTTGCTCGCACGACCGTATTGAAAATCCAAAGCGACGACAAGTCGTCGCACTCCAAAGCAACCCAAAGCTTGAATTGCAACTCTCCGCGCGGTTAGCATGGGCGAACCGTCCCTGCCCGTTCAGCCCTGCCAAAACCTGCCGGAGGTCCCTATGCTCGCCCGCCTGCTTGCCGTGATGTGTGCGACCGCCATCGCAGCCACCGCGTCCGTATATTCCCCACCGGTTCGCGCCGAAGTGACCGCCGAAAAGAGCGACGACAAGGTCACCATCAAGATCGACGGCAAGCTGTTCACCGAGTACTTGACTAAATCCGGCAGCAAGCCAATCCTCTGGCCGGTCATCGGCCCCACCGGCGCCCCCATGACGCGGTCTTACCCGATGGAGAAAGTGGCCGGTGAGGCAACGGATCACGTTCACCAGCGCTCCTTCTGGTTCACTCATGGGAATGTCAACGGCATCGACTTCTGGTCGGAAGGCGCCAAGGCGGGTAAGCAAAACCACAAGGAGTTTGTCCGCGTCGAAGGCGGCCGGCAGGCGATCGTCATCACCCGCAATGACTGGGTCGCGCCGGATGGAAAAAAGTTGCTCCAGGACGAGCGGCAATTGACGTTCTTTCCCCTGGCAGATGCTCGCGTCATCGATTTCGACATCACTCTGACCGCGAGCGCGGACCAGGTCACCTTCGGCGATACCAAGGAAGGCTCGTTCGGGATTCGAATCGCCGAAACGGCGCGCCCCGATCGAGGAGCCGGACGAATTCTCAACAGCGAAGGTCAAGTCGATGACGCCTCGACCGTAAAGAAACCACAAACGTGGGGCAAGCGCGCCAGTTGGGTGGACTATAGCGGCCCAGTGAAGGATGCAGCGGGCAAGAAACACGTGGCCGGAATCACGATCCTCAACCACCCCGCGAGCTTTCGCTTCCCGACCTACTGGCACGTCCGCACCTACGGCCTCTTCGCCGCCAACCCATTTGGCGTCCACGACTTCGAAGGCAAATCGACCGAGGAGGGTGCGGGCAATCACACGCTCAAGCAAGGCCAGACCATGAGGCTAAAGTACCGCGTCATCCTTCACGCGGGCCTAGGCGACGCTCCGCAGTTCCAGAAGATGTTCGACGCCTACACAGCGCGAGCCGATCAAGCGTCGGCGAACTAAGCTGACTCGTAGCTGAAGTCGCCCGACTTCAGGTGCATGCTGACTCGTAGCTGAAGTCGCCCGACTTCAGGTGCGCCTCGCGTCACGGGAATTCTGGCGAATTCCTCTAGGCGCAGCGATGACCGGAATTTTGTCGCGCGCTCCGAATTATTCTGCGCAAGTTGCCGATAGCATATCTTGTCGGCATCTATCCCATTTTCTCTAATCCGCGCACCGGCACTTACTTCTCTCGTCGGTGTGCCTCAGGAAGGAGCCTCTTGCTGCAATGCTGAGCAGTGCTGAGCAAATAAGCAATTTGGAAAACTTGAGAAAATATGTCATCGAAGTACTCTGCGAACAGAATCAACTCGAATTAGGGGCCTTTCCGGTTAGCGAACGGATCCTCGTACGTGGCGGCAGGCCATGCGGCCTTTTCTTTTGCCTGCACGGTCCGCGCTCAGTCCGATTCACGGCCATCTGGGAGACCGAGCGGAACACAGTCCTCTTTTACGGCGCCACGGGAGAACGGATTCATAAGACGCGACTAGTCGGAGCGCCGCGGCTGGAAGCGGCGGCCTAAGTGCGCGCATTCAAAGGTACATCGTACGCCGGCCTTCCAAGGCCGACGTGGAACTGCGACGGCCTAGGAAGGCCGTCGTACTTGCTCTTGACATTTGTACACATCATCTGTACACTCGTGCATGAAAACGGGTTTACTCCAAGGAGATTAAGCATATGTTGGTGTTGTCTCGCAAGGAAAGCGAACGGATCCGTCTGGGTGACTCGATCGTGGTCACGGTAGTGCGGGTGGCCGGAGACAAGGTGCGGTTGGGAATCGAAGCGCCAGCCGATATATTGGTGCTTCGCGACGAGCTGGAGCCGCAGGCCCGAGCGATCGCCTCGCCCGGCATCGACCAGTAGGGTGGGCTGTGCCCACCATGCGCCGGCTTACAAGATTGGTGGGCAGAGCCCACCCTACTCGCTAAAACCCCGAACCCCGAACTCTGACATGCTCCCTCGCGCTTTAATCGTATCCGCGGCCGCCACCTTGCTCTTCGCCATACCCGCGCTCACGCTCGCCCAGCTGGCCGGCCTGAAGACGTTGGAGATCGGCGCAGCCGCCCCTGACTTCAAACTCCCCGGTGTTGATGGTCGCGACTACGCGCTGCGGGACTTCGCCGACGCCAAGGTGCTCGTCGTCGTCTTCACCTGCAACCACTGCCCCACGGCTCAGGCATATGAGGAACGACTGCTAAGGCTGCACGCCGACTATAAGAACCGCGGTGTGGCGTTGGTTGCCATCTCGCCCAACGACGCGCTGGCCGTCCGCCTCGACGAGCTGGGATACACCGATCTCGGCGACTCACTCGAAGATATGAAAATCCGCGCCAAGGACCAGAAGTTCACGTTCCCCTATCTCTACGACGGCGAAACTCAAAAAACCTCCGCCGCCTATGGCGCGCTGGCGACACCGCACGTCTTCATCTTCGATCAAGAGCGCAAACTGCGGTACAACGGCCGCATCGACGACGCTGAAGTGAAAGAGGTCAAGTCGCACGACGCGAAAAACGCCATCGAAGCGCTGCTCGCCGGCAAGCCGGTCCCCGTCGAGAAAACGCGCGTCTTCGGCTGCTCGACCAAGTGGGCCGACAAGCGCAACGACGCCCGCAAGTCGCTGGTCAAATGGGACGCCGAGGAGGTCAAGCTCCAGCCGATCGACGAACGCGGCGTCGCCCGCCTCGTCAAGAACGACACCGACAAGTGGCTTTTGGTCAATCTCTGGGCGACCTGGTGCGGGCCGTGCGCCGCTGAGCTGTCGGAGCTGGTGACGATGAACCGCATGTATCGCCACCGCAACTTCCAGCTTGTCACGGTCAGCATGGACGACGTGGCCGAAAAGGATGCGGCGCTCAAGGTGCTCCGCGAGAACCACGTGTCCGCGACGAACTACATCGTCGACGTCGCCGACCGCGACACGTTCGGCGACGCCTTCGACAAACAGTGGCCCGGCCCGCTGCCCCACACGCTCCTCATCGCGCCGGGCGGCAAAGTCATCTACCGCAAGAACGGCCCCTTCGATCCTCTCGAAGTCAAGCGCGCCATTGTCGCCCAACTCGGCCGCACCTACGCCTCCCGAGCCACAGCCCCGAAACCCGCCAAAGGAAAGTGACGCCGACACGTTGGAGTTCAAGCTTCAGCTTGCCCCAGCCCCACCGGGGCGACATTCTCTAGTCAGTAGGTGGGCAAAGCCCACCAGATCAGTAGATAGACGATGCCGCCGCTTACTCGAACGAGAATCCCTGCAGGCGGTAGAACATCACGATGTACCCGCACATCAAAAACTGAATCGACAACGCAAGAAACGCGGGCATCCACGACTCGAAAAGCAGGACCGCGGCCAGGAGGCTGCCGATGATCGTCTTCGATCGCGCCGACGCATCCGCCCGAAGTACGTAGTGCAATCCCAGCCCTAGGAAGAGAACCTGGAGGAACAGTCCATAAAACATGGGCGTACACCTCATCGTCGCCTGTCGCTCCCGCGAAAGAACGTCCTTTCGCGGCGGCCGTGAGTTCTCTTCGAGCCTGAGCCTCAGAGCCGAAGGCAGCCGAACGGAACGCAAGGCGACATGAGTGCCCCAATACCCACTTCCGCTCACGTCGACAGGTAAACCCTCAGCCCCATAACCAACCCCGCCTGGTGCGTAAAGTGTCGGGCCGCATCGAACACCCCGCGCTGCTGCAAAAAACTTTGCCTCCCAGAAGCCCTCTGCTATGCTGAGCGTGGAGGGAGAAGCGGAGGATTATCTATGATGCGGATGCACAGCGGCGTATGGAGCAGGGCGTTTTTCTTTGTGACTCTAGTGGCGTTCGTCCCCAGGGAGGCGCCCGCCCAAGTCCAACGCTATGCGATCAATCCCGGCGGCCAGTACACGTATTTGCCGTCGCCGGAAGGCCCCGGAATCCCCGGCGGTATGCCGTCTGCTTACGAGCTCGACTTCGGAGTGACCGGTTTTTTTAGCATCGACTACGGCGACTCGACTGCCCGGTTACTGGACGTGGACTTGATGCTGATCGGCAATGAGCCGGTCCAAGCCAACCCGCCGGGCCTGGCCTTCGTGACCGCGGATCGCGTGGCAGACTGGCTGGAAAGCCGCCGGTTCATACAACAGCCCGTTGGCGCTCCTTGGTCCGCGTACACCGACGAGGTCTTTCCCCTCGGGCTCACTAATCTTCTGAACGGCACCGTCTCGCTCGATGGAGGTTTCGACTCCACCCCCGCCGATGGCATCGGACTGAATTTCACCTTGAACGCAACCCTTATCCCAGAGCCCCCCGGTTGGCTCCTCGCCTGCCTCGCCATGACCGCGCTCGCTCTGCTTCTCCGGCGACGCCGGCGAACCAACCTGTTGGAGTTCAAGCTTTAGCTTGTTCCCCCGGCCGGCGAACCGACACGTTGGAATTCAAGCTTCAGCTTGCTCCAGCCCCACCGGGGCGACACGTTGGAGTTCAAGCTTCAGCTTGCTTCCGCCCCAGCGGGGCGGCATTGCTTTACCGACGGTGCTGCCGGCACCACAAACGCGCCGATCCCCGTACCAGCGACTCAACGTGTCGCAGTTTCGCGCGGTGTCGTTTGATCAGGCCGGCAACGATGCCGGCGACCTTTGGAGTAGAACGCCCTTGCCGTTCAGGCGCGCGAAGCAACACGTGAGGCACCGCGGAATTGCTCGTAGATCGCGTCCGGTGCCAAGTCGGCGCCATTCGGCCAGGCAATCGCGCCGTATTCGTCGACAAAAACCTTCGCGAACACACCGGCATCGCGAAGCGGCTCAAAGACCGGACCGAACAGGCGGTCGCGAAGCGCAATCTCGCCCTCGGCGCCGTCGTCAAACCGGATGGCCAATCGGTAATCGTCCAATGCGCGGACCGTTTGCACGCGGGGCATAGCGCTTACTCCAAGGGCTCGATAAGGTTCAGCGGTTGTTGCGCTTCGGCCAATCGCCAGTTTTCCAACAGTTCGTCCCGGTGGTCCGCAGCACTGTAAAACTGGCTGATGGTCGGCATGGCATGACTCGCCTCAATTTTAGCCGGGACAACGTCCTAAATCACCACCGTGCCCTCCAGTGGGTCGTCGGGGCTCTCGCCAATCGTGTCCGCCGCGGCGCGCCTGTCAAGACGGCGTGCGCTTCGAAGCTGATGCCCTACGTCAGCGAGTGCACCGAGCCGTCGCACTACACACCTCCCCCCCGGAACGCAGCCGCCGCCGATGGGGCTCGCCTCGTACAGATCGGCGCGGTTATACGGCTATTTCGCCGCCGGTTGACCTTCCACGTAGAACGTACACTCGCCCACAGCGAAATTGCAAATGAGAACCCCGCCAGAATGGACGTAACGAGACGCGAAAGAGTTCCTCCGCTGGGCCGGCAACGGGTTTGCGCGCCCTGCCCCCTGCGCGGCGGCGCCGCGCGGCCATACTCAACTGCGAGTCATAGATTCGGAATTGCTTTGTCCTTCGTCCTTCGTAATTCGTCCTGTGTCACCTCTCACTTCTCACTCCTCACCCTTCCGTACCTATACACCCAGATCGTGCCGTCGTCGCGGCTGTCGCCCGCAGTGTGCAAAAATACCACGCCTAGCTGCGCGTCGTAGAAACCGTTTTTGGGCTGGCCGTTGCGGCCGAGTTTTTCGGGAAGGTCTAACGGCTCATCGGCCCACGCGTTCGTCTCTGGATCGTAAACATACACCCCCAGCCGCTCCGGGCGGTCGTCGAAGTGCGAATGAAAGACAAGCAGCACACGGTCGGGATGCGAGTCGTAGACCAGGATCGCGTTCTTCGTAGGGTAGCTGGTTGAACCACGGCAAGGGGCGCCCTGCGGCTGCAGGTCGCGCCAGGCACTTGTCTTGAGATCGTAAGCCCACAACGCATTTCTGCCGGCGGATGTGACGGGATAGCTGCCGCCGCCGATATAGATTCGCTCGCGCTTGGTGTCGAGGCAGGAGACGGCATCGATGCCGAACGGAGGCGGCGGGCCCGCCGGTTCCACGCGACTCCACTTGTTGCCCTCCGTGTCGTAGAGCCAGACGTCGCTGTTGCGGTGGAGGAAGAACGCCTGCTTGCGGCCGGGGAGATAGATCAGCGTATCGCCGTAGCTCGACGAGGGACCCGGCGTGACTGCCTTTGGTGAGTCCGTCGAATCGGTTCGCCGGCGGCGCCACTCGCCGGTCGCGGGATCGAACGACCAGGGGCTGGCATCGAGTGGTGGCGGCTTCAGCCACGTTTTCCGCATCGCCAGGTCGCGTTCCCAATATGGATGCGTGTTTGGCATGCTCAGAAACCGCCCGCGGTCGGTGTCGTAAGTGTTCATCTCGTAGCCGTGTACTTGCTGGGCAACGGGGATGAGCTTGCCGTCGGCATCGGCCTCGAAGCCGTCGGCGTTGATCGCCAGCTTGAGCGACTTGGCGTCGGCGCCGGGGTAACAGCAGATCCAGCGATGAGCGTTGATGTCGTAAAACCAAAGGTCGTCCATGTAACGCCCGTCGGGCTTGGTGTAGCCGTGTACGCCTTCACCGTACAGAAACGCGCCACGCAGCTCCGGCGCCAGCGGCATCTCGGAAGTCCACGAGCGGCCGCGGGCACGTCCCCAGTTGGGATCGGCCGCCGGAGCGCCAAGCTCCAGCCAGGTGTTTTCGGCCATCGCCGCAATGCGGGCGATCTGCGGACCAGGCTGGCTGGGAACGCCGACCAACGGGCCGCGCGTGATTTTGGTCGGCGGATCAGCGGCGACAGCAGCCGCTGTGAACGAAGCGATCAGCCAGCACGAGTGGGCGGTGGAGAGGATGCGTTGCATGGGACCATTTTCCTCCGGTTTCGACCGCGGTATACTTGGATTCCTCTTCGCCGGGCATCGATCCGGCGTACCTCCTTGCCGGAGTGGCGGAATGGCAGACGCGCTGGACTCAAAATCCAGTTGCCGCAAGGCAGTGTGGGTTCAAGTCCCACCTCCGGCACTTGTTACACCGCATCGACTTACGTCAAATCCGTTCCGGCATTCTTGTTGGTAAAGATGGGCTGACACTCCAACAACACTCATTGAGCGACCTTCGGTGGTTTCGTAACCGGCGGTACATAGAGCGAGGCAATTGCCGGATTGAGTTGCCGTGCCATGCTAATGTACCGTTGCGTGGTCTGGTAGTCCTTGTGCTGCATCAGTGCCTGCAAGGCGTCCGGCGTGAGCTTGTCAGCGTTCATTGTGGCAAAGCCCCGACGTAGGTCATGAAAGCCGTACCGACCTTTGCCAACTGGCTGAACTTTGGCGGCGACCTGGAGTTTCCAAAATTCAACATATAACCGGCGGCGGTCGCGATCCCAGGGGAACACATGGGCCGCAAAACTCTTGACAGTCTGAAGGTGCTCGATCACCACGGGATGAAGCGGAATAAACTGGTCTCGCCGCCCTTTGTTATCAGCAGCTCTGGACAGCGCCGTACCCTTCTTTAGGTCAATGTCTTCCCAGCGCAACGCCAGTAATGAGCCGATGCGCCAGCCGGTCATGTAAGCAGCCATCAGCAAACCACGCCACCACTCCCCCGCCGTATAGCCCTGCGCTTCCGGCAGCTTGGCGACATCGCATGCTTGGTAGAGCAATGCGAAGTGTTCCGGCGTCACATACGTAGGGTGCTTGCCCGGCTCCTTTAGGAAATCGAATTCGGGAAGCGCCGGTAAATATCCCCAACGATGCGCCTTGCGGAGCATCGCCCGTAGACAGCGCAGCTCTTTGTTCACGGTCGCCGTCGAAACGGGCTTACCCGGCCGGTTCTCGCGCTTGCGCTTCGCAAGGTTCGATTCGGTGCGGCGGACGGCGACATACTGAGCAACCGTCTTGCTGTTCATCGCCCCGATTCGCTTGGGGCCAATAATCCGCTCGAAGTGATGGATCGCGTACTCCATTGCTTCGCGCGTTCCAGGTTCCATAGCTGCCAGCACCTTCGACTCGTACTCCTTTTGAAACTGCTCCCAGGAAGCCCGCGAAAGGCTCTGATATGTGCCAGCAGCGAGCTGCCCCTCGGTCTTCCGTTGAAACTTTTCGGCTCGGCTTCGGCTACCGATCGATTTACTCTTGCGCTTGCCATCTGGATCGACCCAACCAACCGACCACGGGCAGTCATCGCCAAGTTTTTGCTTTTGGCGATGGTCTTGAAAAAGCCAGGCTCTCATCGTGCTCTCCTTTTGTCTGGAATTGTGAAGGAACGCCTCACCACCGTAGCGCGACCCGGCGCGAAGCGTCAAAGGTCGCGGCGGCTCCTCAAGAAGCGCAGCAGTTCCTCGCGCTCATAGCAAATGCGCTTGCCGACGCGGCACCCAAAAAGCTCACCGCGAAGCCGCGCATCGCGCAGTACATGGCGCTGCACGCCGAGTAGGCTTGCAGCTTCAGCCTCGCTGTAAGCGATGCGCTCCCCTACTGCTTCCCGCTGGCTTTCCAGACGGTCCAAGACCGTCCCCACCACGCGCTCGATTAGCGGCCGCAGCACGGCATCATCGAAGAGAATCATCCGACCTCGACTAGAAACGGAGTTTCCTTGCGGAAACTCCGTGGGGTCGGTTCGGATGAAATATACCCGGGTTTGAGACGGAGTCAACGACTTTTCGAAAAGAGCGAGCCAGACGTCGCCTGTTACCTGTAAAGTTTGCGCAGCCAGAAAGTTCTTCCAAATGGTCGAACCCACTCGAAAACTCTTGTGTCCTTCACGGGACGGTGATAGTTTCGCCGTTGCACATGACCGTCGCCTGCCACGGTATCCGCTCTAAACAGCGGAACTCCGTGGTCGTCGGTTCAAGCCCGAGGTCCGCTTATCAAGCGCGAATAGGGATGAAGAACAGGCGGTCAACTGTGCACAGCTTGATTACGGGGCGGCTGCCGTGGCACTTCTTTCTGGAGGTGCCCGATGGGTTGCCCGATCAAGGAATTGCGTTGCGCTCGCCTTCGTTGTCGAGGACCACAACCACGGCTATGGCAGTGGTATCGGATGAAGCGTCGCGGAACGCTTCTTCGCAGGCGTTCATTCCTGCGGAGGTAAGCCAAGCCCGCGGCACTGCCGAATGGCCGTGTCGCGGGTTTTTTTGTTTACGAGAGGCAGACGAGACTCAAGGGAATGGCGGAGATCCAGGCCCTGGAGTGCGAGTAATTAATTCGCTGACTGGTCACGGTTGTGCGATGATGCCAAGCGAACAACAAGTGCCAATCATGAAGCGATTCGCGATACTATTCCGGCCAAAGCGCTCCATCCTGCAGCGACCAGGGGCAAGCAATATTGCCACCGCTGAGAACCGCCACCGCGTTGGCGGCACGCACCTTCCCTCCAATAAGTGCTGCCACTGGAGCGGCTCCAGCCGGCTCCACAACTAGTTTGGCATGAATCCATAAGAGCTTCATCGCCTGGACAATCTCTTCATCGTCAACCACAACAACTTCGTCAACGAGCGTGCGGATCAACGAAAAGGTTCGCTCCCCTACCGATGCAAGTAGCCCGTCAGCGATCCCCTTAGGTCCCGGGTGGATTATTCTAGTGTTAGCTTCCAGCGAACGCCGAGCGGAATCGGCCCCGGACGGCTCGACTCCGATTACTCTTGTCCTCGCGTGCAAAGCCTTGATAACCGTTGCGCAGCCACTGATTAGGCCGCCGCCCCCAATCGGAACGATAACGCAGTCAGACGAACTAAAGTCCGACATTATCTCCAGCGCAACAGTTCCTTGGCCACAGATGACTCTCGGGTCTTCGAAGGGATGCACAAGAAGAGCGCCAGTCTCAGCGATTACCTCTTCGACTCCTTTAGTTCGTGCCTCTTCAGTCGGCTCGCAGAACGTAATCTGACCGCCAAAGCGCTTGACCGCCTCCACTTTGAGACGCCGCGTAGTCGACGGCATAACAACGTATGCACGAATTCCGGCTCTGTAGGCTGCACGAGCCAACGCTTGAGCATGGTTTCCCGACGAGTGCGTCGCTACACCACGGGCCTTTTCACTTGCTGTTAGTAGGCGAACCGCATTGGTTGCGCCTCGCAGCTTGAACGCACCCCCGTGTTGCATGTTCTCGCACTTCAGATGGACCGTTGTCCCACACGTCGTGTTCAAATCTGCAAAAGACAAGAGCGGTGTTCGCAGCACTATGCCGTTAAGATGGACGGCAGCTTCTTCAACTCCTTGCAGTGACACGTCCATACGTTGCCTCCGCTCGTTGACGGATAACATGAGATGCCGCTACCCCCCGGAAATGTACTCACGCATCGCTCGAAGGTATCGCTGGCAGGTCTGTCGCATGTCGCCTGGATGCTTGTCCTGCTCAATGGAAACAAAACCGCGATAGCCGACTTGCTTGAGGGCCTCGACAACTGCCTTCACGTCCATGACTCCTTGGCCGAAGTGCACGAACTTACGCATGTGGCCGTCGATGTCCCGGATATGAACATTCATGAGTTGTTCCTTCACCTTGTGGATGGCGACGGGCGGATACTCTCGTTGGATCAGCGTCCAGCCCGTGTCCAGGCTGTAGCCGAGATGGCGATCCTGAACGGTATCCCATAAGCGAAGGAACGAGGCCGCATCAGGAACGACACAGTGGGTATGGTGCTCAATAGAGAATCGGAGTCCAAAATCCTTGGCACGCCGGACACATTCCCGCACCGTATCGATCCAGGTGCTCCACACACGGTCCCAGTCGAAACCGGGATCGAGATCGATGTGGAACTTCTGTCCTGGCTGGGGATCCTCGATGTCGTAATACCGCGGCAAGTATTTGGGCTGGCTCGGTCCATGTAGCTCGCGAGGCCATGGAGCGACAATGTCGACCATTTTTGAGCCCAGCTTTTCGACAATGCGGCACCCGGCGGCAAAGTTGTCTAAGCTCTTTGTCCGCTCCTTCGTGTCTAAGCTGGTTAACCCCTCTACGACTGGTTGAAACAGCATCACCTGCGCAACATGGAGCTTGTGTCGATCAAGCTTCGCTCGAAGTCTGTCGATCTTCGCGTCGGTCCAGAAAGTCTTCAGATCGTCTGGCGCGAGGACGATCAGTTCGACACCCTCAAAGCCAAGCGATCCGATAATCTCAATCGCCTCTTCCGGGTCGGCACCCGGGTCGAATGAATGAAAGCACCAACTCAGACAGCCAACTCTTAATTCCGGTCGCTGCGCCTTTGCGATGGCTGTCTGCCCCAACGCGCTTGCGGGAAATAGGACTGGCGTAATCGCCGCAACAAATCCATTCTTTAGCGCCGATCGCCGCGTCAGTTCGCGAGTGGATTCTGACATAACGATTCTCCTCGAAACCGTCGATTCGTTATCGCTCTATTGGGTCGCTTCTGAACGTGCGACCATCAGGGTATGCGGGCGGAGAAGGACGTTGCGGCGTCGCCTCTTTCAAGTCCTTTAGCAGCAAGCCGATTGCGGCTTCTAATTGCGGGTCACTGTCGTTCACAGGATTGGGAGGGACAAACACGTCCGGCTCAACGCCGTGACTCTCAATGACCCATCCCGAGGGCAAGTAAGGTGCCTTTACCGGGAGATAAAGATTGCCACCATCAATAAACCTAGGGCTTCCGGTACCTGCCAACAGAGCTCCGGCCGTGCGCGTGCCCGTGGTCTTACCTAATTGGTGATGCTTGAACAAAAAGGCAATATTGTCGCCTCCGGACCCGGCAGCGCCGTTTATGATCATGCACTTCGGACCAAAGTGAGCGAACTCTGGGAACGTCGGCGTCCCTCCCGTGTGGTCGTTCGCATCGTAGAAATAGAAGGGGCGATCAAAGAATTCGATGAACCGATTCGGCCCCATTCCCCCACCGTTCCACCGCACGTCAATGACCAATCCTGGTTTCTTACGCTGACCGTAGAATTGCCGCTGCAACTCAATTACGCCTTGGTTGTTCGTGGACGGCAGAAAGAGGTAGCCTAACCGACCGCCACTCTCTTCATCGACGCGCCGCCGAGTTGCTTCAAGCCACGTGCGATAGCGAAGCGTTTCCTCGCTCTTCATGCAGTGAACGCGGATTTGGCGAACCGACTGTTTGCCGGCGGGATCGCGCGCCACCGTGAGGACTGCGTCCTTTTCCGCCAATCCGCAAAACCACTTGTAAGGATCAACTTCCTCTGCGGTCAGAGGCTTCTCGTTTACGGCTACGAGGTAATCGTTCGCGTGAACCGCTTCAGATGCCATCAAGAGTGGACTTCGGACATCCACGTCCCACGGCGCCCCATTAAGAATGTCCCGTATTCGCGTGTGCCCATCCTTAAACTCGAAGTCTACTCCGAGTAGGCCAACCGCTTGGTCCTTTGGCCGTTCGACGTCACCTGCATTCCCTACGCCAGCATGGGAAACGTTCAATTCCCCGAGCATTTGTTCTAGCACATAGTTCACGTCGTCGCGGGATGCGCAGCGCTCCTGCATTTCCTTGTACTTTGCCATGACTCCGTCCCAGTTAATGGCGTGTAGGGACGGATCATAGAAAAGATCACGAACGTAGCGGCGAGCATCCCGGAAAATCTGCGACCACTCCTCTCGGAGGTTGCACTGCATGGTAATATTTCGGAGTGCTGTCGCTTCACCCAGTTGTTGGTTCGAAGAGCAGTCGATGAATTTGAATCCCCGTTCTTTGTGTACCAAAATCCGCTGACCGTCACCACGAAGCCGGAAATCAGCAGCTCGAACGACGTCTGCCGGCTCGACCTTCTTAGGCCAACTCGTAATGCGAATTGTGGTATCCCCCTCCAATGGCACGTGCGTGTAAACGAGCTTGTTGTCTGCGGCCACGCTCAAATTCCAGATGAAGGCCGGGCCTCCACCCACAGAAACTACTCGACTCTCAGGGTTTTTAAGGTCAATCTGAACCGTTCGTTGCGATCCGTCTTCTTTGGCCGCGGCCTTCTCTGGTCGGCGGTTCTTGCTCTGAAGTCGCATGGCCACGATCGTATCGGTCCGTGGAAAGACGAAACTGCCGTCAATGCGATCGTAAACCGACTTTGAGAAGTCTCTGTCGCTGACGAAGTACAGCCATTCTCCCTTAAGGTCGAATGCAGGCCAGCTATCGTTGAACCGGCCGCTTGTCATTTGATAGCTCTTGTCGCCAAGAATGTCGTAGATCCAGATTGCGGTAAAATGCGTCTCGGTCGCGCACGTGTACGCCAGCCAGCTCGAGTCAGAGGACCACGACATTCGCACGTCAGATCCACTCAAGTCACGACCGACTTTGCGAAGCTGTTTATCGCTCAAGCTGAGGCAATAAACGTCGCCATCCAGTTCGCTAAAGGCGACCTTTTTTGAATCGGGTGACCAACTCGGTTGGCGGCGAAGGCCTAGGCCCAACTGTGTGAGCTGTTCTTCGCTCCCTGACCCATCCGCCTTACGCCGATAGAGTTCGTACTCTCCGCTCTTGTCGGACCAATAGGCGATCCATTCGCCATCGGGGCTCCACGCCGGCTTACGCTCGGCGATCGCGGAGCTTTCAGTCAGCCTCAGCGTCAACTCACCTTCATGACTTACCATCCATAAGTCGCCTCGTGCTTCGACGACGAACTCGTCAGCATTTGGGCTTGGATCCCACTCCTGCACGTGTTCCGCTATATCGATCTCCTTCGTTAAGTGGCAGTCCCAGCCCTCAGGGAAATCAACGGCAAGGCGGTTGACGTTTCCAGTGCGACAGTCGAGCAGATGCAGGTCGCCGGCAAGCTGAAACACGACTTGGCCCTCCCCGCTCTCGCTTGGTCCGATGGCGGCCTGCTGCACGTCGAAGTCGGTGTGCCGCGTAAGTTGGGTTCGTCGTTTGGTCTGCATGTCGTAGGACCAAAGATTGAGGCGGTGTTCCGGGCCCCCATCGGAAACATAGTAGAGTGTGTCTCCGTTCCACATTGGCGACATATCCGTTCCTCGCCAGTCAGTTATCTTTTCCGCCTTGCGTGTCTGATTATCCAAGATCCAGACATCGGGCGCACCACCGCCGACGTATCGCTTCCAGGAACGGGGAGCGTCGTAAATAGTGAATGCGAGCTTTTGCCCATCTCCGCTCAGGCTGCCGTTGGTTCCATATTCGAGAGGTAACTGCGTCGGCAAGCCCCCCTTGACTGGTAGCGTGAACAACCTTTTGCGAAAGTACGGCCCTAGGCCGTTCGACGAGAAAAGAAACTCATTATTCGCAGTCCAATCGTGAAGTTGCCGCTGCATCGGATAGTACGTGAGTTGCTTTGGCTCGCCACCATGAACCGCAAGGACGAACACGTGGTCACCTCCCTGAAAGGGAACGGTGAAGCCGACTTGCTTGCCGTCTGGACTGAACCGGGGCGGGCCCTTTCGACCGCGTGAATCACTCAGCCGACGGGCTAGTCCGCCACTTCGTGGCACCAGCCACAGGTTATCTGCGGCGACGAACACAACTTCGCGTTGGCTGACATCTGCACAGCGGATCAAGGGACGAGATTTCGATATGGCCGCGTCAACCGACGAATGAAGGGCTATGACCGCAGCGGTCATGAACGACGCGGAAAGGAGCGTGTGTCTGAACATTGGGTTCAGTGGGGTGAGTAAATGAATTTCAAAAATGGACCCCGCTTCGAATCCGGCAGATTGAGGCCACGAGAATCGAGCCCACGTTCGAGAACCTGCCAAACCGGGCGCTTTCATGCCAGCCAATTATGCGGACTGACCTAGACTCTGTCTTGAACGTTCTTGCGAGTTCCCAAGAATTGGCCGGGCGTCAGCCCAAGGAACTTCTTGAAGTGCCGCGTCAAATGGCTTTGATCGCTGAACCCTGTCTCGATGGCTACGTCGGAAATCGGCATTCCGCCGCGGAGAAGCCTTCGAGCAAGGGAAAGACGGCCATTCAGCTGATATTGGTGCGGTGGAATGCCGAAGACACGCCGGAACTCATTTACCAGCTGGAACGGGCTTAAGCCAGTTAGTGAGCTCAGCGTGCCGAGGGATACGCCCGAGCCTAAATTGGCGTCAATGTAGTCGCGAACTTCCCGGAGTCTGGCTGGTTCGGTATTTCGACCCGCCGGTGCCGCATCAAGGCTCCCATTGATTCGGAAAAGAAACGCCACCACTTTTACAAGCAGGGCCTCTTGCACTAAGCGTGACTCGGTGGCGTCGACCGCATCGTGCAATCGAAGAATCATTCGGTAAACCGATGGCTCGGATATTACCGGACGTTGGAAAACCGGTGACCTCATCCCGCATTGGCTGCCTTCGGACAGCATTCGACTCACCACCTCAGGCGAAACGTAAGCCGTGCGGTAGGCAAAACCACTGCGGTCGATAGAGTGATTTGAATGAACGTCGCCTGGATTGAGGAGGATAAGGCTACCGGCACTTACATGATCCAGGCCGCGCGTGTGTCGAAGCGCCTCTATTCCTCGCGTCATGGCGGCAATCACAAATTCGTCATGACTGTGCCGCGGATAAGCATGTGCCCGATGCGATGCACGAAGAAACTCGACAGGGCCAAACAAATCGACCCGCCGTAGCCTTACCATCGACTCTTCTTCTCGGGGGCGCACTGAACGCTGCTCCACTTGCCTGGTTGACGGGCCTTGCCAAGCGCCGGGGCCTGCGGACATGAATGATCGGCCGTCGCGCACACTCAGTTATTATGCCTACGCGGCCCGGCACTATCTAGCGAAGACCCGCCCGCTCCTCCAGCCGCCCAATGCGCTCTTCATGAATCGCACGACCGTCCTGTAGTGAAGAAATCTCGTCTCGATTCGCGCCCTTGAGCTGTTCGGTAATGTTTTCGACGGCGGCCTTGAACTCGTGCACGATCTCAGCGCGAAAACGTTCGAGATCGTCCTTGGTCGACATGTTGTCTTCGATTCCGCGCACGCGCTTCTCGACGCCGTCGATGCGCTGGGTGAGCTGGCCACCCCACGTGTCGAGGTCGCGCTGCGTGGCTGGCTGATTGTTATTCGACGGTCGCTCTTCCATCCCTTCAAGCTGCCACACGTTGCTGTGAGCCGCAAGTTTGACGATCACTCGTCAGGTGCGCTATTGTCTTCACGTTGTCCCTTTACTAGGAAACGCACAATGAAGGAGGTGATCGACATGGCCAAACCCGAAAAAATCTTCCGCATGGGCCAGTGCAGGGCGTCCGTCTTCCTCAATAGCGGCAAGAGCGGCGACTTTCACTCCGTTGCGCTGCAACGGCGCTACAAGGACGGTGACGAGTGGAAAAGCTCGTCGAACTTCGCCTTCTCCGACCTGCCGCATGCCATTGCCGTCTTGCAGATGGCGATGAACCACATTGCCCCAATCGAGGGCGAGAGCTCCGGCGACAAATAGCTTTGCGCCTCAACCCGTTGAATCACCGTTCAGCGGGTTTTTACTTCCAGTCTCGTCCGTCGCGGGCTGATTGCGCATTGGCGCGCCGTGCGCTAAGCTTTTCTCAAACTGTTCTTTCCCAAGGATGCAACACCTGCGGAGACCGCTATGGCTAGGAGTGGTTCTGCTACCCGCGAAGAGCTCATCTTCGCCATCGAGCAACTAACGGAACAGGTCCGGTTACTTGGAAACATCATCGACGATCTGACGAGCGAGCTGCAGTGGCAAAACCGCAACGCAACCGCTCCTATTCCCCCACCGTTCATGCTCACCAGCCTGCCGGCAGATCCTACCGCCCGAGATTGGCGCGTCAACGCGTCGTCGCCTCAAACCGTTCCTCAGGCAGAAGAACCGCCCGTACGCAATCGGCCACAGTCGCTATTCGATTGACTATCTCGCATTCCGCGGCGGTGGCATGGCGATACCATGCGGGGAATGTACTGGGCTAACCGAGGTCACAGCAGCCCAGTGGTTCGCCTTCGGTCCGCCTCGGGCGGACGACCTCACGCGAGCGCTTATTGACCTCGCCGGTGCAACACCGGCCCGCCGCGCGTTTTCTCTGGCCGCCGAGCGAACGTTCGGCGGTTTTTCTATTTGCGGGCATCTTTGCACCACCCGAACGGCACTCACCGGCATTCTGCCGAGTTCCTTTGACGATTCAAACCGGCCGCCATACACTGCAACTACGGATCTATGGCATTGTTCAATCTCAAACCAAGGAGGCCCGTCATGGAGACGATCGACGTAAAAGGCTTGCCCGAACCATTCGCGCGCGCTGTGCGGGCGATGGTCGAAACGCTGCGGCAGCAGTTGGAGCCCGAGGAAAAGCCGCGCCGCAGGGTAAAACTGGCGGCCCGTCCGGGACGGATCATCGGCAATCTGACGCGCGAGGAGATTTACGAGGATGTCGGCTGAACTCGCACTCGTGGATACGAACGTGTTCGTGTACTCGCTGTATGAGGATTCTGAGCACAATGCTGCGGCGGCAGCCCTGCTCGAACGAGCGCAAAACGGCGAAGTCACCTTGGCGGTGACCGCCCAGATCCTCGCCGAGGTCTACGCGGTCATCACTAATCCACGTCGAGTCACGAACCCCTACAGTCCTGCCGAGGCCCTCGACGAGATCGAGAAAATTCTTGCCATGCGCGGCCTGACGCTCCTCTCCCCTCCCGCTGACTTGTTGAGTCGCTGGCTGGCGATCGCTCGCGAGCGATTGGTGCGCGGCGGCGAAATCTTTGACCTCCAACACGCAGCAACCATGCTCGGCAACGGGGTCGCTAAGATTTATACCTACAACCCGGCACATTTCCTGCCACTCGCGGGCATCGAAGTCCTGGCTCCCTGAATTTTGCCTGATTAGCCAGCAAAGCTCTCCCGTCCCCTACACCGTAGTCGTGAGGGGGCTTTTTTTAGCAGCGCGCTGATTGCCGGCTTGCCGTTGGGCGATATTGACCGATCGCTGGGCGTTAACAGCGGCTTGCCATCTTGGCTGTCACACTTGTCGGACCGCGTAAGGCGGGTCGCCCAGGGCGGGCGGCGAGCTTCCGGCGTTTTCTCTTTGCGGTTTGCGCCTGCGCGGCAACTGCGCTACGGTTCCTAGCATTGTTCCTTCCCAATTCTGGTTCTAACCAAGGAGACCGGTGATGCGAGTTAGCCTGCAAGACGGAAAGTGTCGCAACTGCAAAGGGCAATGGGAGATCATCGAAGCCGACGATGCCACGATGACGGTGACCTGCCTCAACTGCGGTGACAGTTCTGTGGTTGAGATCGACGCTTTCGGTGACGGCGGCATGGATTACTGGCCGGCGTTCGTTGCTGAACAGGGGGATGCAACATGAATCGCACGTCCCATCCCGGCCACGACTTGATGCCGGCCGACATCGCTGCGCAACTTCCGCCGCTCTATGCCAGTGAAGGGCAAAGCGATCCGATCGCCCGCCTTAAGTGGTTCACGCCCGACAGTTCCTGGACGTGGTACGTGGTCGAGTATGACCCCGCCCAGCGGTTGTGTTTTGGGCTGGTCATCGGTCACGAGCGGGAGCTCGGGTATGTTTCGCTCGATGAAATTCTCGAAGTACGCGGTCCCTACGGCCTGCCGATTGAGCGAGACCTGTACTTCGAGCCCAAGCCCTTGTCCCAGTGTCGGTAGTCCCTATTTCCGAAAGGAGAACCTCTTATGAACCGACCCTATGTTTCGTTTTCCGAGATCAAACAGAAAGTTCCTATTCCGGACGCCTTAGCCGCACTCGGATTGCTCGATCGATTCGAGCGGCGCGGCGGCACGCTGGTCGGGGTCTGTCCCCTACCGCGACACAACCACGGGCCGCGGCCCAATGCCGAGCAATTCAAGAGGCGGTCTCAAATCTCAAACGCAATCGAGGCCCAGGAATGAGCCTTGGGAAAT
>JBBDYH010000101.1:0-21335 GCA_040901795.1 Pirellulales bacterium
ACTTCGGCTACAAAGTCTGGCGACTTCGGCTACAAAGTCTGGCGACTTCGGCTACGCACGCCACTACCGGTTGCGTAAGATTTTCTTGAGCATCTCGGCGGCAGCCTCGCGGCTATCCTTGGTGGCCACCGCCGGAACTGTCGGTAGTTTGCCGGGGCCTTTCTTGCCGCCCAGGCCGGCCTTGCTATCGGACGTTTTTGCAACCGCCGATACAGTTTGTTCCGGACCATTCATCGCGGCCGGCTGCTCGGTCGACCGGGTCAAATCTGCGGACGAGAAGTGCTGGGTTTGAGTCAGATCGCTGGCCTTAGTCTCTGCCGCGGCGGCAACCGAGGTGTCCTCCATCAGCCACTGCGTGACGTCGGTGTCTTCGTCGCGCTCCGTGGGGGCAGCCAGACGGGCGGCGGCATCCCGCAGGTCCTTGACCTTGGGACGATGCTGCACGGGCTCGCCGTGTGACGCGTGCACCTCGAAGACGAGTTGACCGACCGACAGCTTATCGCCGGTCTTCAGCGTCGTCTGGCCGAATACCTTCTCGCCGTTTACAAAGGTGCCATTTCTGCTGTTGAAGTCGCGGACCGCGACGACGCCATTGTCGATTAAGATCGCGCAATGATGCCGGCTGATCAAATCGCTGTGCGGCCGCAGGTGACAGTCGTCGGAACGACCAATGAGAAACTTGTTCACCGGCACGCGCACCACTTGGCCGGCATTCCGGCCGGTCATGACTTTCAGCGTCAATTCCATAAATCGCGCCTCGGAATTCGTAGGGTGATCAAATACGATCAAGCTGGAGATGATTGCGGTTTACGCGTCCACCTCTACGAAGACCTTCGTCGGTGCAGGGCCAAGCCACATACGAACGGCGCTTCGTGCGTCGCTCTGTTCTCGCCGTCCAATGTAATTCAACCCCAAGAGGGTTGCGATACCCGCCGATTGGCGATTCCCTAAAGCTGACATTGCCCGGACCGCACACGAATGAGAAAAGAAAACAAATCGGCGGCCGGCAAACGCCTCCAGACGGGTCCGTACCCGGAACCCCCCTGGACAAAGATCCTAGCAGTTATGAAGTTCGAAGTCAAAGGCTTTGCGCTGGCATTGGCAGAGCCAGCGGGACAAGCACGACGCTGCTATTCGATCTTTCCCCAGTTGACGACGTCCATATTCGCGGCTGTGACCAGCGAGAGAAATGCGTCCTCATCGACGTTTTCACTGATAAACTTTACGGCGGAGTCGCCCAGGACGAACAAGCCGCCGCCGATGTGCATGCTGTAGATCTCATTATCGAACGAGGAATTGCCTTGGCCGTTGTAAAAATTGATCATCGGCCGCGTGCTGATATGCAGCTCGTTGTCGGGATGAGCCCAGCGGTATTCCAACAATGACGTCGAGGTCGCGTCGACCCGCCCGTTGCGGTATTTCTGGGGGCGGCCGGCGCACTCGACGAGCAGGATGGAGTGCGACATGCCATCGCGGACGCCGCGGAGCTTGCGGAACTCATGATCGAGGATGATCGAGTTGAGATCCATCGCCGACGTTTTTCGAACCGCGTTGTATACGCCCGAATTCGGACCCAGAATCGCCGCGTAGTCGGCGGCCGCTTCGCGGGTTTCGCCCACACTCGGACATTGAAACAGCGGGATCGTCAGTTTGATCACCGGTTGGTTAACCGTCGCGTCCCAGCGCACTTTGGGATTGAGAACATACTGGTTGGCCATCGCCACTTCTTCGATATACGGAAGCAGATGTGCGAGGTATCCGTGCGCGTAGCCACTGCCCCCCTGAAGACGCATGCGCGCCGGGGCGATGTCCTTCTTTACATCCATGCGCGTCAACGTGGCGATGCCAAGCTGCCGCATGTGATTCATGCAGGTAACGCGGCGGGCGGCCTCGCGGGCTGACTGAATCGCTGGCAACAACAGCGCCACGAGGATGCCGATAATGGCGATGACGACCAATAACTCAACAAGCGTAAACCCGCGCCGCGACTTCCGTTCTTGCCAATGCATCGTAGCCCTTCCTCGAGTATCAAAGACCGGCATTTTCGTTCGTTTGACGCTACAAATCCAGCGCGTCGAGTTGGTCCAGCAGATTGTCGAGATCGTCCTTCGGGCCGGCGGCACTGCCCGCTTGCCGCTTCGGCACGCCCACGGCCATCCCGACGGCTTCGCGCCCTACCAACAGCAGTTGCTCATCGCGCTCGCTGACGGCCATCGTCACTGCGTCGGCCCCTTCGCCGCCGCCAAACAACTTGCTGAGATCGATCTTGAGCACGCCGGCGCGCTCATCGCTGCCGGCGATGGCGGGCGTCTTGTGCTGCGGGAAAATGATCGCGTTCTCCGGGCACACGCGACTGCACGCCGGGCAGCCCTTGCGGCAGTTATCCGGCTGCTCAATCAGGATCGTATCCAGCTTATCAACTCCGTACACGCCGAACAGGCAGAAATCCAAACACTCCATGCAATTCGTGCAGCGTGTGTAGTCGATGACGGGGTACCAGCGGCGGGCGGGTTGCTCATCGATGCGATTGACGGTTCCAGGTTCCAGGTTCAAGGTTCCAGGTTCAAGGTTGGCGCCAAAGGTAGTTGGTCCCGTGCCAACGGGTTCACTCATTGAACCTCGAACGTGGAACTTGGAACCTTCTTCAAGATACCGCTCAAGCTGCTCGGGCTTCGGCGCGCCGTTGATCCAACTCATCAGCGAGACGGTTTGGATGGTCGACTCACGCTGAATGCGGGCGACTTCATCGAGGTAGGGTTGGGCTGCGTCGTGTGTCCGCAGGTCGAGGCAGTAGATCGTGCGGCCGGTTTCGTGCCGCAAGCCGACATGCGCTTTTCCGCTGGCTGCGGCGTTTTCTTCATCGGACTTAGCCGAACTGCCGCTCGTTTCAACGTCATCTTCCTCATCTTCGTCGTCAGCCTCGGATTTGAGCAAAGTCGAGCCGATTTGCCCGTGAATTCCGTTCCGCTCGAGAATCCAATGGGCCGCACGAGGAAAAAGCCAGCTACAGACCACCATATCGCCGGTAATCCCCTGCAAGCAAAGCATGCCCGTGCCGTCGGGGGTCAGATCGTAGAGGTTCGGAATGACGGTCACCTCGACGCCCTGCTGGAAGAGGAGCCCGCCAACCAGGTCTTCCTCCAACTTCCGCTTGGCGGGGTTGGCGCTTTGTCCTTGCGAGATGACGACGGTCAGGCGCTTGGGCATGGTGACAGATTGCCGTCAACGGTTGTCAGACTCAAGGCGGGAAGTGGGGCGTAATGCCGTGGAATTCCTAGTATGCCAGTGGCGAACAGGCAATGCAAACGGAACGATTTCGAAGGCATGAACAGCATCCCCACCGTGGCGGGTCGGTTCCTCTTTGTGCGCTTGCCGCCCGTGGTGTAACGTATGGCCTAAGGAGGAAGAACGTATGCCGCAAAATCCGTACGAGGCTGGGCAAGCCAAACCAGTCGCTCAACAACCGCTCCAGCCGGCGACTGGTCATGATCGCTGGACGACGCGCCTGGGTGTGATCCTTGCAGTGGCCGGTTCAGCCGTCGGGCTGGGTAATTTTTTGCGCTTCCCGGGCCAGGCTGCCGAGAACGGCGGCGGCGCGTTCATGATTCCTTACTTTTGCGCGCTGATTCTGCTCGGCATTCCCATCGGCTGGGCGGAATGGGCCATGGGCCGCTACGGCGGCGGCCGCGGTTTTCACTCGGCGCCGGCGATCCTCGGTTCGCTCGCCGGCCGCGCGGGCCGCTATCTCGGCGTGATCGGCGTAATGATCCCGCTCTGTGTCGCGTTCTATTACATCCTGATCGAGGCCTGGTGCCTGGCGTACTTCTGGCATTTTCTGACAGGGGGCATCGGCATCGACCTCGCACAACCAATCTCGGATCAAGTGGCTGTCTCGAAGACGTTCTTTGACGACATCACCGGGTCCAAGGTCGAAGGCCTGATGTTCGAGGGCTACATCCACGAGAGTGTCGTCTTCTGGGCGATCGTCTTTTCGCTGAATTTGATCTTCGTCTACCGCGGTCTCTCGGGCGGCATCGAATTGTTCTGCCGGTTCGCCATGCCGCTGATGGCGATCTGCGGGCTGATCGTGTTGGTGCGCGTGCTCACGCTGGGGACGCCCGATGCTCAGCTTCCGCAGCAAAACGTAAATGAGGGGTTGGGGTTCATGTGGAACCCCGACTTCGAAAAGCTGAAAGATTTCAAGGCCTGGCTGGCGGCCGCCGGACAGATTTTCTTTAGCCTCTCGGTGGGCTTTGGCGTGATCATTAACTATGCCTCATACTTGCGGCGTCGCGACGACGTAGTGTTGTCGGGTTTAACGGCCAGCGCCACCAACGAGTTCTTCGAAGTCTGCCTAGGCGGCTTGATTACAATTCCCGCTGCGGTGGCGTTTCTGGGCCTGACGCTGACACAGACAGCGGCCGGATCGTCGTTTAGCCTCGGGTTTCACACGCTTCCCGTGGTCTTCGCCCATATGCCGCTGGGAAATTTTTTCGGCGCCGTTTGGTTCCTCATGCTGTTTCTGGCGGCAATCACCAGTTCGCTCTCGATGCTCCAGCCGGCCAAGGCGTTCTTGCAAGAAGCGCTTAACGTTGGTCGCAACACCGCCACGACGATCGTCTCGCTCGTCGTCTTTGGGGGTTCGTTGTTCGTGATCTGGTTCAGTGAAGGACTGATCGCGCTGGACACCCTCGACTTCTGGGTGGGAACGTTCTTGATCTTTGTGTTTGCCACTGTGCAAATCATTGTGTTCGGCTGGGTGTTCGGCATCGATCGGGGCATCGCCGAAGCCGAACAGGGCGCGCAGATGCGCATTCCCTGGGTGTTTCGCTTCATCATGAAGTATGTGACGCCGACGTATCTACTGGTGGTGTTCGGCGGCTTCGTTTATCAAAACGTGGATCAATATTTCAATGAGCCGGAAAAGTCTACGTTGCAGAAAATCGTCGACAATGTGGTCGCACAGTATTCTCTGCTGCTATTGGCGGCGGTGCTCGTGGGCTTGTTGGTTGCAATCCGCTTTGGCGAGAAGCGGTGGCTCAAAGTGCCGGCGCCCGCGAGCAAGACCGCCGAAGTCGATTATCCGGTGACGCATCCCGGACCGTGAATACCTGTCCGAGACCCTCCGACACTGAGCAAACCAATCAAAACTGGTCGAAGCGAAAGGGCTTTTCGATGACCTCTGAGGGCTGGATCTTCATGATCGTGTCCATCACGTTTGTCGTGGCGCTGACCGCGTGGTGCTATTACCGCGTGCTGACCTCGCCGGGCGAATCCACCGAGCCGCCGGAGACGCTGGGGGGGTGATCCCTACTCATTCATTTGTCCCTTGATCGTCCGCTCGGCGACTTTCCAGGCGGTTTCGAGGTGCATGAGGTATTCGTCGGGCGAGAGCAATGCATCGCCGATCGATTGCATTGCAAAGAGCCAGCCGCGGCTATAGGTGTCGACGTTGATGCCGCTGGGATCGGTGAGCAATTCCTGATTGAACTCCACCAGCGCGCCGGCGACCGGTGCGTATAACTCGCTCTCGGCCTTACTGCTTTCGATGTTGCCGATCGGTTGACGTTCTTTGAGAGCCGTGCCCGCGTCGATCGTCCAATCGAGAAAGTACACATCTTGCAACAGGCGTACGGCATATGCCGAGAAGCCAAACCGCCAGAGTTTCGCTTCGCCGCTTGCGGGGGGCCCCTCGTCAACTGCCTTCGCCCACATGTGGTTCTTGGCGTACTTCCGCTCCGTCGGAAATCGGGCCTCGAACTTGCCCATCATGAAGATCAGCTCGTCCGCCATGCAGGCTACTCGGCGTGCAAGAGATCGTACTGCCAGTGGCCGCGCGAGTCGCGATGCCGGTCGAGTCGAAACCGCTGGTTTAGCACGGCTGATCGTTGATAACCCTGGCGATCCGGACGCTGCGGCACATAACCGGTCTTCCCGCGACGGTGGATCCGGAACAACAGCGTTTGGCGACGCGCGTCGATGAGCCAAAACTCCGGAACTCCAGCGTCGAAGTAGGCCTTAGGAAGGCGCTTTGTGTCCTTCGCCACGGAACTGTCGCTAACGACCTCAACGATCAAGTCCGGCGATCCTTCAATCTCAATGAAGTCCTCTTCCTCTCCCGCCGCCTTGGGAATCAGCTTTACACGTCCCGATTCAATCGAATCATTGGAGATGAAGACGAGGTCTGGCTCCGCGGAAACCTCGCCCGGCACCGATGATATCCGCATGCGATCGGTAAAGATGTCACCTGCCGAAAGTTGCTTTACGAGCTGACCAATAACGACTACCAGTTCGACCTTTGGTCTACCGTGGCTGTACATCGCTTCGGGCGCCATATCTATCTCGATGCGGCCTTTGACATAGTCGATCCGACCATTCTCCGGAAAATCCTCACAATACGTCCAGCGCCGAAAATCCGCCAGCGTGCGGATCCCGTCGGGGATTTCCAGCGATTCTTCGAAAACGATCGTCGCCATGGTTCGTCCTGCCTCTCAACCTACTGACCACCGACCACTGACCACTGCTCACTGCTCAAGTATACCGCACGCCGCGATGCTCCGGCTCGAAGAACGCCGGTAGTAGCCCATCTGCACGCAACAGCCCCGCGCGTGTCAAACGGATGTCGTCGCCATCAATCTCAACGTAGCCTTCATTCTGATAATCTTGCCAGGCGTCGCGCCAATCGTCGACGATCTCCGCGCCGAATTTGTTGCGGAAATACGCGGCGTCGAGCCGGCCGGTTTTGAGTTGCAGGATCATTTCGCGCACGAGGAGTTGATGTGGCGTGGGTCGCATGCCGCGCGAGAGCGGCAATTCGCCGCGCGACAAAGGCTCGGTGTAGGTCGGCCAGTCCGGCTGGTTCTGGTAATGCACCCCGGAGATGTGGCCAAAGCTGGCCACGCCTGTCGCCAACAGGTCGCTGCCGCGCCAGAGATTGTCGCGGTAGCTGAAGTTGACCTTGTTTTTCTCTTTCACCACGGTGTACGCGCTCGACGGGGAATAGTCTGCGGCGAGCAACTCGTCAAAGGCGTAATCAACCCACGCCCGCTTCGTCGGCCAATCCGCGACCGGCGTCTCGACATGGTTGCCGAGAATGTCCTTGGAGTACACCGTGTTGAACGGCAGCTCCATCTGATAGATCGTCACGCTGTCGGGGGAGAGGTCGACCGTCCGTTTAATGGTTTCGCGCCAGTTGTCCCACGTCTCGCCGACCATGCCCGAGATCAAGTCGATGTTAGTGTTCGCGAAGCCGGTGTCGATGATCCATTTCCACGACTTCATAATCTCGCCGGAAAGATGCGCCCGACCGTTCTCTTCAAGCACGGCATCGCTGAAGTTCTCGACGCCCAGGCTCACGCGCGTGATGCCGAGTTCCTTGAGCGTTTTGATTTTCGGCTCGCTGAGCGTGCCCGGCTCGCACTCGAACGTGACCTCTTCGGCATGGTCCCAGTTGATGTTCGCCCGCAGGCGATCGACCAGCGACGTGAGCTGTTTCGCGGAAAGAAAAGAGGGCGTGCCGCCGCCGAAATAGACGAACCGGAACGGCCGATTGCCCATCACCGGCAGTTTGCTCACCAATTCGATCTCGCGCGACAGCGCCGCGACGTAATCTTCCACCTCGTGCGCGTTTTTGTCGGTGTAGACGCGAAAGTAGCAGAACTTGCAGCGCTTCCGGCAAAAAGGGATGTGCAGATATAGACCGAGCGGCGTTGGTTCGTTGGTCGGTTTGCCTTCCTCATCCCAACCGTGCAGCGGCGGCGCATTCATCGCCGAGTGCACCTCCGCCAGCCCTTCAGCCGTCCATTGCGAGAACGGCGGGTAATTGGAGATGAAGTAACTGCCTACCTCAGTCTTAACCGTGTCCGTAGCCATCAGCCGCCTCTCTTCCCTATGGAGTGCGGGGACTCGTCACCGCTTTGGATTTCAATGCGTCGGAAATTCAATTGAACGTAGCCTCGCCATGAAAACTTGTTTGAAATCAAAAGTGACGACAAGTCGTCGCACTCCAAAGATTTATTTTGCCCCAAAACAATACACATGTCCGTCGTCGCTGGCGATGATCAAGCGGCCACCGGCTACGGCGGGCGAGCCGGTGAAGCTGCCGCCGGCTTCGTATTGCCATTCCTGTTTCCCCGACTTCAGGCTCAACCCATACAGGCGACCGTCGCTGGCGCCGAAGTAGACCCGATTGCCGGCTACGATCGGCGACGAATCGATCGCACGCCGCGCCGAGAACTTCCAGCGCTCTTCACCCGTCTTGGGGTCCATCGCTCGCAGGACCTTGTCCCGACCGCCAAAGATCACGGCATAAGGCGTCGCTGCCGCCGATGAGCGAATGGCCAAACTGCGCGACTTGTCCTGAAACTGCCACTTGACTTCCTGCGTCTTCCAATCGATCCCAAAGAACGTGCCCGCCTCAGTGCCGAAGTACACCATGTTGTCGAGCGCCGCAGGCGTCGAACCGGTGGGAGACTCGATCGGCACATCGCCAATCGCTTCCCCCTTTTCCACGTCGATGATGTGCAGCTTTCCGTCGCAGCCGGCCAGAAACGCGCGGCCCTCGACGATCGTCGGCGAGCAACGAATCTGGTCCTCGATCTGATACTTCCAGGCTTCTTTGCCGCTGACGGCGTTGAGCGCGTACAGCGTGCCGTCCTGGGAGCCAAACAGCACGTTTTCTTTGTAAAAGTTGGGAGCCGAGTCGATCTGGGCCTGGGTATTCACCTGCCACTGCTCGCTGCCATTCGCGGCATCGAGGCAATGGAAGACTCCATCGATATCGCCAACGTACAGTCGTCCGTCACGATATGCCGCGCCGGCGCCATATCCGGCCTCTTGCTTAGTCTTCCACTTTTCTTTGCCCGTCGGCAGGTCGATGGCATGAAATCCGCCGTCAAGATCGCCGACGTAGACGACCCCATCCACCACGATTGGGGTTGCTCCGAACGCGGTCTTCTCGGGCGTATAGGTCCAGAGCAGCTCGGGCTGGTCCGGTAAAGATGACGCCGCCACGCCTGTCGCCAGGTTGTTGCCGCGAAACAGCGGCCAGTCGCCTTTCGCCGCCGGCTTGTCAGATTTGCTTGTCGACTCCGCTCGCGACGCATCGCTCGGCGACGAACAAGCGCTGGTAAGCGATATGCCCGCGCAGATGGTCATCAGCAACAGGACTCTCGACGAGGTTTTTCGCTGCTGGGACATCTCATTTAGCGCTAACTAAAAGTCTGGTTTTGTTAAACCGCCGAGTCGCGGAGACGCAGCGGACCGAAGTTCCTTTGATTCTCGGCGTCTCTGCGTCTCGGCGGTTCAAAACGGTTCGCTCAATACGCCGCTTCGTAAATCGACAGCAACTCGGGCTCGTCTACTGTGCGTGGATTGTGCTTGCCCGTCCACTGTTGGGCCGCTTCGACGGCCATCTCGGGCAGCTTGTCTCGCTCCACGCCCGACTCCGATAGTCGCGTCGGCAAGCCGGCTCGACCTGCCAGGTCCGCCACAAAGTCGGCAAGCCCCGCCGCGCCGCTCTCGGGCTGCGGGAAGCCATTGACGCCGGCCGTGCACTCCAACAGTTCGACATACAATCGATTATACTCCGCGCCGTTGAAGCGGATCACGTGGGGCAGCATCAATCCGATCGCTTGTCCGTGGACGATGCCAAAGTTTGTCGTGAGCGGATTGGCCAGCGCGTGCGCCGCGCCGAGCATGCTGCTCTCGATCGCCAGGCCGGCAAAGCACGCGCCAAGCTGCATGTCGCTCCGCGATTCAAGGTCGCTGGGGTTTTCCAGCACGTGTGCGAAATTGCCCGCCAACATCAACCACGCCTCTCGGCTGAAGGCCAGCGACACATGATTGCGACTCTTGGTGACATAGCTCTCCAGTGCGTGGGCGATGGCGTCGATGCCGGTCAGCGCGGTGATCTGCGGCGGTTGCGTGACCGTCAACACGGGATCGAGCAGGGCGATGCGAAACGTGGCCTTCTTATCGCCACAGGCCATCTTCACATGGGACTTGCTGTCGGTGATCAGCGCATACGATTGCGTTTCGCTGCCCGTCCCCGCCGTGGTCGGCACAGCGATCATGGGCAGCATCGCTGTGGTGGCTTTGCCGGCGCCCCAATAATCCTGCATTCGGCCGCCGTTGGTGTAGATGAAATTGATGCCTTTAGCGCAGTCCATCGAGCTGCCGCCGCCGAGACCGACAATCAGTTCGGGATCGTAGCGACGGGCCAGCGCCACGCCGGCCTCGACGTTGTCGGTGGTCGGGTTTTCCTCGACTCCGTCGAAAAGATGCACCTCGATCCCGGCTTTGCGTAGCGCCTGCAAGCCACGATCGGCGTGCCCGGCGGCGACAATGCCGGGGTCGCTCACTAACAGGGCCCGTCGGATCCCCAACTCGCCGGCCAACTCCCCGAGCGTATCGACCTTGTTGGGGCCGAAGACGATCCGCGTGCGGGAGTGGAAGTCAAAGGGAACCATGCGGAGGGCGGAGTTTGGAGTGCGGAGTGCGACCAGGCGGAAGCGGCATGGGATGGCTAACGCGGCCGCTTGGTAATTGTAGGCTCAAACGAGGTGACCAGTGCGACGGTTCCGGCCCCCTCATTCGCGTGCATTCGCAATCCATTCGCGGCTAATCATGAAACACCGCAGCTCACGCCAAGGCGGGGAGTTTCTCTTTGGGCAATTGGTATGCCCGCGCTCGGAACAGGAAATCGACGATGTTACCCTCGTGCGGCTGCAGCCAGTCGAGCTTGGTGGTGGGGATCGGACCAATGTTCAGCCGGTCAATGTGAACGGCATCGGTAAGCTCTTGTTGCCAGGCGATGTTGTCGGTAATGGCACTGCCGACCAGCGTTGGGCCGATTTTGTCGAGCATTTTTTCCTGCGGGCATTCGACCACCGTGACAAACGGGAACATGTACTCCTTCTTGGCGATCGCCTGGTCCGGCGACGTGCAATGCACGACCGTGGGGCGCAGATAGGCACAGCGCTCCATCTCGACGAGCCGCGGGCCAGACTTTTCGGTCATGTGTGTAACACCCGATTCCTTCAGATCAACCTCGATCGATTTCCAGACCTGCGCCGCCATGCCGGGAACGGTAAACGCGGCCAGGCTCGCTTGCGGATCATCCGGCGGCTTGACTTCGAGGGGCCCCAGCCGCTCGGCGAGAGCCTGCGCAATCTCCTTGGTGTGCCGGGAGGCCCAAATACCGGAGCAGTTGATGCAGCCGCGGCCGCTGTTGATATGAACGCTCTCGACCATCAGGTCGAGGTACTTCTCCCACTGATCGACCTGGTCGTCGCCCAAGAGAATTTTGCTAAAGCCCGGGCCGTGCGCCTGCACGCGCGGATTGCCCTTATAGCGATCCACCGTGGCCGTGCCGCCGAAGATCATGCTGCGCTGACAAGCGTTGAGCACCGCGGCGCCGACATCGCCTCCGCCGGGATAGATCGATATCGCCTCGGACGGGATGCCGGCCTGCGTGAACGCCGCCGTCATGCGGTACGGCGTCCAGGGCTCCTGCGGACCCGGCTTGAGCACCAGGCCGACCTGCATCGGGATGACCGGGAGCCACAGCGTGTGGACACCTGGCGAATTCGACGGCAGAACCAGACCAACGGCCGGCGATTGCGCTTGATAGCTGACGACCACGCCGCGGTTCTCGATGCCGTAACCGCGCGAAAGGATCGAGAGCGGCAGGCCCCGCGTGAGTGCGTCGAGCATGCGGTTCATGTTCGACAGCACGAAGTAGTTTTTTTGCATGTTCGCCTTGCACATGTGCACCGGCAGACCCGTGCTCGCCGATTGCTGGCCGGCGAACTCGTCGGGCGATTGAGTACCGTCCCCCAACGGGAGCGTGGCATTGAGGTACAGCTCGCCCGCCTTCTTGACGCGCTCGATCAAGTCTTCAATCGGGATATCGCGCAGCACCTGCCGGGCGCGCGGAGCATGGCGCATATCGCGCTCCAGCAGGCCGCCATTGGCCTGACTGACCTTGGCAATCGGTTCGCCCGTGAGGAAATGGCGGACCTCGTCTTTTTCCAGCGAGTCGTAGGGCTTGCCCCAGCGGAGGACGGGTAAATTCAGCATGGCAGTGCAGTCGTCCGAGTTCGAGTGAGAAATCGTACAAGTCGCTAGTTTGTCGGTTGGGTCGCCGGCAGCTCTGGAAGAGGGCTTTCGAGCACTTTCTCGAACTGACGACGTGCCTCGATCAAACGTGCATTCTGCTCGTCGCCCGTGAGCGCGGCCAACTCCGATTGGGCAGTCTCTTTCCAGCGATCGACTTCGGCCAAGTACTGATCCAAAGTCAGGTCCATTCCAGTACCTCCAGTGGTGTATGAATCTCTAGGCCGCGCGAATAGCCGCTCAACACACCCACGGCGTTGAAACCCTCCGATTTGCGCACATTTGCGATGTGCCGATAGTTCCAGCTTACCAAGAGATCGAGTTCGTGCACCATTGCGCAAGCGACATGTCGGCCGTCGTCCATGCGTCTCCGCGGCAAGATTCCCTCGTCAACAAATCGTTGTGCAAGTGAGTCCACATCCGCCGTAACGGGTAGGACCAGAGGCCGAATTCGGGCGATCCAATCAATGATTTCCCGTTGAGTTTTTTCGGGCGCCTTGCTGATCTCCAGTAAGACGACGTCGCTAATACAGGCGTCGAAAACCTTCTGTTCGCAGCGCGAAAAGAATTCCAGCGTAGGCTCGCGCAGCGTGGGAATTTGGCCGGTTTCCAACATTCCCCACACACTCGTTTCGACATACACGTGTCGAGCCATGTATCAATCTCATCGTTAACCGTGCCGTCGCAAATCATGATCGCCAGTCGCGTTCAATAAACGCCCACGGTCGTCGCCTCCGCCAGTTCATGAAACGGCCGCACGCCGCTCACGCCGTCCCAAGGATATTTTACGTACGGACGCTCCCGTTCGCCTTCGTCGCGCTCCATAAATCCCGGCACGAAAAACTCTCTGGTCAACGTCGTCAGCTTCACGCGGCCCGTCCCACCGTACGGCACCAGCGTGTGGTAATCGCCGAACTCCACGACTTCGATCGCGGCCCGCGGCTGCGGTGCGTAATAGCTGATCTTATAGCCCTCCTCGGGCGTCACCGGCTTGCTCGCCGCCAGGCCCATCAACGTATTGCCGTAGGTCGGCGTCATGTAGACGCCTTCTAAAAACTCCTCGGTGGCGAACCGCGTCCACTGCGGCGTAAACTCGGTGCCGCCAGAAAAAATGCCCGTGATGCCGGACTGGCGGATGCTCGACCCACGTTTCTCCAACTCGATCGCCAGCGCTTCGAGCAGCTTCGGTGTGGTAAACATGCAGCGAATATCGTGGCCGGCGGACAGAATCGTGATCGCCTGCTCGATGCAGTGCTGCTTATACGCCTCCAGGTGCTCCATCCAGCCTTTCTTGATCAGTTTGATCACCCACCGCGGGTCGAGATCGATGCAGAAGCAGATTCCGCCGCGAAACTGGGCCAGATGCTCCACGGCCAGCCGCAACCGCCGCGGCCCGCTTGGACCCAGCATCAGCCAGTTCGATCCCTTGGGAAAATACTCTTCGGGCAACGAGTCGCTGAACATCGAGTAATCAATGCGAAAGTCATCGATAGTGATGCGCGACTTCGGAATGCCGGTCGTGCCGCCGGTCTCGAAGACGTAGATCGGCTTGTCGGCGTACGCCTTCGGCACCCAGCGGCGCACCGGCCCGCCGCGGAGCCACTCGTCCTGGAACTCGGGAAACTTCTTGAGATCGTCGTAGGTCTTGACCTCTTTGAGCGGATCGAACCTCAGCTCCTTTCGCTTTTCCAGCCAGAAAGGACACCCCGTTGATTCGTGAAAGTGCCACTGCACGGTTTCATGCGTATGCGCGTCGAGTCGGTCGCGCGCGGCTTTCACCAGCGCGTCGATTTCCAGGTTTGGGGATCCAGGGGTTGCGGTGGTCGTGCTCATGTTCGAATCCGGAGAGCAAAGAGGGCGGTCGGTTGGGTGGGCGGCAGGAAGGCCTACTGGCACTTGTTCAAACAACTCTCCTCTATGACTTGAAAATATCGCCGCCGACGAGAAAACACAACGCCCGCAGCCGCTAAGGCGGCCCAGCCATCACATTTACTACTCAAGTCAGCGCAGACAAACGCGCGCCAGGCAATCGCCGCACGCGCGGAGCGAAGCGAGGCGGCCACGGTCCTTCGACCGCGTTTCGGACCGACGTAGCGGGATAAAAGGGATGGCATCAAAACGCGAGGCAGCGGGACCATGCCTTGCCTCGTTGATTCTTACAAACACGGGGCGGTCTGGGGAAGACCGACTGGGAAGGCCGAGCGGCACGCGGCGACGTTCGTGAACCGCCCGTCAGGCGGGACGCTCAGGTCAAAATATCATTCTCACTCGATAGATTCAACGGCCGCCGCGCGGGCGAATCGACCGAGGTGGCCTTTCGATATTCATTCGCCGCCCCGGTCATCGCGCCGATTCCGCTCGCGGCCGCGGTCGTCGCGGCGGTCGCCCTCAAACCGACGATGATCGCCATCACCGGGCCCTCGTCCGTCGCCCTTCCCTCTGCCCCAGCCGCCTCGACGAAATGGCGGTTGCCAGCCGGGGGGAAAATCGCGCTTGAAATACGCCATTCGCAAACGGAAATGAAACTGCTCCGGGGGGAGTTCCATGAGGTCATTGCGTTCCTTCTCGCTCAACTCTTCCTTCAGAAACCGATTGAGCTCTTCCGGCGGGACGCCACCGCCGACGGCCATCCGAGCGCGCTGCGCGTCTCCATTCCACCGGAATAGCAGGCTTTGCTGCTCTTGGGGCGTAGCTGCCTTGTTAATGTCCTCTTTGACGTTGGCTTGGACGGCGGAAGGGAGAGGGAACTGCTTGACCAGCTTGTCCATCTCCGTAGCCTTGCCGCTGGCGGCAAACAGGGCCTTCACGGTCGGAAGCCGATTGAGCAACTCCTCCCATTCCTTGTCGTCCAACTTCGGTCTGGGAGGCCAGGGCTCACCTGAGAGAATCATGAGCGACCGCGTTTTCCGATTTTCCGCCAAGCCTGCAAACCACTGGCGGTCCTCGTCTTTTGCGTTGGCGAGTATTTCGTCCTTCTTTTTCGAAATCCTCTCTTGCAACCAGCGATCGATTACGTCCACATCGCTTGACGTGAGGGGCCCTTGTCGCGATCTTCCCGTCCGATGGTACGTGTGCAACTGCTGTTGTCTCAGCTCTTCAATCTTGGCAATGGCATTTTTAGGCGCCATCTTTAAGAGATCTGCACGTTCCAGCGGGGAGAGCGTGGGCAGCCAGTTATGATAACTCTCCAGGACGGTACGCAGCCGTGCCCCTTCGGGATCGGAACGAAGTTCGGCATCCAATGCGCGGAGGCGATGTTTTGCCTCCTCGGGTTTAGCTCGGAATCGCTCGTAAAGTTTGCGCAACTTGTTCTTTTCCGCGGTCGGCAGCGCCTCGACGAAAGCGCGTCGCGCATTGAGCTCCTCATCGGCGATTGCGTCGGTGCTGGTTCCCCATTCCGGATGCTCGTTGTCGGTCCTTGCTTCGTCGACAAATAACTCTTTCGCTTCCAGTCGCCGCAGAAAATCGATGGCGCCCGCTGGCGGAGTAACGTCATACAATTCGTAGTTCTGCACCACCGGCAAATCGCGCAGCAGCCGCTCATTTTCATCCGGCCAGGCCACTACAATGGCAGTGAAACCGATCATCGCGGCGGCCAGGCCGGCCACGGCGGCGGCAATCCAGCGGCGGCGCTTGCGGATCGGAAGCGCGGCTTGCTCTGCGGCGATTTCCTTGCGGGCTTCCTCGACAACCAGCCCAACCGTGGTGCGCGTGAACGCCTCGTCGAGCGCCGCACGCGGCAAGTGATCCAACAGGTTCCACGACGTGGCCAACGCACGCAGCCGCTCGCGTGCGGAATCATCGTTCGCCAGCCGCTCTTCCAGCCGTCGCGACGCCGGATCGTCGAGCTCGCCGTCCAGATACGCGACGAGGTCTTCGTCAAGCTTGGGGACTTCGGATTGAGGATTGTCTGTGCTCATCGTTCGTCATTCGTCGTTTCGACCATTCTCCTCTTTCCTCAATTCACCGGTTTGCAAATACGGCTCGAGCACCTGCCGCAGGTTGGTCCGCGCCCGCGAGAGCAACGACTTGATCGCCTGTGGCGTCATCTCCATGGTGTCGGCAATATCTTCGTAGCTCATGCTCTCGAACTTGCTCAACAACACCGCCAGTCGCTGCCGTTCGTTCAGCGTCGAGATCGCCTGGCGGACGACTTCCCGCATTTCGGCCTTTTCGACTTGACGGGTCGGCATCAACCCGCTGGCCGCCTGTGCCAGCTCGTCCATCGAATGCATGCCGCTCGTCGTGGCGGGCCGCAGGTCGAGATTGATCTCCTTGTGGCGCGAGCGGCGGCGGCGTGCGTTGGAGGCAACATTGTTGGCGATGGTAAACAGCCAGGTCGAGAACTTTGCGCCCGGCACATAAGTCTTCCGTGAACGGTAGATCCTCAGGAACACGTCTTGCGCCAGGTCTTCGGCCTGATCGCGGCTGCCGACCAGGTGGTCCAGCACGGTGACCAGGCGATCCTGGTAGCGGCGCATGAGCTCCTCGAAGGCGCTGGCGTCGTCATCGCGCACCGCCAGCATCAGCCGCACGTCAGGGTCGTGCAGCGTGTAGCGTGCGATCGACGACTCGCTAATGGCCAAAACCGGTTCCTTGTCTCGTGACCGCCGGAAGATTGTTCCTGCTGCCACTATCCCAACTTAACCCCGCAGAGGCAATCAGGTTCCGCGAAAAAGACTCCGGGACTAAACGAGGATTGGGTGACCTGTAGCCGAACTCGCCAGAATTCGGGAATGCCTGAATTCTGGTGAATTCAGCCTACTTTGACCAGCTACGTGGCGATGCGGCCGATCCGGCATTCACGCTGACCCCGGGACGGCTAATAATGGACCCGCGGGCATGAACCGGTGGCTCATGGCGAGGCGAACATGACGAATGATCTCGATTTCACGATCAAAACCCTTGGCCCCTGTCGGATCGAGTCGCCGTTGGCTCATCTGCTCGCGCGCCGCCGGCAGACGATCGAACAGGTCGAGGAGACCGACAAGGTGCTGTTCGACGACACGCATTCGGCCGCTTTGGCTCGGCAGTGCGCACTCGAGCGGCTGCCTGCCTTCGAGCCTGCCGGGCCGCGGCGGCAGATCTTCTTCGATCCGAACACCACGCGGGCGGGGATCGTCACCTGCGGCGGCCTGTGCCCCGGCTTCAACGACGTGATCCGCGCCCTGGTGATGGAGCTGCACCATCGCTACGGCGTCCGGCAGATCTATGGCTTTCGCAACGGGTTCCAAGGATTCGTCGGCAAGCACGCACGCGACGTGGTCGAGCTCACGCCGGAGCTGGTCAGCAAAATCAACGAGGACGGCGGTACGATCCTCGGCACCTCGCGCGGTGAGCAGGAAATTGGCGAGATCGTCGATTGCCTTGAGCGGATGAACATCAATATCCTCTTCACCGTCGGGGGCGACGGGACGATCCGCGGCGCGATTGAGCTGGTGCGCGAGATCGAGAAGCGCGGAGCCAAGATCGCCGTCGTCGGCATCCCCAAGACGATCGACAATGATCTCTTATTCATCGATCACAGCTTCGGCTTTCAGACGGCCTTCACTCAGGCCGCCAAATCGATCGACGCGGCGCATGTCGAGGCCACGTCGGCGCCTCATGGCGTCGGCCTGGTGAAGCTGATGGGCCGCCACTCCGGTTTCATCGCCTGCTACGCCGCCTTGGCCAAGAACGACGCCAACTTCGTGCTGATTCCCGAAGTGCCCTTCAAGCTGGACGGCGATACAGGCCTACTGGTTTTGCTCCGCGAGCGGCTCATCCGACGCAATCACGCGCTGATCGTGGTCGCCGAGGGAGCAGGTCAGGAACTCGTGCAAACGGGTCCGCCAGAGTACGACAAGTCAGGCAACCTCCAGCTCGGCGACATTGGCGTGTTCCTGAAAAAACAAATTGTCGATTACTTCGCGCGCGAAGGAATGGAGGTCAACGTTCGGTATATCGATCCGAGCTACATGATCCGCGGCGTGCCGGCCAACGCCTACGACGCGATCTATTGCATCCGGCTGGCGCACAACGCGGTGCATGCGGCGATGTGCGGTCGCACCGAGTTGCTCATCGGCCGCTGGCACGGACGGTTCGTCCACATTCCGATGCCGATGGCCATCCAGCGCCGCCACGTCATCGATCCGGACGGAGATTTGTGGATGAGCGTCTTGGAATCGACCGGCCAGCCCTGGCGGATTGGTTGAACGGGTTGTAGCGGGATTCGCCAGAATTCCGGTGTAAAGGTGCGGCGAACTCCGCATTGTGGAGTGCGGCGACTTGTCGTCGCTTTGGATTTCAATTAGGCGCGAAAGAGGAACGAGCGCATGACTTACGAGGCCGGTTTCCGATCCGACGACCCGTCAGGGACATACGGGCCATTGTCGTCGTTTTGTTGCAAATGCTTGTTATTTCGCCCTTCTCGATTACCCTGAAAGTAATAGCGCAGGCTCGTTCATCGGCAGGAAAACGATCTTGAAATCGGAACCGGGAAACTCCTCCATCTGGCCGCGCTATCTTTGCGCCTGGAGTTGGATTGCGCCTGTGTTGGCGCTGTTGCTCTCGGCTGAGGCCGGCGCCAGCCATACCACCGTCATCAATAACGGTCCCAATTCCAATCGGGTGAACGTGGTCTTCCTCGGCGACGGATACACCGCCGCCCAGATCAATACGGTGTATCCCGCGCACATCGTGGCGATGACCAACCACATGTTCAATCCGCCGCCCGGCATTCTCACGCGCGATCCGTATCCGCGATACAAGAACTACTTCAACGTCCACCGCGTGAACGTGATCTCCAATGAGAGCGGCGCCGACCTGACGCCGGAGAACATTTTCCGCGATACGGCGCTCGATGCTCAGTATTTCTTCGATGGCGCCACAGAACGCTTGCTCTATATCAACGAAACCAAAGCGAACAACGCGCTCAGTGCCGGCTTGGGGGACGCGGGCTTTAGCGCCGACATCCGGCTGCTGACCGTGAACGACACGCGCTATGGCGGCGGCGGTGGGACCTACGCCGTGTATGCCGGCGGCAATAACAGCGCCACCGAAGTCGCGCTGCACGAGCTGGGGCATTCGTTCAACGGCCTGGCCGACGAGTATGGCGGCTTTACGTTGCCCTACGGCGGCGCCGAGCCGGCGGAGATCAACGTCACTAAGAACAGCATGGGCGCCAAGTGGTCGCACTGGTTAGGGCACAACCAACCAGGCATCGGCGTCATCGGCGCCTATCCGGGCGCGCGATACTACGATACGGGCCTCTACCGCCCGTCGCAGAACTCAAAAATGCGCACCCTCGACCGGCCGTTCGATGCCATCAGCCGCGAAAAGATCGTGCTCGACATCTACGACCTTGTCGATCCGCTCGACGGCTTCTTGAGCAACACGCTGCCACTCGTCGATCCGCCGGAGCTGTGGATCGATCCGATCGATCCCAATGTGATCGACCTGGAGTGGTTTGTTAACGGCTCCATCGTGGCAGGCGCCGCAAGCGAGTCGTTCACGCTGCTCGACTACGGTTATGGCCCCGGCCTTTACACCGTACAAGCCCGCGCATTCGATCCCACCGGCTTCGACCTGGTGAGTGGTTGGGTGCGGCGAGACCAGGACCAGCTCGAGCAGTTCGTCACCTGGACAGTGACGCAAACGGTTCCCGAACCAGGGACGATTGCTCTGGCAGTCATTGGGTTGCTGATGCTGGTTGGCGCTTGCTATCGGAACAGGCGCCGACCGTAATTAATTAAACGGCACGCCCAACCCTTCTTCACCCGCCTCGGGATCCGCGACCAGATCGGAGGCAAGGAACAGGAACCAGTCTTGGCCCTGCCCGCCAGTCAATTGATCGACCTCAAAGTCGTCGAACACAGTAGTGTTGTTCAAGGCGGGATGTTCCTCGAAGCGAAGATTGTGCAACCGTTCGGCATACGTGTCAGACGATGTCCAGCGATGGAACAGCGAAGCCAACCGTTCGGTATCGAATTCATGGACCGTGAAGTCCGAGGCAAGCAGGTCGCCGTCATCCGCGCTTCCTAGGCCATCTGGGCCATGACCCTGTAAGTGATCGGCGCCCAGGCCGCCGAACAACAGATCGCGCGCGGCGGAGCCAAACAGCATATCGGCCCCGGTGCCGCCGACCAGCACGTTGGAGCCGCCACCGCCGATCAACTGGTCGTTGCCCGCCTGGCCGAAGAGCATGGCCGAGCGGGTGAACGACGGATTCACCACGATCGTGTCGTCGCCCGATTGGCCGAAGGCGACGACGGAGCCGTCGAATGCGAACCGGCCATGATCATAGCCATTGTAGAGCACGTTCACGCCGCCGGCTGCGGGGACGAACGTGATCTGGTCATTGACCGCTTCGAAGCCGCCCACAACCAGCGACCGTCGCACGTCGTCGAGCGGGTCGGGCTGGAAGGTGATCAATTGCACCGTGACGTCCGTCTGTGCCGTTTGCTCGTTGCCGTCGCCGTCACGCAGAGTTAGTTGCACCGTGCGGTCGCCGATGGTCGTGTAGGTGTGCCAGAACGAGACGGTGCCGGTGGTGTTGCCGCCGGACGAAGTGGCGGCGACAAAGCCGTTGTCCACCGTGCCGTCCCCCCAGTCGATGGTGGCGGTGTAGGTCTCGCCGGCGCCCGTGTCGCTGAAGGTGACAAAGTAGCTGCGCAACTGTCCGGGGACGGCGACATTGGGGCCGTTGATGGCCGACATGGTGAACTGCGGTTCGACAAGCGGTTGAACCGTGACTTCGAACGTCTCGGTGTCGCTCAGCGCCGGCTCGCGGTCATCAGTCGCGCGAACGGTGATTTCAAAGGTCTGGCCGCCTTGCGCTGCCGAAGGAGTCCAAGAGAACACGCCCGTCCCTGGGTTGATCGTGGCGCCAGCCGGCGCCCCGGCGCCGAGACTGAACGTAAGGTTGTTGGCGGGTAGATCGGGATCGCTGGCCGTGGCGGTGAACGTGAGAGTCTGGCCGACATTGGCATTGCGATCGGCGATCGGATTCAGCACCGGCGGGAAGTTGACCTCGTCGACGGTGATTGTGATTGTCTCTGAATCGACCAGCTCGGGGTTGCCGTTGTCGGTCACGCGGACGCTGATCTCAAACGTCTGGCCGGCTTGCGCTGCACTGGGCGTAAAAGAGAACTCGCCGGTCGAGGAATTGATGGCCGCTCCCGTCGGCGCGCCGGCATCAAGGCTGAAGGTCAAAGCGTTCGCGGGGAAGTCGGGGTCGG
>JBBDYH010000102.1:0-21278 GCA_040901795.1 Pirellulales bacterium
TGACCAGCGACTCGGGCAGCTCGACGCCGCCGATGTCTTTCATCACCTGCATCATCGGCGGAAGCGTGCGGGCCATGTTCTGCAGGAAGTTAGCCGTCTGACTGTGACCGTTCTGCGAGCCGTTTTCCCAGACGATGACTTTGTCGAACTTGATGTTCGAGATCGCCTTGGCGCTGGCTTCGACCAGATTGTCGAAGTGTTCGAGCATGAGGAGTTGAAAGGCTTCCTTCGCGCCGCCGCAGGCGTCGATGATGCGCTGCAAGCCTTCGCCCTTCTTGGCGAGGATCTCGTAGTTGCCGCGGGCCTCGGCTTCGAGCTTGGCGAAGATGGCGCTGGCTTCGCCTTCGGCCTCGATGCGGCGCTTCTGGGCTTCGGCTTCGGCCTCGACCAGGATGCGGGCTTTTTCGGCCTTGGCCGGGGCTTCGACCTCGGCACGGCGCTCGGCCTCGACGCGCTCAGCGTCGGCGAGCGCGGCTTTGGCCATAGCGCGGTTCTGGATCTCGAGCACGGCGGCCTCGGCTTCGCGCTTGCGCGATTCGCCGGCCTGATAGGCTTCCGCCTTTTTGACCATCAGCTCGGCCTGCGAGGCGGCGATCAGCGCCTGCGAGAGGTTTTCGCCCTCGACCGCCTTGGCGTTGGCTTCGGCAACGTTCACGCGCATCGCCTGCTCGGCAAGTTTCACTGCCGATTCACGCTCAAACACGGCCTGCTGCTCGGCGACCTTCTGCTCGCGCTCGAGTGTGGCCACGCGGACGGCCTGTTCGCGGGCGGCCTCGCGTGTACCGATCTCGCGGAGCTTGTTGGCGTTGGCGACTTGGATCTGCTTGTCGCGCTCGGCCTCGGCCACGCGGCTTTCGCCCAGTTTCTCTTGCTCGGCCACGTCGCCGCGCGCCTGTTGAATCGCCGTCGAAGCGGCCTTCTGGCCGATGGCGTCGATGTAGCCGCTCTCGTCGGTAATGTCGGTGATGTTGACGTTGATCAGCACCAGGCCGATCTTCTTCAATTCGGGCTCAAGCGAGCTTTGCACGTGCTCGAGGAACGTGTCGCGGTCACGGTTGATGTCCTCGATCCGCATCGAGGCGATGACCTGCCGCATTTGGCCGAAGATGATTTCCTCAGCCTGCTTTTCGATCGCCGCGGTGTTGAGTCCCAATAGACGGATCGCGGCGTTGTTCATCACCTCAGGTGTGGTGCCGATGGCCACGGTGAATACGCTCGGCACATTGACGCGGATGTTCTCGATCGACAGAGCTCCCCGGAGGGGGATCTCAATGTTAATCGGTTCCAGGCTCATGTAGGCGTAATCCTGGATCAGCGGCCAAACGAGCTTGGCGCCGCCGTGAATCGGTCGCGCGACGTTGCCCGCGCCCGTGCGACCGTAGATCACCAGCACACGATTGCTCGGGCAGCGCTTGTAGCGGCTCGAGAATAGGATCGCGATCGAGACGAAGAACATCGCCACCAAGACGAAGGCGACGATCGTCGACGTCTGGAGTCCGAGAAACTGATTCTGAGCGAACAACAAGGTATTAAGCATGGGCCGTTATCTCCGCGGGGCTAGGAAGCGCGACTTCCACAGTGTCTGGACCGATTACGCCGGTCACCACAACGGTAGCTCCTACCGGCAGCCGGTCGTGTGGAGTCATCGCTTGGAGTTCAATAAGTTGGTTTTGCAGTTTCAGATGGATTTTGCCGGCGCCGCTGCTGCTGGCAGGGACAGGCAAATAAACCGTACCCGGCTTGCCCACGGCGCGTTCGATGCGGAGCGTTCCCTCGCTGTCGAGCTTGGTCAGCGAGCGCATCACGTAATACACGCCGAACATCGCCGCCACGCCCGCCCCCGAGGCGATAAACAATACGCCGAACGGCTGAACTTCCCGCTCCAAGGCCCACATGCCGGCCAGCCCGAAGAAGGTCACGGCCGCCACGAGGGTGCGAAAGGTAATGACGCCGAAAAACCAGGTTGAGTCGTGAATGGAAGGGTGTCCGGCGGAATCGGCATGACCGACACCACCGCTCACGTCCGGAGTATCGAGATGGATGGCGCCGCCGGCGTCAAAATCCGGATGCCCGTCGCCCAGACCGATCAAGGTCATTACGAATTGGCAAACCAGAACCGTACCGCCAATGAGGGCGCACCAGAAAAAGAGCGTATCCATCAGAGTAACCCCTGCGTTGGACAGAAGTGCGAATGCTTACCAGGTATTCGCGGGGCGGCCTAGAATCTTGCCGCCGATTCGCCCCGGGAAACATACCACGCCATTGTCGCGGTTGTTTCGGGTAGGTGTCAAATGGATTTGGTGTGCGGCGACTTGTCGCCGCTTTCCTTTTCAAAAGGCGATAGGAGGCGGCAAGTGCTTTCCGATGGAGCTAGCCAGGCCTTACAGAAATCCAAAGCGATGACGAGTCATCGCACTCCAGAGGGGGCGCCGCTCAGGCTGCACGCCGGGGCTTGGCCGAGCGCGGCGCCGCTGGCCAGTCAAGCTCGACCAGCTCGTGGATATTGCCGCGCACCCAGTGGTTCTCGTACGGCGAGTGCGTCGAGAGGACCAGCATGGGCATCCCCGTCGTCGGCCCCAGCATCGTCGAAGTCACCTTGCCGTTGATGTCCGCGCCCGGCATCACCGCCAGCCGCACGCGTTGCCACACGGTCGAGATCGTCAGCCGAATGGTCATCATCGCCAGCGTGGCCCCGATGCACATCTTCGGTCCAGCAGCGAACGGCAAATACGCATACGGCGATGGGTCGACTAACTCCCACCGTTCTGGTCGAAAACGGTACGGATCGGAGAAGAGCTCAGGCAGGTGATGCGTAATGAACTGACTGAAGACCACTAGCGTCCCGGTTGAAAGCCGTAGCGGTCCCAGCTCGACCGGCGCGACGTTGATCCGCTGCGAATAGCTCGACGCCGGCAACGCCCGCATGCTCTCTTTTACCACGCGGTCCAACAGCGGCAGCCGTTCAAGCTGCCCAAGCGCCGGCGCCTCTCCGTGCAGTTCACCGGTCAGTTCTTCAAAGAGTGCCTGAGCGACGTGCGGGTGCTGGGCCAACAAAAAAAGCGTCCACGTGAGCGTGTTGGCCGTCGTCAAGTGCGCCGCGGCGAAGAGCACCGCCGCCTGACCGATCAGCTCGTCATCAGTCAAACCCAGGCCCTCGTCATCGTGCGCCCGAATCAGCAAACTGAGCACGTCGTTTCCTTCGTCGGACGAAGATCGCCGGTACTCGATCATTCGCAGGATGTCCTCCTCCAGCTCGCGCCCCTGCGCGAGCAAGCGCTCGTAACCCGCCGCGTCTCGCGCCGACGGCAGCAGCGAGCCGATGCCCATCTCGTGGTTAAGCTGCACCCAGCGCTCGGTCTTCTTGCCGATCGAGTATGCCAGATCGGCGCGATCGAAACCAAACAAGACGCTGCTGGTGACGCGGAGCATGAACTGCGTCATGTCGGCGAAGGTGTTTCGCACTTGTCCGGGCCGCCAGTCGGCCAGCATTTCTTCGACGAGCCTGACCACCGAATCGCGATACGTTTCGATCGACCGCTTTTGAAACGGTCCCATCACGATCCGGCGGTTCCGCTTGTGGTCCTCGCCGTTCATGCTCAACAGGCCGGAGGTCAGTCGTCGCTGCGAGGAGTTCTTCGGCCCGCGGATGGCGAAGAATTGGGAGTGAAACGTCTTCGTGTCGCTAAGGATCCGCTGGTTGTACTCCGGACCGAACGCAAAGACGATCCGGGCGCGGTTCTCCTCGAGCGCCGCCAGTCGCCCGTGCCGCTCGTAGAGCGCCCGCATGCAGGCGATCGGGTCTCGCGGGAAGTCGAGCAGACTGCCGTGCGTGATCGGCAGGTCGGCTGGCAGGTTAGTGGAATGTGCGTCGGAACGAACTTGATCGAGCGGCGGCATCAGAACGACCATCCTTGGTCCGAATCGGGCTGGCGGGTGCCGGGACGATATCAACCGTGGCCGAAATGGGCAATGCCGTTTGCGGGAGCCGAAAAAGCTTAGGGTAAGTTGCCTAGTCTGCGAGAACCGTCTGATGACAAAAGGCACACTCTGGCATACATTAGTAAAGATGAAGCCGTTCCGCTGGAATCACGAAAAGAACGAGCGGCTCAAAGTGGAGCGTGGTATTTCGTTTGAAGAGATAGTTCTCGCCATCGAAGCCGACGGTCTAGTCGATGTACTGCAGCACGCCAATCCCGCGAGATACCCAAATCAGTCGGTATTGGTTGTCGCCGTTGACGATTACGCCTACTTGGTTCCGTTCGTGGAAGAAGTGGACTATTACTTTCTGAAAACCATCATTCCGAGCCGGAAGGCGACTCGCGATTACCTGAGACTGGGTGACGAGCATGAAGAAACGTGATCTAATCGACGAACGCCAGATTCTTGCGTCCTACGAAAAGGGAGAACTCCGGTCAAGTGGTCCGACCAAGGCCGAGCTCAAAAGGTTCCGGGATGCTGCCCGCGCCACTTTCATAAAGAATCGCAGGGTCAACATTCGCTTGTCCTCACCCGACCTGATGGACATTCAGGCGCGGGCCGCGGAAGAAGGCGTGCCTTACCAGACACTCATCGCCAGTGTGCTGCACAAGTTTGTGAGCGGCCGCCTGGTCGAGACGCCATCGCGTCTTGGCCCGCGAGTGAACGGACCAGCGAAAGGACGAAATCGCCCGGCAACCTGAAAGGAATAGCTTCCTAATCTCTCCGCCCAGGCGCCGCGACCGGTTTCTTCTGCGCGGCGTGCCAATGTCCCCAAGCGCGCGCGTCAAAACCAAAATCCTTGCCGGCTGCGAGCTTGACCAGGCCTTCGTGGACACCGCGGTTCTGAACGTTCCGGCGCACGATAAAGGTTCTCGTGCCCGCGCCGAAGGCGACGCCGCCGTTGCTGTCAAAGGACGGGCTGTAGGTGTTCGGGCCGCCTTGCTGAACTTTTTCCTTGTGGACGCTGACCAACGCGCCGATCAGCGGCCCGATCGCCGACCTGTCGCCGAGCTCGCCGAGCGCGACGCCGGCGCGGTTGATCTTGGCATTCTCCTTGCTCCGCAGCGCTTCGACCAAATAACCCGCGGCGGCCGGATCGCGGATCTCCTTCAGGTAGTCCACGGCCGCGAGACGGACGTCTTCATTGGCGACTTCGATCGCGATGTCGGCCAGCATGCGAACAGCGTCGGGACTCTTGATCCGCCCGAGTGCGTCGATCAACAGCATCTGCATGTTTTCCGACCGCTCGTCATTGAACAAATCAGCAATCGCCGGTACCGCGGCTGGGTCGGACAGTGTCTTGAACTCGGCGAGCGCCGCCTGGGCGCGCGGACCGCGGTCGTCGAGCTGCGCACGAAAGCGACGGAGTTTGATGTTCCACTCCTTTTGGGCCAACTCAGTCTGGCGCTTTCGTTCTTGGATTTCGACGTCTTGGGGGAGCATCCAGCGGCCGTTATGCCAGACGTAACCGCGCTCCTTCATCAGATCTTCACGGCGAATCCAGCGGCCGTCGAACTGACCGTAGCCGAGCGCCGCGCGGGCTTGCTTGTGGCTCGGATCGAGGTCGATCAGTCGTTCCAGGTGAGCCGTCCGCTGTTGCGAAAGACCCTTCTCCCGGCACCACTCGGCAATTTTCCATTGCGCTTCGACGGCGTCGGGAAAAGTAAAGCGGATCTTTTCGTACTCGCGCTCTGCGGGCGATTGGGTGATCACCTCTTTGACTTGCGACTTGTCGATCGTGATCTCGCCGGCGTCGGTCTTGATCACGTAATTCTTCCGCGGCGATTCGTGCGGATTGACGAGCGTTCCTTTCACGCGGCCGTCGTTGTTCAGCACCACGACATCGGCCGCGGCCAACGCCACCATCATCCAGGAGGTGACAACGCACACGATAAGAAGAACTCCGACGCTGCGGCGGAGCCCCGGAGGGGCGCCATTCTGTAGCCGGGGGCGCCAGCCCCCGGAGGGTTCAAACGCAAACCACAAAGCCCCGGAGGGGCGACATTGTTGTGGCATAGTCTGCTACATCCTTCGATAGTTGCCCTAGCTCGTGCCGTCCGCCTATGATCATCCGTGGACGCCTGTCGGCCTTATATCTACTATACCCGGCCTGTCGCCGGCTCGCGAAAACAAAAAATCGAAGCTTTACGGCTCGATCCGCCTTAATCCCTATCGCCCCATGAGCGAAACCGTCGAACAACATCGCCGCGAAAGCCCACAGAGCGTAACCTGCGCGGTCATCACCGTCAGCGATACGCGGACGTTGGAGACGGACCGCGGCGGTCCCCTCGTAGTCGAGCTGCTTGAAGCGGGGGGCTATCGCTGCCTGCGTCGTGAGATTGTTCCCGACGACGCGGCCCGGATTCGGGCCTTGGTCGAAGAGATCGCCGGGCGCGGCCAGACTGATGCGATTCTGTTGACCGGCGGGACCGGCGTTGCGCAACGTGACCAGACGTTCGAGACGATCTCGGCCCTGCTCACTAAGCCGCTGCCCGGCTACGGCGAGCTGTTCCGCATGCTGAGCTACGAGCAGGTTGGTCCCGCGGCGATGCTCAGCCGGGCCATTGGAGGGCTGTGCGGCCGGACCGTCGTGTTGACCATGCCCGGCTCGCCCGCCGCCGTCCGACTGGCGATGGAAAAGCTCATCGTCCCCGAGCTGAACCACCTCGTGCGCGAAGCGAGACGGTGAGATCTGGCCGGAACACCCGCCGCGCATGCATCTGATATTCGAGGGTGTTTCTTCACACAGAATGTGTCTGCCAGCAACCGCTCTGGTTCCGCTGCCGGCCAATTGCTACCCTACGCGGTCATTTTGGTCAACTTGACGGCACGCAGGCGCCCAGGGAGGGGCTTATGCAACGGGTTCTCGCCGCGGCGGTGATGGCCGCCTTGGTCTTTGGCGGGTGGCACTTCTTTCAGAAGTACCAGTTCAAGGGCCTGGACAACGTGCGCATTGAGCCGCGGGCGGGCGCGGGTTCTGCCGGGAGCGCTAGCGAGGCAGGACACGCGGTTGCGGACTACGGCGGCACGATCAAGATCGCGTCGTTCAACATCCAAATCTTGGGACGCTCGAAGATCGCCCAACGGCGAGTAATGGACGTTCTCTCCGATGTGATTCGGCGGTTCGACGTGATCGCCATTCAAGAGGTCCGCGCCAATACCGACGACATCTTACCGCGCTTCATCGAGACGATTAACTCCGGAGGGCGAAAATATGATTATCTAATCGGCCCGCGACTCGGTCGCAGCTCGAGCAAGGAGCAGTACGCGTTCGTCTACGACACGGCCACGATCGAGGTTGACCGCACCGCGATGTATACCGTCGAGGACCGCGCCGATCTCTTGCACCGCGAGCCGCTGGTGGGGTCATTTCGCGTCCGCGGGCCGCCGGCCAGCGAGGCGTTCACATTTACGTTGGTGAACGTTCACACCGATCCGGATGAGGTGCCGCAGGAAGTCGCGGCGTTGGCCCAGGTGTACACGGCGGTCCGCAACGATGGCCGCGGCGAGGACGATGTGATCCTCGTGGGCGACCTGAATGCCGACGAGCAGAACTTTGGACCGCTCGGGCAACTGCCGAATATTACCTGGGCGATCTCGGGTGTGCCGACCAACACGCGGGGCAACCGCACCTACGACAACCTCTTGTTCCATCGCGCGGCGACCAGCGAGTTCACAGGACTAACCGGCGTGGTCGATCTGATGCGCGATTATCAGCTCACCCTCGATGCGGCGCTGGAAGTATCGGACCACTTGCCGGTCTGGGCGCAGTTCAGCGTGCTTGAAGGAGGGCAGGTCGGACGTGTGGCGGAGCGCGTAGGCACGAGAGCCTCTGGAGTGCGATGACTCGTCATTGCTTTCTTTTTCAAAATGGCGTTGCACGGCAAGTGACGGCCGTATTGAAATCCAAAGCGGCGACAAGTCGCCGCACTCCAAGGGACCTACTTCGTGAGTCGCTTGCCAAAAGTGATCCGTCCGTCCTGCGGCCGGTAGAAATCCGGCACGTTGCCAACAACCATGAAGCCGGCCCGCTCATAGAACTCGCGAGTCTTATCGTACATCGATGACGAAGACGTCTCGGCCAAGAGCCACCTCGCATCGGCTTGCCGGAGCAACCGCTCGATTTCAACAAGCAGAGCCCGACCGACGCCGCGACCTTGGCAGCTTGGATGGACTGCGATCCAGTACAGGTCGTAAGTCGCGTCGGTCAGCGGTACGCGGCCATGGCAGGACCAGCCGACCGACTGACCATCGGCTTCCGCGACCAGAACGCGGTAATGGCCGGTAACGCCATCGCGAAGCGCTTCATCCAGTAGCTCGCCTGCGATTTGGATTTCGTCAGGGCGGAACATTTGGCAAGCGGCGAGGAGTTCCAACAGCGAGGTCCGGTCGAGCGCTTCGAGTGCGCGTATACGAAGCCCCTGGGTGTCGCTTCTTTGGACAGCGCCGCTCGCGCGATTGGCATTAATCCCGCCCTTCCGGGCGGGGCTGCGACATGTCGGCCCGCCGGGCCTTTTATCGGGACATCGGATGGCTGCCGTCTCGACAAGCCGCAACGCGAAATCGTCGTGTGCGATTCCCGCCGCGGCAAGCGCCCGGGCGAATCCGGCCGACGGCGCCAGGTCGGGATTGGCGTTCACCTCCAGAACATAGACGCCGCCGTTAGCAGTAACGCGCAGATCAACGCGCGCATAGTCACGACAGCCGGTGGCCCGAAAGGCGGCTAGCGCGGTTTCCTGAATGCTAGCCGCAATCAAGTCATCGACCGCGGCCGGGCAGCGCACCGGCGTACCGCGATAGCCCGCGCTGTTCTCGGTCCACTTGCTGTGATACGTCACAATTGGCCAAGGGAACTGCTCACCTGTTTGAAACTCAATCTCCGCGAGCGGTAGCACCACAGGATCGGGCAGAGCAATCACGCCCACGTTGAATTCTCGCCCATCGAGGTACTGCTCAACGAGCACGTCGCCATAGCGCGTTTGCAGCTCCTCGACCTTTTCCACCAGGTTGTCCCAATCGCTGACGACGCTCCGCTCGTCAATTCCCAGACTGGCATCCTCGGCTGCGGGTTTGACGAAGAGCCGCGTTTCAGACAGCGCTTGTTGAAGTTTATCTCCGTTGGATGATCTCCGCAGGCCTTCATCTCGGCGGATGATCCAATACGGCGCCGTGGGTACTCCGCCGGCGACAAGCACCTGTTTAGTCCGGCATTTGTCACGGACCAGGGCGAGACACTCAGGCGAAGAGCCGGTGTATGGCAGGGCTATCAGCTCGAGCACGCCAGCAACGTACGCCTCCCCGCTCGAATGGCCGCCAAAACCTTCGCAGAAGTTCACGACGACGTCCGGCTGCTCGCTCGTGAGCCGCTCCATGAGTTGCGCGATCGACCGCCCCAAACCAATCCGCCGGACCTCGTGCCCCGCGTTCCCCAGCGCCGCTGCAAACGCCGCGACCGACTCCAGCACGCCGGCTTCCGAGGCGTAGTCAGGATGATCCGCGGCGAGCGTCGGTTCGTTGTAGAGGATTGCGATGCGAGGCATGTTGCGAGAAGCAGAAATGACCAATGTCCAATGTCCAATGTCCAACTGCCGAGTCGTCATCCTGAGCGAAGCGAAGGATCTCTTGCGTGTTCGGCGAGATGCTTCGCTGCGCTCAGCATGACTGTTAGGCCCAGATGTTTCGCTGCGCTCGGCATGACGTGGATGACGCCTCGTTGGTCATTATTGTTTCGTCATCCGTCATTCAATCCATATCGTTCAACCGCCGCCGCCAGGATCCGCCGCAGCAGCTCACGGTGCTCAATGCCCAGCGCGCCGGCCAGAAGGACGAGATCGCTCCAGTCTGGCGCCAGGCCAGGCAACGGGTTGGCCTCGATGAAATACGGCACGCCGCCGCGCAGTCGGAAGTCGATCCGCGCCACGTCGCGGCAGCCTAGAGCCTTGTACGCCGCCAGCGCCGCCTGCTCAACTGCCGCGGTAACGGCTGTGCCAAGCTTAGCAGGGCATTCGTAACGGACGCGGTCGCTGAACTCGCGCTTCATTTCCAGACTATAGACGAAGTGCTTCACGTCGCTGCGCGGCACGACGCGCATCACGCCCAAGACTTGCGGCGGCGCGTTGCCCAGCACGCCGACGGTCAGCTCTTCGCCGTCGATAAACTCTTCGACGAGAATCGGCTGCTGATACGCTGAGAGCAACTCTTCGACGACATTGGCAACCGCGGCCCGGTCCTCAATCAGGCACTTATTCAGCACGCCTTTGCTGGAGCCTTCGAAAGCCGGCTTGGCAATGAGGGGCAGCCGGAGCGAATCCAGCGTTATCGGGGGACTTACATCCCCCGCTCGCCGTTCTGAACCCTGAACCCTGAACCCTGAACCCTCAACGACCACTCCCCGCGGCACCGCTACCCCTGCCGCCGCGACGACGGTTTTGGCCAGTGGCTTGTCGAGCGCCACGGCCAACGTCAGCGGGTCGGAACCGGTATGGGGAATGCCGAGCATTTCGAGCACCGCGGGCACTCGCGCTTCGCGCGAGCGGGCCACGCCGGTCCCCTCGGCCATGTTGAAGACCAGATCGGGTCGTCCCGGCGCGCCGGGATTCAACAGCCGCCGCAAAAGCGGATCGCCGTCGCCGAGCAATTCGACGTCGTGGCCGAGGGAGCGCAACGCGTTGGCGATCGCCTCGATCGTCTCGGGCGAATCAAACTCTTCCTCGGCGTCGCCGGCCAGCCCTATTTGCGGCGCGCTGCGCTCCGCCGAGCGTACGTTATAAGTGAAGCCAAGCCGCACGCACTAACCTCGCTTCTTTGCGGCCACAGCGACAGTGACCGCCTTGCCATTCGTGGCTCCGCCTCCGATCAGCGGCCGAGTCGGATGGCTGGTTGCGGGTATCGGGGCTGGAAGGGGTAGCTTCGATTTGCGACCATTCCCCGCAGTCCGACTCTTCCCGCTGTCATGGCGTCCATTGGTGGTTTCGCCAAGGGCCCTACCAAGCGGAACGGCCGTCTTCCCATTCGCCGGCTTTCGCGTAACCATAGCACCATTTCGCGCCGGCGATCCGACCGCGGTCGCTTCCGCCGCCACTACGGCCAACAGCTTTTTCTTGCGGCGCTCGTGACGCGGGTTGTCGGCCGGCACCAGCGGCTTACCGTCGCCGCTGAGCAGCTTGCTCACGCCGACAGATTCGACCGGCTTGGCCGCCACTGGCTTGTCCTCGGGCGCATAGCGAAAGATCATGCCCTCGTAGTTGCGCAGGATCACCGCGTCGTCCGACGACGAGAGCATGTAATTCGGCATGACCGGTATTTTCCCGGCGCCGTGCAACCCGTCGACGACGTAGGTCGGCACGCCGAGTCCCGAGACATGGCCCCGCAGACCCTCGATGATCTCAATACCCTTCCAGACGGAGGTCCGAAAGTGTCCCGCGCCGGTGACCGGGTCGCAGTGGAAGACGTAATACGGGCGGACCTTGATCCGCAATAGACCGCGGACCAGCTCCCGCATCGTCGTTACCGAGTCGTTGACGCCCTTCATGAGCACCGAATGGTTGTTCACCGGCATGCCGGCGTTGACCAGGTTGCGGCAGGCGAGCGTCGCCTCGGGCGTGATTTCGACGGGATGATTGAAGTGCGTCTGAATCCAGACCTTTTCGACGCTCGCCAGCAGATCGACCAACTCCGGATCGAACAGCCGCTGGGGCAACGTAACCGGAACCCGCGTGCCCACGCGGATCACATCGACATGCTCGATGGCGGCCAGCTCCTGCAAAAACCAGCGCAGCTTGGCCACCGGCAACGTCAGCGGGTCGCCGCCTGACAAGATCACATCGTGGATCGCCGGCGTTTGGCGGACGTACTCGACCATCCGCTCTTCGTCGCGGCTTGGCGCGTCCCAGCCCTCGCGGTCCATGGTGACGCGCTTCCGCGTGCAAAAGCGGCAGTACATGCTGCAAACCGGCGTCGTAATCAATAGCGCCCGATCCGGATAGCGGTGCGTCACACCGGGCACGGGCGAGTCCTGGTCCTCCTCCAAGGGGTCGTCGAATTCGACGCCGGAGAGGTTGGTCTCCTCCTTCGACGAGGGAACCGATTGCAGGCGGATCGGATCCCATGGGTCGTCCACGTCGATCAGCGAGAAGTAATAGGGCGGAATCGCGGTGCGGTACTTGGATTCCAGGCCCCGCAGGGCGACGATTTCGTCATCCGGCAAGGGAAGCAGGGCCGCGAGCTGGTCGGTCGTGCGGATCGCATGCTGGCGCTGCCACCGCCAATCGTTCCACTGCTGGTCGGGAACTTCGGCCCAGGCCGGGTGCCGCTTGCCAGGTGCCAGGTTTTGCGAAAGAGATGAGAGTCTAGAAGTCCGTGGGCGACTGGGAGGCTCCTCGGCCTCGCCAAGCATCGTGCCGCTGGGCGAGGCCACAATCGAACCGGCGTTTTCGTCGTTCATTTTGAGAGGGCGAAAGCCTCCTCCGTTGGACACAAAACGGCCTCGAATTCCATTTCACCGAGGCCACGCGAATCCGCGGTATATACCACCACGGTGGGTATTCCGGCAAGCTGAGTTTGTTAGGTTGCGGCTTGAGCGACTTGTGTCAACGAGTCAATTCTAACGCGTTGTTTGCGTTGTCAATCTTTTCGGCATCCGATGACGCCAGAATGTTGAAAATTGTCTGCATGGCTTGGTTCAGGCCCGGAGGGCCGACATGCAATAGCCCTGCCCGTCAGGGCAGGGAACAACCGATGCCAACGCCTTGTCAGGTCCGGAGGACCGGCACTGCGGCGCATCTGTATCGGCCCTCGGGGCCTATTGCAGGGAACTTTCTGCGCGGTTCGGGCGTCTAAAAGACCTACAATTAACAGTCTATTCGACGATTGGTCGCGGGACCTACTCGTGCGTCCCCAGAACAAGGAGCCCAGGCGATGACTTGCCCACAGAAAACTAGAATCGCGATTGGCATATTCGCGATCACCATTTTCACCACCTGCCTTTCCGTCCGCTCGCACGCTGCCGATGAAAAGGCGAGCGATCTGCCGCTAAATCGCGTGGTTTTGTTCTCCAGCGGGGTGGGCTTCTACGAGCACAATGGCCAGATCGAGGGGAACGGTCACGTAGACCTGAAGTTCAACGTCGACGACGTCAATGACTTGCTCAAAAGCATGGTCTTGCAAGACTTGGGGGGCGGCCGAATCAGCACCGTGAACTACGAAAGCAAGGACCCGATCACTAAAACGCTGAAGACGTTCGCCATCGACCTGACCGCCAACCCCACGCTGGCCGACCTTTTGAAGCAGGTCCGCGGCGAGAAGGTGCAGGTCGAGGCCCCCACGCCCATCGTCGGCACGATTGTCGGCGTGGAAACGCGTAAGGTGAAGGTCAACAAGGACGAGGCCATTGAGCAAGACTTTTTGAACCTGCTGACCGAGGAGGGGCTGCGGAGCATCAACCTGGAGGCCGTCAGCCGGATCAAGCTGCTCGACGCTGACCTCAACAGCGAGCTGACGCAGGCGCTGCAAATCCTGGCCACCGCCCACGATACCGACAAGAAGACCGTCACGCTCAACTTCCTGGGCCAAGGCAAGCGCGACGTGCGTGTGGGCTATATCCAAGAGTCGCCGATCTGGAAAACGAGCTACCGGCTGGTGCTGAAGGACGACGAAAAGCCGTTTCTTCAAGGTTGGGCAATCGTGGAGAACACGACCGAGCAGGACTGGAACGACGTAAACCTGACGCTCATTAGCGGCCGGCCGATCTCGTTCGTGATGGACCTGTACCAGCCGCTCTACGTTCACCGGCCGGAAGTCAAGCCGGAGCTCTATGCCAGCCTTAGGCCGCAGACCTACGGCCAGGATTTGGCGGCCAAGGAGGCCGAGTTCGCCGAGGCGAGAGATCAGCGCGTGCTTTCGGAAAAACTCGCCGCGGAGCCGGCGCGAGCTGACCGAGCGCGAATGGCGCGTGCCCCCGCCGCATTTGGCCGCGGTGGCGGAATCGGCGGCGCCGGTGCTGCGCCGGGCCTGGCCGGTGACTTCGCCGCGGAGCGACCGCCGATGGACCTGCAGCAGGGGGTAGAGTCGCTGGCCCAAGCCGGCGACGTCGGCGAGCTGTTCCAGTACGTGATCGCCACGCCGGTGAAGCTGCCCCGGCAACAATCGGCCATGTTACCGATCGTCAACGAGAGCGTGGATGGAACCAAGGTGTCGATCTACAACCAGAGCGTGCAGGCCAAGCACCCGCTGAACGGGCTGCGGCTGAAGAACACAACCAAGCTCAACTTGATGCAGGGTCCGGTCACCGTGTTTGACGACGGCGCCTATGCCGGCGACGCGCGAATCGAGGACCTGCAGCCCGGCACCGAGCGTTTGGTGAGCTACGCCTTGGACCTTGAAACGGAAGTCGCGCCCGAAAGCAAGGGACATCCTGAGCAACTGGTCAGCGTGAAGATCGCCAAGGGCACTCTGCACGCGCAGCGCAAGTACATGCGCGAGCAAAAGTACACGGTCAAGAACTCCGGCGACCATGCCAAGACCGTGCTGGTCGAGTACCCCTTCGACGCCAATTGGAAGCTGGTGACGCCCAAGGATCCGGCGGAAAAGACGCGGGACCTGTACCGGTTCAAGGTCGAGGCCAAGCCGGGTGAGCCGGCCACGCTCAATGTCGAAGAAGAGCGCGTCGTGCACCAGCAGTTCGCGATCACCAACCTGGACGACAACACGATCCTGTACTACGTAAACGCCAAGGTGGTCAACGACGAAGCAAAGAATGCTCTCCGCGAAGTGATCAAACGGAAGACCGCCATCCAGCAGACGGTGCAGCAGCGGACGACGCTCGAGCAGCAGATCCAGGCGATCGAGCAACAGCAGAACCGCATCCGCCAGAACATGGAGCGGCTCGACCGGACGAGCGATCTTTACAACCGCTATGTAAAGATGTTCGGCGAGCAGGAAGACCAGTTTGGCAAGCTCCGCGACGAGATCGAGCAGCTCAAAAAGCAGGAACAAAAGCAGCGGCAAGATCTCGACAAATACCTGTTGTCGCTCGAGATTGCGTAAGTGTAGTCCTCTCGCTCTGCAAGAGGATTCCTCGTTCCCACGCTCTGCGTGGGAACGTCCTCTGTGCCGCTCCGCGGCACGTGCGTCGTTCTTGCGCTTAGCGGAGCCTGCCAACACGGACTTTCTTCCACTGCGAAACGTTTCGTGCCGCGGAGCGGCACGCGCTGCGTTCCCACGCGGAGCGTGGGAACGAGAGCTACATCATCTGTTACGAACTTTTTGCGCAACCGCGGCGTCTAAGGCGGTAGAACTGATGGAACGGCGGCTCGATGTGAGGCGACCGCCGTACGCAGGGAACTTGCCTGAGGAGAGACGCTGTGCATCTTCACCGAGCGGTTGTCAATGTTTTCGCCTTCGCGTTTTGTGTCGCCCTCGCGCCGACCGCTCTTAAGGCCGACGCCGCGGCGGACTTGGAAAAGGGGCGCGCGGCGCTGCAGGCGGGCAAAGTCGAAGCGGCGCTGCCGCTGTTAACCTCGGCGGCGCAGGAGCTGCCCCAATCGGTCGAAGCGCAGCTTGCTCTCGGCGAGTGTTATCTGAAGCTCGGGGAAGTGGACAAGGCGCTCGCACAATATCGAAAAGTCCTGGCCCTTTCGCCGGAGCACGCCGCCGCCAAACGCATCGTCGACGGTCTGACCGGCAGCGGCCGCAACTATACCGAGCGCATGGAGGTTGCCCGGGCGTTTGCCAAGATCGGCGCATTCAAAAGTGCTGAGCCGGTCCTCGTGCGCGCGATCGCCGACGCAGCGACCGAAGAGGAGCGCCAGTCCGCTCGCCGCTTATTGGTTGAAGTGCGGCTTTGGGCAGGCAACTTGACTCCCGCATTTGACGAAGCCGTCCGGTTGATGAACTCGCAACAGCACGCCGAAGCCGGCCGTGCCCTTGCCGCACTGGCTCTTTTGGGCTTTCCTGATTCCGATTTGGCCAGCGTACGCCGGCTGCTCGATGAACTGAAATCCTCGGTCGAGGCGGATAAAGAGGCCAAAGCCGACTGGCGCGGATGGCACAACGCCGCGATGTTCTTGCTCCATTTCGAAGACACCATTGAGCAATCCTCGAAACTCGCGGCCGATCGGCTCTCCGCGATTCCGGTCAGCACGTATCGGGCGACGGTGATAAATCGGCTGGTGGCCAAAACTCTGGCCCATGCCAGCGTGGTGATGGGCAAAGGAGACGCTGACTCGGCTTTGAAGTTCGCATGGCCCTTGGTGGCTGGTGGCGAAGCGCCCGGCGAAGTGGAGATCGGCAAGCCGATTGAGTTGAAGGGGGGCTGGCTCGATCAGACCGCGGCCGCCGCTCCCCATTGGATCCAAGTGGCACGCACGCTGGCCGCCATTGGCAAGGCCGACTTCGAACGCCACGGGGCACAAGCAAAGCTCGCGGGCTATTGGTTGGCGGCCGAGGTCATCCGCCAAGCGCCGGAGGCCGTCAATCGCCCGGACCAACTGATCCAGTTGGCCGCTCAATTGGCGAGCCTTAGTCGGCCGCAAGCCGACCGTAATCCCGGAACACCACTGAGCGCCGCTGACTCGCTGCAGCTTGTGATCCTGAAACATGCCCAAGCGCTCGCCGTGCATGATAGCGAGCGAATCGCGATCGTGGATTTGCTGATTGGACAGGTCGGCCGTTATCAACAGGCAGACGATCTGGAGGCGGGCTTGACGGGGTTGATCTCAATCGGTGCTGACGAGCCGATCAAACCTGGCGAGAAGTTGAACCTGGTCGAACCGTTCGATTCGCTTCCGGTGGGACCCGCGCACCAGAAACTATTGAGCTACCTGGCCGATCGCTTGGTTGAGCTTGGCGTGAGAAGCTTTCAAGAAGCGGCCGCCTCGCTGGCAACCAACGTCAACCGTGAAGTCAACCGCTACGACGCCGCGGCGATCAACCTTTATGGCCAACTCGCGGCGCTGTACCCAAACACCAACGCGGCCGCCGCCGACGCGATCATCCAGCGATATGCCCACGCCGAATCGTGGGCAGCCGCGTCCGACGCCGCGACTCGGTTCTATGCGCACCTCGCAGGCGACGCCGGCCGCTGGGCGGCGATCCGGCTGAAGCTGAGCCAGGCGCAGCGCGTCGAAGACCAGGCGCTGGCCGCAGGCCGACAGATTGGCAAGGAGCTATCGCCGTTGGTGAAAGAGGCGCTCGCCGAGATACTCACGATCGTGGCAAAAAACCCGACCAAGGCCAACCGCAGCGCCGCGATTCAACTCCTTGAGCCGTTGGTAAACCGCTATGCCACGTTGGAAAGGTTCGATCTGGCGGAAGGCGCAATCGCGCAACTGAGCGACGGTGAGCCAGCTACGCCGCTGGCGGACTGGGCCGCTTGGATGAGAATTCAACTTCTCGATCGGCAGGCCGGCCGGGCGCTGGCTTTGGCGACCATCCAGCTCGATCCCCGCTCGCAGCCGGCGTTGGGCGAATTTCATCAGCAAGAGTTGGAGCAGCTCACACAATTCGTTGCGAAGTATCCGCGGTCCGAATTCCTCGCCCAGGCAGTCGAGCGCGTCGTGCAGATCGCCCAGACCTACCAGAACCACCGTGCCTTTGCGGTCGCCGACAAGATTTTGAGCGACTTTCTCAATGCACATCCGAAGCTGGCGTTTGCCGAGCGGATCGAGTACCTGATCGTACAAAACACCGTCGCCAAAGCGACCGCGGCATTTCATGATCGCAAAGACAAAACCACTCCTCCGGCGAAGCTCTCCGAGGAGTCCGAGGCGGCGCTCGCGGCGCTGACGGCGTTTCTGAAGAAGCACCTGACGGGACAGTTTGCGGCGGCCGCCGAGCAGGACCTGTTGAACACTGTGCGGACGCTGGGAAGTGTCGGTGCTGGGCCGCTCGCCCGCGAGGTGCTGGAACGGTTTTCGGCCGCAGTGCCGAACGTTCGATCGCCCGCTCAATGGAAGTTGTACCGGGCGGCGACGTTTCTCGGGGAGCTGGATCGCAATTACGGCATGTCGCTGTTGAACCCGCTGCCACCGGGTCGTGCATCTACGCCGGGAGAAGAAGCGCTGGTGATGGCAGGCGGCCGGCGGGTGGACCGACTCAAGTCGGGCGGCGGCGGCTCGGCTGACGACATCAAGCTTGCCGAGGTTCGGGCGGCCGATGCGGCACGCCAGTTCGATCCTGCAGGAACGCCGTTTGGGGGCGGATACGACTCGGCCCGGCCAGGATACGGCGCGATTAGAGCCGAGAGCGCGCTTCAGAACGCGGCGACGGAGTTCTCTGCGACAGCCCCCTCGTCGCAGCCGTCGACGAGCGATCTGGCGCTGGCGCAGGTGCGCCGAGCACAGCAGGATCACTTGACCACGATTGCCATGTTCGAACGGCAGGATGCCCGCGAGCCAATTCCGCGCGGCGATCGTAAGGACATCGCCTTGCCCAGCGGTCCGGTTCTGTCGGTCGCGGAAATGAAACGGCAGGATGAGGCCGCCGACCAGGCTTATGCGATCCTCATCGAATTGGCAGGGAGCAGCGATCCGGCCGAAGCGAATTTCGCCGAACACGCTCGCACGCACATCCACTGGATGTTCGCGTTCTTCGAGGGGCAGCTTCGCGCCGACCGTGCGGTGGCGATGATCCGCCGCTACTTAAACGATCGCCCCACGGAGCCGGCCCGCGTGTCGCTGGCCTTCCGCATCCTCAACGATCTGTTGGTCTACGCCGCGCAACGCCAGCCCAATGATCGCATCAACAAGCAGTGGCTCGACGAGCGGCACGAGCGGTTCGAGCACGCCCGGCGTGAGATCGAAACCTTCATCAAGAAGTACAGCGACCGCCGCGATTGGGTGCAGCAAGCGCAAATTCTTCGCATCGACAGTTTTGGCAGCGAGTCGCAGTTGGCGGCCATGATCAGCCCCGTGCGCGCCGGCGGCCTGCTGCTGCAAGCCGCTGAGGCAGTCACCACGCTCTTTGTGACGGCCCCGGACCATCCCGCGCGGGACCATCTAGCGGAGCGGTTGTGGACTCTATCGGAGCGGCTCGTCGCACTCGGGCAGCAGGAGCAGGCCATCTACGTACTGAGCCAGATTCCCATGTACTTCCCCACGCACGCGCGGGCCAACCAAGCCGTTCTGCGGCAGGCCGAGTTGTACGCTCAGAATCTTAGTAATCCGCTGCGCGCCGTCGAAACCTATCAGGAATATCTCGGTCTGGCTGGCGACAACGAAAACATCCGCTCGCAAATTTTCTCGATCGCCCAGCAGCTTGTCGGTAAGCAGCGCTATCTTGAAGCGCTCCACGTCTTCAACGCCTTCGTCGATAGTTTTCCCACGGACGCTCGCGCGCCGCAGGCGCTACTGCAGATCGGCCAAACGCACCAGGCGAATGAGGCCTGGAACGAAGCCATGCAGGCTTACGAGCGGATTCTGGAGGAGTACCAAGGCGTGCAGATTACGCCGCAAGTCAAGCTGGCGATGGCCGAATGCCACATCAACCTCAGCCAGTGGCGGCAAGCCCGTAAGCTCTACAAAGAGTACGCCCAACAGTATCCCAGCGACGGACAAGCCGAGCTTGCGCGGCAGCGGATCGAGATTCTCAAGAACCTTGACCGGTACCAAACGCTGCTAGCTGACGAAGAAGTGCAACGCAACAAGGACGACGCTCAGTTCCAGATCGGCGTGATCGTGCTCGAAAAGTTGAACAACCCGGTGAAAGCTGTCGCCGAATTCCGCAAGGTCGTGGTCAACTTCCCGAAGAGTCCGCAGGCCGACGACGCGCAGCTTGAGATCGGCAAGGCGCTGTTGTCGCTGAACCGGCTCGACGAGGCGCGCACGGAGCTGTTGAAGGTCGCGGAAAACTATCCGGGCAGCCCGCTGGCCGACGACGCATTGTACCTGGTTGGCCAGAGCTATGAGCGACAGGCTCAGCGGTTGGCCGCGGTAACGGGAGAGAAGGCGCGCGAAGAGGCCTTCGAGCGCGGGCAGCGCGGGGCCTATCAAGTGTTCAACGAGCAGGTGCAGGCCCAGGAGCGGCAGTTCGCCGCCCGCCGCGACATGCTTCGTCGCGAAGGGAAGAAGGAGGAGCTCGATCTGGACGAGGCCGCGCAGGCGTTTCGCTTGGGCAATGTGAATATGGAGACCCGCAGCGCCACTGCTCGCGTTGCCGGCATTCAGGCCGAAGCCGAAAGCGCCTTGCAAGTGGCCAATCGCCAGGACCGGATCAACGAGGCCAATCGATTGGCGGTGGCGACCTACAGCCGCGCGGCCAACGAGTACCCGCTCGGCGACATGACCGACGATGCGCTGTTGCGGATGGCGCAGATTTACGAGACCGAGCTCAAGGACCGCGCCGCGGCAATGGAAACCTACCAAAAGGTAGTCAAATTCTTTCCCGGCACGCCGGTGGCCGAGGACGCAGCCTGGAAGGTCGCCCAGTTTTATGAGCAGGAAGGCAACTTCAAGGAAGCGGTGGACGCCTATCGCCAGTTCATCCGCAACTACCCCGTCAGCGCCCGCGTTGCCGACGCTCAGTTCGCCATGGCCGAGGCGCTTGAGCAGCTTGGCCGCTGGGTGGAGGCGATGGATGCGTATGAGACGTTCCGCCAGAAGTTCACCACGCACCCCAAAGTGCAGTTGGCGCTCGATCAGATCAATTGGATCAAGGCGTATCGGAAGTAGGGTTCAGGGTTCAGCAATAGCCCCGGCCGGGAGGCCGGGGTTCAGGGTTGAGCTTATATGGTTCATTGAGAGGATGTCATGCTGAGCGAAGCGAAGCATCTCGTGAGCGCCGCGAGAGATCCTTCGCTGCGCTCAGGATGACGTTGGCGCGACCGTTATTAAATGCGGAGACTAAGTCTTATGATGTTACGATTGATCCAATCACTCCTGCTTGCTGCCGCAATATCCGCATCCACTTTCGCGGATGACAAGCCGGAAGCCACCGCCGCAGATGCTCCGGCGGAAGCTACGAAGCCGGCCAACAAATCGCAAACCGCCCAAGAACTGTTCGAAGCCGGCCGCAAGCTGTTCTTTCAGGGCGACTACAAAGGCGCCGTCGAAAAGCTGGCTTCGGCCGCCGCCGCCGATCCCGCGAAGACAAGCTACAAGCTGTTGCTGTCGAAAGCGCACCGCCTCTCCGGCGCTTCCGACAAGGCGACCGCCGTGCTAGAAGCGATCCTCAAGACGAATCCGGACCATGTTGAAGCCGGCGTCGAGCTGGCCGAGCTCCTCTCGCCGCAGAAACAGCCCGACCGCGTGATCGCCGTGCTGGAGCCGCTGTTGAAATACAAGCACGACTACCCGCTCTATCACCTG
>JBBDYH010000103.1:0-10117 GCA_040901795.1 Pirellulales bacterium
ATCTGCCGACGCCGAAGCCGCGCGACCCTCTGACTGCCGTTCCGCGAGTGCGCCTGGCAACGATTGCGCTTTCGGGCATTAGAAAAAATTCTTCGGCGGCTTGAGATTGTCCCACATCACGCAGCGCCGACGGACGATTTTTGCTACTGCTCGATGAAACGGATTGTTCGTGGGGAACGGAGTTCCACCCAGCGGCCGCCGCGCCGTATGTGCGGGGCCTGTCGTTGTTGCGTCTTGCCCGCGGTCATGGGTGACCGCGCACGCATGGAAGTTTCTCGTTCCCAAAGGAGTCCGTTATGAAGCCAGTTCGTAGTCTTGCCCTGGCGCTCGCATTAAGTGGCTTGGGAGCCACTGGCGCCTTGGCCCAATACGGAGGCGCCGCCGGTTATCCGTCGACCGGCCGCTATAGCGCTCCGGCCCTCTTGCCGCTGCCCGAAGCCAGCGGTCCCTGGGTGAAACAAACCACGTCCCGCGAAAAGTCCGCTGCCCAGAGTTCGATCGGTTATGTCGCCCCGGTGGCTAACTACGTTCCGCAACCCGCGGGCCGTCCAGTGGTCACCGCCACATCCAAGAACCAGTCGAGCCTGAACCCCGGCAGTGTCAACCTTTCGCCGGACCTAAGCTTCACCGCGATCGATCAACCGCCCCCGCCGGCGCTCCCGCCAGGAAACGAACCACCGGCGCTGGCCACACCCGAAGTCCACATGATGCCCGCACCGGGCATGGGACCGGGCGTCATGGCGCCAAACGCCTATGACGTCGCCGGCGGCCAAGCCTGTGGTTGCGCGGGCAGCGGCTGCTGGGCGGGTGATTGCGGCGTGCAGTGCGGCCACACGTGGTACGGCTATGTCGGCGGGCTGTACATGGGACGCGACCGCTCGAACAAGTTCTGGACCACGTTCGAGACGGGCAACAATCCCAACCAGTTGATGTACTTCCCCGGCGCGGATTTTGGCGGCGGGTTTGAAACCACGATTGGCTTCACCTGGTCGGGTTGTGGCGACGGTTTCGGCAATCTCGGTTGCACCGATTCGTGCAGTGATTGCAACTCCTGCTGCTCGCCGTATCGTCACGGGATCGAAGCCACGTACTGGGGCGTGTGGGGCCTCGACGACGAAGACAGCCGGCGCAGCGAGACCAACCAGCTCAGCACGCCAATCGACCTCGGCTTTGTCGATATCACCACGGCCGGCTCGCCGGCTAGCGGGTTCTTTGACAATGCACGCGAGCACCGGCTCCGCCGCGACGGCGAAGTGCACAACGTGGAAGTCAACCTGGTCGATTTCAGCACTCCGATGTACGGCCGCGATGTGGAGTTCAAGTGGCTCGTTGGCGCCCGGTTCTTCAAGTTTGATGAGTTCTTGCAGTTCGCCAGCGTGTCGTCGGGCAACGAGTTCGGCAGCGATGCTGGCCTGAATGAGGCGTATCTCGATCTCGACATCGAGAACAACCTGATCGGTGTCCAGATCGGCGGCCGTGCCGATTGGCGCGTGACCCGTGCCTGGCGAGTGTTCGCCGGCACCAAGGTCGGCGTGTACGCCAACGACATCAACTTCGACACGCGGTTGACTCGCGGAGACGGCGCCTTGGCGACGTTTGAATCCACCGGCAACGCCTTTGATCTGCACGCTCATGAGACCGACGTGTCGCTGTTGGCTCAGCTTGATCTTGGAGTGGCCTGGGACTTCTCGCGGAACTGGAGCGCCAACATCGGCTATCGAGCCGTCGGCGTCAGCGGTCTGGCCTTGGCCGACGACCAGCTCCCGGCGTTCCTGGCGGCCGAGCAGGATTGGACCGACATCGACAGCAACGGCTCGATGATCCTGCACGGCGGGTTTGCGGGGTTGGAATTCCGGTATTAGTCTGATGATCAGTGAATAGTGATCAGTAATCAGTAGCCCCGGCCGGAAGGCCGGGGTTTAACGAAGACGTTGGTCGAGCAAACCGCCGGCTTTATGCCGGCGGTTTGCATTTTGGGGCACAGTAACCCGACGCGTGAGCGAGGGGGCGGCAGACTCGGCCTCGCTTACGCGTCGGGTTACTATTGTTATGGGGCTCTCAGGCGAAATCGGCAGGATGTGATGATGATGTCCGAACCACACGAAACCATTCCCACGCTCCGCTGGATCGGCGACATTGATGGGCGACTCCGCTTGCTCGATCAAACGCGATTGCCCACAGAATGCATCGAGATCGAGTGCCAAGACGTCGAAGCGGTCTGGGAAGCCATCCGTGTGCTCCGCGTGCGCGGGGCGCCGGCGATCGGCATCGCCGCCTCGTACGGGGTTTGTCTCGGCCTGCAATCCGTGCTTTCCTCCGATGAGCAAGCGTTTCGCGCCCGGCTCAACGAAGTGACGCGCTTCCTCGCCACCAGCCGCCCCACCGCGGTCAACCTGTTCTGGGCGCTCGACCGCATGCAGCGCGCGGCTGCCGATCTGCCCCCACCGTGGAATCTGCAATCCGCCGCCGAGCGACTGCTCGCCGAAGCCCGCGCCATCCATGAGGAAGACCGCCAGATGTGTCGCGCGATCGGTCGGCATGGGGCGGCGCTGTTGCGCGACGGCCAAGGCGTGCTCACGCACTGCAACGCCGGCGGCCTGGCGACCTCCGACTACGGCACGGCGCTGGCCGTATTCTTCACGGCCCACAACGACGGCAAGCGGCTGCACGTCTTCGCCGACGAGACGCGGCCGCTGTTGCAGGGAGCGCGCCTCACAGCCTGGGAGCTCAAGCGGCGCGGCATCGACGTGACACTAATCTGCGACTCGATGGCTGCGCAGGTAATGCGCGAAGGCCGTGTACAAGCCGTCGTCGTCGGCGCCGACCGGATCGCGGCCAACGGCGACACGGCCAACAAGATCGGCACCTACGCCGTCGCATTGGCCGCCGCGGCCCACGAGATCCCCTTCTACGTTGCAGCGCCCACCAGCACGTTCGATCTCTCGCTCCCCACCGGCGAAGCGATTCCGATCGAACAGCGCCCCGCCGCCGAAATTACGCACGGCTTCGGCCGCCAAACGGCGCCCGAAGGCATCGACGTCTACAACCCCGCCTTCGATGTCACCCCCGCGCGGCTGATCACGGCCGTCATCTGCGAGCTGGGCGTGATCCAGCCGGTCACCATCGAAAACATCGCGGCGATGCTGCGACAATCCCCTCTCCCTCGGGTCGAAGAGCCGCCGTGGCGGTGAGAGGGTTAGGGTGAGGGCGCCTCTCGTTCCCACGGTCCCCGTGGGAACGCACTGCCGCGACGCTCCGCGTCGCGTATGCGGAACCACTCTCCCGAGAGCTTCCGCGAGGATATAATCAGGTCAAACGCGTTCCTCGGAGTTGAACTCATGAGTCCTGTCGCTCTTCCGCCCGACCTGATTGCCTTTGTCCAAGACAAAGTCTCCAGCGGTTCGTATGAAACCGAGAACGAGGTGATCCGCGAAGCATTGCGTCTCTTGCGGGAGCGGGACCAGGTTCGAGAAATGCGATTAGCGGCCCTCCGCAGCGAGATCCAAGTGGGGCTTGATGAATCCGCGCGTGGCCAGGTAGCGCCGCTGGATATGGACGAAATCAAGCGTTCGGCTGCTGAAATGCTCCTTCAGAACAAGAGCCGATAAATGGGACGCGTTCTTCGCAGGAGCGGCGCGCAAAGATCTAATGGCGCGGGGCGATGACAAAGAGCGAGGAACGCGGTGAGACGACGGAAATGACCTGGTACGCCGCGCACATTGTGATGTTCGTCGAGTTGAAGGAGCCTCGGCAAGAGCGATTTCCCGTCTGGGAGAACGTCGTCGCGTTTCGAGCCAACTCCGAAGACGAGGCATTTGAAAAGGCGGAGCGCTACGGCCGAGCCGAAGAGGGGGATGATGGCGGGTCGTTTCGATGGGGAAAATCGCCGGCGCGATGGGTATTCGCCGGCGTGCGAAAACTGACGGAGTGCGAGAGCCTTGGCGATCGCCTCGAGGACGGCACCGAATTGACATACACCGAATTTGAGTTGCAATCACGCGAGGACGTAAAGCGGCTGGCTAGCGGCAAGCCTGTCCAGGCGCGGTTCAACGAGCGCTATCGAGCCGCCCGTCGCAGATCGGCAAGCGCGGAAAAGCTGCCGCGATCCGCGAAACGAAAGCGCGCGTAGTGCATCTCCAAGGAATTCTTGGCTGACAACAATCAGAGCCTAAGCTTGCTGCGCGATTTGAGCGTCCAGGAGCTTTCCGGACGGTATTGAGGTACAGAGGGTGCTTAGTGGGGCGCGAGACGTCGATGCTCTGTTCTAAGCGCAGCGATGCCAAGCGGTGTTCATGTCGCCTAGCGAGATGACTACATGAAATGATCGAACGACTCGCGGACATTCGTGTTTTTAATTGCAGAGCAGTTCGGGGAGTTGAAATAATGGCCCTGCCAAGTTTGCTTACTGAGCCCAACCGCGTGGACGAGCCCAATGCTGCCCGCGAGTATTCCGACATGCTGAGCCAGGTCGCTTCCGACGGTCGGCCGGTCATTGTCCGTCGCAACGGAGCGGACCTGGCGGCCATCGTCCCCCTGGAGCATCTTGAGCTGGTCAGGGAGATGCTGGGCCGAAAGGAAGTCCAGGAGTTGGCCGCCGAAATCGATTGGGATCGGGCCGTCCAAGCATTACCACCGCCGCAGACGTGGTTCGACGGGGATGAACCAAAACCGTTCTAACCTTCTGACCCATCTTTGAGCCCGGTTCACCGGGCTTCGTCTGTTCAGGCCCGGCGTTTACGCCGGGTAGGCCAATATCACATTTCACTCTGTTTCCCTGCGTTTTGTGAGACCCGTTGACGGGTCTTTTGCACTGGCTTGAGCCATTCGAAATGTGCGGCTCAAGCCAGGCAAATGAAGCCCCGTGGAACGGGTCTATTGCACATTGTGACCAAACAAGAAATCAATACTTACACCTTACCCCGTCGTAAACGACGGGGCTAATTCCGCTTACGCGGCGAAGGGTCGTGAACGACCCTCAGTCAATCGTGGGTAATCATCAGCGCGGAGCGCGGGAGCGAGGCGACTGTAGCCCTCTCGCTCCGCGAGAGGAAGCATGTTTCATCACGGAGCGTGATGACTACACTGCCCGAGCAAGCACCGCATCCATTTGCATGCGCGACTCGTCGCGCGCGGCGCGAGATGCTCTCGTCGTCGAGGGCGAACAGGAGGTCAACGGCGTCGAGGTCCATCGTGGCTTTAGTGCGGCGATTCGTGGTGGCAACAGCGGTCCTCGAAGCACCATCAATGGTCTCGGCGACGGGGGCTGGCGGGTCGGCGATGCCTTGCGGGTTAGTGTTGCCGACGGCCAACGCAAAGCTGGCGGCTGGTGACTGGCTGCCGAGGTGCGCGACGCGGCGGCCGTGTACTGATACACACGGTCGGTTGCATTATCGACGATCCAGATGTCGCTGACGTTTGCCGGGTCGATCGTAATGTCGGTCGGTCTGCCCCCTGGCGGATTTGACGGTCTATGCCGGCGACATCACCCTCACCGTGGCGTTAAAGCGAACTCAAGCTCGTCGGCGGCGGTGTCGGTACGCAAGCTCGTGAGCGCGTCCCGGTGGTCATCGGCAAGGGTGGCGAAAAACCAGTCTTGTGTATCTGAACCATCCCGTGTCACGACGGCACTCGACTTGGCTGGCGGCGTGGCGGCTGGAAGGTCGTAAACCTTGAACCGTCTGTTGGGCCGTTGCTGGCCGAGGCTGCCAAATAGCTTCGTCAGGCCGTTGTCAAGAACCACCAGATCGGACGATGCCGCCTTGACGCTCTTCATCTCGATTTTGGTCGCCGCTGCCGAGTTCGAGTCGCGGTGGATGACGATCTGTCCGCCGCCAAGCGCGGTGGTCGGGGCGGCGTCATCGTCGGCGCCCACCTGATTGTCGTAGACCACGGTGTCGGTAGCTCGATCCCAGATCTTGATGCGGAACTTGTCAACGCCGCCGCCGCCGTTAATCTGGCCATCAATCGCCGTGAGCATGAAGCCGTAGTTGCCGGCGCCATTGATCGTACCTGTGCCCTTGTACTGGGCTCGTGCACCGCTCACCACCAGCCATTCGTAGGAGCTACTGCGGAAGTTCAGGTCGGCAACCTTGAACTGGAACTCCGTCTGTCCAGTCGGTATGGCCGCCCCCTTCTTGTACTGCGAGTTGAAACCGAAGTTGGCCTTGCCGGTCAGCGTCGGTTCGTCAGGGTACGCGCCGGCGGGTGACGTGATCCACCCGCCTCCGGTGACGAAACCGGCGGACGGGTCGTAGACGACGACATATTGGAACGTAGATTCGTGCGAAGCTCCGTCGTCGTCAGTAACGGTGAGTGCAAGCGTATACACCCCGGCTGCGGTGTAGGTGTGGCTGCCGCTGACGTTGCCGGAGCCGCCGGTTTCTGTCACGGTGCCCGCAGAAGTGCTGCCGTCCCCCCAACTCCAGACGGCGGTGTGCGTGTCGGCCGTGCCAAGGTCGGTAAACGGTGCGCTAACATCGATGATGGTGCTACCGGCCAGCGGATCCACTGGTGCGGTAATGCTGCCAGCCGTCGGCGCGACGTTCTGGACCATGGCTACGATCGTGCCGGACGCGGTACTTGTCGTCCCGTTGGCCTCCTTCGCGATTGCTGCCACCGTCAAAGCAAAGCGGCCGTCGTCCGGCAAGATGACGGTCACCCCGCTGAGGTCGATCGCGGTACCCGCGGTGATGATGGTCCAACTACCGTCGACGTTCTTCTGGCCGGCGGAAAGACTGGCCGCGTCGGGTAGTCCTGCAACCTGCACCGACAAACTCTCGGAACCGTCGGTATCGCTCAAACCCGCCCAGATAAAGAGGGGAATCGGCGTCCCTTCGTTACCGGTCGCCTGTGGCGAAACGATGATCTGGGGTGCGTCGGCGTCAGCGGTGCTAGCTCCAGCCTCCGCATCAAAGGTGTTCGTGCCGCCGCCAGGTACGAAGGAATTACTGCCCGTGCCGCCCACCAGCGTATTGGTGCCTCCCGTGTCGATCATTGTGTCATCGCCTTCGCCGCCGTTGAGCAGGTTCTGGCCACCACCGGCCTGAAGAACGTCATCGCCGTCCCCGCCGTACAGTACCACCGGGAGCGTGATCTCGCTGTCCACCAGAAGTTCGTCATCGCCGGAAGAGCCGTAGATAATCAAGCTGCCGGTCACTGCCGAGTCGTCAAAGGTGAGCCGCTCCACGACGGCGCCAGCGGTGTCCAAGAACTCCAGAATGATGCTTCCACGACTTGCCTTGACCTTATTTCCGCCGGCGTTGAGATTGCCTTTGTCGATGGCAGCCGCGGAAATTGTGACAGTGTGTGTCGCCGCAATACTCGTGCCTCCGTCCACGTCCGTTGCAGTGACCGAGACCACGTAACTTCCCTTGGCCTCGAAAGCATGCTCCACCGCGTGGCCGTCTGCTTGGGCGACGGTCTCGTCAATAACCCCATCGCTCTCCCAGTCAATTGCATAGACGAAGCCTGCTGTCTGGTCGATCGGTGATAGATCAGCGGCGCCCAGCGTGAAGGCGAGCGGCTGGTTTCGCACTCCGCTGGAGGGGCCGCTGACGCTCGACATAGGCGCCACGTTGCTGACGGTGAAGACCGCCGTGTCGGAGTGACTGCCGCCGTCGTCATCCGTGACCGTATACGTAACGTTATAGCTGCCGTTGTTATTCGGAACGAAGCTGAAGCTAGCACCTGAGCCGTTGGCAATCGTTTGTCCGTTGCTGGCTGAGACGCTCCAACTCTGGGTATGCGTATCGATTGTGCCCGGATCGGTGAAGTTTCCTGCTAATGTGACCGTATCACCTTCGTTGACCGTCTGATCGGCGCCGGCTTTTGCCGTGGGCGCCACGTTGTTGACCGTGACGAACCTCTCTTTGCTGAGATGGCTGCCGCCGTCTCCATCCGTAACCCTCGTGTTGACTGAATATGTGCCGTTGTCCGTGTACACGTGTTGTGCACTGCCGGTTGAATTCGAAAGCTCGAACACTCCGTCATTATCAAAGTCGAAGTCGTAGGTGAGCGGATCGCTGGCGCCGGCGGGATCGGAAGCCGAGACGGTAATGGTCACCGGGCTCCCTTCGTTGACTGGTCCATTTTGGGCAATGGCGTGGATCATTGGCGCGACGTTGTTGACGGTGACTTTCTCGCTGCCGGTATGGCTGCCGCCGTCTCCATCCCTAACCCTCACGTTGACTCGATAGGTTCCATTATCCACGAAGACATACCTAGCGAAGTTGTCTTCCTGCGGACCGACTTCGAAGGTCCCATCATCATCAAAGTCAAACTCGTACGTCAGTGGATCGTTGGCGCCACCCGGATCAGACGCCGACACCGTCACGGTAACCGGGCTCGATTCATTGATGGGTCCGTTGTTGGAGACGGCGTCCACCGTGGGCGCGACGTTGTTGACGGTGACGACCATCGTGTCGGAATGGCTGCCGCCGTCGTCATCGGTCACCGTGTAAGTCACGGTGTACGTGCCATCGTCTTTGGGCGTGAACGCGAAACTGGCAGCCGAACCAACCTTAATCGCCTGGCCATTGCTGGCCAGCACGCTCCATGCCTGCGTGTGGGTGTCGGCCCAACCCGGATCGGTGAACGAACCGGCAAGCGAAACGGATTGCCCTTCATCGACTATCTGATCGGCGCCCGCGTTCGCCGTGGGCGCGACGTTGTTGACCGTGACGAACCTCTCTTTGCCGAAATGGCTGCCGCTGCCGCCGTCTCCATCCGTAACCCTCACGTTGACTAAATATGTCCCGTTGTCGAGGTAGACGTGCTCTGCACTGCCGGTTGTATTCGAGACCTCGAACACCCCGTCATTATTAAAGTCGAAGTCGTAGGTGAGCGGATCGTTGGCGCCACCCGGATCAGACGCCGACACCGTCACGGTGACTGGGCTCGATTCATTGACGGGTCCGTTGTTGGAGACGGCGTCGACCGTTGGCGCGACGTTGTTGACGGTGACGACCACCGTGTCGGAATGGCTGCCGCCGTCGTCATCGGTCACGGTGTAAGTCACGGTGTAGGCGCCATTGTTATTCGGCGTGAAGCCGAACGTCGCACCTGAACCAGCGGGGATCAGCTGGCCATTGTCGGCCAGCACGCTCCAGGCCTGCGTGTGGCTGTCGGCCGAGTCCGGATCGGTAAACCGCACCGGAAAGCAAAACGGCTTTCCCTTCGCCGACGGTCTGATCGGCGCCGGCGTTGGCTGTGGGTGCGGAGTTTTCGCTCAGGGATTGCGCGAAAGTAAACCGTTGCGCAAAGACACCCCACCCGCTGCCGTCCTGACCCGAACTTTGCCAAGTAACGACGAAGTCGCCGGAATCGCTCATGCCCACAAAAGTGGCGCCCGTCCATCCCTCGATCATTTGATGATTGTTTGTAGTTGTGTTCACCTGGAACTCGCCGCTCATATCGCTGCCGTCGGGGGCATAGCGCCGGCCGTACACGCCCCAACCGCTGCCGTCTTGTAGAAAGCTGGTCCACGTGACCACGAAGTTGCCGGCATCGTCCATTGCCACTGAAGCGTAGAGTTGATTCTCAGTCGTGGTCGCGTTCACTGGGAACTCGCCGCCCAGCGCGCTGCCGTCGGCGGCATAGCGCTGGCCATACCCACCGTAACCGCCGCCGTCTTGTAGAAAGCTCGTCCAGGTGACCACGAAGTTGCCAGCGTCGTCCATTGCCACTGAGGCGTAGTTCTGATCCTCGTGCGTGGTCATATTCACCTGGAATTCGCCGCCCAGCGCGCTACCGTTGGCGGCATAGCGCTGGCCGTATACGTCGTAACCGCTGCCGTCTCGACCCAAGCTCGACCAGGTGACCACGAAGTTGCCGGCGTCGTCCATCGCCACAGAGGGGTAGACTTGGTGGGACGCCGTGGTCGTATTCACCTGGAACTCACCACCCAGCGTGCTGCCATCGGCGGCATAGCGCTGGCCGTATACGCCATAACCGCTGCCGTCTTGATCCCAGCTCATCCAGGTGACGACGAAGTTGCCGGCCTCGTCCATTGCCGCTGAGGGAAACTCCTGATTCTGGGTCGTGGTCGTATTCACCTGGAACTCGCCGCCCAGTGTGCTGCCATCGGCGGCATAGCGCTGGCCGTACACGCCGTAACCGC
>JBBDYH010000103.1:10217-21127 GCA_040901795.1 Pirellulales bacterium
TGCCGTCTTGACCCAAGCTCGTCCAGGTGACGACGAAGTTGCCGGCCTCGTCCATTGCCACTGAGGGGAAGTCCTGACTCTCGGTCGTGGTCGTATTCACCCGGAACTCACCGCCCAGTGTGCTGCCATCGGCGGCATAGCGCTGGCCGTACACGCCGTAACTGCTGCCGTCTTGACCCAAGCTCGTCCAGGTGACGACGAAGTTGCCGGCCTCGTCCATAGCCACTGAGGGGAAGGACTGACTGTCGGTCGTGATCGTGTTCACCTGGAACTCAGCGCCAACAAGGGCGGCGTTGTCGCCGAGATACCTGGCCACGGCAAAGTCCGATATGCCGTCCTGGTAGCTAAAGCCAACGGCCACGATCTTGCCATCGGCCTGCAACGCTACGCTATGGGCCTCATTCCTAGACCCACCAAAATCAGTGGTGACTTTGCCGTCGCCGTCAAAGCTGTTGTCTAAAGCACCGCTGCTCGTATAACGGGCCAAGGCAAAATCAACACCATTGCTCCCCTGAAAGCTGTAACCGCCCACCACGATCTTGCCATTCGATTGCAGCGCGACGCTCGTGCCAGCCTCATAAGACCCGGCAAAGTCGGTCGTCACCTTGCCGCCGATGCCGAAGGTAGTGTCATCGCTGCCGTCAGAGTTGTAGCGCGCCAAAGCGAAATCGTAACTCCTACTACCCTGGAGGCTGTAGCCGGCCACCACGATCTTGCCGTCGCCCTGCAGCGCGACACTCGTTGCGTAGTTTTCAGAACTGTCAAAGTTGGTGGTGCGTTTGCCGTTACCGTCGGCACCGAAGTTGAGGTCGAGAGTTCCGCTACTGCTGTAGCGCGCCACGGCGAAATCATAGCCGGTGATGCTCCCTTGATCGTTACGATAACCGGCGACTATGATATCACCGTCGATACCGCCGTCTAACTGGACCGCGATAGCGAACGCGCGGTCACTGGTACTGGCAAAATCAGTCGTGACCTTGCCGTCAACGCCGAAGGTGGTGTCACGGCGGCCATCCGTGTTGTAGCGCGCCAAGGCGAAATCTTCGCCGGTGGTGCCCTGGTGGCTATAACCGGCCACCAAAATCTTGCCATTCGCCTGCACCGTCACGCTTGTAGCGAAGTCCTGAGCCCACCCAGTCCCTTGGCCGAAATCCGTGGTTAACCAGCCGTCACCGTCAAAACTTAAATCTGGGCTGCCGTCCGCGTTGTAGCGCGCCACAAAGAAATCCGATGCGGTACCGCTGGAACCCGCCACCAGGATCTTGCCGTCCGTCTGCAAGGCAATGCTTGTTATCTCAACGAAATTGGGAAAGCTATCCCGATGGCGACCATTGTCACCAAAGCTGATGTCCCGGCTGCCGTCCGTGTTATAGCGAACCAGCCCAACCTCGTTGCCGCCACCAAGGGGGTCCGACGAGTTGCCAACCACGACGATCATGCCGTCGGACTGCTGGATGGCTACGCCGCGGCCAATATCGTGGCGGGAACCGTCAAGGCTGGGAAAGTCGGTGGGAACTCTGCCATCATCGTCGAATGTGGCATCTAAAGTGCCGGCGGCGAGTAACCGTCGGTCTTCAAGTGGCTCCACCTGCCAGATTCGGCGTGCACTGTGCCGACGGGGATTGTTTCGAGTCTTCCTTTTGCTTTTAGCGTCGCTCGCGAATGCGGCTTTGAACAATCTCATCATCGAACACCTTATTTAAGTTTTTCGAGCAAGTTTCGGACAAAAATGGACTGTGCGCTCACTCCGTCCTGTGAATGCGAGTTAAGGAACTGATGCTCGGAGGGGGCGACGCTGCCGATAAGTCGTCGATTGCCGCCACACGCAATGCTGTCCGGTCATACTACGACGAGAATTGGCCCCGTTCTTGGCTTGATCTCGTACCGCGATCGGCCGTCAGAGCTAAGTGCGAGATCGCGGCTGCGTTTGTCTCAACAATCTTTTATTTCTGCGTTTAGCTTGCACTCAACGCATTCAGCACACGGGAGACTCGGCGCGCGCGGCGGGAAAGCGAGTCATCGTCTTGCGAGAACAGCAGGTCAACAGCGTCGAGCCTACTTACGGCACGGGCTCGCGTCGCCGAAATGTGGGTCGTGGCAACAGCGGCGGTCTCAGCCGCGGCCGCCGGTGGGTCGGCGATGCCCTGCGGGTTGGTATTGCCGGCGGCCAGCGCGAAGCTGGTGAAGGGCGATTGGCTCCCGGACGTGCGCGAGGCGGCGGCCGTGAATTGATATACACGGTCGCTCACGTTATCGACAATCCAGATGTCGCTCACGTTCGAGGGATCGATCGTAATACCCGTCGGACTGCCCCCGCCGGACGAGATCGTCCAGCTTCCGACGAGCGAACCTGTGAGCGTGTACTTGAGCACCTTGTCGGTGGAGCTGTTGTCAACTACCCACAGGTGCGTGCCGTCCGTGACGATGTCCTTGGCGTTGCGGTTGTTGCGATTTAATGGAAAACTGCTGGTGGCGTTGTGGATGCCGGAGAGCCGGCTGGCCGCGCCAGGGTAGCGATAGACGCGGTCGCTTTTGGCCTCAACGATCCAGACGTCGGTGCCATCGGTTGCGATCCCCTCCACGATGGCATTCGCGGCCAGGCTGCTGTGGGCGCTCCAGGAGCCTAAAAGCGCGCCGCGGTCGCTATAGACATAAACCCTCTTATTGGCATCGAGCACCCAGGTCTTGTCGCCGGCGACGGTGCTGGCGGCGCCGCGCGGGGCGCTGTTGCCGCTGTCGAGGCTGTACGACTCAATGAGCGCGCCGTTCGGGTCGTATTCGTAGGTCTGGTTCTGTGTGGCGTCGTTGACGACGTAGAACTTGGTGCCCTCGTTATCGTGAACTGTCGCCTGACCATCGGTGTCGGCCAGCAGTGCCGTTCCCGATACAAGGCTTAGGCGGACATAAAACGTTTCGTTCGCTTCGCCGACGAGATCACCAATGACGTCTACAACGACCGTTTCCGAGTTTGAACCGCCTGCAGCAAATACAATTTGGCCATTGGAGGCGACGTAATCGCTGCCGGCGAGAGCAGTCTCGTCGGCGGTCGACCAGTTGATAACGACCTCGCTTGCGCTGTCGCCAAAACGGGTGACGCTAAATGTAAGCGATGTTGTGCCAAAGTCGCCTTCGATCACGGTTGGATCACTGATCGAAATGCTCGTTGCTGCCAGCGTCCGCGCGGCGTTGAGCCGGCCGCCGGTGACTGTCAGGCCGGCAAATGCCGCCGACGGCTCGACCGTGGAAAGAATCCGGTCCTTCAATTCCTGGTAGTTCCAGTCGGGGTGAACCGATTTGAGTAAGGCCGCGACCCCGGCGACGTGCGCCGCGCCGCCCGACGTTCCGCCGCCCGGCGCGGTCGGGCTGGCCAAGTCCACGCTCGTGGCGCCCCAATTCCAGACTGCGTCCTTTCCATCGTTTGCATTAAACGACGTGACGGCGATAACATTGTCCAGGTCCAGCGCCGCAGGGTATTGCGGCGCGACATCGATATTCGATGAATCATTGCCGGCCGGAGCGACGACCAGATGACCGGCAATCCGAGCACGTTCGACCGCGTTGTAAAGCTCCTGATTCAAGGTCGTGCTGCGGCCCCACACGGCGGAGATCGCTGCGTTCTCGGCAACCGCATAGTCGATCCCTACTGCTTGCTTCGCCGGGTCGACGGTGGCGACGTCGCCTTGACGGACGCGAAGGGGCATGACGCTGATGAAATGATTCACGCCAACCTTCCCAATGCCGTTGTTCGGAATGCCGCCCATCCATTGAACCATTCCCGTGCCGTGGCCAGGCCCGCCTGTCGCTCGAGGATCGTTGTCGCCGTCAAGGAAGTCCCAGCCCACCAGGTCATCCACCTTGCCGTTGCCGTCATCATCCACGGCGTTTGCCCAACGGGCATCAAGCAGCAGGTCGCCGCCGTCGATGTAGCCCGTGCTGTTAAGATCGCTCGCGAAAGCCTGGTTTGCCGGGCTATTGAGATCTCGAAACGTAAGGATGGTGTCGCCGTCGGTATCGGTGAGACTTGCGCGTACCGATGCTGGAATCTCGTCTTGATTGAGCCAGATATTCAGATACACGTCGGCATGTGTCACGTCGACGCCGTCGTCAACGAGTGCCAGCACGGTCTTCATGCTCCCCGTCGTGATGGCCCATGCTTCTGGAGCGTCGATATCGATATCATAAAGGCCGCCGGTCTGCCCGGTATTGTTCAGGCCCCATTGGATGGTGGCGTAATCCGGATCGTTAAATGCCGCCATAAGCAGGCGGTTTTCGAGGGTCTCGAATGAGAACTTTCTGCGCGCGCCTGTTTGCCGCAACGATGACGATGTACGCCGTTTCGATGCTTTCAGCAACATTGAGGTGCCCTTGGTTGGTGTTGAGAGCGGGTTGGCGGCCGAGAAAACGTCGGCCTGATTTCTGCGATGAGATTTGCCCCAAGTAACGTCTTAAAATCCGAGCGTTAGGTTGCAGCACGCACTTGTCGGCAGCGACGCCACCAACAACCGCTGCCGCAGACCAGACCCACTATCGACCAGGCGATGAGCGAAGAGGCTTCGGGCACGGGCGAAGCTTGCTGCTGCGCGATCGTGAAGACCTCGATCGTGCCGAACATGCGGCCCTCATGGAAATAGCCATCGTCAGTCAAGATGTCGTCGGTATCAAAGCCGGGTCCGTAACTCCAGTGGCGAGTGTATCCGGACGTCAAATCGGAACTGACATACAAATCGTGCCCACCGCCGAACGTCGGTCCGTGAATTTCGTGACCAACTGTTTGGTAGGATCCGTAGTTGCCGGCCGATGCATCCTGTTTCTGATCGTATTTCACGTCGTTGTTAAGATTGAACAGAAACGCGGTTCGCCCGGCATTGGTTGGGTTAGTGTGATAATGGCCGTGCGAGTCCCAACTGAGCGGATTGTAGCCGCCAATGATTTGCCGCTCGTGGTCCCGCGTTCCACGTTCAGAGCTATACGCGGAATTTGCCTTGACCTCCAGGACCACGAACGTTCGTCCCTGGTTGTCCACGCGGGTATGGAAATGAGTGCTGGTCAACCCATCACCGTCCGACGCGGTAAAAATGTTCGTGAGCGTCAGCTCTCCCTCGCCGAGCCAGGTTTCTAGCTGGTCCAAGTCGGAAGCTGTCAGGAGCGTGCTGCCGCCGACGATCGTGCCAGCCTCCGCTGACGCCGGGAGACCAAGGATTCCTGCGACGAAGAATCCGAAAGCTGCTGCCCGCACCGTTAATAACATGATGACGCCTCCGCGTAATGGTGATTGCGCACTTGCAGGGTTATTCCGTTGCGCCCCAGAGAACGTGGTTTTTGCGGCACGCTTGGCCGTCAGAACTACGTGCGAGATTGCGGCCGCGTTTGTCTCAAGAATCTTTTATTTCCGCGTTTAGCTAGCAGCCACCGCATTCAGCGCACCGGAGACTCGGCGCGCGCGGCGGGATAGCGAGTCATCGTCTTGCGAGAACAGCAGGTCGATGGCGTCGAGCCTTGTTACGGCCCGGCCTCTCGACGCCGAAATGTGGGTCGTGGAACCATTTGCGGTCTCGGCCGCGGCCGCCGGTGGGTCGGCAATTCCTTGCGGGTTGGTATTGCCGGCTGCGAGCGCGAAGCTGGAGGCGGCCGACTGGCTGCCCGATGTTCGCGACGCAGCAGCGGTGAACTGATAGACGCGGTCGCTTGCGTTATCGATGATCCAGACATCGCTGACGTTTGCCGGGTCGATCGTGATGCCTGTCGGACTGCCCCCGCCGCCGCTAATCGTCCAACTGCCGACGAGCGAGCCGGCGAGCGTGTACTTGAACACCTTGTCGGTCGAATTGTCGTTGACTACCCACAGGTACGCGCCGTCGGTCGTGATGCCCTTGGGATTGCGGTTGCCGGTGTTCAGGGCAAAGCTGCTGGCGGCGTTCTGGCTGCCGGATAGCCGGCCGGCGGCGCCGGTGTAGCGGAAGACACGGTCTTGATACGAATCGACAATCCAGACATCGGTGCCGTTCGTGGCGATGCCTTGCGTCTGGGCGCGGGAATGCAAACTGCCGGCCGTCCAGGAGCCAAGCAGCGCGCCCGAATTGTCGTACACATAGACCTTCTTGTTGGCGTCGATGACCCAGGTCTTGTCGCCCGCCGCGGTGCTCTCTGCGCCACGGGGAGCGCTGTTGCCCATAGCCAGCGTGTAATCTTCAATTGGAACACCGGACTCGTCGTACTCGAAGGTTTGATTACTTGAAGCGTCGTCGACTACGTAGAATTTGCTCGATTGCTCCGGCACAGGCACTGTGCCCGTGGTCCCAACGACGGTAACGTCGTCGATGTACCAGTAGTCGTCCGATTGATTCATCTGAGCATCAAACCGAACGTAGAGTGTCCCGCCCAAATTGGGCACGTCGATTTCATGGAATCGGTAGATGTTAGTATCTTCACCGTCGACGAACTCACGAAGCGTGGCCCAACTCACGCCGTCCCCGCTCACTTCGACCCAGGCCTTATCGCCGCTTTCTAAGGAATCCAACTTCGACCAGAATCGCAGCTTTACATTGCCTAGTCCGGCTGTATCTACGGAACGGATCAACTCCCCGGTGCTGCTCCGCAATTGCGCATGGTTTGCGCCGGTATGTGGCGCGTTGATGTCAACAATCGCTGCATCGCCCGAAGTGCTCCAACCGCTCGCGGACCACTGTTCATAGCCTCCCGCGAATCCGCCTGCTTCGAACGAATCGCTGCCGACCTTGGCTGAGCCTTCGAAGGGAGCACCTAGGTAGGCGTAGGCGAATCTCTGCCCATGGCTAATCTGGCCTTCCGTGTCAATGTGTACTCCGTCGCTTATCCGTGAGAGGTCATCGGCTCCGATCATGGTAGCCAACGGATCTGCGGCGTCGACTGCCTCTTGTGCAGTGCGAACCAACGACCAATTGTCGAATGAGTCGAATTGACCTACATCGACTATTTGGCCGAACACGACCGGCATTTGAGACGCCCCAAATTCTTGTCGGACTCCGCTAATGAACTGGGCGAAGTTCCGTTCGTAGTTTGCAGCCTCCACGCCGGTCTCGTTGCCGACATCACGGTTTCCTTGAGCCACAAAGAGGCCGGCGACCTGGTATTCCATTTGCTGCGCGGTCAAAGCGTCCAATGCCATGCGCGTTTTGGCAACAAAGTCTATCCAAATCTGTCCGGGACCTAGTCCATCTCCTCGATCTGGACTCCACCCGTCCTGCATTGTTGCCGCTGTGCCAGCCTGCACGTGTTTGATGAGCGCGAATTGCGCATCGGGCATGGTATCGGCGAGCTTGCGGCCGAGCGAGACCTCCGGTCCAAATTTGCTTCCATTTCCAGCGGATCCCTTATTGGTGTCGCCGCCGCCGAATCCGCCTCGGAGCGACGTCCACCCGACATTTGCGCCAAGATCGTCCTGCCAAATCCAAACGTCGGCTTGCGGCGCGTCGTATGGGGCTCTCAGCTCATCATTCATTCCGTAGCCGCCCATGTTGGACTGACCGACTAAGAGCATTACTTGGACAGGCGTACTCGTAAGGAGCATTCGGTCCTCGAGGCGTTCAATACTCATGCGGCGGCGGAAATTAGCCTCGGCGCCACGGGTAAGCGTTTCGAAAAGTTTTCGCGACATTGACGTGCTCCCAAATGTTGTGGCCGGTTGTGGGCTGAATGGCGATATGGGCTAGTATCCCGCTATCAGAATCGCCTTTGTTCAAGACTCCGACTCGTTCCCCGCGACTCTCCCTCAGAGTTAAGTGCGAGATCGCGGCGGCGTTTGTCTCAAGAGACGACACATTTGCCGTCGTTCACGCGAGAACGCGGGCAAAGTGACACACCGCTCGGCGCACTTACCCCCTTTTTGCTCCCCTACTACTAATCAACCCGTCGTGCGGCGAATGTAACAGGAAATCCCGCGACCGTGATAATCGCGGCCAAAAGCGGCCCCGTCGCCGCCGACGGTTTTTTTACGGCACGATCGTCCGTCAGAGAGAAGTGCGAGTTTGCCGCTGTGTTTGTCTCAAAAAAACTTCTGTTCTTGTGCGACAGCCCCCGACCTGGCCGGCGGGGCGCATTCGGTTCGCCGCGACGCCGCATTTCGCTTTCAGGCCTGTCGGCGTGAGGCGAAACTGCCGAAGGCAGCGGGATCCCTACTTCTAATCAGCCAACGCGACGAAAAACGTCACAACTAAAACTTGCGTTCAGCGAAAATCGCTCACGTTCTCACCGACCTGCGGAAAGGCGCAAGCGATTCGGTTCTGCTGGAACGGCCATCGAGGGCCACGCGGCGTAAAAGCGGCGGCGACGGGAATCGCCCCCGTTCCCGGCTTGATATCGAACCGCAATTGGTCGTCAGAGCTAAGTGCGAGATTGTGCCGGCGATTGTCTCAGGAAAAAATCGGTGGGACGAAAACCGCAGAGGCGCGGAGGCGCGGAGAAGCAGTTGCCGGCGGTTTTTGCCACAGATGGACACAAATTAACACAGATGAAACGGCTTGATGATTTGCGAATCTGTGTTCATCCCTGGCAAGCAGGGCGGGGGCGAGAGAGGGTCGTGAGTTCTTGCCGTCTGGTTGCCAAACGTCGCCCCACCCGGGCGAGCCGGACGGAGGCGATGGGCGGTGCCGACCTTGACGAGAACTTCCTATTTCGCTGCTGCATCCTCGGATTGAGAGATTAGCGCTTCGGCTTCGCGGCGGAAACGGAGCAGCTCTTTGTTTTTCGGATCATTCTCAGCGGTCCAGCGGAGCGACTTTTCCAGCCATTCCCGCGCCTTTGGTTTTTCGCTCAACTGCCAGTGCGCCATGGCGAGAAAGTATCCATCGTAGGCAGATTTTGGCTGCTTCTGGAGCGACTTTGTCAACGACTCGATCGCGTCGCGATATCTCCCAGCGCGGTATTGAGCGACGCCTAACGTGTTTAATAAAGAGCCGTTGTCTGGGGCGACCCGCACCGCCGTTTTAGCCAACTCCACGGCGCAGTCGGCGAGCGCGTCGTGGACGCTGGTGTCGCCATGGCTCCTATCCCACCCAGTGACGATCGTCCACGCAGCCTCGTTGCATAATCTACAAATCGGCTGGACCGCGCGCATTTGCAGTTCGCTACCCTTCTGGAAATCGGTCGCGGCGTCCTGGTGACGGCCGATGGCGGCGTAAATCAGCCCCCGCCGCAGGAGCGCGTCACCGCGCTGGTCCTCGGCAACGACCTTGTCAAGAAGCTTGAGAATGCCCTGCCTGTAGCGTTCGTCGAGACATTGCGCGATGTTTCGCTCTCCGACCCAAGTTAGTGTGCTTGAGTCATCTGGCCGCAATTCGAAGGCCTTCGTAACGTCTGCAAGCGCCTGCTCGTAGTTCTTCAGATGGAAGTGTGCCACGGCGCGGCGCTTGTAGTTGATGTAAAACCAAGGTTCGAGGTCTAAAGCACGGTTTAAGTCCTCAAGCGCTTGAGCGTACTGGCCGCGACGGAGAAGGAGGTCGCCGCGACGCCAATGAACGCCATTGCCCCAGCGCGTATAGCGAAACGGGTTCAACCGAATCGCCTCGTTGTAATGCTTTAATGCCTCGTCCGACTTGCCCGTTAGATCCAATATTGTCCCCAAAACGCTGTGGGCGTCGGAATCGGCTGGATCGATCTCGATCGCCTGGCCGCCGTATTGCAGCGCCAAGTTGCGATCACCGATTTCCCAATGTCCCCCGGCCAGCCGGTGATACGTGTGCGCCGTGCGCGGAGCAACTTCTTTGAACTTTTGAAACTGCGCGCGTGCCTGGTCCGTCTGACCAGTTGCTCCTAAGCCCGCCGCATAGTACCAATAGGCCATGGGAATGGTGGGATCGATCTCGATGGCCCTCTTGGCCTGGGCAAGCGACTTTTGCCGATCTTGGCCCGTATCGCTCCAACCCCCCTGATACAGATCGGCCAGCGCGATTCGGTAAACAACATTGTTGGGATTGAGTTCCACGGCGCTCTCTAGATCGTTGATCGCGTCCAGTTGCCGACTCAACAAACGATAAACGTCTGCGCGCTCCGCGTAGGCTTGTGCATCCGTGGCGTTGACCTCGATCAACGTGGTGTAAAAGGCCGCCGCATCCTCCAGCAGCTTGCGGCGGAGATCCTTCATCTCGCGGATACCGTTGAGCCGTTCGTCGGCAACCTGCTTGAGCATTTGCCCGACCGCATCACGCGCCGTCAGATAGTTTGCTTGCGCACGCTGGCGTTCGCTGTTTGCCTCGACCGCTTGCCAAAGGCTGATTCCCGCACCGCTGAAGAGCGAGAGCATAATGAGGGTCGCCGTCACCAGGGCCGCGCGGCGGCGGCGGGCGAACTTGCGAAAGCGGTAGGTAGCCGATGGTGGGCCAGCTTCAACGGGCTCGTGGTTGAGGTGGCGCTCGATGTCGGCGGCAAAGGCACTGGCGGACTCGTAGCGGCGATTGCGGTCCTTTTCTAGGGCCTTCATCACGATCCAGTCGAGCTCGCCGTGCAGGGCGCGTGTGAGCTGACGTTGGTCGATGCCGCGCTTTTGCGAGACAGTGGAGCCGGCGTCGGCCTTGAGCGTGCTGATGCGGTGGCTCGGCCGGGGCGGCTCGTCCTCACGGATCATGCGGCGGACTTCGTCGAGGCCGGCTGTGACGAGCGTGTCGCGGTCGAAGGGCGTCTGGCCGGTGAGCAGCTCGTAGAGCAGGACACCCAGGGAATACACATCGCTGCGGGTGTCGATGTCGAGGCCGGAAAGCTCGGCCTGCTCGGGGCTCATGTAGAGTGGCGTGCCGATCAGCTCGGTGAACGCCGTGTAGATTGTCCGCTCGGTGAGCGACTGGTTGATCGCTTTGGCGACGCCGAAGTCGATGACCTTGACCACTCAGGGCCAGCGCTCACTAAATTGTTTGTCCGGTAAGAGCTTCGATCAGGAAATC
>JBBDYH010000104.1:0-20863 GCA_040901795.1 Pirellulales bacterium
TGATGAGTGATGAGTGATGAGTGATGAGTGATGAGTGATGAGTGATGAGTGATGAGTGATGAACGGGGTCCAACTCATCATTCATCGTTCATCCTTCGTCATTCGGAGTTCGTTCGTCATTCGAGCTTCGTCATTCGTCATTCACGACAATGGATTTCATCACCATGCTCTCCGGCTGGCAGTGGGCGCTTTTGGCGCTCGTGCCGCCGGCGATTATTGCGCTGTACTTCTTGAAGCTGAAGCGGCAGCCGCTGGAGGTGCCGAGCACCTACCTCTGGCATCGCACGATCGAGGACCTGCACGTCAACAGCCTCTGGCAGCGGATGCGGTCGAGCCTGTTGCTGATTCTACAACTGCTGTTCGTGGCCCTGCTGATGATCGCGCTGTTGCGGCCCCACTGGCAATCGACGCGTTCGATCGACGAGCGGCTGATTTTCCTGGTCGATAACTCCGCGAGCATGCAAGCCGACGACCTCAATGGCACCCGGCTGGCCGAGGCCAAAACGAAGATCGCCGAGCTGATCGAGCAGATGGACTCCAGCGACGTGGCGATGATCATCAGCTTCTCCAACACCGCCCGGCCGGAGCAAAGCTTCACCTCAAACAAGCGGCTGCTGCAGGAGGCCCTGGAGCGGATCGAGCCGACGAACCGCAGTACCTCGCTGGACGACGCGCTGGTGTTGGCCGCCGGCCTGGCCAACCCCGGAGGCAGCGCTGCCGAAGGTCTCGCCGAGCCGGTCCCCGCCACGATGTACATCTTCAGCGACGGCAAGTTCCGCGACGTGCAAGGTTTTTCGCTCGGCGCTCTAAAGCCCGTATTCGTGCCGCTGGGCGATCCGTCGGCCGGGAACCTGGCCATCGTCGCCTTCAGCGTCCGCCGCAACGACGACCGCCCCGATCGGCTGCAAGCCTTCGGCCGCATCGAGAACTTCGGCAGCGAAGATGCGCAGACCATGGCCGAGTTATATCTCGACGGAGCCTTGATCGACGCCAGTCAGATGCAAGTCAAGGCCCGCGACGGGACCGGCGTGGCCTTTGATCTGTCGGACCAGGAATCCGGCATACTGGAGCTGCGGTTGTCGCGCAAGGATCCGCTCGAGCAAGACAATCATGGCTGGGCTGTCATCAATCAGCCGCGCCCTGCCAAGGTGCTTTTCGTTTCGGCCGGCAACGAGCCCTGGGAGCAAGCCCTTGCGACCGAGGGCGCATCAGAGCTCGCCGAAGTCTTGTTGGCCAAGCCGGATAATCTGAAGACCACTAAGCACAAGCAGCTCGCCGCCACCGGCGCATTCGATCTGATCATCTACGACGATTGCCAGCCCGAGGAGATGCCGCGGGCCAACACGTTGTTTCTTGGACAAATTCCACCGGCACTCGACTGGGCGATCGATCAAAAGGCAGTCGGACCGCAGATCATCGATACCGATCGCAACCATCCGATCATGCAATGGATTGACATCGGCGACGTACTGATCGCCGAGGCGATTACGCTCAACCCGCCGGCCGGCGCTTCGCGACTCATTGAGACGACCAAGGGCCTGCTGTTTTCCATTGCGCCCCGCGAGGGTTTTGAAGATGCGGTGTTAGGGATCGACTTTTACTCCGCGGACGAGCAAGGCAACACCATCGTGACCACCAACTGGCCGATTCGCCAGAGCTTTCCCACGCTGGTTTATGGCCTGCTGTCGTATCTCGGCGGAAATGCCCAGCTGCTGGCCGGCGAGAACGTGGCGGCGGGCGCCGCTGTCGATTTGCGCAGCGAGTCGGCCAAGGAGCTGCTGGTGCGCTCTCCCACGGGTCGACGAACCACGCTCAATCGCGGCCCGCGAAACGTCTTTGGCTTTTCCGACACTCGGGAGCTCGGCACTTATGAAGTGCTCGAAGGCGATAAACTCACGCAACGATTCACGGTGAACCTGTTTGATCCGCTGGAGAGCGACATCCGCCCGCGGGAGGAGAACACGATCCGGATCGGCTACGTGGATGTTAAGGGGGAGACCGCTTTTGAGCCGTCACGGTTCGAGACGTGGAAGTATTTGCTGCTTCTGGCACTAGGCGTGCTGGTGTTCGAGTGGTATATCTACAACCGCCGCGTCTATCTGTGAAGCCGGAACCGCCATGACGAAAACCACGCGCCTCGTGAAGAGGCGATCGGCCTCTCGGCGAGAACGCAAGAGCGTCATCAATCGGCTGCTGGAAAGCAACCTGATCCAGCGGCTAAGCTATGAGGACTACCGCGCCAAGGTCCGCGGAGTCTACGCCGGCCCGCGCGGCGCCTTCCTGGCCACATGCAGCATGCTTTCGCTCCACGCGCCGTTGGGCGAACGGCTATTCCGCGAGCGGAGATTTGACCTGCGGGGCGCTCGACAAATCCTCGATGTCGGCAGCGGCGCCGGTCAGATCGCACGCCACCTGCTCAAGTACGCCGATCGGACCGCCCAGATTACCTGCCTGGACCTTTCGCCCGAAATGCTCCGCCGCGGGCGGCAGCGGATGAAGAGCCGGCGACCAACCTACCTGGCCGCCGATCTCTCGCAATTGCCGTTCGCCGACGAGTCATTCGACTGCGTCACGTGCGGGTATGTACTGGAGCACCTTCCCGACCCGCGCTGTGGCTTGGCCGAGTTGTCCCGCGTCATGACTCCTGGCGGCCGCATGCTGCTCTTGACCACTGAGGAAAGCTTCGGCGGTGCGTGGACCAGCTACATCTGGCACTGCCGCACCTACAACCGCCAGGAACTGCTCCGAGTCTGCCGCGAGCTAGGACTTTATCCGCGACAGGAGCTGTGGTTCACGCGGATGCACAAGCTCCTGCGTGCGGGCGGAATCTGCGTGGAGCTGGAGAAACACGCGTAGTGTGTGTCGCGTGCATGACAGCGCATAAAAAAGCGAGCGGCGCGACAACTGAGATAGGCGCTCCCACAATCGGGATTGATGCTCTAAGGCAGTCCTGACGCCCTGGGACGTTGATCTCAATCCCAGTACTTGGACCGGTCGTCACCGCTCAACAACCAACATACCGCGCGCTGTGGCGATTGCAATAGAAAAACGGCAGTGTGTAAAACCACATAGCCATGCGGATCTCGCCAAGTGCCGCGATGGCGAAGATCTTGTCTTCCAGTCTCGCGAGGGCTGAGCAGTACGCCTCGAACCAAGGGTGGCGGGCGAGCCTTGCACAGCCTCACTAGGCGCTGTATTCTGCCGCTAGTTAGCTGAACCCCCAAGTCAGCTCTATTGACCCAACCGGTACGTATTGCCTATTCCACCGCTGTCACCATCTCGCACCGGAGACTCGTCATGCGCAAGCGACGTTCCAGGCTACAACGGCTCGGTTTTGAAAGCCTCGAGGATCGCTCGATGCTCTCCGGCACTGTGACTGTTGATTTTATTGCCAACAATCTACTGGTCACGGGCGACAACGCCGCCAACGCGATTGCGATCACCGACACGGGAACAAACCTGATCATTACCGGCATTCAGGGGGGCACGACCGGCTCCACCGCTCTCTCAACGAACACCAGTGGCGACGTCTTGATCAGCGGTAACGTGGCGACGATCGCGAAGGCGCCGCTCGATGGCGATATCTTCATCAACCTGCTGAACGGCCGCGACGAGCTTTCGATCGACGGCATCAACGTCATTGCGGGAGAGAGTATCCGCAGCAAGCTGAAGATCAATCTGGGCGAAGGGGACGACAAGCTGACACTTGGGGCCACGGCACGAAACAATCTCCGTTCCGATGTGACCATTGACCTCGACGAAGGGGATGACACGTTGGCGATCGACGGCCTTGAGGTCCGCTCGCTGAACGAAGGGAGCCTGTTCATTTTCGGCGGTTTTGGAGTCGACGTAATCACCATTGGCGCCAACGACACCAATACCATTGAAGGCGACTTCAATATCGACACCGGCACCGGCAATGATATTGTGGCCGTCGACCGGACGAACGCCTTCGCCGATTTCAGCATCGATACCAGCGGCGGCGCCGATACCGTCGACTTAGGGCGAGAGAATCTTACCGACTTTCTCGACTCGGCCGTCCAGGTGCGCGGCAACTTGATCATCGACACCGGCATTAGCCCTGATACCGTCCGGCTGGACGCCGTGTTGGTGGTGCAGCACGTGCTGATTAGCACCGGCGACGGGGACGACACCGTGCTTATCGGCGACGATCCGGCGGCGGCGCTAGGCGACAACGATCAAGCAGGCGCTTCGGCCCGCGGCGATTTTGTGATCAGCACGGGTGTCGGCGAGGATTCGGTGACGATCAACCTGGTCACCGGCGCCAACGCGGCCCTGGTTAACCTCGGCCTCGGAATAGTAGGCGACAGCAACCAGTTGGTTGTCCGCAATTCGTCGTTCAGCAATGACATTGCAATTCTAGGCGGCGTCAGCGCGGATACCATCGACATCGACGCCCTCAACGCAGTGACCAACTTGTTTATCTCAACGGGCGGCGGGAACGACTCAATCGACCTGCAAGGCACACTGGTGACGCAAGGCCTGTTGACGATCAACTCCGGCGCGGGAGACGACTCAGTACGCGTCGACAACTCCGTGATCGCGCGCTTCGTGCTGTTCACCGAGGCCGGGCTCAATGAGGCGGACATCACCGCGAACCTGTTCGACGATTTCTTCCTTGATCTAGGACTGGAAGGCGGCAGTGCAAACCTGACCGGCGTTGTTCAGCTCCGCGGCTTCGCACGCGGCGCAGCGAGCGCCCTGGGAACCGGAAGCTTGTTCGGCTCAATCCAGGTCGAAGGGTTTACGCTCGGTTAGACGTCCTGAGGGCGGGTGCCGCGAGCCGAGCGGCACCTCTCCGCAGTCGCCTTGGCATAATCGCCGCTGATCGAAGCTGTCTAATCCACGGCTCTTCGATCAATGGCCGCACTCTGCACCTTGCGCCTGACTAGAGTTAACCCGGCGAGCGCTATGCCGGCGAGCGCTAGTGTCGACGGTTCCGGAACGGTCGCGGGGTTGCCGGCGGTCAATTCAAGCGAACTGAAGTGAGTAATCGGGTCAGTACTAGTCTCAGTTGGTGATTCCCCGTTCTGTCGATTCCAATTCACGCCGGTAATTGGGAACCAGCCTCCTTCAAACGCCCCACCACCAGAGACCGTACCCCACTGCGGCCACACTTGCCCCATTCCGCCCGTTAACACCGCGACGTTAAATGTTCCGGCCAAGACGGCCTCGTTCGCGGTACCGCCCACAAAGACACCGGGCGGCTGGATCGGACGAATATCCAGCAAATCTCTGAACGCCGAGCCAGCGCGCTGGACGGGAGCGCCTCCCCTGGCGTTAAAGCCGCGGCCCCACGCATTGGGGGGTGGCCAACTGAACTCTGCAGGAGAACTCAGGTCAACCTGAATAGGAGCGGCAGAGTCTTGGACAATGGCTAGGCTCATGGAATTGACACCGTGCTTTCCAGCGAAAGTTGGATGGGTTGCTCGCACATTGTCATTGTGTATGCCGAAGGGTGCCATGCGCATCTGCAGTCGATACTCGATCACGTCGCCCGTTTCGACTTCGATACTATTGGCAAACGCCTCCGCACTCCCTTGCTTGCGTCCTTCGAGCGTAAAGTAAAGCAGCGGCGCTGCTTGGGAAACGCCGCAACTGCCAATTACTAACAAGCCAATGAACGCCCGAATCATTATCAACTCCGTTTGGGTCCATTCCGTGCAAAAACCATAGACTAAGTGTCCATTGTAGACGCTGAACGCGAAGGCCCACAAGTTCGACTACCCTATTTGTCGGGGCGTCGAACCAGTGCGAATAAGCCAACCGCGCCGATTGCGGCGAGGATGAGCGCGCTCGGTTCCGGAATCGCGGTGAGCGGCGCGAAACTGTGAACGGTTACAGCGCTGCCGGTTGCGAACGTGGTTACCACGGCCTCAGTCCCGGAAAACGCCGTGGCATCGGTTTGCACGACGAGCAACTTCGACAAGCGGCCGGGCATGAGCAAGCCAGATGTGTCCTCCGGAATACTGAAGTCTGGAAACCGGAATTCGATCAGGTCCGCAGTCGGACGAACGGCTCGCAACAGTGGTACACTGGGCGGTCCGCCCAGCAATTCAAACGGGGCATAGCTCACGTCGGTCAAGTTGCCTGCGAAGCTGGCGATGCCTAACTGGCTCAGATTGTAGAGGCTCGCGGCGTCGTTCGTCAGCAAGTAGGTGAATGTCAGTCTGTCTGCGCCAAACGGGTTCGACGTGTCGTTCGTCCAGACGGTCGAAGTCAGCGTGCCGGAGAATCCGGAACCAAGGAAACGGACGGTTCCGCCCTGGAGCCGAGTGGCGTTAAGCGGATCGGGTTCAGAGACAGCGGGCGATTGAATTCCGCCAACCGGAAGCAATGCTGCGTTGGCCACCGAGCCATGCACACCGAAGTACGTCGCAAGGAACAATGCCCCTAGCAAGCAGCGGCGGCAAAAAATGTGATGCGTCATCGACCAATCTCCGTTCCATTGCCTATGGTTCCTGGACTCTGCGGCTAAGTCCAGTTTAATTTGGCGCCTTGACCGCCAACTGTTAGCGCAGCATTGACCCAATACTATGGGCTGGTTCCTGGCGCGTTTGTCACGCAAGAAACCCGGTTGTTCCGGTTGTTGCAGATGAAGCGGCGCTGGATCGAGCGCGGAGCGGCCCGGTAAAGCGCGTCGCAGCCGACGCCTAAGTCGAGCAATCAGCCGCCATTCTTCGCCGGCTGCAGCTTGCTGTGAACGAGGATGAACCGCTTTTCGCCGGCGCCGGTGGCGAAGGCGACCGTGGCGGTGCGCTTCACGCCCGTGCCGGAGAGCGCCAGGATCTTGCCCAGACCGTACTCCGGGTGGCGAACGAGCATGCCGTGATGGAAAGCGTCGGGGGAGACGGAATTGAGACCTTCGGTCGAAATCTGTGCGGCGTCGGGAGACCCGCGCACAACGGAGGCATTGGCGGAGCCAGCGGCACAGGGAGCCGTGGCGGTCTGGGTGCTTAGTTGCGCGGCCGTGGTGAGACGCAGCTCGCCGTTGCGCGACAAGGAAGTTACCTCAATAGGCAGTGGCCGCCTGTCATCGTCGTAGCCCGCCCCCGTCCACTCCTTTTCTACCTCGGTTGTGTAAGCGCTCGCCTCAGGCAACGCGAAACCCATGTTCGCGTCGCCCGGTTGCCAGCTTGGCGACGCCCATGAGTAATCGCTCACCTCCATCTCTTCGGTGGGAAGCTGCATGAGGAACGGGCTGGGAATCGCCATGCGGTTTTGCCCGCGGAAGCTACGGTAGCGAGCCATGCTCAGATGCAGCTCTTCCTGGGCCCGCGTGATGCCGACGAAAAAAAGCCGCCGCTCCTCTTCCACCTGGTCGGCGTCGGCGCGGCTGCGCTCGTGCGGCAGAAGGCCCTCTTCGACGGCCACGATGAACACGACGGGAAACTCCAGTCCCTTGGCCGCGTGCAGCGTCATCAGCGTCACACGGTTATCGTCCACCTCCCAGGCGTCGGTGTCGTTGACCAGGCTCGCTTGCTCCAGAAACTCTTCCAGGCGGTTGTCGCCGGGGTACTGCTCGTCGTATTCCCGGGCCGCGGTAAGCAGTTCCTCGATGTTGGCCAGCCGCTCGTCGTCTTCCTCGCTGTCGTTCTCGATGAGCATCTGCCGGTACCCGGTTTCGGAGAGAACCAGGCCCATAATCTCCTCGACCGCTCCCCCGGAGGAGAGCGCCAACCGATCGTACAAGCTGACGAACTTCGCGACAGCTACGGCGGCGCGCTTGGGCAGCGTCTCGATCATCCCGGCTTCTCGCGCGGCTTCGAGCAGCGGCAGGCCACGCCGGTCGGCGTGCGACAACACTTGCCCGATGGTGGCGCGGCCGATGCCGCGCGCCGGCGTGTTCACGACGCGCAGAAACGCCACGCCATCGCGCGGGTTGTTCAACAGGTGCAGGTACGCCAGCACATCCTTGATCTCTTTGCGCTGATAAAACTCCACGCCGTTGATCATCTGATAGGGAATGCCGTTCTCGCGCAGCGAGTGCTCCAACTGCCGCGAGAGCGCGTTCATCCGATAGAAAACGGCGAAGTCGCGCGGCTGGCGGCGGCCGGCGGCGACCTGGCCAGCGATGTAGTTCGCGATCCAATCGGACTCGGTTTTTTGGTTCGGCTGCGCGAGCAGCGCCACCGGCTTGCCCTCGTCATTTTCCGTAAACAGGCTCTTCTTCTTCCGCTTCGTGTTGTGCTGGATGAGATGATCGGCGACGCGGAGAATCCGCTTGGTGCTGCGATAGTTCTGCTCCAGGCGAACGATCTTGACGTCGGGAAAGTCCTTCTCGAACTCGAGAATGTTATTCAGATTCGCGCCCCGCCAACCGTAGATCGATTGATCGGGATCGCCGGTGACCGCCAGGTTCGGATAGTCGATCGACATCGCGCGGACGATCGCGTACTGTGCCAGGTTAGTGTCCTGGTATTCATCGACCATCACGTACCGGTAGCGCTGGTCGAGCTGGGCGCGGATTTCGGGATGATCGCGCAACAGCGTGGCGACGTGCAGCAGCATATCGTCGAAATCGACGGCGCTGGAAGCCAGCAACTCGGCCTGGTAACGCGGGTAGACCTGCGCCACGATGCTGCCGATCGGGTGGCCTGGCTTGGGCTGGTACTCTTCGGCCGTGATCAGGTTGTTCTTGGCCCAACTGATCGCGGCCTGAACTCGCTCGGGCGTGACGTGCGTGAGCTCCAGGTTCAGCGCGTCGATCGAGCGCTTGAGCGCGGCGAGGCTATCGCTGGTGTCGTAGATCGAGTAATTCTCCTGGAGCCCCAAGTAGCGGGCATACTGGCGGAGCAGGCGAGCGCAAAACCGATGGAACGTGCTCACCCAGACGTTCTGGCCAGGCGCGAGGATGGTCAGCCGGCGCTTCATTTCGTCGGCGGCCTTATTGGTAAACGTCAGCGCGACGATCTGCCAGGCGGGCACGCCGTGGCTCAGCAAGTAGGCGATACGGTGCGTCACGACGCGCGTCTTGCCGCTGCCCGGGCCGGCCAGGATGAGCAGCGGGCCATCGATATGCGTGACGGCCGCGCGTTGGGCATCGGTGAGGTATTCGAGCAATCCGTTCAACGTGGGTTCCCCTCGGTGATGCTAGCATTAAGCTTTTATTAACTATACCCGAAAGGGAACGTTTGGAGTGCGTTGACTGGTCAACGCTTTGGATATCAATCGATGAGGCCTGGTTGCCAGCGGTTTGAAAAAGAAAGCGATGACGAGTCATCGCACTCCAAATAGGCCGTGCTAGCACGCGGTTGCGCTTTGCCGCAAAACTGAAAAAAAGTAGTTGGCAAAAATGCGCGGCTCGTTATATTGGATCACCATAGTGTTTCGGCCAGGGTGGCCGACACTTCTACCACGGACTCTTGAAGGGAGGGAACCCATGACGCGCATCCCGCTAAACTCTGTCATTGGCCGCAACGACGAGCTGCAACGACGGCTGGAAATGAGCACGGCCGAAATCGGCCTGTCGGTCCGCACGACGAACTGCCTGGAAGAGAAAGGCATCTTCACAGTCAACGATCTGTTATACTGTACACGCGACGATCTGTTGAGCATCTCCAACTTCGGCGAGAAGACGCTGGAGGAAGTTTACAAGGCGCTCGAGGGCATCGGCTTCTATCGCAAGACCCGCAAGCCCGAGTTGAGCCTGGTCAATTGAGCGTTGGAGTTCAAGCTTTAGCTTGCACCGTTGGAGTTCAAGCTTTAGCTTGCACCGTTGGAGTTCAAGCTTTAGCTTGTCCAACTACGGCTTGGGAGCGTCCTCGCGCTGTTCCCGAAGCAGCCTGAAAGGCTGAACTCCAACTTACGTCCCCCGGTTCGGCTCGATGGCCGGCTGCCGCGGCGATTGCTGATGCCGCTCTTTGGCCGCTGCCGTCGAGCCGGGCCGGACGCTGGTCTTCTTGGCATGTCCCACTGCGCGCGAGGAGCCTTGCTTCTTGCCGCCGCGATTGGCTGTATTGGCCATGATCTCTCCTTCTGTGTTTGCCCACAATGGCTATCAAGTGTGCAACGGACATGCCAGAAACCGCGCCCCCCTTTGCCGGCATCAGAGGCCCCGGCACTGGTTCCAGCGCATCTGTGCCCGCCTGAAGCAGGCGGCTAGAATAGGTCTCGGTTAACGTTCGACGTACTCGACCTCGGACCGCCCGCAACCTAGATACCTCTTGATGACCACTCCGCCGCTTGCCGACCCACCCAGTTCATTGGCCACGGCGTTGAACGGTCGGCCCGACTTCCTGGTGCGGCTCGGCCTCTTGATCCCGTGCAGTGTCGAGGACGTCGAGGCGGCCTATCGCGATGCGGCCAAGCAGGCGCATCCCGATCGTGGCGGCACGGTGGCGGAGTTCGTACAGCTTGAGGCGGACTACCAGGCCGCGCTGGAGTACGCGCGGATCTACACCAACCGCCGCGCGTGGCTGGCTGCGAACATTGAGCGCTACGCGGCGCAGCAGGAGCTAATCGCGGAGATCGAGCGGCGCGGTGGCACGGTCGAAACTCACCGGCCCGCCTGGATCGCGCGCGAGATCGGCGAGGATTTTGCCCAAGTCGTCGATACGATCACGGCCGTGCGATTGACGGGGCCGGAGGTCGGGCTGGCCGACGTCCGGTACATCGCTAGCCACCGCGAATTGCTGGGCGGCTTACACCGGCTCGACTTATCAGACAGCCTTGTCGATTTGCACGCCGTCCGACGGCTGGCGGCGTTTCCGACACTGCACGAGCTGGACCTGCGCGGAACCTATGCGGGCAATCGAACCGCGGCGGTCCTGGCCGAAATGCCGGCGCTGCGGCGTGCGAACGTGAGCGATACGTTCGTCACCTGGCGCGGCGTCTGGCAGTTGCGGCGTCGTCGGCCGGACATGGAGGTCATCACGCAGTGCGACGAACAGCGCGGCACGGCGGGTACCAAGCGCGGCTATCGCTGGTTGATGCGATTATTGACGGCTTATGTGGTCGTGCTCGTATTGGGGACGCACTTTCCTGGTGAGCCCGAAATCGCCAGGCATGTGCGCTGGCCGGGCGCCGACAAGGTCGTGCATTTTGCCGTCTACTGCGGCCTGGCCAGCCTGATGGCGTTCGCACTGTCGTGGCGATGTACCGACCGGCAATCACAAACCGGCTTGTCGGCGGCCTGGTACGCGGGGATCGCGGTCTTTGTCGCGGCATTCGGCGCGGTCGACGAGCTGACACAACCGTGGACAGGGCGCGAACGAGACTTCAATGATTGGCTTGCCGATGTGGCCGGCATGGCGCTTGGGCTGATCTCGTTTGCGGCCATCATGCTGTACCGGCGGCAAAGACAACGTCTAAAGTGCCCCCCACAGCTTGGTGGCACGCCCTGACAGGGCGTGGTAGAACGGCGCACAACTCGAAGGAGGATTCTGTGCGACCAATTCTTAATGCTGCTGTTTGGCGGGGTGGCTGTTTTTTGCTCCTGTGGATTGCCGGCTCCTCATGCTGTCTGGCAGCCGAATTTCGGGCCGGCGTCGCCGTGACCGACATCACGCCGCCGAAGGGCTACCGGATGAGCGGCTACTTCAACGAGCGGCTCAACACGGGCGTGAAAGATCCACTGCACGCCAAGGCGCTCGTTTTTCGACAGGCGAACACTCAAGCCGCGCTGGTCGTGTGCGACCTGATCGGCATGACGGCTGAGGTGACAACCCGCGCGCGGCGGCTGGCGAGCGAGAGAACCGGCATCCCGCCCGAGAACATCGTCATTACCGCCACGCACTCGCACACGGGGCCGTTGTATTTCAGCGGGCTGCGCGAGTATTTTCATGAGCGGGCCGTGAAGCAGCACGGCCGCGACCCGCAGGAGGAATCGCCGTACGGCGAGACGCTGGTGGAAAAACTGGTCGAGGTGATCGCCAAAGCGCACGCGGCCGCCGTGCCGGTGCGGATCGATGCCGGAATTGCACAAGAGGATCGACTGTCGTTCAACCGCCGTTTTCACATGAAGGACGGCTCAGTGCGCTTCAATCCTGGGCAGCAGAATCCAAACATCGTCCGCGTCGCAGGGCCGATCGACCCGGACGTGGGGATCATTCGTGTCCGTGCCACTGCTCGCGCGCCGCGAGCGAGCAGTGCTGAGCCATCGCCCGAGAGCGACACTTCGAAGGACCTGGCGTGTCTGGTCGTTTTTGCCATGCACCTCGACACGACGGGTGGCACGGAGTACTCGGCGGACTATCCATTTTTCCTGGAGCGCGAGCTGCGCAAATCGCTGGGTCCCGATTTCGTGAGCATCTTTGGTACGGGCACTTGCGGCGACATCAACCACGTCGACGTGCGGATCAAGGGCCGACGCAGTACCGAAGAGATGGGGACGATGCTCGCCGAGACGGTCGCCGGCCACTTGCCCGAGCTCGCGGCGGTTGAAAATCCGTCGCTGGCGGTGCGGCGTGCGGTTGTCGATGCGCCCTTGCAAAAGCACTCCGCCGAGCAAGTCGCCGCGGCCCGCGAGCGGATGGCCAAGATCGGGTCGCGCGAGCTGTCGTTTTTGGAACAGGTCGAGACGGCGAAGATCTTTGATCTTTCGCTGCGCAAGTCGGACACGCTTCCGCTGGAAGTGCAGGCGTTTCGGCTCTCGGCCGACGTAGCGATCGTCACGCTGCCGGCCGAGGTGTTTGTCGAGCTGGGTCTGGCGATCAAGCGGGCCTCACCTTTCAAAACAACGCTGGTGATCGAGCTGGCGAACGACGATCCGGCCTACATCCCTACTAAAAAAGCCTTCGCCGAGGGGAGCTACGAGACGGTGAACTCCCGTGTAGTCCCCGGCTCCGGCGAGCGGATGGTCGAGGCAGCCGCCAAGCTGCTCAAGGAATTGGCGGAATAAGAGCAGGGGGATTCGCCGATGTCGCGGATGGTCGCCATTCTTGGTTTGCTCTCGATGTCGCTAGCAGTTCAGGCTGCGCCTTGGGCGCGGCACGCGATCGACGACAGCTCTCGCGGGGCCGACGGCGTGCGGTTGGGGGATATCAACGGTGATGGGCGGCTCGATATCACAACCGGGTGGGAGGAAGGGGCCCGCGTGCGCGTTTATCTTCAACCCGCCGCGGGGAAAGTGAAAGACCGGTGGCCCGCAGTTACCGTTGGCGAAGCTCGGTCGCCCGAGGATGCAATGTTCGTTGATTTCAACGGGGACGGCGTGCTCGACGTAGTGAGCAGTTGCGAAGGGAACACCCGCACGGTGTTCGTACACTTCGCGCCGCGCGACCAGTCAAAGCTGCTCGATCCGGCGTCATGGCGAACGGAGGCGATCGCGGCGACGGTGAACAAACAGCAGTGGATGTACGCGATGCCGCTGGATATGGACGGCCAGCGAGGCATCGATGTGATTATCGGGTCGAAGGGAAAGAACGCCGGCATCGGCTGGCTGGAGTCGCCGGACAACCCGCGCAATGTGGCGGCGTGGAAATATCACCGCCTGCGAGACGCCGGTTGGATCATGTCGCTGGAGGCGGTGGACATCGACGGCGACGGCGATTTGGACGTGCTCGCGTCGGATCGGAAGGGAGACAAGCGCGGCGTCTTTTGGTTGGAGAACGCTGGTCATTCGGCTGAAGCAGTGAACCGCTGGCGTGTCCATACGATCGGCGGCGAAGATCATGAGGTGATGTTCTTGGAATATGCAGACTTCGACGGCGATGGACGGCAGGAGATTGTCGTGGCCGCCAAGCCGCGGCGCGTGCTCGTCTTCGCGCGGGCCGACGATCCGCGCAAGCGATGGACGGCGGACATCATCGAGCTGCAGGGCAACCTTGGAAACGCCAAGGCTGTGCGTGTAACCGATGTTGATCTCGACGGGCGGGCAGACGTGCTTCTTTCATGCGAAGGCGCGACCGGCGGCAAGTCAGGCGTCGCCTGGTTTAGCCGCGAACAAACGAGCGACGCCGCGGCGAAAAGTCCGTGGACCATGCACGATATCTCCGGCCCGCCGGGCACCAAATTCGACCGCATAGAGCTCGTCGATCTCGACAACGACGGCGACCTCGACGTGATCACCTGCGAAGAGGCTGAAAACTTGGGCGTGATCTGGTACGAGAACCCGGCGCGGTGATTTTTGCGAGAGCCAACGCAGACCAATCTCACGCTCTGCCGTTCTTGGTGTGTGTGCGGCTTTGCGTGATGCTTTTCTTTAAAGGGTCTCACGCAAAACCGCTAAGGCGCAAAGGGTCTCTTAATCGGGGGGTGTCGATTTTTTGTCTTTGGGCTCCTGTGTGGATGGTTGAGTCTCCTTTGGCTTTTCGTCCGTTGCCTCATCGGCCTGACGTGGCAGGTTGGCCACATCCCACGTAAGTTTGACGATGTTCGACACGCGGACGCGGGAGGTATTTCGCGGGTCGCCCCGCTCGATAAAGATCTCCAGCGGCTCGCCGTTGTTGATCCGCAGGTTGGCGGGCGCAAAGATGATGCCCGGCGTGCGAACAAGCTCTTGAACCTTGTCGCGCTCCGGCCAATTTGGAAGCACAAACTCTTTACGGCCCAGATGGGGTCCTTTGATCACCAGCACGTACGGAATGACTACCTGCTCATCGCCGCGCTCGCCGCGAACGATCATCGTCGTCGGTGTGTGATCGTAGAAGCGATACGCGACGGCGAGCGTTCCGAAATCATTGAACAGCAGTGCGTGTGCAAGTCCGATAGGCAGGTCTTCAGAGCGCGGCGGCCAACCATCGTCATTCTTAATTGAATACTTCGGAATAGGAAGAATCGTCACATGGTCCGGCTGCTCGACGCGGTTGGCGAATTCCTCGTTTGTTAAGCGGCGGCTATCGACCAGCCCGCCCGCTTGATCGATCTCCAGTTCCCACTCGTTGAGGACTACCGTTCGGATCTGTTTTTCCTGCGCCGTGGATACTGCGTCCTTCAGATCCGCTGGATTCTGAGGGCCGACCGCCTCAATGGTCAAAATGACCTTTGGCCTGGCCAGTACTTCTCGGAGCTTGTTGAGAATGGCTTCCTGAGCCTGGTCGGCGGTGCGTCCCGCTATCTTCACCTTTCCATACTCAGCACCGAGGTTCACATACCCGTCGAGATCGACGGTGTAAAGGCCATTGATGGGGCCCTCGGGCACCGTGCCCGATGCGCTAATCCGGACTACGCCCTCGCGGCTAATCCTGACTGGACTCGATGGCTGGCCATGGTTGGGAACTGCTCGTGTCGTCCCTCCGCTTGGATCTTCGATCGACAATACGACCTTCGGATCACTAAGGATCTTGCGCAACTCGGCGAGAATGGCTTCCTGCGCTTTGTCCGCGGTCAGGCCTAGCACCTTTATTTTGCCATACTTCGCACCGAGATTTACGTATCCATCCAGATCGATGCCATAACGCCCATCAAGCGGCGCGTCCTCAAATTCGCCCGTCGCGCTGATGTGCAATACGTGTTCGCGTTGAATGGTCGTAGGACCGTCGCTTGCGTCAGGTGATCCCCTTTCATCCAATCGAAGGAGGATCGCTTCAATCTTGGATAGCGTTTCGCGGTTGCCTTCGACGATCAGGGAATTCGTTCGAGCATCGGCGGTCATACGGACGGCCTGGCTATCAGGATAGAGCTTGCGAAGCATTGCCAGCGCCTCGGCGGCGCGAGAATTCTGTAGCAAGAAGATTTTGATCTCGCTGTTGGCGCGACCGGCTTTCTCGCCTTTTTGCGTAGCGGCATCGAGATGGCGTACCACGGCTTCGATTTTGGCGATTTTCTCGGGATCGCCGGTCGCGACCAGGGAATTGCTGAGCGTGTCAGTTCCCATGTAATAATCAATGCCTTCCGGGTACACCTTGCGGACCGCTTTAGACACTTCTGCGGCGTTTGAGTTGGAAAGCGAGAAAATTTTTGTTGTCGGCCCTTGCGCAACCGACTTCCGGACGCTGCGCATGGCAAGCTCTCGGAGCTGTGCCTTAAGTTCCTCCTCGGCCTGCTTCAACGTCTCGAGCCGCTGATTGTATCGCCACAAGGCTTGGTCAGATTTGGGATTCGTTGAGACAGACCGCTGGTACTCGTGGAGCTTCTCGACGTCTGCGATTCTTTTACGCAGCTCTAACACTTGAGGCTCTCGGTCGATCTGTTCCTCAAGGAGCTGCGGAGAAAGGTCGCGAGGTTCGCCGATTGGAGGCGTCGCTTGGTTGAGCCGCCGGACCAGTGCTTCAATCTTCTGAATCGTCTCGCTATTGCCGCGAGCTATCATTGTGTGGCCTCCGGCATTACCAATCTCTGCGCTCTCGCTGAAAATCTTGTATACCAAGTCGGATATTTCGCTGAAGTTATCGCGCCGTAGAGTGAACGCGCGAGTAACTTCTTCGTCCGCTCGGAGCAGCCGAGTTTCCTGGCTGGCGACTTTGGGGGGCTTTTCGTCGCCGCCTTTGGATTCGACTGTGATCGTTGTGTTGCCCTCTTTGTCGCGCTGGTATTTGAGGAGGAATTGCCAGCCGAAGTAGGCGACGACCAGAAAGGCGAGAAAGCCGGCGGCGACCAGCGGGCCGCGCGGGCGGGTGCGCCGGGCGTCTGATGCGACGGCTGGTTGCGCGGTCGCCGAGTGCGGCGCCTTCAACTGTTCCAAGACCGAGGTAATTGCTTCTCGAAAGGCGGCGGCGGTTTGGTAGCGCCGCGCCGGGTCCTTTTCGAGCGCGCGAAGCACAACGTCATCAACGCGCGAGTCCACATTCGCCCGGCTCGACGGAGAATCGAAACGGCCCAAAGGCAGCTCGCTGGTGAGCATTTCGTAGAGCAGGACGCCGAGGGAATAAATGTCGGCGCGGTGGTCGGTCTCGTGCGGCCGCTCGCACTGCTCGGGGGCCATGTAGTGCAGCGTCCCCATGAAATGGCGGGTGTGCGTCAGGGCCAGCTCGCACGGGTCGGGTTGGAGCAGCTTAGCCAGGCCGAAGTCCGCGATCTTCACGCGGCCGGATTCGTCTAAAAGGATGTTCTCGGGCTTGATGTCGCGGTGGACGATGCCGTTTTCGTGGGCGAATTGCAGCGCGGCACAAACGTCGCGGGCGATTTCCAGGGCGCGGCGGGGAGAGAGTGAGGCGGCGCATTCGCGCTGCGATTCGTCAGGCAAAGAGATTTCATCACGCGGAGCGTGATGACTACACTGTGCGGGGGAGAGGGGTTTTGTTTTGCTGCGCAAAAACTCGCGCAGGTTTGGCCCGCCGACGTATTCCATGACCGAATACAAATACCGATCGGTGAGGCCGTAGTCATAGGCCATCACGATGTGCTCATGCCGCAGCCGCGCCAGCGCACGGGCTTCGCGCTGAAATCGCTGGGCGAATTCCTGCCCCCCGGCCGCCTGACGGGGAAGAATCTTGATCGCCACGGTGCGGTCAAGGGTGCGCTGATAGGCTTTGTAAACCGCGCCCATACCCCCTTGGCCGATCAGCTCCAGCACGTCGAAGTTCAACAGGTCCGCCTCGACTTCGACCGGGTCGGGCGCCGTGAACGGATGCGTGCCCGGCGTGCTCCCCTCGGCCAGCGCGACTGTGTTGGTCAACTCGATGCCGCGTTCGAAGAGACAACGCCCGCAGAGTCCGCCGGCCGCGTTGTCGCTGGTCAATTCCTCGCCACAGTTGGGGCAAGTTTCGGTCATGAGTAACATCGTAACCTCTGGTCGAGAGCGAATGTAGCTGCGGCCCTTGTGGCCGCGTAACCGTAGCCCTCTCGCTCCGTTCGGCTGAGCTCACGGCCGAAGCCGCGAGAGGATGCATCATCACGCGGAAGCGTGATGACTGCACTTCCGCCTGCCGCGGACCGGTCTGCATAGCCCGCCGTGGCGGGCGGCTACTATTCAGCTAAGCAAACCGGACAGAAGGATACAATGAATCTTTGAGTGACGACGTCTACTCGCAGGGCTGGAACGCCACGGAGGGCGTTCCCTACAGAGCTCCCACAGCGACTCGCGTGGCCTACCTTCGGAGGGCTGCAAAGAGCGATTGAATCTCCTCTTTAACGTCGCGGGGCTGCTCCAGAGTGCGAGCGACTTCGGCCCGGAGCAGTTCGCCGTAGCGGCGGCGGAGGCGGTGGACGGCGACCTTCACCGCGCCGGTGCTCAGACCAAGATCGGCAGCGACGGCGGCGTGGCTTTCGGCCGCGGCGTCGGCGACGAGGTAAATCTTCAGGCGTGCAAAGAGCGCTGACTTACGCGCCTGGCGGTATTCGTCCTCCAGCCGTGCGAGGACCTGATCCAACAATGCTAACGCCCAGCGGCGCTCGTAGATGCGTTCCGGAGTGGCGGCGTCGGCAGGCTCGGCCTGATAGCGCGATTCGGCTTCGTCCCGATTGATCGACACGAGCGTCCGCCCGCCGCCGCGTTTTTGGGCGTGCTGCCGATCCCGCTGGTTGGCGAGAAACCGCTTCAGGCACAACAACAAAAACGTGCGGAAGCGGCCTTTCTCCGGTCCGGTGGCCGCGAGGAACTCTTTGTCGACCAGCGCCAGAAAGAACTCTTGCGTCAGGTCTTCCGCTTCCACGGCGGAGGCGCCCTGGCGGCGGACGAAGGCATACAGGGGATACCAGTAGGTCCCGCACAGTTCCGCGAGCGCCTGTTGAAAGCCGGGGGAAGCGCGATCGGCGGCCGAAAGGACGAGGCTCCATTGCGTGGTGGCGAAGCGGCCGCCGCCATGAGCATTCGCCGCGTCGTTGTGCTCATCGCCGGCCATGCGGACTCGCTTCAACTCGAGGGATCTTTGGAGGAGCGCTCGCGTTGAATGCGCAGGACCGCATCATACAATTCGCGCCGGTGTACGGAAACTTCGCGCGGTACCTCGATGCCCAGCCGGACTTTATCATCGAGAATCTCAACGACGACCACAGTGATATCGCCGTTGATCACAATCGCCTCGTTCTTTCTGCGCGTCAGTACGAGCATGAGCGGTCCTCCATGCGCTAGGGTATCGCTGCCGGGGGCGCGCCGCAACTGAGGGTTCAGGGTTCGGGGTTCGGGGTTCAGCAATCAGGGGACAGGGGACACAGGGCGCGGGTGCGCGACGTCGTTGTACGGCATTTACGACGATGGCCCGAACATGATGTTGCCCGGCTTGGCGTCGAGGTAATAGATGCCGTAGCGTTCGAGGGCTGCGAGGAGCAGGCGCACTTCGGGCCAGCGGTCTTCGAACAGCTCCTGCATCGACTCGCGCCACTCGGCGAGCGTTTCGGCGGAGAACTCTGGGCGGCGGTCAAAGTGCACCTTGCCGAAGTCCAGAATGAAGGGCGGCGAGACGATCGTCATTTCGACAACGAGAAGTTCATCGTCGAAATCCACGAGCTCAGGCACGGCAAAGCCGCGCAGTTCGGTTACTCCGGCAGCCTGAAGGCGTTGATAACTTTCGCGTTCAAGCCGATAATTGTGGTGGCGTTCAAAGACCTTAACGGCCGTGTCCGCAGCCGAAGCCCAGACACGACCGTCGATGCCCTCCCCGAGGGGGCGCTCGAAGTTTAACTCAGTTTTTCTCGCACTCGCGTATTGCTGTGCTCTCTGTTGACTGGTGAGTTCCATGGATACAACCGCGGTCAACGGTTTTTCGGCTCAGGTGGAACTGCACTTGCAGGTTAACGGCTCGCGCCTTCGGCTGTCGCATGTCGGACAAGATATGCTCATCTTTCGTGAGCCGCAGGCGATTCCAGCTCAGACGGAGGGCACATTGACCGTCAAGATCGACGACTTCGAGAAACAGCAAAAGGTTCTACTCTACGACGGGGCCACGCTGGATTCAAAGCGTGTCAAGTTCAGACGCTGCTAGGAAAAACGTCCGTTCGCTTATCGGCACCGCATCGGTTGCTCAATAGTTTGGCGATTCTTGACGACGACGGCTGTTGCTCAATAGTAAGTGTGATATCGTAACCCATTGCTACACAATCACTTAGCACGTTTCTCTGTGCCGCAGCCCGGCGTTCTGGTATAACGCTTGCCTAAATGCGCAGACCCTTACGGTTTGGCGGCATCTCGTTACCCTCGTTTTCAGGAGTGCGGCTTTGAGTACTGCAAGACAGGCGGCAATCTCGGCGGTCACCAATTACAAATCCAACGGCCAGGCGCTCGACTTCCGGCAAACGCCGACCAGCGAGCTCTTCTGCGCCAACGTGTTCACCGAGCAGGTGATGAAGGACCGGTTGCCGAAGCCGGTTTACAAGGCCCTGCAGGGGACGATTAAGCGCGGCGCCCCCATCGACCCGAGCATCGCCGATGCGGTGGCGTTGGCCATGAAGGACTGGGCAATCGAAAAAGGGGCGACGCACTATGCCCACGTCTTTTATCCGCTGACTGGCTTGACGGCCGAGAAGCACGATAGCTTCCTGGCGCCGACGGGCGACGGCACGGCCATCGCCGAGTTCAGTGGCAAGGAGCTGATTCAGGGCGAGCCCGACGCTTCGAGCTTCCCTTCGGGCGGCATCCGGGCGACGTTCGAGGCCCGCGGGTACACGGCCTGGGACCCGACCAGCCCGGCGTACATTCTAGAAAACCCGAACGGCACGGCGCTGTGCATTCCGACGGCGTTCTGCTCGTGGACCGGCGAGGCGCTCGACAAGAAGACGCCGCTGTTGCGTTCGATGCAGGCGCTCAACAAGCAGGCGCAGCGGATCTTGAAGCTGTTTGGTCACACCGACGTGGGGCCGATCTTCGCCACCGCGGGTCCAGAGCAGGAGTATTTTCTGATCGACCGCAACTTCTACTTCGCGCGGCCCGACCTGGTGACGTGCGGCCGCACGCTGTATGGGGCCAAGCCGCCCAAAGGGCAGGAGTTTGAGGATCAGTACTTCGGCGCCATTCCCGAGCGCGTACTGGCCTGCATGCTCGAAAGCGAGCGCGAGCTGTACAAGCTCGGCGTGCCGGTGAAGACGC
>JBBDYH010000105.1:0-12186 GCA_040901795.1 Pirellulales bacterium
GACCCCCGGATGGCTACCCGAGAAAGGGTTTGGGCGCGACAACGCAACCGGCTCCATGACGGAATTGCGTTTGCCAATGAGGCGCGCCTAGCTTCGCCACTTCGGCGCGTTGCATGGGGGCAGCAATGTCGGTCCTACGGACCTCAAAACATGAATTCACGCTGGATCCTGGCCCTCACGGGCCGGGCTACTACTTGACGGCCCTCCGGGCCTAAACATCCATAGAGACTGATGGTATTCATTTTGCTTTTATCGACGTGCTTTTCTTGCAGGGGCTCGCACACGCCGAGAGCGTGTCATTCTGGCGACCATCCGTCGTCGAACCGGAAGCGCGATGGAACAACGACTTCAAGAGCTGCGCGACCAGTTTTTCTCGGCGCTCGACCGACCGGGAGACCGCACCGCACGCTGGCTGGAAATCTGGACCTTGTTCGCCGAACATCCCTGGTATCAGAAACAATTGCATCGCACCGCCGCGCGTGTGGTCGCACATTCTCAAGCGCCCGCCGACTGGGCTGAAGAGATCGAGCAGGATGCCGCAATGCTTTTGGGCCAGCATCTGAACCACGCCATCGATCTGCACGTCGATCGGACTTTGGCGGAGGATCGGTTCGCCGGCTGGCTGGCGACCATCATCGAGCACGATTGCATCACCGCTCTGCGTCATTACCTCGCCGCGCGGCGCGGAATGAAACTATTGCCGCGAAGCTACGACGTTGCGGAAGAACGCCTGGGGATCGAGTCGCAAATCGACATCCGCGCGGCCGTGAAAAAGCTGCCCGCCTCCTTGCGGTGCGTCGTGAGGTTGTATTCGCGCGGCTTGTCAGTCGCCGAAATTGCCGCACGGTTGAACATGAGCTACTGGAAGGCGAATCGATTGCTGCACGCCGGCCTGGCTCTTCTGGCCAGAACTGTCTGATTGCAGCCGAGCAGGATTGGGAGCTGGCGCCCGGCAAACTAATTCTAATGTCCAAAGCCAAGCGCCTCGGCGAGTTCGGCCGACGGCGTCATGCCCAGCGCTCGCGCTCGCTCGATGTGCTGGCGCGCCTGCGATAATTGCCCCTGCTGCAGCCGAACGAGGCCGAGATTGTAATGGGCTTGGGCGTGGTGGGGCGCAAGTTCGATGGCGCGTGTGAGCATCGTGTCCGCTTCTTCAACCTGCCCTCCGACCAGCAAGATTGCGCCCAAGTTGCTGTAAGCCATCGCAGAAGTGGGGCGCAGTCGAATGGCGCGACGATAGCAACGCATTGCCGAGGTCAGATCCCCCAACATTTGTTCGGCGTTGCCAAGTTGGAGCATCGCCTCGGCGTGATCCGGACGAAGTTCCGTCGCGCGCTCCAATTGCGCCCTCGCCAGAGACGGTTGGCCGAGCTGCACATACGCCAACCCGGCCTGATAGTATGCTTCGGCGGTATCACGATCGTGCTCGATCGCCGCCAGCGCATGGCGGAGCGTCGCCTTAAAATCACCGCGCAGCGTACACGATTCGGCCCATGCCAATTCCACGGCAGCGCTTTGCGGCGCCAACTCCGCCGCGATTGCAAAAGCCTCGTCCGCGGCGGACCACCGCTGAAGGCCCGTCAGAGCCAGACCAAGGTCGCGGTGATTTTGCCAACGCTTTGGAGCTAACTTCGCCGCGCGCTCCAATGCGGCGACCGCTTCCTCGAAGCGCCCCGCTTGCAGTTGCGCTATCCCTAAATCGACCCAGGCGCTTTCGGAAGCCGGCCGAAATGCGACGGCTTTCCGCGCCGCGGCCAGCGCCGCTGCGAAATCGCCACGCGCCAGCGCAAGCCGGCTGGCGCGCGCTTGCACCTCCGGCAACTCCGGCGTCCACTCCGCCAGCGCAGTATGCATTGCCTGTTCCGCCGCAGGGGATCGCGGAGCGAAATTGATCTCGAGCATGGCCAGCCCCGTCAGGCCGGCGGCCAGGACGCCCCACTTACTTGCGTGCCCCAGCCAAGAGACGTCGCGCCGCACGCTAAAACCGCTCGGCTCGATGCCCAACGAAGCTTGCGTCTTTCGTTCGCTCACTTTCCAGATGAACCCATCGAAGTAAAAGTGGAGCGCGGTCGAGGTGGTGAGGATCGCCAGCAGGGCCGCTTTGAATACCGGATCGCTCACGTCGTCGCTCCAGTATCGCATCGAGCCAAACGCGGCGATCGCGGCCAGATAGACCCCGATTAGCACCCAACCGTCGTGAAACAGAAAACCCAGCGGTCCGAAGCGGCCCGGATTCTGGCTCACGGCGCGGCGATTGTAGGTCCAAACCACGGCGTTATATTGCAGCGCATGGAAGATCTCAAAGATCGCGATGCCAATCAGCAAGTCGGTGGTCACTGTGCCAACGACCCAGTACACGCCGGCATTGGAGACGGCAAATATGACTTTAATGTACGACACGCCGCGGCGGCGGCTGGACCGCAACACGTGGAATGCGTACACCATAAGCACTGCCACAGCAAAGCTCCCACACAGCCACCGCGCGACGGTCAACCAACCGGCGTCGATGAGCGGCAGGCCCGACTTCCAGAGCGCCTCCATGAGCCCATGCATCCGTCCGTCGCTGAAGACAAAACCGGCGGCAAACGCGCTCACGCACAGCAGCAAATCGAGACGCGCTGCGGTCAGATCGACCGAGCCGCGCTTCAGGTCGTAGATCCGCATGAAGCCATACGTTTGCATCAGCACGTGCCACGTCGCCCAGACAAGCAGCAGCACCTCTACCGCGTGCAGCTCTTGCCAGGCCATCAGTCCCACCACCGCCAGAATCACCGGTGGCATCAACACGAACCGCCAACGGAAACGCCAGAACAGCTCCCGGTCACCATAAGCCCGCATGAAGCCCGGAAGGTGATGCCCGATCGAGGCGAACGACGCTGCGAACAGCCAGATCTGTTCCGAGGACAGATACCAGGTCGCCAGCGAAACGAGCGGTATGATCGCCAGCGGCGCGGCGATCAGATACGCCAGGTCGTAAAATGGCGAAATGATCCACGGCGAGCGCGCAGCAGCCGGAGCGATGCTCGCCCGTCCGGCGCCCGCTTGAGATTCGACGACTACGTTTGCCAAAGTAACACGCTTGAAGTAGTTTTGCCGGTCGTACAGAATCGGACCGGCGGTGCTTCTTCAAGCATAGGTTGCCCAGCGGCTCGCCGGAAGGCCTCTGCTCCGGCTTAACGTAGTCATCTCGCTCCGCGAGATGGAACATGTGCTACGTCTCGCGGAGCGAGACGGCTACGATGCGGACGGCTACTCTGGCGAGCCATGGCCACGTGGCGACATGGCATCCACCACGGCGACGCGTCGATAGAGCAAATCGACAAACTCTTCGAGCAGCTCCGCTTCATGAGTCTCCAGCACCAGGGCCACCTTCTGTTGCACGGCGCGCATGCGGTTGATCCGCTCGGCTGCAGCAATGGCGCCGGCGCGCGTTAGTGCGCCGCCCGTGCCGAAGCGGCTGTACAGTTCATCGAAATCCCCTTCGCTCCAAGCGGCAAACAGCTCCGGCCGCGCAGCCAGCGCCTCGTCGACCAGCGGATTGGTCTGGCGATCGAACGTGCGGTGTGCCAAAAGCGACGGATCCTGAAAGAACTCGTCGGCTGGCACAGCCAGGGCCTCGGCCAGGCGATGCAGTGTTCGACTATGGGGTCTCTTTCTGCCGCGCAGGGCGCCGGCAATGCTGCGTCGGTCGACGCCGGACGCGGCCGCCAGCGCATCCACCGAAACATTCCGCCGGGCCATCAGCCGGCGCAGGTTGTCGGCGACATGCGAAGCAGAATTGAGCGAGAGTGTGTGCATCGGTTGGAGTTCAAGCTTCAGCTTGCGGAGCCGAACAGCAGGCATATACTGATGTACACATCAAGTGGCATTTTGTCAAGCCAATTTTTTGTGCCACTTTTTCGTAGACTTGGCGATAGTGCTTAGCCGCCTACGCATGGTATTTTCCACACTTCCGGCAGCCCTCTCAGTGGCCTAGATTGTCAGCGGAAGATAATTCCCTTCCGTCATCGCCCTGCCGCTTCACGAGCATACTCCTTTTGCCAAGGGCCATCGGATGACCGGCTACCCGCGCTTTTTTGTCTACGGCTCGCGCTACAACGCACCCGCGCCTTATGTGCGGGTGGATGGCGATAAAGATTCGACGATTGTCGATCCCGGCGGGATGGACGTCCGCACGACTGGCAGCATCGATCAATGGGTCGATCGCGTGACGGCGGGTGTCATGTCGGAGGTCTCCAAAGACAACCTGGTTGTAGAGCTCGACGCCTGGAACCAGGTCCATCCGCAGCAACTCCGCCTGCCGGTTTGAGTGTAGTCATCTCGCTCCGCGAGATGGAACATAGCTTCGTCTCGCGGAGCGAGGCGGCTACGAAGGGTTTGACAACGGCATCCGCGACGCCTATATTCCCCGCTGGTTTCAACGTGCGTTGGTGGTCGGTCGATTTGTGTTTCGGCCGACGAACAGGGAACTCCGGTGCAGTGATTCGCTCGCGTTTTGTTCGCGATACGACGCGCTAATTCCGGGACGGCCCCGCCGCTGTAACCGAGTTGATGAATCGGAAGGCCGCTCATCGAACGTCGACCTCTCTTTTTGCCATTGTCACGCGTCGCCTCGGCGACCGCGATTGACGAGAAGGCTGGTCGGCGAAACTCGGAAGTCAGAAGACCTACCAACGCCTGATGTCGGTTCAGCGCCTGCGAGGGTCAGGCCTGGGTCAGTGGTGACTTCCGAGGAACGCTTACTCGCGCTTTGATCGTGCCGCCTGGTACGCGCCGCCCAACTGGTTGCGCGCGTTGTCAGGCAGCCGCGATCGCCGCCGCGCCGGCGTTGATCACGTGGCTCGATCGCTATTTTACGCTCCGCAACGTGTGCCACTGGCTCAGCCAGTGCAGACTCGTGTGCCACTGGCTCGGCCAGTGCAGACTCGTGTGCCACTGGCTCTGCCAGTGCATCGGCCAGCACGGGCAGAGCCCGTGGCCCACGACCCCTTCCGCACGGCGTTTACGCTCGTCGAACTGCTCGTCGTGATCGCCATCGTCGGCCTACTTGCGGCGCTATTGTTGCCGGCGATTCAGGCTTCGCGCGAAGCTTCGCGCCGCGCGGTGTGCGCGAACAACCTGCGGCAGATCGGCATTGCGCTGAATGCCTACCACGCGGCGCACCGCCGGTTTCCGGTCGGCTGCGTGGAGTGGCGTTCTCCAGGAAATACGGCCGCCCGCCAGCTCGCCTGGTCGGCGTACTTGTTGCCGTTTATCGAAGAAGAGCCGCTCTACGACGCGCTCGACCTAAGCCTGCCGTTCGACAGCCCGCGAAATGTCGCGGCTGCGACTGTGTTGCCGGTGTATTTGTGTCCCAGCTCGCAGCGCACGTCGCCGATCGTACACGGCCGCGGCGCGTGCGATTACGGCGGCATCTATGGCGAGCGGCTCACCACTCCGAATGACCCGCCGAAGGGAGCGATGTTGATCGACAGCATCGTCACGCTGCGGCAGATCCGCGACGGCACGGCCAAGACGCTGATCGTGGCCGAAGACTCGCGCTTCCCGGACGGCCAATGGATCAACGGGGGGAACATTTTCGATCAGGCGTTTGCAATCAACGCGGCGCCGTCGTTCGAGAACGATATCCGCAGCGAACATGCCGGCGGCGCGCAAGGCGTCATGGTCGATGGGTCCGTGCATTTCTTCGCCGAAACAATGGAACTTCAAACGCTCGCGGCGCTGTGTACGCGCGCCGGCGGCGAGGTCGTCGGAGATTTCGACTGAACGCCATGGATGATCGGTCGCGAATGAACATGCATCCGCACAAATCACAAATCAAGGAGCACCACATGACTACGATTTCGCGTTTGGTTCTTGCCGCATCGCTCTGCGCCATTTCGGCATCGCTTCAGGGCGCCGTCGTGTCGGGAATCGAGGACGTGACAATCCCGCCCAGCGGATCTCTCAACTCCGCCAGCAACCCGGCCAGCGCCGGCTTTACCAGCAACGGCGCATTGTATCGCTGGGGAGGCTCCAGCTTTGGGGGCGAGTTCTTTCCACATGGCTTCGCCGCCTCGAACATCTCCGACACGACCGATTACGGAAACAATCGGTTCCAACACCAATACAATTCGATCACCGGCGGCGGTGCGGCCGGTTCTCCAAACTATGCGGTCGCGAATGCCTTTAGTCCGGTCGCAATCGACCTGCCCGCCGACCCCCTCTCGATCGCCGTCACCAACAACACGTACGCTTATTACTCGATGAAGACGGGCGACGACTTTGCGAAAAAGTTCGGCGGGAGCAGTGGCAACGACGCGGATTGGTTTTTACTGAGTATTACCGGCAAGGATGGCCAGGGAAACCCAGTGGGGCGCGTCGAAAGCTACCTGGCGGATTTTCGCTTTTTGGAGAACTCGCAAGACTTCATTCTGGACCAATGGCGAACGCTCGACCTTTCGACGTTGAGGGGCGCGCGTCAGTTGGAGTTCGCTTTAAGCTCGTCCGACACGGGCCAGTTCGGGATGAACACTCCAGCCTACTTCGCCGTGGATCACCTGACGTTTGTTCCAGAGCCGAAAGGCTCCGTCCTCGCCGGTTTAGCCGTAGTGCTGCTTGGTGCCGTTTGGTGGGCGCACGCGCGTCTCCGCGAGGCCCGGCGATTGAAGAATGGTTCCTGATTTCGTCGGGGATGGCGTCGCCCTTCTCAATTGCAGAAAGGAATCAAGAACTTGGACAAGCGATTGCAAACCAAGGGCAGGGTCGTCCTCTCCTGGAGCGGGGGCAAGGATAGCGCGCTGGCTCTGCATGAGCTACAGAAATGCGGCCGGTACGAGGTGGTCGCGCTGCTGACGTCGATCGCCCAGGAGTACCGCCGCATCAGCCATCACGGCGTGCGGGAGGATCTCTTGGAGCGGCAAGCCAAGGCGATCGGACTCCCGCTGTACAAACTGTACCTGCCGTCCAATTCACAGCAGCCCTGCACGAATGAAGTGTATGAGGGCGTGGTGGAGCAAGCGCTGCTCGAGCTCAAAAGCCAGGGCGTTTTCATGGTGGCGCACGGCGACATCTTTCTCCAGGATCTGCGAGAGTACCGCGAGCGCAACCTGGCAAAGGTCGGCATGCGAGGCCTGTTTCCCATCTGGCGCCGTGATACGACCGAGCTGGTGCAGACCTTCATCACGCTGGGCTTCAAGGCGTATCTCTCCTGCGTGGAGGGGAAACTCGGCGAGTCGTTCGCCGGCCGGGCGATCGACGTTGACCTCATTCGCGACCTCCCCGAGGGGATCGATCCGTGCGGCGAGTACGGCGAGTACCATTCGTTCGTCTACGACGGTCCGATTTTCCGCCATCGGGTCGAGGTGAAAGTTGGGCAAACGGTCATGCGCGACGGCCGCTTTTACGCCGATCTGTTGCCAGGTGACGCCAGCGAGGCAACACGGCCCGAGGTCCTGAAGATTCCGCCGATCCGGTGATCCCTATTAGGAAGGAGACTTGTCATGAGCAATCCGCGCTTTCTGGCGTTTGCCGGCATCACGCTAGCGGCCGCAACGGTCCGGTTGATTCCGCATCCGCCCAACTTCACTCCGCTCGCGGCGATGGCGCTGTTCGGCGGCGCTCACTTCGCCGACAAGCGCGCGGCCTTTGCCGTGCCGCTCATGGCCATGTACGCGAGCGATCTCTTCCTCGGGTTCTTTGTGTACGACTTCGGCTGGTTTCATGGTTCGATGCCCGTGATCTACGGCAGCTTCGCGGTGGTCGTCTGCCTGGGACTGATGATTCGAGCCCAGCGAACGCCGCTGGCAATCGGCGCCGCGGCCGTGAGCGGCTCGCTCCTCTTCTTTGTGGCGACAAACTTCGCCGTCTGGCTGGCAGGAGCCCTTTATCCAAGGACCTTTGAAGGACTGTTCGCCTGCTATGTAGCGGCGATTCCCTTCTTCTGGAATACGCTGGCCGGCGACGCGTTGTACACATTCGTCCTCTTCGGTGGATTCGTCATTGCCGAGCGATGTTGTGCCCCGCTGCGCGTGCGTCCGGCACTCGAATCGTAGTCGGCAGAGCAACCTATGCAGCGCGGCTGGCCCATTAAAGAGGGAACAATCATGACCTCCATCCCGCGGCGGATCGTTTGCCTCAGCGCCGAAGCCGTCGATCTGTTCTATCGGCTCGGCGCTCAGGAGCTGGTCATTGGTGTTTCAGCTTTTACCCAGTTCCCGCCGGAAGCGCGCAGCAAAGTGTTTGTCTCCGGCTTTACGACGATTCGCTATGACGTCATCGAATCGCTCAAGCCCGATCTGGTCATCGGGTTTTCAGACTTGCAGGCAGATGCATTGCGGGAACTGGCCAAGCGCGGATATCCCGTGCTGTTGACCAACCAGCGCACACTGGAGGAGATGTTCGCGACGATTACGATGCTCGGCCGAATCGTCGGCAAAGCTGCCGAAGCCGAGTCGCTAGTATGCGAACTGCAAAGCCGGCTGGAGGACGCGCGGCAGACTTCGCGCCGCTGGAAGCGCCGGCCGAAGGTCTACTTTGAAGAGTGGGACGACCCGCTGATTACCGGGATCGCCTGGATTGGCGAACTGATCGAGGCGGCGGGCGGGGAGGACGCTTTCGGCGAATTGGGCAGACTCCGGACGGCGTCGGAACGGGTCATCCAAGCGGAAGCCGTCATCGAGCGGGCTCCCGATATCATTATCGCCTCGTGGTGCGGCAAAAAGGCCAATCAGGAAGCGATCCGTGCGCGGCCCGGCTGGGAGGCGATCCCGGCGATTCACGACCAGGAGCTTCACGAGATTAAATCTGAATATTGTCTTCAGCCCGGGCCCGTACTGATCGCGGAAGGACTCCCGCGATTTAGCGCGATCGTCGGAAACTGGCACGCCAAATCGGGTAACCGTTAGCGACGCTTATGATGATGCGGCGAGGCGGAGCCGGGAATGAGGCTTGAGCCAGCCGCCTCCTCCCTTTTCTGAACGGCGTAGGTCGCCTGGCGGGGCGGTTTATCATTTGTGCCGGTTGTGCTAACTTAAACGACAGCCAAGACGCCATTTACGCCGAGCCAAGTAGCTGAATTCGCCAGAATTCAGTGCACTCGAACTCTGGAGAATTCGGCTACTTGCGCAGCCGCCGGCTCCCATTTTGGGCCGTACATTTGAACGAAGAATCTGTTTGGCACTCTATCCGTCGGCCCAATCGACCTCAGGCGACCGCCACTGTGAAGATCGTACTTGCTACCAGTGAAGCGGTGCCCTTCGCCAAGACCGGCGGCCTGGCCGACGTCTGCGGCGCCCTGCCGCTTGAGCTGGCGCGAATGGGCCATCAAGTGACGATGATCATGCCGGCCTATCGCGAGGTGCGGCAGGGTGGGCACGCCCTCGAGGATACCGGCGTGAACCTCTTGATACCCATCGGCCAAAAGACCGTGGCAGGGCGGCTGCTGATGGGACGTCTTTCGGCGGCCGATACAGGCGCGCCCGACGTGCCGGTGTACTTCGTCGAGCAAGACGACTACTTCGACCGCGACGGCCTCTACCAGAATCCGGACAAGGGAGAAGACTATCGCGACAACTGCGAGCGCTTCGTCTTTTTCAGCCGCGCGGTCCTGGAGGCGATCCGGCTGCTCGAGCTCGAAGTCGACGTCGTCCATTGCAACGACTGGGAGACGGGTCTGGTGCCCGCGCTCTTGCAGATCGAATATCGTTCGCTCCCTCGATTCGAGAACACCGTCTCGCTGCTGACCGTGCACAACCTGGCCTATCAAGGCACGTTTTGGCACTGGGACATGCTCCTGACCGGCTTGGATTGGAAGTACTTCAACTGGCACCAGATGGAGTTCTTCGGCAACCTCAACTTACTCAAAACCGGCCTGGTCTTCGCCGACGTAATCAACACCGTCAGCCCTCGTTACGCCGAGGAAATCCAAAGCGCGCCGTTGGGCTGCGGCCTGGAGGGGGTCCTGCAAAACCGCCGCAAGGACCTGTATGGGATCCTCAACGGCGTTGACTACCGCCAGTGGAATCCCGAAACCGATCCGCACCTGGCGCAAAAGTACGGTCCTCGCAATTTTGAGGCGGGCAAGGCCGCCAACAAAGCGGCCCTGCAACAGGAGCTCGGCTTGCCGCGCGAACCCACCACGCCGCTTTTGGCCTTTGTGGGGCGGTTGGCGGAGCAGAAAGGGATCGATTTGCTCACGCCGGTGATCCAGGAATGGGCGAACCATCAGAACGCTCAATGGGTGATTCTGGGAACGGGCGATGCAAAATACCAGGAGGCCATCGCTACGTTGGCCGAGCGCAGCCCGCACCGCGTTGCCGCCCGCTTCGCATTCTGCGAGTCGCTGGCGCATCGCATCGAAGCCGCCGCCGATATGTTCTTGATGCCCAGCCGGTTCGAGCCGTGCGGGTTGAACCAGATGTACAGCCTGAAATATGGCGCGGTCCCCGTCGTGCGCGCGACAGGCGGTCTGTCCGACACAATTACCGATGCCACAGCCGAGACGCTCGCGGGCGGCACCGCCAACGGGTTCTCATTCCGCGAATACAGCTCGCTGGCACTCTCCGAAACGCTGTCCCGTGCGTGCAACACCTTTGCGCGGCCTGACGTCTGGCGAAAGATCATCACCGTAGGAATGGATCAAGACTGGTCGTGGCGGCGCAGCGCGCAGGAATACGCGGCTCTGTATCAGCGCCTTAAGGCCGCACGGCGACCGGCGGTCACGAGCGCCTAGTACGGTTTTCGGGCCGAGTCAACTACTGCGAAGCAGTTGCACTCCAAAGCCCAGGGTCGACGCGCAGCGGCGCACCCTGGGAAACCGAGCGAGAATCAAACCAGAACCCCAACGGGGTTCCACAAAGTGCAACCCCGTTGGGGTTGAACGACTGTTTCGACCGTTAACCCAGGGTGTGCTTCGCGACCCTGGGCTTCGGAGTAGAACCGCTTCGCGGTACGTGCCATGCCCGAGCTGCGCCGCGACCCGATCGTCGATCGCTGGGTCATCATCGCCGAGAATCGCGCGAATCGTCCGGGGGCTTTGGTTGTGGCTGGCCACAGGGATGACAGCGAAACCAGCGCGACTGGAGCCGCCTGCCCCTTCTGCCCCGGCAACGAAGCCGAAACACCGTCCGAAGTGTTTGCGCTTCGCAGTGACAGCGCTGAACCGAATTCGCCGGGCTGGCGGGTCCGCGTAGTGCCAAATAAGTATCCGGCGCTCTCGCGCAAGCCGCTCGCGCCGAACGATCAGACAACTGATGTCTACCGCGCGCCAAGTGAGACACAACTGTTCTCGTCCGCTCCGGCCGTCGGCATTCACGAAGTCATCATCGATACACCGCGGCACGTGACAACCGTCGCTCAATTGACCAACGAAGAACTGGCTGACTCGCTGGCGGCGATTTGCGCGCGGCTTATAGCCCTGCGGCGCCAACCCGATCTGAAGCACGCACTGGTCTTCAAAAACATTGGCCGCGCCGCGGGCGCTACAAGAGAGCATCTGCATAGCCAGTTGATGGCCAGCCACCGTGTCCCGCCGCTGGTCGCCGAGGAATTACGCGGCGCAGCGAGGTTCTTCGAGGAGCAACGCCAGTGCGTGTTTTGCCGAATGATCGACCAGGAACGCGACGAGGGCGAGCGAATCGTCTGCGAATCGGCGGCATTCATCGCGATCTGCCCATACGCCTCGCGCTTTCCCTACGAAATGTGGATTCTACCGAAGCAGCATGCGAGCCACTTCGAGTCGATCGCCGCAGACGACCTTGCTGATTTGGCAACCCTGGCGCGCAGTGCAATCGCTAGAATCGAACCACTTTCACAACCGCCTGCGTACAATCTTGTGTTTCATACGAGTCCGTTTGACAGCATCGCGATCGAGCACTATCACTGGCATATGGAGATTTTTCCGCGCTTGACGATTGCGGCCGGATTTGAATGGGGCAGCGGCTGTAACGTGAATCCTGTTTCGCCGGAAGCTGCGGCCCGCGCGCTCCGCGCATTCAGCAAATAAAGCATCGAGACGCCCAGCCGTGGAGAGTGTTTGGGGGTCTCCGCGGTTCATAGAACCTCTCCAATCGCCGCGACGGCAAAACGCCGCATGAGCCGACCTCCAGCCGGAAAAAACGCCTGAGAAAGTCTGCCGATTAGCGAAACCTTGCGAACTCCGAAAACTCTCACGCCGATGGAATAAAAGTCGCCCACCGTAGTCCTCTC
>JBBDYH010000105.1:12196-20401 GCA_040901795.1 Pirellulales bacterium
GCCTCATCACGCGGAGCGTGATGGCTACGATGCCGCACGCCGCCGTGTGCGGCCTACATTTCAGCGGTCTACCTCAGATCCACCACGAAGGTCCCCAGCCGCGACACCAGAAATGCAGCCCATCCGGTTCATTTTCGTCCTGCACGATCACCAGCCCATCGGCAACTTCGACCATGTCTTCGAGCAGGCCTATCGCGACAGCTACCGGCCGTTCCTCGATCTGTTCGAGAGCTATCCCAGCTTGAAGCTCGCTCTGCACACGAGCGGTCCCTTGATGGAATGGCTCGATGCCCATCACCCGGATTATCTCGACCGCCTGGCGAGCCTGGTATCGGCCGGCCGCATCGAGATCGTCGGCGGCGCGTTCTACGAGCCGATCCTGGCGATGCTCCCCTCGCGCGACCGCATCGGGCAGGTCCGCAGCTACGCCAGTTGGCTGGAAAACCGCCTGGGCGCCAACGTCCGCGGCATGTGGGTCGCCGAGCGCGTCTGGGAGCAGAACATGGCCAGCGATCTGGCCACGGCCGGCGTCGATTACTTGATTCTCGACGACTCGCATTTCAAGAACGCCGGCCTCAACGAGGAGGAGCTGCACGGATACTACCTCACCGAAGACGACGGCCGCGTGGTCCGCGTTTTCCCCGGCAGCGAGCGGCTGCGGTATGTAATCCCCTTCGGCGCGCCGCAGGACACGATTGACTATCTCCGCCTGGTCGCCGAGCGACATCCCAACGCCGTCGCGATGTTCGCCGACGACGGCGAAAAGTTCGGCGTCTGGCCCGAGACCCACAAGAGCGTGTTCGAGGAGCGCTGGCTGGCGCGGCTGTTCGATCTGTTGGCTGAGAACCAGAGCTGGATCCGCATGACCACGCCGGCCGAAGCCATCGACAACGTCCCGCCCCTGGGCACCGTTTATCTGCCCGAAGGCAGCTACCGCGAGATGACCGAGTGGGTACTCCCCCCCGATCAGCTTTCGGTCTACGAGCAGGCCCGCACCGACCTGTCTACCGACCCGCGCTGGCCCAGTGTGGCCCGCTTCATGCGCGGCGGCTTCTGGCGGAACTTCAAAGTCCGCTATCCCGAAGCCAACGAAATGTACGCCCGCATGATGATGGTCAGTCGGCGCGTGCAGCGCCTGGTCGAGACCGGCCACGACAGTGCATTGGTTCATCAAGCGCAACAAGAGCTCTTCCGTGGGCAGTGCAACTGCACTTACTGGCACGGCGCATTCGGAGGCATTTATTTGCCGCACCTCCGCAATGCCGCTTATCAGAAGCTGATCGCCGCCGACAATCTGCTCGATCGCGAAGAGGGCCGCAACGGCGCCTGGGTCGATGCGGTGAGCGAGGATTACAACTTCGATGGCCGCCCGGAAGTGCAGTTGGTCAACGACCGGCTGTCCGCGCTAATTGCACCGGCCCGCGGCGGCCAGTTGTACGAGCTCGATGTCCGCTCGATCAGCCACAACTTGCTCTCGACCCTCTCGCGCCGGCCGGAAGCGTATCATCGCCGCGTGCTGTTGGGACCGAGCGGCGCCGGCGGCAGCGTGATCGACGCCGGTACGCCCGTGAAGTTCAAGCATGAGGGGCTGGAAAACCGCCTCTTCTACGACCCCTACTCGCGCAAAAGCCTGTTGGATCACTTCTACGACGACGATGTGTCGCCCGAAACGCTTGCCCGCGGCGAGGCGCTGGAGCGCGGTGACTTCCTCACACAGCCTTACGAGGCCAAGGTGCGCCGCAACCCACACCGCATTCAAGTGCAGATGGCGCGTCAAGGCAACGCCTGGGGCATCCCGCTGAAGATTACCAAGGGGCTGACGCTCGAAGCCGGCTCGCACATCCTGGAGATCGCGTATTTGATCGAGGGACTCCCCAGCGACCGCACGCTCCACTTTTCGATCGAGTTCGACTTCGCCGGGCTTCCTGCCGGCGCCGACGACCGTTATTTCTACACAGGCGCACCGCAGCGGCGCTTGGGTCACCTCGGTCATTGGCTTAACGAACAAGACGCCAGCGACATCGGCCTGGTCGATGAATGGCTCGGTATCGATGTCAACCTCGCTTGGTCGCGACCTGCGGGTCTATGGACCTATCCCATCGAAACGGTCAGCCAAAGCGAGGGAGGCTTCGAGCTCGTCCACCAATCGGTGGTTGTACAGCCGCACTGGTACATCCAAGGCGACGCCGACGGCCGCTGGAGCCTCACTATGCGGCTCACCTGCGACACCAGCCTGGCGGAAAGCCGGATGGAGAAGCCACCAGCCGCCCCCGCGCAGGTTCCCCTCGCGGTCGCCCGCTGAGCTACCCGGTCGCGCGAGACCGTCGCACGCCATCCGGTAAGCGTTCTATTTGCTACCCCCGTCGCTTGCCGCCCCCACTCCAACGTCGAAATAAGGCTTCTGACTTTGTGACCGGCGTTGCATCTCCGGCAACATACTCTTCACGAGTTAGTGCTGATGGCGACTCTGAGGCAAGGAAAACCGCATGCTACGTTGGGCGTTGCTGTTTTTGATTGTGGCCTTGATCGCGGGCCTCTTCGGGTTTTGGGGATTGGAAGGCCTGGCGATTTCGATCGCGAAGGTCCTGTTCTTCGTGTTTATCGTCCTATTCGTGGTGTCACTGATCCTGGGTCGCCGCGGCCCCCCTCTTGACTAGGAGCGTTGTATGAACCTGCCAAAGAATCTTGGTATGATCTTGCTGGCCGTGTGGCTCATTTTGTACGGGATCTTGACCGCCCCATTCCTCGATTTCAGCTTTGCCTACAGTCGCGACGTGTTGGCCGTACTGGCTGTAGTTGCGGGCGTTCTGCTTTTATTGCGGCGAGACTAGCAATGGATGGTTTCTTGGGCACGCGGGCGTCGCTGATGCTCGACGTGGTCTTTCTGGCCATGTTTGCCGTCGTGCCCCTGATGCTCTGGAGCATCTGCCAGGTCCGCTATCGCCGCCGGTATCTGCTTCATAAGCGCGTACAGCTTGCGCTGGCGGCCGTGCTGCTGGTGGCTGTATTGGCGTTTGAGATCGACATGCGGTTCTTCACCGACTGGCAGGTGCGCGCCGAGCCGTCGCCGTATTTCACGTCGCCCGTCAACTGGGTGAAGATCGCCTTGTGGATCCACCTGTTTTTTGCGATTCCCACCGCAATTCTCTGGATCTACGTCGTCTGGCACGCGCTGCGCTACATTCCCGATCCACCTGCGCCAAGCCAACACAGCGCCAAGCACATCCGCTGGGCGTGGATCGCCGCCTGGGAAATGGTCGGAACGGCCCTCACCGGCTGGGCGTTTTACTATCTAGCCTTCATGGCGTAGCGAGCAAGACGAGGAGACTGGGAGACGAGGAGACTGGGAGACAAGGACCGGGCGAACACAGACATCCAAATAAATCTCCTAGTCTCCCCCTCTCCCAGTCTCCCCGTCTATGCCCGACCATTGAGTGCTGATCGTCGAGAGAGGCTGGCATGCCAACAATCATTCCGCCGCGCTATGCTGCGGGTGCAGCCTCCCCGCCGGCTGCAGTGCGATGCGGTTGATGGCGTTCAAAAACGCCTTGCCGCTGGCCTCGACGCTGTCGGTCGAAACACCGCGCCCCCGATAAACTTGGCCGTTGTGCTCGACCTCCACATTCACCTCGGCCTGCGCGTCCTTGCCCACGGTCACCGCCTGCACGCGAAAGTCGCGGCAGACGACTGTGATGCCGGTGATCTTCTCCAGCGCGAGAAAGATCGCATCCACCGGGCCGTCGCCACAAGTCATCCGCTCGGAAAATTCGCGGTCCCCTTTCTTCAGCGTCAGCGACACGGTCGGCTTCTCGCCGCTACCCGAGTGGACCGAGTACGAGGCGATCGACCACTGCGAATCGGCGTCGAGGTACTGTTGTTCGCAGAGGGCCGCCACGTCGCCGTCGTAGATGTCCTTCTTCTTGTCGGCCAGCGCCTTGAACTGCTCGAACACCGTTTGCAACTGCTCGGCGGTCAGGTGATAACCCAGCGCCTTGGCCCGATCGGCCAACGCCGCCCGGCCGCTGTGCTTGCCCAGCACCAGGTCGGTCTTGGCGAAACCCACATCCTCGGGGCGCATGATCTCGTACGTACGCGGCTCTTTGAGCATGCCGTCCTGATGAATGCCCGCCTCGTGAGCGAAAGCGTTCCGGCCGACGATCGCCTTGTTGCGCTGTACTTGCAAACCGGTGATGCTCGACACCAGCTTACTGGTGGGCACAAGCCGCCTGGTTTCCACACGTGTATCGGCCTGGTAGTAGTCTTGCCGCGTGCGCAGCGCCATCACGACCTCTTCGAGCGAGCAGTTGCCCGCCCGCTCGCCGATGCCGTTGATCGTGCATTCGATCTGGCCGGCCCCGTTCTCAACGCCGGCGAGGCTGTTGGCCACGGCCATGCCAAGATCGTCATGGCAATGCACGCTGATCACCGCCCGGTCGATGTTGGGCACGCGCTCGCGCAAATTGCGGATCACGCCGCCGAAGTGGGCCGGCGTGGCGTAGCCGACTGTGTCGGGGATGTTGACCGTCGTAGCGCCCGCCGCGATCGCCGCCTCGACGACGCGACAAAGGAAATCGATTTCGGTCCGCGCGGCGTCCTCCGGCGAGAACTCGATGTCGTCACAGTAGCGGACCGCCCGCTCGACGCCCGCCACCGCGCGACGGATGATTTCCTCCTTGTCCATTTTCAGCTTGAACTCGCGGTGGATGGCGCTCGTAGCCAGAAAGACATGAATCCGCGGATTGGTGGCCTGTTTGAGCGCTTCCCAAGCGCGGTCGATGTCGGCGTCATTGCAGCGGGCCAGCCCGCAAATCGTGGCGCCCTTGGTATTGGCGGCGATTTCGCGGACCGCCTCGAAATCGCCCGGCGAGGCGATCGGAAAGCCGGCCTCGATGATGTCCACCTTGAGATCCACCAGCGCCTGGGCGATCTCCATTTTTTCGGCCAAATTCATGCTCGCGCCGGGCGACTGCTCGCCATCGCGGAGCGTGGTATCGAAGATTTTGATGGTGCGTGGAGGCATGGGAGTATGGGAGTGAGTGGTGGTTGTGAGTCGTGGTATCCAACGATGAACGATGAATGATGAACGATGTATCGGTTACCGGATGAGCGAATCCGACACTCATCGTTCATCGTTCCGCATTCATCGTTTGTCAGCGCCGACGAACGTCGGCGTGGCGCAGCACCAGCCAGGCCCTCGAGGGACTAACGCGGCGGACGCGAATTGTGCGGCTTGCAGAGGGCATACTTCTTCAGTTAGGTCAACAAAAAACCCCCAGGCTTTGAGGGCCCAGGGGTTCGATTGTCAGCGGCAATATCTAGACGAACCCTAAGGCCGTGAGCCGGTAAGGCCCAAAAGCAGCAGCGGCAGCAGGTTCGTGAACTGGCTCATCTTCGGTTCAATCGGCAGTATGTGGGACACCACTCCAACAAAGTCTAGCCGGCAACAACGGATGGGTCAAGTTGAGGAGGAAAAACGGCAAAAAAGGTTCACATTAAGCACTCATCCTGCCTTGCTCGGATCGACCACACGCCCCAAAAAGAGAATCAAACCGTTTGCATTCTCACGAATCAGGAACAGAAACGGGTGATCGGCGCGGAAGCGCGGCGCATCGGGGGGGGCCGTGGAGGTCTCCGTTGACTTGATCGTCGTCACCGCCGCCGCCTCCGTCCCTTCCTCGTTCACTTCGATCAGCGCCTGCTGCCAGATTTGATCGACGTAGAGCCGCCCGGCGCCTGCGCTTGTCGGCCGCACGCCATCGATCCGGGATAAGTCGGCTTCGGTCGGGTCAAACGCCGTTGTGATGCCGAGTTTCACGAGCGTTGATTCCAGATCGTGCCCGCTTTCGAACTTGAACCGCGGCAGCCATACTGGCAGCTTGACGATGTTTTTCTCGGCCGCGACGATCCAACTCGCCACCGTCTCATCGTCGAGCTGCTCTTCAACCGCGCTCAAACCATCCTTTTCGTCGGGCAGAATCACCACCATCGACAGCTCGCGGCCGCGATACGGCATCACCAGCACGCGCACGCCGTCCTGATGCACATAGCCAAACTCTTCCGTCTGATGCATCAGTTCACAATCCACGCTCTCTTCCGCCGCAATATAAAATGGCTGCTTCTTCGTCCCTGATCGCTCGAAGGCGTGCTCCCACGCTCCTTTGAAGTAAACGGCGCTAGCCAGCATCACTCGCGTCTGCGCGGTGATGTCGTCGGGCTCGACCACCGTGTCGATCTTTCCATCCGACTTCTCCGCCGCCCAATCGTTGATCACCTTGCGCGCCGTCGCCGGCTGGTTGGCGAAATCGACGACTTCCGCCTCCGACTGGTACTGCGTCTCCAGCAACTTCAAGAATTCTCTCAGCACGTCGGTGTCGCGCTGGATGAAAATCGCGGCCGCAACGTCGAGTTGTTCACCGCCTGCGCCCCCGCCTGTTAACCATCGCTGCAGCTCGCCTTGGGTCACATGAAGCTGCGGCTCCTGCTTGGCGGTCGTTCCGAGTAACGTCAGCAGTTCATCCCGCGTCGGCCCGTCGGCGCCAGACAACAACATGGTCAGCGACAGCGACAGCCCATACGGGGACACAACCAGATTGCCGGGCTCATCGCGCAGACCGGCGTACGTCTTCAGTGCCAGAGAGTTGCTTTGCGCGACGACTTCTCGGTGCGCCTCGCCCAGCGGCGGCCGCGCCACAGGCGCCGACTCCTTGCCACACCCCGCGACTAGCAACAAAGCAAACACCACACCCCATCCCTGGCATCGCATCACAGCCGATCCTCCTGAACCCTGAACCCCGAACCCTGAACCCTACTTCGGATCCAACACCCGGCCCAAAAACAATACGCTACCTGCCCGGTTATCCACAATGGCGAAAAGGAACGGGTGGTCCGCATGGAATTCTTCCGGCTTGGACGGCACGACGGCCGAAAGAGGCGTAACCACGATACCTGTCGCGGCGGCCGCCTCGGTCCCTTCCTCGTTCACGTCCACAAACGCCTTGTGCAGCGCAGCCGAGATAAACAAGTCGTGCTTGCCGTTCATTCCGGAGAAGTCGGCCGAGCCTTCTTCAAAAGCCAATGGCATGCCAAGTTCGGAAAGAGACTCGTTAAGCTTGAACTCGCTCGTCATCTTGAACCGCGGCAGACGCACCGAGACATTTGCGACCTTCAATGCCGAAGTCCATTGCTTCCAAGTTGCGGGCGAGAGCTGCTCCTCGACCTTGGCCAGTCCATCGACATCGTCGGGCAGCACAATCACCATCGCAAGCTGGCCCCCGGTGTAAGGCATTTGCAAGACCTTTATCCTGTCCAACCGCGCGAATCGGAAATCCTCAGTCATTTGCATCATCGGCACGCGCGAGTTCTGCGACGAAGACAGCTTAAAGTCCATGTCGCGAGTTGCAGTTTTTTTGAACGGCGTCGCCCAGTTTCCTTTGAAGTAGATCGCGTTGGTCAAAACCAGCTTGGTGCGCTGCTCGAGCGAGCCGGGTGGCAACAGGTCCTCAATCTTTCCGGCCGTCTGCTGCACCACCCAGCGGTTGATCGACTGTCGGGCGGCTTCCGTCTGAGTTTGAAAATCCACCTGACCCAGCTCTGCCTGATACTGCTGACGCGTGACCATAAGAAAATCCGCCAGAAACTTGTAGCCTTGCTGAGCCCAGAGGCGGTTCGCCACGCGGAGCTGATATTCCTGACTTTGATCGATGGCGTTGATTCGGCGGATCCATTCGTTCATGCCGCTGTGAAGGGCCGCCGCATCGCGCTCCCAATGCAGCACATTGGCCATTTGCTTCGCGGTATCGCCGCGAGCGCCGGCGGAGGTCATCGCCAGCGCCATCGAAATGCTCGTCGGCGAGTAAAACAGGTTCTCGCCCTCCTTGTCTCCGCGAAGCTGCGCGTAGAGATCGAAGGCCAAGTGATTGCTGGCCGCAACATGGGCGGTAGGGGGCATGATCTTGTCGGCGTTCGTATCCTGGGGAACTTTCGCCGCCAGCACCTGCGAAACACCGACCGGCCAGAACAACAAACCTGCCACCAACGGCGTCAACAAGCGGTGCATGATTTCCCTCCTTGCAAATGCAGGTGGTTAAAGTAGACGCTTTCAACCTAGCAGCGCGTTTCAGGCCCATGCAAGCGAGCCATCGACTCGTTCCCAGGCTCTGCCTGGGCTGCGCGAAATTAGGTGTTTAGGGGCGAAGTGGTATTTGT
>JBBDYH010000106.1:0-13573 GCA_040901795.1 Pirellulales bacterium
GGCGCCTGCGACGGGTATCATCCGGAATACACCGAGGCGTTCGACATCGCCGGGATTCGCGCCGCCGCAGCCTTAGCCACGGCCGTCGGCGACGAACAAGAGGCAAAACAGTGGAACGCGTTGGCCGGCAAGCTGTTCGACCAGTATCACCGGCGGTTCGGCGAGCGGTTGGCGGAAGAGTACGGCAGCTATTCCGTTCTCTGGCCGTGCCGGGTTTACCCCTCGCGGCAAAGTCCAGCCTTCGAGCAGTTCAAGAATGTAGAAGCGCAGAAACCAGACGGCTGGCGGTATTTCCCGCTGGCGACGGCACACCAAGGTCTGTTGGCCGGCAACCGCGCGGCGGGTCACAAAACGATCGCCGGCCATTTGGCTCACGAGCAGATGCAAGGCTGGTATGCCTTCGACGAAGGCGGGCAAAGCGGACCGGGCAACTGGAGCAAGGTGCGCACGAATTGGAACAAGGACGTGGCGATGCCGCACGGTTGGGCGATCGCCGAGTTGTGGCTGTTGCTGCGCGATTCGCTGGTCTACGAAGACCAGGATCAGCTTGTGCTGCTGGCCGGAGTCGATCCCCGCTGGTTCAGCGACACGCGCGGCATGGCCGTCCGCGACCTGCCGACGCACTTTGGGACGCTGTCGTTCTCGTATCGGCCGAACGGCGGACAGGCGCAACTGAATCTGGAGGGGCGAGCGGCGCCCCCCGGAGGGTTTGTAGTGGCGTTGCCCAAGTCGCCCGTCCGAGTGGAGGCGGATGGCAAGGGGATTGTGCCGGCACAGGATGGTCGAGTAACGGTTCCGGCCGGGACCAAGCGCGTGACGATCGAGATGACGTCGTTGGCTAAAAAGCCGGTTGAGGAACGGAAGTAGCTTTGAGTTTTCGGAGAAGGGGATGAGGCGGGAGATAGGGAGATGACCACAGCGGCCATCGGCCGCGGCCTTCATCACCCCTATCGCCTTTCGTATCCCCCTATCCGCTTCTGTAGATTCCCGCTCCGCTCATTCGCGTCTATTCGTATGCATTTGCAGCTAATGTTTGCTCCACGGGTACGATGAGCCGCGATGCGACTAGGGGCGTACCGCGGCGGACCGACACCGCAGAGCCATTGGCCAGAAAGGCCGAGCTTGGCGGGCGGGCGAGCACGCGGCCCAAGTCACCTCCGTAGAGCGATGCGGCCTCGCCGATGAAGCGAGCCTCCTCGGCGGGGCGGATCATCCACGGCGCATGTTCGACTTCGTACTCGATGCAACTGCCGGTTCCGCACACGCCGGCGGAGTACGCCCAGTAGTGCTCGATAATGAATTCGTCGAGCGACTCGGGCTCAGGATATCGCGGCAATGCGCTCGACGCCGCTTCGATCGCATACTTCTGCTTCGCCAGCCGCCATTCAAACCGCGCCCGGCTCGCCAGGTCCTTGAATCGCTCGTCGACTTCAATCGTGGCGCGCATCGGCAGCGCCAGATACTTCTCGCCATAAAACTTGCGCGCGACGTACGCCACCGCCCGCCGCGGGGCGATTTCGCGCAAGAACACGACACCGCGCCGCTCGCCGTCGGGCATGGGTCGCTTTACATAAAAGCGCAGGTTGACCTCCGGGAAGTTGCGGTGGAACGGAATTGCCAACCCGCACAAGCGCGTTCGCCGAAAGAGGAATCCGACCAGGCTGATGTACGTGGTCCCGTTCCAGAAATCCAGCTCCAGCCCCGGCGGCAGATATGGCTCGAGCAAGTACGGCTCGACGGCATAGTTCAAAACGATCAGATGTCGCCATTCGGCGGTGAGAAAGATGCCAGGCTGCATTGGCCGGTCCCTCCTTGTCGGCACGTCAACCGCGAAAACACGTAGCAGTTAACCAGGTTAATCTTTGCCATGTCTTGCGGTTCTATAGCAGTCTGATTCTTGGATCCCGCCACTTGCCCGCTGCATTATGTTCATGCTGCGAAAGCCATCACCGAAGTGGATTGACGCCTGCTTACGGCTGCAACGCCGGCTGCCGTTCTCCTATCGCGAAGCCGGCGCGACGCGGAACGGCGTTACGCCGCCGGCCTTTCGTAGCGCCGTCCATCGCGTCTGCTTAGGCGCGGGCGGTGAGGTTTTCGATCGTGCCAAAGAAGCGATTCGCACCTGGCGTATGTTCCCGCCGGAGTTTCTCGAAGTCTGTTGGCCCGCTGCGCCGATCGAGGTCGGCAGCACGGTGGGGATTCTTTGCCGGTCGTGGGGACTGTGGTCGCTGCATGTTTGCCGCATTGTGTACACGGTCGACGAGAGGGATGAAACGGTCGAGCGATTCGGCTTTGCTTATGGCACGTTGCCGCGGCATATCGAGTGTGGCGAAGAGCGGTTCACGGTTGAATGGGACCGCCGCGATAATCGGGTGTGGTATGAAGTGCGGATGTTCTGCCGCCCGGCGAACTGGTTGGCGCGGCTGGTCGATCCGGTCGTTCGCCGGCTGCAGCGGCGGTTTGGACGGCTCACGAAACTGGCTATGGCGCGGGCGGTCACCGAAACTGCGACAACGCGCTTGGAGGCAGCTCCGCTTGTATAATGCCCGACATGCCGACGAGCGAGACATCCTCCGACGAACGGCCGCCACCGCCGCAGTTCACGCTCCGCGGAGCATTAGCCGCCTATTCGGTTATCGGCGTCATTCTCTCGATTCCGCTGATTGGCTTGGGCTTTACACTCACGGCCGGAATCCTCGTGGCGCTCTTCGTCCTGCAGTTGCCGTTGTTCCTGCTGTTCGGCGCCTTTCGGCCCGTGGCGATTCAGCCTCGTGAGCTCGATGAGTGGGACCGCTGCCGCGAGGACCGCACAGGCTAGCAATTTGGTGAAGATTCAAACCCACGTTTTTGCTACCTCGTTATCCACGTTCCAGCCGCTAGTCCTCGTCATGCTCTCGAAGGAGTCGTTTCGGCGCCGCGTTCCGCCAGGCCGCGATCAAGGCGCCGCGAACGGTTGATTCGTCGGCGTCGCGGAGTTGGATCATGGTACACCCCCAGCGTCCCCATGCGCCCTTGGCAGGATAGAAGACACCGGACTCTTCACGCACCAACGATGCTTGTTGGTCAGCCGTCAGTTTGACCATCCCCCAATCTTCATCCGGACCAATGGTGGCGAAGATCTTGCCTCGGACGCGGAAGTCCGGATGGCCCATGTGCGCCTCTTCGGTCGCTTCGGGAAAGCTGAGCGCAATGCTGCGGAACTTGTTTGCGGTCATGCGGTTTCCTAGAGCAAGACCAGAACCGAGGAGTGGCGCGGTGGTTCATCGGTCGGTGCAACGGCCGGTGTCGCGGTCTTGTCGAGCTTCTGCGACTAACCAGTCCAAACGGCCGGCGGTAACATCGTCTTCAAATTGCCGGTCCCACTCGGCGGCATCAAACTCCGCGAACCAGGCGCGAAAAACAGCCCGATCTTCGGGTGAGAGCCGTTGGACTGCCGCTTCGAGTTCTTCAACTGTGCTCATATTCTGAAGGATACCTCGCTCATCCCGACTGGGCAAGAATTTCGGCTTAGTCATCGCAGCACCTCCTCCACGCCTTCGCCGTGCGATTCCATCTGGCGGAGGACCATGTCGTAGTAGATGCCGCGGGCGGACATGAGGTCGTTGTGCGTGCCGCGCTCGATGACGCGGCCGTCTTCCATCAGCAGAATGAGGTCGGCGCGGCGGACGGTGGAGAGGCGATGGGCGATGACGAACGTGGTGCGGCCCGCCAATAGCGTGGCCATCGAGGCCTGGATGAGCTGCTCGCTTTCAGTGTCGAGGTTGCTGGTCGCTTCGTCGAGGATCAGAATCTGCGGCGAGGCCAGGATCGCGCGGGCGATTGCCAGCCGCTGCTGCTGGCCGCTCGAGAGCTTGAAGTCGCGTTCGCCGACGAAGGTCTGTCGTGGCGAGGACATAAGAGGACAGATGCGATTCTTACCGCCGAAGTCTAACGCGTCGCTGATTCGCGCAGCGTATCGAAATTAGCATTCCCAGTGTTGCTAAGAGCGCCAGTGCCAGCGACGACGGCTCGGGGATAGGTACGAAGTCCACCGTGAGAATGGGTGGCTGGAAGTTCGGCGTGCCCATCGACTTGTTGAACGAAATCGCGGTCCGCTCGCCCGTGTTGTCCGTAAACGGTTCGGGCAAAATGATGAGGCTCAGTGCGTTGCCGGACATCCATCCCGCTTGACCGATGATCTCCGTCAGGATCGGTGACAAGTCCGGTGTCCGCTGGTCGGGCCCAGTATCGCCTTCGGTGGTCCAAACCGGGATGTTGCTCCAGACTACGGAGGAGGATGTACGCGTTCGGCTGCTGATGTTGAAAGGCGTGTCCGTGAATGGACTCGAATTAGGCGTCAATTCGCCAAAGATGCGTAAGTTCGTGATCTCGTCGTCGGCTTCGTCCACCATGAACTGCACCGAGGCGCTGTTGATCGTCGAGCCGGGAAGGATGCCGATGTCGAGAAATCGCAAGCCTACGGCCTGGCGAGGCTCCGGCGGACCCTCAGTTCCCAACTCCAAGTCGGAGCTTCCGACATCGAGCATGCCGACCTCGGCTCCGTCAAGAAACTCTTCGAGGTCGTCCATCTCAGCGACAATCGGGACGACAATAGTGTCAGCGCTGGCCCGGGCGGCAAATGCCGCGGCACACAGCAACGCACCCAAAAACACAATCGATCGTTCGATGAGGCAGGTCATTGGAGCAGCTCCCTAAAGCGATCTCGGAGTCACAATTTGAAGTCGAAACGGCGATACCTCAAATCCCCTTAGTCCCCTGATCCTGCGCGCTCGAATATAGACCTCCCACACGAGCTAATCAATTCTTTTTTTCTAAAATAATGATGAGCGACTAAAAAGCACCCGGAATGTGGAGATTTGGGGAATTTGCGTTAGCGGCAACGTGAATGGTCATGGATCACCGCAAAACTTGCTCGACGCCTTCGCCGTGGGATTCCATCTGGCGGAGGACCATGTCGTAGTAGAGGCCACGGGCGGACATGAGGTCGTTGTGCGTGCCGCGCTCGATGACGCGGCCGTCTTCCATCAGCAGAATGAGGTCGGCGCGGCGGACGGTGGAGAGGCGATGGGCGATGACGAACGTGGTGCGGCCCGCCAATAGCGTGGCCATCGAGGCCTGGATGAGCTGCTCGCTTTCAGTGTCGAGGTTGCTGGTGGCCTCGTCGAGGATCAGGATCTGCGGCGAGGCCAGGATCGCCCGGGCGATGGCCAGCCGTTGTTGTTGCCCGCCGGAGAGTTTGACGCCGCGCTCGCCGACGAAGGTTTCGTACCCGTCTGGAAGTTTTGCGATGAACTCGTGGGCGTTGGCGCGGCGGGCGGCGTCTTCGACTTCGGCGTCGCTGGCGGTGCGGCGGCCGTAGGCGATGTTGTCCCGCGCCGAGCCGTCGAACAAGAAAACGTCTTGCTGAACGATAGCCAACAAGTCGCGGTACGTGCGTAGACGGAAATTACGAATGTCGGCGCCGTTGACCAGGATGCGGCCGCGCGTGGGGTCGTGAAAGCGGGCCACGAGGTCCGTGACCGTGGTCTTGCCCGCGCCGCTGCGGCCGACGAGGGCGATGACCGAGCCGCCGGGGACCGTGACGTCGAAATCGCGGACGACGGGGCGGCCGGGGCGGTATTCGAACTCGACGTTTTCGAAGCGGATCTCGTGAACGATCGGCGGGGCGTCGATGGCGTCGGGCTTGTCGGGCTTGTCGGCGTCCATCGACAGCACCTCGAAGACGCGCTCCATGGCGGCCAGCGATCGTTGCAATTCGGAGAATGAGTTGACAATGTTCCAGACGGGATTGAGGAGTAGAAACGTGTACCACTGGAAGGCCATGATGTCGCCGATCGAGGCGCGGCCCATAATATTGAGATAGCCGCCGTACCAGACGATGACCACGTTGACGCCCGCGATCAACAGACCCCAGGAGGTCCAGAGGATCAGCTCGCGGCGATGGGCGAAGAGCTCTTTACGCAGCACGGTGTGCCGCCCGCGCATGTAGTCCAGAAGCTCCCACATTTCGCGGCCGAACGAGCGGACGATGCGGATCCCGGAGAAGGTTTCGCCGACACGGCCGTCGATCGCTTCGACGTCCTTTCGCACCGAGCGGTAAATGGGGCGGATGCGGCGGGCGGAGGCGAAGCTCATCAGCATGGCGCCGGGGATGATGGCCAGGGCCATGAGCGCGAGGCGCCAGTTGAGCGTGAGGAGGACGGCAATGGCGATGATCAGGCGGATGACCGAGATCGAGGGGGAGACGATGGCCATCTGTAAGAGGCCGGTGGTGGTGTCTACGTCGCCGGTCAGGCGCGAGAGGATGCCGCCGGTTTTCATGTCCCAGAGCTTGGGGAGCGGCAGGTGCAGCAGGCGTTCGTACAACGTGCGGCGGAGCGAGAGCATGACGCGCGTGTTGAGCAGGCGCTGGCGGTAGTCTTTGGTGACGTTGATCAGGCTCGACAGGATGATCACGCTGAGGAATGCGCCGCCCGCCATGTGGAGCAGCGGCAGTCGTTCGGCGGAATCGAGCGCGGTATTCAGGAGTACGCGATCGATGATGAACCGCATGAAGAGCGGTTCGATCATCTGCAGGCCGGCGGTCAGCAGGGCGAGGAAAAAGACTGCGGCGACCGCGTAGCGATGCGGCCAGAGCCAGCGGAGGTATTCGCGGAGGTATTGGCGGCGCTTGGTGCGTTTGTCTCCAGCGCCGCGGGAAGATTCGTCTTGAAGCTCTTGTCCTTCCTCGGATGATGCCTCATCTCGCGGAGCGAGATGGCTACGGTCACGCGGCTTGCCGTTCGTGGTTTCGTCGGCCTGGTCGTCGAGCCGGCGAGCTTTGTAGTCTTCGACAAAGCCGCGATAGCGGTGGCGGGAGGAGTGGGGGTGGGGCATGGGGATATATTGTAACGTTGCGCGGTTGGCGCCGCCGTTGCGACAACGCCGGAGTGGAACCCCGTTGGGGTTCGGTGCGCGCGCCGAACTCCGCTTGAGAACCTGGTATGTCCGCGAGTGTAGCAGAATGCCATGGCCGCCCAAGCCACCGGTGAAAGGTCTTCAGGAGTGGAGGTTTGTGGTCGCAGGCGGGCCGATCGGCACGATGGTGGGGGTTGGCGGTTTATCGCCTGCGTAGCCAAGCCGCCGATCGAAGTAAAGAATCGCGAGGACGACGGCCAGGAGGCAGGCGACCCAGGCGTAGTAGGCGGGGACTTCGGGCAGGCGGACGCCCGCAGTGTTGAGTGACGCATGAAAGAGGAGGCTGTAAAACACGCTGCCGTGGGTATGGTTGAAGAGCCACGTGAAGAGGAACGTGAGAAGAATCGCTGCCGCGACGAAGACCACATAGGGCGTTGAGGGGGGATTCAACCACCACAGCGGGAAGTGCCAGCCGGCGCCCAGGAGACCCAGGAAGATGCAGGCGGGCACTGGGCCGTAACGGGCCTGGAGGCGCGGCAGGGCAAAACCGCGCCAGCCCGGCTCTTCGCCCAGCGGCCCGGCCAGGAGCAGTGTGTAAACGAAGTGGGCCGGCAGCGTTGTCCACTTGTCACGGAATTGGAGGGTCGAAGCGGTTCCAGTCGTAAGGGCGTATAGTAGGATCGCAGTCAGCATCAGCGCCGGCAACAACAGCAAGCTGACCAGCGCCCAAACTGGCCGAGCGCGCCAGCGCATGAAGCGGCCGAAGAACGCGCGGAGGCCATCGCGACCGCCGATGATGGCAGTCACGACAAGCGCGGCGGCGAAGGGCCCGAACTGGCCGAGGATCGCCAGCAACTCCGGCGAGACCGGCCACGAGACCTGGCCGGACGAAACGGCGAACGCCGACCACCAGCAGAGCCAGGCCCAGGCGTAGGCCAAGGCAAAAAAGCTGGCCAGCGGGAAATGATGCAAGGGATGCATGTGTGGCCGCGATCACGTCAATATCGACAGGCGGCGTACATCAATCGAGACGATCGTCGCGTCACGTTTGGATCAGCTTCAAGAACTCCCCGCTGCTTGAATCGTGCTGTATTTTGTCGCGGCGGCGCTCTCGTAGAGCCTGCCAAAACGGTTTTGCAGGAACTGGTCAAAGTCGACATCTTCTTGCCGTACGAAACCCTCTTTCGCCAGACCGCTGTTAACGTGCAAGTCGAGCACCGCACACAGTGCACTGGCCGTAGTGAGCTGGATCGCGCTGGCGTGTTCGCCCTCCGCTTCCGCATGATAAATCTTACGGGCGTCGCTCCGCTGAACCAACTCGCCCTCACGATAACCAGTCACGGTGCAGAACGTGACGACGACGTCCTGGAACGTGATCGGCACGGCGCTTTCCAGGAGGTCTTTGAGCAGCTCGCGCCGCTGGGACAGTCGCAGCTCGTCGACCAAGAGGTGCATGTAATCGCGATGGCCCAGATAGCGCACCGTCTTGTAGTTCAGCTCGCGGACCTGCCCGGCGAGGGTCTCCGCCAGCGTACCCAATCCGCCGCTGGTGTTGAAGGCTTCGTAACGCAGGCCGTCGAGGGAGAAATGCTCGAGCCCCTCCAGCGGCAACACAGCGATGCGCTCGCCGTTGTGAATCGCATCGCAGGGATTGCAGTACTCGTTGATCAACCCATCGGTCGACCAGGTGAGATTGTATTTGAGTGATCCGGTCGGAAACTGCGGCAGGGCGCCCACCCGCATGTGAACGGTCTCGACCCGCTCGAAGTGTCGGGTGAGGTGGTAAGCAACAATGGAAATGAAACCCGGCGCAAGCCCACATTGGGGCATGAAGATCTGTCCGGGCCTGGCCCGCGTGGCGATCTTCCTTACGCGGCGCGTCGTCTCGATGTCCTCGGTGAGGTCGAAGTAGTTGACGCCCGCAGCCAACGCCGCTTCGGCCACGACCGCGTTGTGGTGAAAGCTGAGCGCCGAGAGGACCGTGTCGCGGCCCTGCATCGCCCGCTCAAGTGCGGAACTGTCGCGCGCATCGAGTTCGAGCGTGGCCACGCCAGTGCGCGATGCAATCCGCTCGAGTGACGGGGCGTGCAAATCGCCCACGACAACGTCGTAATCGCCCGTGTCAGCTAATAACCGCGCAATCATGCGGCCGATTTTTCCGGCTCCGAGGAGCAGTACGCGATGCTTCACGGTGATTTCTCCAGCCGAGGCTAGAGCCAACGGTAGAATATAAGTAGACGAATTCCGGGCCTGACGTGTCCTTGGTTTATTTACGGCCCTGTATAACAGGATACCTTTGATGACGACTCTCACAACGCCGCCGGCCGAGCCGTCATTTGACTGGCGCCCCCAGCCGCAAGCGGGGGCGCTGGTAAATCGGTTGCTATCGGAATACATCGCACAACATGCGCGACTCGCCAATCTGGGCACGCAGATGCTCTTGCAAACGGGCACGCGGCTGGTCGATTGGCTGGATCACCTGGTCGTTCCACCGAGCGATGCGTTTGCGCACGAGGCGGCGAGCGCCGGATACGCGATTGATCGTGATCGCGAGGCGACCGTCTGGCGGCACGCGGGTGGAATGTTTCCGCCACTCGTGACGGCCGAATCGCCAATGCACGGCAATCTGGTTGCCGGCGTAGCCATCAAAGTCGAGGATGTCGATTTCTTTTTGCAAGCGCACGGTCTGACTGGCAAGGTGGCCACGCTCGGCATACTGAAAGGGCCGTTGCGCTCTGCCCTGGTCGAGGCATCCAACGATGTCGGGTTTTGGATCGTCGAGCGGCACGGCTTCGACGATTTCGCTCCGCCCACAGTGACCGCCCAACAGATCACAGCCGCTCAAGAATACTTTCAGCGATTTACGACTCGCAAGCGCAAGTTCAACGAACCGGCTGACGGATTCGCGCATGCTCGGCAGCTTATACGGGAAGCTCAGGACGATATTGGCCTCCATTGGGCGACGGATCGTTTTTCTGCCGCCGAGCGGGCGTACTGGCAGGGCCGCAATCGCGCGGCGCAGGCTCAATACGCGCGTCAGCAGCGGTTGGGTTTGGGCTGGGCCAATCACGATCATCACACGTACCGTTCCAGCCGACAATGCTTTGGCGACTTGATCGCGACGTTGGAGCTGATGGGCTTTGAGTGCCGCGAGCGGTTCTACGCCGGCCGCGAGGCGGGCTGGGGGGCGCAGGTGCTCGAGCAGCACCGCTGTGGACTATGCGTGTTCGCCGACGTCGACCTCTCGCCCGACGAGGTTGCGCAAGATTTCGCCCACCAGCCACTTGCCGAGCGCGATCAACTCGGCACCGTCGGCCTCTGGTGCGCCTTGCACGGAGAGGCGTTCCTGGAAGCCGGAATGCACCATCTCGAGGCGCAATTCAGTTTCGAAGCGGCGCGCGAGCAGCTCCAGCAAGCGGGCATCGAATCGATGAAGCCGTTTACGGACTTGCCGTTCTTGCGGCAGGCGTTCACCGCGGGCGAGATGTGGCCCGTCGAGCCCACCCGCATCGACCGACTCCTGTCAGCCGGCAAGATCACTGCCGAGCAAGCCGACAAGTTCCGCCGCGACGGCGCACTCGGCTCGCATCTGGAAGTGCTCCAGCGCGACGATGGGTACAAAGGCTTCAACCAAACCGGCATCAGCGACATCATCAGCCGGACGGATCCGCGCCGCGGCGCGTGACCCTAACCAGCGTGGGCCCGCTTTAGCTCAGCGATGTCGAGCTTCTTCATGCGCAGCATCGCCTGCATCGCCCGACCAGATTTCTCAGGATTGGCGTCTGTGAAGAGGTCGGACAGGATAGTTGGGACGATTTGCCAGGATATGCCAAATCGATCTTTAAGCCAACCGCACTGGACTTCTTCGCCCCCCTGGGACAGCCTGGTCCAGAAATAGTCGAGCTCTTCCTGAGTATCGCAATGCACCTGGAACGAGATCGCCTCGTTGAACTTGAAATAAGGACCTCCATTCAGCGCCGTGAACGATTGACCGGCGATCTCGAAAGCGACCGTCATCACCGATCCCGCCGGCTGGCCATGAACCTCGTGACCCTCGTCGGTGTAATGGCTGGTTCTGACGATCTTCGAGTCTTTGAAGATCGACGTGTAAAACGCCGCGGCCGGCTCCGCCTGGCCATCGAACCACAAACAGGGTGCGATCTTGCTGACGACTTGCATGGTTTCCTCCTTTGGTACAGGGCGCTTGACCACGCACCGGCGTGGAGCCACGATTAGAGCGAACTAAGAACCGCTAACAATAGTAACCCGACGCGTAAGCGAGGCCGAATCTGCCGGTTCCTCGCTCACGCTTCGGGTTACTGTGTGCCGGTTGTGTTAGCGGTTCTACGTGGTCGCGCGAAACTCACCGAGCACGAGCGGCACTGCCGGCGACCCAGAACTCTGCATGGAACATTGCACGATTTTAGGTGCAGAATATGCGTCTAGCGCGGATTGTCGTATTCCTGGTTACCGTGGTCGCAGGCAGCCGGTTGTCGGCGGCAGAGAGCGCACCTCGCCGTCCAAACGTCGTTTTCTTTCTAGTCGACGATTTGGGCTGGCGCGACCTGGGGTGCTATGGCAGCGCGTTCTATGAGACACCGCGGATCGATCAGTTTGCACGGGAGAGTATGCGGTTTACCCAGGCCTATGCTGCGTGTCATGTCTGCTCGCCAACGCGCGCCAGCATCATGACGGGAAAGTATCCCGCTCGGCTGCACCTGACGGATTGGCTTCCCGGCCGCCGGGATTTTGCTTTTCAGATGCTGAAGAATGCACCCATTCACCAGCACCTACCGCTGGAAGAAGAAACTCTCGGCGAAGTTCTCAAAAAACACGGCTATCGGACGGCGCACATCGGCAAGTGGCATCTGGGCGAAGAACCATTTGGCCCGCGGGCACAAGGGTTCGACGTGCAGATTCCCCGCTGGAATAAGGGTTGGCCCAAGGCCGGCTATCATGCTCCCTTCCAGATGGAGGGGCTGGCGGATACCCCCGGCGACTACCTGACCGACCGGCTGACGGACGAGGCGGTGCGTTTCATCGACGAGAACCAGAATCAGCCGTTCTTCTTATATCTGTCACACTTTGCTGTTCACGATCCAATCGAGGGCCGTGCAGACCTGGCTAAGAAGTACGAAGCCAAACTGCAACAAAAACGCGTCACTGCCGCGCGGCAGTTTCTGCTGGAGCACAATCCCGATGCCGGAGACAATCCTTCGCCAGCCGCGCTCAGTGCGTTGCTCGACAAGGAAAGTTACCGTGACTTTCGACCGCTGCCTAATCGGATGGTCAAAGTGAAACAAGTTCAGGACAACGTTCAGTTCGCCGCCATGGTCGAAAGCATCGACGAGAGCTTGGGGCGAATTCTCCTGCGACTCAAGCAGCTTGGCTTGGAGCGGCAAACGATCGTCATCTTTACCTCGGACAATGGCGGCATGTCGGCGGCCAACTTCGGCAACCCCAAACGAGTCATCCCGCCGGCAAAGCTCCACGCGGCCTATTCCACGTCAAATCTGCCGCTGCGAGGCGGAAAGGGTTGGTTGTACGAAGGCGGGATCCGTGTGCCGCTGCTGGTGGAATGGCCCGGAAAGGGGCGCGCCGGTGTCTGTGACGTCCCCGTGATCAGTACCGATTTTTTCCCCTCAATTCTCGAAATGGCAGGCGTTTCCGCACAACAGCTCAAATTCGATGGAGTCAGCTTCGCTCCTCTGCTCGGTGGCGCGCAGCAGCTTGCGCGGGAAGCGATTTACTGGCACTTCCCCCATTACAGTAATCATGGAATGCAGAGTCCGGGCGGCGCCATTCGACGCGGTGATTGGAAGCTGCTCGAATACTTCGAGAATGGGACGGTTCAACTCTTCAATCTTCGCCGCGACCCGGGCGAGCAACACAACCTTGCCGACGCCGAACCGGAACGAGTGGCTGCGATGAAATCGATGCTGCGCGCGTGGCGACAGAGCGTCAATGCGCGAATGATGGAGCCCAACCCCGCCTATTCGGGTGCTGCCGGCAGTTCACAAACAAATGGAACTCGCTAACGCGCCAGTTCGGGGCGGCCGCCGTATGGTCGTTCCTGTTTTTAGTTAACGCTTCAGGGATTGCTCGCCTCAATCCGCGCGCTCTGCAGGGCGCTGATCAACTCTTCGCTCTTGAGCTTGCCTTTGGCGTCAAACTGCACGCCAATCAAACGGTGTTGCGGATAAACGACCACTTGCTTGACGCCTGCCAGCTTGCCGAGCGTCGCCTTGGCCTCGTTCGCGATCGCCTGGTCATTCGCCGCCGGCACCTTGAGTGCAAGCCAGCCACCATACCGCATGCTGCCCCCCATCATGTGTGACGTGGATGCAATGCGCTGTGCCAGCGTCTGTGCCGGAAGGACCATTTCATCGAACTCGACTTGGGCACTCTTGGTCTTCCAATCGACTTTGACCGAGCGAACTCCTTGAATACGCGCCAACGACAACTCGACGGTCTTTGTACAAGGTGGACAGTGCAGGCCGGTGACGAGGTAAGTCGCCTTCGTCGTTGAGCTGCCCTTGTTGTCGGCCGGGTCAGCCCCCATCGATACGGCGGCAGCGCTGACGCTGATAACCAACAGTTCGAAGAAAAATCGCATTACCAAAGCTCCATTTATCGAAGGAAGATTGTGCTGACGGAAAAAGCCAGGCCCCGCGGG
>JBBDYH010000106.1:13583-20350 GCA_040901795.1 Pirellulales bacterium
GCCCGCTCGGCAAAAATTGCCGAGCGGGCCAAAGTGCGCAACCAGTTTGACTAGCCGCCGTGTTTCCGCGGATCCGTCCGGGGCAGCAAGAACGACGGCGCGCCGCCGCGGGTCGTCGTCGGAGCCCTGTAGACCGGCGCAGATGGTTCGTAGCTGTAGCTACGGATCACCTGCGGAGCCGGTGCAGCCCTAGGAGCCGGCGGCGCCAGCGGGGCCGCTTGGGCTTGAGACGGTTCGGCCGAGAAGCTGCGTCGGTCGGTCGGCGCCTGAGCGATCTGAGGCACCGGTGGAGCCGCCATCGGCGCGGGCATCGATTGCACGACCTGCGGCGCCGGCGCAACTGAATAGGTTGGCGCGCTGCGATAGGCCCGCACTGACTGCATTCCGCCCGAATGGAACCCAGTCCCAAATCTGCCGGCAGCCTTAGCTCCGGCGTCCCGAAAACCCTGCGCCATCACCGTCCCCGCCGTCAAAGCAACAACGACTGCAATTGCCAGCATCAACTTCATTACGCGAAACATAAATCACCTCCGCCTAAAAGGAGCAGTGGACATAAGCCGGCCCACATGGGCGCGGCAAGGAACTCAAAATCAAAAGGTGCCGTTCCCACGAAGCGTGTCGTGAAACGACCAGGTTTGTTAGCCCTCGGTTGGCTGAGCCAAGGCGAGGGCAATGGACGCAATCCGGCGTGCGAAAAACGCAGCGCACGCGGACTGCCGAGATACTGCGGCTAGAGAATTGCCGCGGTCAAAGAATCAAACGAGAAGTCGCCGGAGCCAGATTACAAGATCGCCGCCCGGCGGTCCTGTGTCGTATGGCACAAAGTGAGCGGCCGCCAAGTCGGCAACGACACTGCCCACTTCGACGGCCGGCGAATCAAAGAGCAAGTGATAATTGTGGTCGACCGAGAACGTCAGCGGGGACGCCGCGGTAACCGCTGTCACCTTGTCGGGATTGCAGCAACTGTTGCTGCCGGACTTGCCGTTGCCGTCGCAGAGCGGGCAGTGACCGGTTTGGCAGCAATCCGCGGAATAAGTAGCACTACGATGCTGCTGGCAGCAAGCCTTCTGGCACGGCACACCGTTCCCGCTAGAATCGTGTGCTCCGAGGCGATGCGGCAAATGCGCCACGCAAAAGAGCTTGTACTCTCCACTGGCGCAGGTGCAGCCTGTGGCGGGCCGACTCGCGAACAGCGTGAGCGGTATCATCGCCCACAGCAAAGCCGATCGGAGGCAGTCGGAAACCGGTAGCATGGACAAAGCAGCTAGAGTATGCCCCAGCGTACTTACGAGAATTCTCGGCTGATGGTTCGGCCAGTCAAGGCACAAAAAGGAGCTCTAGCGGCAGTTATCGGCCGCATTCCTACGAAAGATTCGAGCTTGTCTCGACTTGTGCATTGCGCCGCCCTATCGAATCCTTAGACGATCCTCGCAGCCCGCGGGTTACGAAGATGCATACTTTAACGACGGCATTGCCGCCGAAGTTCCGCTCGGTATGCTGCTTCTTCGGCTACAGCTTCGTGCTCCATCTGCTTTGGGAAAATGCGCAAGCTCCGCTGTACGCCGGCTTTACGGATAACGTGCGACAGCATCTTTGGGCGTGTTTGTTCGCAACAGCCACGGGAGATATGGCGTTTTCCGTGACTCTCTATTTCGTCCTCGCCGTGGTTCACCGGGACACATGGTGGGCGGCATATCGAACGAACTACCAACATCCGGCGACATGGACACTGCCTCCCCTAGTCGGGGTTCTGCTCGTCGTCGCCTTTGAACTTTGGGCGATTTACGTCGTTCACCGGTGGGAATACGGGCTGATGCCGATTGTCCCGGTGGTCCGCGTCGGACTGACGCCGGTGCTGCAGATGATCGTTGTGCCGACAGTTACGCTTTTGCTGTGCCGGTGGCACGCCCGCTAGTTTAGAGACTCTCTACGCGGCCCAACTCGATCGACGTTGGCCAGCCAAAGCCGCTCCAACTCATGGGCATCTCGAATGCCGTAGGTCTCATCAAGCGCTTTTTGATAGCCATCTTTCGCGGCTCTCGCCAGGAACTGCTGAAGAGTCAACGACCCCTTTCGCTGGATTAGGAATTCAACCAGGGAAAGGCTTTGCCCATAGAAGGCGGCGGTTTGTTGCGGCTCGGGATACTGGTCCATCGTCAGCATCGCGGGGAGCCGGAGCGCCGCTCCCCTGTTGAGAGCCGCGATAAAGTCACGGCGGTGACCCTCGCGCTTGTCCTGAGGGTCGGCAAGCATCGCCATCCCTTCGTCGGCCCAGCGCGGCAACTTATGGCCGACCATCACATCGGCCAAGAGAACATGAGTCAGCTCATGAGGCAGCGTACGGCTCAGCGGATCCGGCCGATCGAGCCGCAGGTCGATGCGCCGGCTTAGCACAAGGCCATCCAATTCCTTCACCGTGGAGCAACCGGCAGTCGCTTCCGAACCGCGGCCTGCCGCCTGCACGTAGGTCGTGGCGGTCGGGTGCAATACAACATAACAGCGGCTTGACCAATCAGCGACCGGATTGCCGAGCCACTTTTCGCCCAGCGATCGCCGCAGCGTTTCGCATATCCGGACTGCCGCATCTCCGTCGAACGAGCGCGGACAGCATACGGTGAAGTTGGCCGAGTGATAGAGCTGCCAGTATTCTTGAGCCGCAGAGGAATGTGCGGTTGACCGGCACTCCGTCGCGCACGCACAAGCGTCGGACTTCCGCGCGCGTTGCAACTCGGCCGATTCCGCTGTCGCGGCGAACAAAAAACAAACTAGAGAAAGTAGACCGCGACGTGTACCTGGATGCATGGCGTGAACGACTGTGGCAAGGATGCTTTGGCGAAAGCACGCACTATTAGCTTTCGCCGTGCCACCCCACTCGCTGGCTCCTCATTCAGCCACGTCGTTCATCAGCAAACGTTTGCGCCGCATCGATTTAAGCATGACAAGTGAATTTCAAATGTTGCCGCAACGAACTCGGTTGCCTCGAATGCCTGCCTCAATCGCAGGCAATGGCTGCTGCGCCGTAACGCGAAGCTAATGCAGGCAATCCTCTGCACGTTTAACTCCCGCCTCGCCCCCACACCTGCGCCAGCTCTACGATCAGCTCCGCCGCCGCGACCATCTCCTCCAGACAGGTCCATTCCAGCGGCGAGTGGGGATTGTGCTCGCCGGTGGAGAGGTTTGGCGTCGGCAAACCCAGTTCGGTAAATCGCGAGCCGTCAGTCCCGCCGCGTACGCTGGTGAGCTTGGAAGGCCGGCCAAGATTCGCAAATGCCCGCTCGGCATACCCAACCGCGCGCGGCTCGCGTGCCAGGCCCTCGGCCATGTTTCGATATTGGCGAATGATCTCGATCTCGACTCGTGCGCCCGCGAACGCCTGCTCGGTCGCGCGGCCCGCGGCGCGCAGCCGTTCTTCGAGCGCTAAGAGCTGCGAAGTGTCAAAATCGCGGAGCAGGACGCGGAGCGACACTTCCGCCACACCCCCTTCGATCCCATACGGGTGCAGAAAACCTTCGCGCCCTTCGGTGGTCTCCGGCGAGCAGGTCGCGCGCGGCAGCCGGGCGACAAGGTCCGCCGCCGCGCGCACCGCGTTGACCATCTTGCCCTTGGCGATGGAAGGGTGGATGTTGACGCCGTGAATCTTGATTTTGGCAAGGTCGGCCGAGAAGGTCTCAGTGTCGATCTCACCTGTGCCCGTGCCGTCGAGCGTGTAGCAGACTTTTGCGCCCAGCTTCGCCAGATCGACGTGATCGACGCCGTGACCGATCTCCTCATCACACGTGAAGCAAATCCGAACGCGGCCGCGCGGCAGCTCGCCGTGTTCGAGCAGGAAGGCAGCGGCCTCCATGATTACGGCCACGCCCGCCTTGTCGTCGGCCCCCAAGAGCGTCGTCCCGTCGGTGGTGATGATCGTCTTGCCGAGCAGTTGCTTGAGCGCGGGATTGTCCGAGACAGTGATTACCTTCGACGTGTCGCCCGGCAAACGGATGTCGCCGCCTTGATAGTTGCGAATCACTTGCGGGCGAACGTTGGCGCCGGTGGTCTCGGGCGACGTATCGAGATGCGCGTTGAAGGCGATCGTCTGAACGGCGCTCTGGGCAGTTGGCGGCAGCGTCGCGGTGACTATCCCGTTCTCGTCATGCTCGACTTCGCCCGCCCCCATCAGCCGCAGCTCCTGAGCCAGCATGCCGCCCAGATCGATCTGGCCAGGCGACGAAGGATACTTGTCGGCGCCCTCGCGCGCGGTCGTATCCACCTGAACATAGCGCAGAAAGCGTTCGAGCAGGCGGTTGGCGTTCATGCGTTTTTCCGTTGCTAGTCTAGCCTTCGTCCGGCGCAAACACCGCCACGCTGTCGGCTGGCAACGACAGCAGATTGCCGTCGACCGACACCCCGTTCTTTGAAGCCAACACCAACCTGCCCAGTGGCACACACTCGACGCGCATCCCCCGGCGATCGGCGGCGAAATTGCACGCAATGGTGATCGGCCCCCGCTCAATGACCAGCCACTGTTCGTCCTCATCGAAGTAGGTATTCACAACCTCCAAGCGGCCATCGGTCAAGCCATTGTATTTGCTACGCAGGCGGATCAGGTCCTGATACCAGCGCAACATTCCCGCGTGTTCATCGACACTCGCTTCCGACCAGTTGAGCTTCGATCGCTGAAACGTCTCGATCGCGTTGGGATCGGGCACGTCGTCCGGATTCCAGCCGAACAACGCGAACTCCTCGCGACGTCCCTCGCGCACCGCCCGCGCAAGGTCCGGCTCGTCCGCGAAATCGACGAAATATTGGAAGGGGCTCGACACGCTCCATTCTTCGCCTTGAAAGAGCAGCGGCACAAACGGCGAGAGCAGCACCAGCGCCGCACCGATCTTGGCGCGGTCGGGGCTGACCAGGTGACAGATGCGATCGCCGCGGGCGCGATTGCCAAGCTGGTCGTGGTTTTGCAGAAATGCAACAAAACTGCTCCCCCGCAATCCGGTGGGCGGCCGGCCGTGTCGCCGCTGCCGAAACGTTGAGTGCCGCCCTGCGTAAACGTAGGGACGCCGCATGGCCACCGCCAAATCGGCGATCAGACCGAAGTCCGAGTAGTACCCTTCTCGCTCCCCGGTGAGCACGGAGTGGACCGAATGATGAATGTCGTCGCTCCACTGTGCGTCCATGTCATAGCCCCCCATCTGCCACGGACGCACCACGCGCGGGTCATTCAAGTCGCTTTCCGCAATCACCACCAGATGCCGTCCCAGATGGGCCTTCAGTTCATCGACCTCGGTGGCGAGCTGCTCGAGGAAGGTCATCGCCGACGTATCGACGATGGCGTGAATCGCGTCCAGCCGCAGGCCGTCGAAGTGGTAGTCGCGCAGCCACATCAGCGCGTTATCGCAAAAGTACCGCCGCACTTCGTCGCTGTACGGGCCATCGAAGTTCAGGCTCGGCCCCCACGGTGTCGTGTGACGCGCGCTGAAGTACGGCCCGAACCGCGGCAGGAAATTGCCGCTGGGGCCGAGATGGTTGTAGACGACGTCGAGGATCACGCCCAACCCGTGCTCATGACAGGCGTTGACCAGCCGCTTGAGCCCCGCGGGACCGCCGTAGACGTGGTGCGGCGCGTAGAGATCGACGCCGTCATATCCCCAGCCGCGGGCGCCTTTGAACTCCGCCACCGGCATAATCTCGACGTACGTAATGCCCAGATCGACCAGATGCGGAAGTTTCTCGATTGCAGCCTCGAAAGTGCCTTCGCGCGTAAACGTGCCGATGTGGATCTCGTAGATCACGGCCGACGAGAGGGGCCGCGCCTGCCATTGCTCGTCGGTCCAACGAAAAGCCGCTTGATCGACAATCCGCGAGGAGCCCAGCGGCCCTTCCGGCTGCCAGCCCGAGCGCGGATCGGGAAGCGGCTCGCTGCCGTCTACGCGAAACCAGTAGTCCGTGCCCGGCCCCGCATCGGCCACTTCGATCAGCCACCAGTCATTGTTTTGCCGCTCCATCGGCACGCGCGCAGCAGAGATTTGAAGTTCGACTGTCTTTGCGAAAGGCGCCCAGACCTTGAACTGCATCGTTGCCGTACTCCCACGTAGGGTGGGACAAGGCCGCTGCGGCCGCCGGCCCACCAATCCATTTCGCGCTTGTTCCACCATGGTGGGCCGGCGCACGCTTCGCGAGCTTGTCCCCCCCTACACTTTCGGCTCCCACCCCTGCCGATACTCGCGCCGCCAATGCTGCTCAGCCTCGCTGTCCTGCTTGATGTGCCCGTTCGTCGGATCGACTTCCAAAACTCGCCCAACACGATGCGCAATGTTGCCCAGGTGACAAAGCAGCGCCGACTTGTAGCCCTCTGCGATTTCCGCGTTCGGCCGTTTGCCGCTGCGGATGCAATCCAGATAATCTGCTAAATGGACGCCGTCGCCGCCGACGCCGCTCTCCGAGGCGGTTTGCCGATTCTCCAGATCGTAAATCTTGTACCCGTTGCCGCTGATCACCAGCGAACCCCGCTCGCCATAGAAGCTCATGCCAAACGTGTCGTTCTCAAATCCGCGCGGACTCCAGCTTCGCCCCTCCCAGACGAGCGAGCAACCGTCGAAATCGAACGTCACGACGTGCGTGTCGGGTGTCTCCTGGTCGTCGACCCAACGATACTTGTTGCCGGCCGAGGTTACGCGCTTGGGATAATCGACTCCCAACCCCCAGCGGCAGACATCGATCCCGTGTACGCCGTTGTTGCCCAACTCGCCGTTGCCCCAGTGCCAGAACCAGTGCCAGTTGTA
>JBBDYH010000107.1:0-22003 GCA_040901795.1 Pirellulales bacterium
CATCTTCTTGCAAGACGGCGCGAACGACAATCGCGGCCGCCGCCGCGGGGGCCAGTACGATCCCAAGTGGGACTGGTACGCGCAAAACCGCAAGATGGTCGAGGCGCTGACGGAGAAGAAGTATGACGTCAACTATGTCTGGGGAATCGGCACGCATTCGAACAAACACGGCGGGGCGATCATGCCTGATATGCTCCGCTGGCTGTGGCGCGATTATCCGCGGCCGGATGATCCAAAAGATGATAGCTATCGGACGTTGTTTGGGCCGGAGGCGGCGGCTGCCGCGTCGGGCGCAGATTCGTCGCAATAGCGGGGCGGATTGCAAATTGCAAATTTAAAATTTGCATTTTGCAATGTTGCACGGTGTTCGCCAGCGGTGTCGGCGTAAGATACGGTTGACTTAGCGGTCCGCAGGCGGTTGGTCGAAGTCGGGATAGCCTCCTTTGTCGGCGGAGGGGCCGGGGAAGCCGATGCGTTGCCAAACTTGGGGGTCGCTGAGATATAGGGCGGAAACATCTGCGCGAAGTTGCTTAAAGAATGCCGGGCTCGTCTCGCGGATGGCCGCGAGCAAGTCGAAAAGCTGCGGGTTGTTCAATTCGCTCACCGGAACGCCGTAATTCTCGCGCGCTAGCACGGCGGCGAGGGCAAGCCCACGGCGATAGAGGTCGGCAGTCGGTTCAGATGCGACCTTGGCGGCCAAACGGGGTCCTGCGTTGACGGCTTTCGCGCCCGCGTCGATATCGTCGGCGGGTATGATGCCGCCCGCCAGCGCTGTAAGCGTGGCCTGGTCGACGGCGGTATTGATCTCCGACTTCATCGAGATACCCCCAAGATTGGAAGAGCTGTCAATGTTTCAACAATGTCGCCCCTACGGGGCTTGCGTGTTCGAATCGATTGTTACCGGGGGCTGGCGCCCCCGGCTAGAGAATGTCGCCCCTACGGGGCTTAAGTATTCGTCGTCTTAAGGATCCTGATTGCCGGGTATGAAGCGAGCTACGGCGCCACCGCCGGAGTTGAGTTCCAGTTTGAGCACGTCGCGGCGTTGTGACTTCGTTTCTTTGATGTCTAGGGCGGCGGAGTCGCCGTGGCGATCAAGGACCAGCGAAGTCTGATACACGCCTGCGCCCAAAAACGAAAGCGGCAGCTCCACGATGCCGGTCGCCGGCCCGTTGACGACGCCGACAAACCAGGTTTTTCCGCTGCGGCGGGCGAACGCCGCAAGCTCGCCGATCTCGGAAACATCGAGCACGATCGTCTCGTCCCAGACCGAGGGGATCGATTTGAGCATGGGCGCCGCGGGGTTTTCCAGAATTGACTTGGGATGAGCGCCGTAAGTTTGCAACGGTGCATTGAAGACGACGGCCGTGGCTATCTGATGGGCCCACGTCGAGTCGGCGCGCCGTGCGCCGAAATGAACCGGCGTGTAATCGGCGTGTCCCGCCAGAAACCGTGTGAACGGCAGCGTCGCATCGTGCCGCGCCCGGTCGCGGAGGCGGCTCGACTCCATCCCGCGCACGCCTTCGCGGACCAGCTCGTTGGGCCAGGTGCGGGGCTCGCCGGTCGGCTTGTTGCTGCCGTGGAAGTTGACCAGGATGTGATGCTTCGCGGCGGTTTCGAGCAACTTCGTGTAGTGATCGACGACCTCGCGGTGCTCGTGGTCAAAGAAGTCAATTTTAGCGCCGACGACGCCGAGATCGTGCAGACGCTTGAAGAACTCCTCGCGCGCTTCGTCGGTGCGTAGCGCGTTCGAGTGGCGCCAGAACCAGAGGCCGACTCCGCGCTCGCGAGAATAATCCACGAGCTCCTTGATCTGCTCGTCGCTCCAGCGCCGCCAGAAGCCTTCGATAACGTGGTACTCGAATCCCAGCTCGCCCGCCATCCGGCTGAACTCCTTCATGTCCTCGAGCGTGTTGCGGCCGCCGTCCAGATAGCGCCACACCGCGCGGCCGGGTTTGATCCAGTCGGTCTTGATTCCATCTGGGAACAGCTTGGGATCGGGCGGCGGACAGAGGTTATGGACGATGTCGGAGTTGACGAGCGTGTTGAGATCGCGGCCAATGATGACGACGCGCCACGGCGATACAATCGCGCCGTCAATCGCGGCGGGTTTTGCGAGCCGCTCGATATCGTCTTTGTAGCGCAGGCGGAACGGATAGGACACATGCTGCGCGTGACCGAGCACGGTCTTGAGCCCGCGGCGGCCATCGGCCTGAAACGCCATGCCGCTGTAGTTGACGAGCGCCGCCTCGGTAATTGAGGCGTAGCCGGCGTCGCGCGGCAGCTTGAACGTCACTGGCGGGGCGATCCACTCCCCTGCCTCGATGTCCTCTGCGTTGCTACGTTTGTGGACCGCTTCGTAGTGGCCTTCGAGGTCGTGATGCCAGACGGTGCTGCCGGCTGGCAGAGTAAACGTCGTGGCCTCGTCGGGGACGCGCGGCTTGTCGCTGGCGGGTACGAGATAACGGAAGGCGACGCCATCGTCGAAGGCGCGGACCTCGATCGTGAAGTCGGTTTTGGTCGTCGCGTTGCGAAGGGCGACTGTGTAGTTCTGGGAGTGGTTCATGGCGGTGCTGTGGACGCCGTGCCAGGGATATTGCTCTTTGGTTTCGGATTGCTTTACGTTGCCGAATTGGACGCCAGCGGTAATGTCTTGGCCATCCACTGTGATTATCAATGGCGAGCGTTCGACGACTGTTCCGTCGTCGGCAATGATTGCAAACTGCAGACCCCCGTTGAAAGCAGAGATGCTGAAGCGAACCTTTTGATTGGGACTGGTAAGGATTCCTTCCTGGGCGTACAGCACCTGGCTGGCAAGGAAGAACGCCGCGAAGAACCCGAATCGCAGGTAGCTGGTTTTCGGGCGTCGCATGATTTAGACCTCGTAGGAAGACGTGAACCGCTAACAAGAGCCGCGCCTGGTAACCCGAAGCGTGAGCGAGGAACCGGCAGATTTCGGCCTCGCTTACGCGTCGGGTTACTATTTGTTAGCGGTTCTTAGTTTACACGGCGTCTCGCCGACGTGCCGTCGGCGGCTAAACTGCTGGAGTTCAAGCTTTAGCTTGCTTCGAAGCAAGCTAAAGCTTGAACTCCAACGAGCAAGCTAAAGCTTGAACTCCAACTTTGCCGACGCAATCATATGCTCCGCCGCCCGGCTGGCGATGGCCATGGCGGTCAGCGTGGGGTTCACGCCGGCGCTGGTTACGAACACGCTGGTGTCGCAGACGAACAGGTTTTTGACGTCGTGTGATTGGCAGTATTCATTGACGACCGATGACCGCGGATCGGCGCCCATCCGGCAAGTGCCCATTGCGTGCGCTCCGTAGTTGAGGCCGATGCGGACTTGCCGCGCGCCGGACGCCTGCATCATCTCGGCCGCCTTGTCGCGGGCCGCCGCCGCCAGCTTAATGTCGTTGTCGCACCAGGTGTAAGTCAAGCGCGCGACCGGCAAGCCGCGAGCGTCCTTCTGCTCCGCATCGAGCGTGACTGTGTTGCCTTCATCGGGAAGTCCTTCGGCGTGGGCCCACCACGCCGCGGTGTAAGGGTAATCGAGCAGAAATCGCTTGTATTCCGCCCCGTAGAAGGACCCGCTTAAGTTGGCGTAAGTGATCGGTGTGGTCATGTAGGAGACCAGGATGAATCCTCGCGCGTAGTCGTTGCGTGCGTCAGGCTTGTAATAGTCCTGGACCATCACGTGGCCCATCTGCATGCCCCGGTAAGCATGAATCGGCTCGGCGAATGTGCCAAACACCTGCCAGGTGGGATGGCTCATCAGGTGGCGGCCGACCAGGCCGCTGGAGTTGGCCAGGCCTTGGGGGAATGTCGGGTTGGCCGAGAGCAACAGCAGACGTGGCGTTTCGATGGCGTGCGCGGCGAGGATTACGAGCCTGGCCTCGATGGAATGCTCGCGTCGTTCCGCATCGAGATACGCGACACGGCGGATGCGGCCGGTCTGCGAATCGTAGTCGAGACGGTGTGCGAATGCTTCGGAGATTAAGCGCGCGCCGTTGCCTTCCGCCCATGCCAGATACGTGCCGTAAGCCGTCGCCTTGGCGCCAGTCGGACATCCCGAGCCGCACCAGCCGCAGTAGATGCACGCTGGTCGGCCGCCGTACTCGCTAGAGTTGATGGCGATCGGCGGGGCAAAGGGATGGGCGCCCAGTTGGCGCGCGCCTTTAGCGAGAACCTGCGCGTGCCAGTTCATCCGATGCGGAGGCAGCGGCAGCTCATAGGGCTCGGGCGCAAAGGGACCGCAGTCGCCGGCGACGCCGAACTCTCGCTCCACTTTTTGATAATACGGCCGCAGCTCGTCGTAGCCGAGCGGCCAATCCGCGCCGACGCCTTCGGTGGAGTACGTGCGGAAATCGGCGGGATGAAACCGCGGCATCGTCCCGAGCCAGGAAAGCGTGCCGCCGCCGACGCCGACACCCATTTTGGGCGCGACTGCGTCCTTGCCGGCTAGCACACGCGGCTCGGACCAGAGGATACGGCCGGCGTTCGCCTCGGAATTGGCCAGATCGGCAAGCGGATCCAGCCGTTTCCCGGCTTCGAGGACGACCACGGAAAAGCCGGCCTGCGACAGCTCGTGGGCCACGAGGCTGCCGCAGGCGCCGGATCCCACGATGACGACGTCGGCGGATTGAATCGGCATCGCCGTCACGGTGTCAGTTGCTCGACGTACTTGTTTCGGTACACGCGCGGCGACATCCCAGTGACTTCGCGAAACCGGTTGGTGAAGGCGCTTTGATCGCTAAAGCCGTACATGGCGGCGATCTCGGCGATCGCGCGGTCGGTCTGTGTGAGCGTTTGAATTGCCGCGTGGATTCGCGAACGGATGATAAACTGGTGGATGGTCATTCGAAAGACGCGGTTGAAGAGCCGCTGCAACTGGCGCTCGGAAAGACTCACGTGATCGGCGATCGCCGACAGGGGCAAAGATTCGCCTAGGTGCTGACGGATGTAGTCTGCCGCCTTGCCCACCAGTCCCAGATGCGCCAGGATCCTCCGCCGGGTTTCCAAACTTTGCGTAATGCCGACCAGGCCGACGATCTGTCCGGTAGTGTCGCGGAGCGGGTACTTGTCGGTGAAGATCCAGTCCCAGCCGCCCTGCGGCGTGACGCCGATTTCGATGATGTTTAGCAGTGGTTCGCCGCTAGTGAGCACCTGCTGATCTCCGGCGACGTATTGATCGGCAATCTCCTTGGCCATGAATTCGTGCGGCTTAAGCCCGATGATCTCTTCCTCGGATCGAAACCCCAACGGCTCAATGGCCTGGCTGCTGATCGCCATCAGGCGGCTCTCGGCATCTTTCACGAAATAGATGACGCCGGGAATCCGATCGAACGGTTGCAGGAGCTGTTGGGCTTCGATCGTGCGGCGGAAGAACTGCGCCTGGAGTCGCTGGCGCTGATCCCAGGATTTCGCGACGGACTCATGGTTTACCGGCCGGCGTTTCATAATCATCGGGCGACGCTGATATCGAGTATGCAGGATGAGAGCGGCGGCGGTCCGGGGATTGGCCCGCCCTCGACGATGTCAGTCTAACTGCGGCGCAGCGCCGAGCAACCCAGTCGAGTTCGGGGGTGCGATTTACGTTGCTGGCAGGATCTTAACGAAACTTTAATGTAAGAGCGGGTTTTCATCTAATTGAGCCGCGCGGTTCGACGCGCCCAGGGGCCTCGTCCGACTGCGCTTTGCCGCAACGCAAATCTAGGGGAATCACCAACCGATGCATCAGGAACTGCAGGAAGCATGGAGCCGTTTACAGAACTCGCTGTCGATTCAAGAAGGGGCCTCGTCCTTAGCAATGGGGCTGTACCTGATTCTCGCGGCAGCGTTTGGCATCTACCTGCGCTTTCTTTTTCGCCGGTTTAGCATTTCGGCGTCCGATTCGGATGGGATTTCGCGAGTTTTCCCGCTGCTGGCAGTTATCACCACGGCGGTGATCGCCACCGTCAAATCGTCGTTGGCGCTTTCGCTCGGGCTGGTCGGCGCGCTATCGATTGTGCGGTTCCGCTCGGCCATCAAGGAGCCGGAGGAACTTGTCTACCTGTTCCTATGTGTCGCCGTGGGATTGGCGCTGGGCGCCGAATTACCACTTCTTGCCTGTGTTTTAATGCTCGTCGTCAGCGGGTTGGCGCTTTTCACGCATTTTCAAGGACGCCGCGGCCAGGATCACAATCTGTTGCTGACGATTACGGGCGACTCGGATTTTGGGTTGGCCAACGGCGACAGCAGCGTGTTTACCACGGTCGAGGAAATTGCGGGCGGCTGCCGCTTGCAACGCTTTGACCTGGAGGATGGACGAAGCCAACTTCGATTGATGCTGCGGCGGACCGACCCACGTCGCACGACCGAGCTAATTACACGGTTGCGGCAGCGCCTGCCGGAGTGTGAATTCTCGTACGTGAATTTGAATTCGCCGCTGTAAGGCACGAGATACCCAATGATTGCCGCCTATCGACCGACAAGCCGGCTGAGCACCACGTTTGAAGTGATTGACCTCGGCGGTGCTCGCGCGGACCTGAAGCGGCGAAAAGAGTTGAAATTCACCTTGCCGCAGGCGGACGTGCAGAAGCTCCGGGTTTTGCTGGAGAGGAACGCGCGACGCCAGGTACACAACCACGAGATCTCTACGGTCCACAGCGTGTACTTCGACGATCCGCAGCTTTCCACGTGCCGGGCTAACCTCGACGGACTCGGCCGGCGAATTAAGGTGCGGCTTCGTTGGTACGATTCGCCACGACCGGAGCAGGAGTTTTTCTTCGAGATCAAATGGCGCGAGAACCGTGTAACCGGGAAACATCGGTTTCAAGTGCGCGCGAGCGAGGCCATTGGCGCGCTTTCTTATCAAACGATTCTTGCGAACCTTTCGTCCGCCCTGCCCGAGCGGTGTCAATCGATTCTGGCCAGGTACTGCGAGCCGACAGTGCTGGTGCGATATCAGCGCGAGCACTTTGTGTCGCACGATCGCGGGCTGCGCGCGACCCTGGACTACGATGTCCGTTATTTCGATCAGAGGGGGAAGCCGTTCATTTCCACGTCGTTTGGGCGGCGTCATGAGGGGCTGGTGGTGCTGGAAGGGAAGACGCCGGTCGGTCGCGAGCATGACTTGCGAGCGTTGCTGAATCCGCTAGGCGCGCGCGTCGGCCGGTGCTCGAAGTATGTTTACGGATGCCAGATGTTGGGATTGGTTCATGTGTAAGCGAAGGACTTGAAGAGGATCATCAAATGCGACTCGCCGCTTTGGGATTGTTGACGATCATCGCGTTTGGTTCGGCCTTAGATTGGACTGAGCCAACGCATTCACAACCGCCGGATGCCGCACCGCAACGCGGAGGCCAACCGGGGCAACCACCTGAGGGATTTCGGCCACCTCCTCCGCCGCTTGTTGAGGCCTTGGATGTCAATCGCGACGGCGAACTGAGCGGCGACGAAATCAATGAAGCGAGCGACGCTCTTCTCAAGAGCTTCGACAAGGACAAGGATGGCCAACTGAGCGAAGCGGAGAGCGGCCCGGCGTTTGCCGTTCCGGGCTTTGGCGGGCGCGGGGGGCGTGGCGGGCGTGGAGGCCCGGGTGGTCGTGGCGGGCCCGGCGGTTTTGGACGCCAACCGCAGAAGGTGCTCGAACGTTTTGATGCCAACAAGGACGGCGCGCTGAGCGGTGAAGAACGCGTGAAAGCACGCGCGTTTGCTAAGGAAAACCGCCCGGCAGGGGGAATGTTTGGGCGTGGGCCCGGCGGGCGTGGGGGCGAAGGGAATAACGCCGTTCGACAACCCGGTCAGCGACTCTCGCCGGATGAGGTGGCGAAGTACCCCGAGGCGACGCTGTATGACGGCCGCGTGCTGAGAACGCTGTTCTTTGAGTTTGAGAATAAGGACTGGGAAGAAGAGCTGGAGGATTTTCACAACACCGACGTTGAAGTACCGGCCAAATTGATCGTGGACGGAAAGTCTTACGACAACGTCGGCGTGCGCTTCCGCGGCAGTTCGTCCTACGGCGGCGTGCCGCGCGGGCAAAAGCGGTCGCTGAACGTGACGATGGATTTAGTCGACAAGAAGCAGAACCTGTTGGGGCACGAGACGCTCAACCTGCTGAACTCGCACACCGATCCGTCGTTCTTGCGGACGGTTCTGTATAACCAGATCGCGCGGCACTACGTCCCGGCGCCCGAGGCGAACCTGGTGCGCGTGGTGATCAACGGCGAGAGCTGGGGCATTTATGTGAATGAGGAGCAGTTCAACAAGGACTTTGTCGAGAAATGGTTCGGTAACGGGGACGGACCGCGGTGGAAGGTGCCGCCAGACTTCAGCGGCGCGGCGGCGCTGGTCTATCATGGCGACAACATCGAGGATTATCGCGGCCGATATGAAATCAAAGCCAAGAACGAAGAGCAGGCCTGGCGCGATCTGATCGAGCTGTGCAAGAAGCTGAAAGAGACGCCCGACGACCGGCTCGAAGAGGAGCTCGGCAAGGTGTTGGATATCGACGGGGCGTTATGGTTTTTGGCGCTCGACAACGTGCTGATCGACGAGGACGGCTATTACAGCCGCGGCAGCGATTACACACTCTACCAGGACCCGAAGGACAAGCGTTTTCATATTCTGCCGCGGGACAGCAACGAGACCTTCCGCTATCACGGCGGCGGACCGGGGGGCGGTGGTCGCGGCGGACCGGGAGGCGGACGTGGTTTCCGCGGAGGTCCGGGGGATGGTCGTGGCGGTGATGGCCCGGCGGTGGATCGGCCGGAGCGCTCAGGAGAGGCACGTGAACAACGACCGGACGAGACGCCCGCCCGTCGTGGGGGACCGGACGTGATTGTGCGCGGGCCGGGCGGCGGACCTGCTGAAGCCCGCGGCGCCACGCAGGATCCGCTCGCGCAAATCGACGCCGAGAATCGGCCGCTGGTTCGGAGGCTGTTATCGAACGAGCGTCTGCGAGCCCGATATCTCGCGCACGTGCGCACCATCGTCGACGAGTGGCTGAATTGGGAAAAGTTCGGGCCAATCTTTGAGGACTATCGGGCGCTCATTGCCGAAGACGTGATGCGCGACACGCGCAATCTTGCGACGTTCGCCGACTTTTTCGACGCGGATGTTGCCGGGGCGGCCGGCGGTGGCCCGTTTGGCGGTCCGCCCGGTCTGAAGCGGTGGGTTGAGGAGCGTCGCGCGTATCTGCTGAAGCATCCCGAGCTGGGCAAAGTGGCGCCTCAACCTCCGGTAACGCCGGCGCCCGCGAGCCTTCCGACGGTGGCAATCAATGAAGTGATGGCCGCCAACAATCGCACGATCAAAGATCCCGAAGGCAGATTCGCCGACTGGATTGAGCTGGTGAACAACGGCAAAGAAGAGGTGGATTTGTCAGGACTGCGTTTGAGCGACGACAAGTCGAAGCCGCGGAAGTGGAAGTTTCCCGACGGGACCAAACTGGCGGCCGGCGAATACTTGATCGTCTGGGCCGATGAGGGAGGCAAGGCGAAGCCGAATTTGCACGCTAACTTCAAGTTGGCCAAGTCAGGCGAGACGGTGTTATTGCTTGACCGCGATGATCGTGGCAATGCGCTGATCGACAGCTTGGAGTTTGGCGAACAAAGAGCGGATATCGCGTTTGGACGATCTCCCGACGGGCACGGAAAGTGGCAGCTCTTGCCGCCGACGCCCGGCACGCCGAATGTCGGAGCGAAGTAATCGTAACGCCAGGATTTTACTCATGAACTTCACAAATCGTCGGTCGTTTACACGCGTACTTGCGGCAGTGGCTCTGACTCTGCTCGCGACCTCGTTGTTCGGTCAGGAGCAGGCACCTGCTCGACCGGCCGAGGGCGGGCGAGGCGACGACGGCCCGAGGTTCATTCGGTTTGGGCCGCCTGGGGCGGCGCTGCGAGAGGCGCTCGATAAGGATAAGGACGGCAAGATTTCGGCCGACGAGCTGAAACGAGCCAGCGAGTCGCTCGTAGCGCTCGACAAAAACAAGGACGGCAAACTCGACGCTGAGGAGATTGGCTGGCCGCCGCAGTTCGGCGGTTTCGCGGGACGGGAGCGAGGTCGCGGCGGCCCCGGCTTCGGCGGGCCTGGCGGCTTCGGTCGCGGTGGCCGGGGCGGCGCACCGGTCGACTTCGGCAAGCGAATCATGAACCGCGACGCCAATAGCGACGGCCGAGTAACCGCCGACGAACTACCCCGCTCGCTATGGCGCGTCGTTGAGATCGCCGACGAAAACAAAGACGACGGGATAGACCAGTCCGAGGCGAACAAGATGGCAAAAAAAATTGCAGCGGGCGGACGCCGCGAGACGTCGACTGAACCGCCAGCCGAGCGAGAAGGCAAACAACGGTAAGTCCGCGCACGCTTAGTGTAAGGACGCCGCAAGCCGATATTGAAGACCCTTGACGGCAGCTTCGACGAACGTTTGAATAATTTCCCGGCCAGGGTCTCGCCGCACTGCTCTAGTCGTTCCACCCGATCAGGAGTTGCAAGTTGAGTTTATCTGAATGGGCCGACTGGTGGGACGGCGAAAAAAAGAAGAGCGAAGAAATCCTCGGCCAATGGGTCGAAGAGAACCCGCAGTGGTGGGCGATCGGCATCGCCACCGCGGTCGCAACATCGATGGACCTTGGCGCCGGCATGGTCGATGTGCTGCGCCTGGGCCAAGGCGCGGCTGAAGGCGGCTGGCAGGGTTATGGCAAGGACGCCTTGCGGCTGCTGGTCATCCTTGGCCCGCTTGGCAAGGCGGGCGGAATGTTATCCCGCTTTGCCCATACCGGCAGGCTTCGCTTCGCGGTGACGACTTCCGGCGTGACCGGCCCGTGTACTTTCACTGCGGCCAACAACGCCATGTCCATTTTGGGGGGCCGCGGCAAGAACCTGTTTCTTACGGCGCGCGAAGCGGCTGCCGCACTGGGCAGACCGCTACGCAGCGTAGCAATGCAAGGCAGCCTGTACAAACTGGCCGCCTGGATCGACGACCTTGTCCCGTTCATGAGCAGCCAAGGGGCGCGCATCAAACTGGTCAGCACCGGCACCGTTCGAAATCTTCAGCAGGCGATCGACCTTGCCCGTCGCGAGAACGGCGTCGTCATCTTTGCGATCAAATACAAGTCGGTAACCGATGAGGTGATCGAGCACAGCGTCATCGCGGTGCGCGACGCCTTGGGCCGCGTGCGGTTTGCCGACTATGGCGGCCGCTTCGTCAACAGCCTCGACGAGTTGGCCGTCAACTTGGGCTATGGCGCTCCCAACGCTCAGGGCATCAGCCTCATGACCGACGCGAGCAAGGCAGGCGCGGCGGTGGTTGAAGGCATGAAACTCACCGGTCTACTGGAAAACGCAACCGCTGTAATGAAAGGCGCCCTGCTTGTCATCGAAGGCGTCACGGCGATCCAGACAGTCGAAGGCGTCGACATTGCTGTGCCGGTGACGGTTGCCGCGACGCCGGCGCCGGCCAAACAAGATCAGACGCCGCCGGATGTCGTCAAAGAGAGCTTCAACGCCTACAAGACCCGCCGCGCCGGCAAGCCGGTCGTGCGCTTGCCGCCCGTACGCATCACCGGCCGCGCCCCCCCGCGACCCGACTGGCTCACCGGCGTTCAATACCGTCTCAACGCCGCCGGGTTTGGCGCGGGACCGGTCGACGGGATTCTTGGGCGTCGCACCGATCGGGCCATTCGCACGTTTCAGAAGGCTTACGGTCTGAAGGTCGACGGAATGCCAGGGCCCAAAACGCAAGCAAAGCTCGTCGAAGTCTGCGGCTACTAACGAACGCCGCCAACCGACTTATTTAGTGCGGATCGAGGATGACATCCCAATGCGTCACGCTGTCTGAAGCGATGAACCCTCCGCCACGCTTCACCTTCCTTTAATGTTTTGGCTGCCACAATGGCTGTTGGGCAGCTCAACATGATCGCGCGAAGGAAGGCATCTCGATAAGCATGGTTTATTTGCTCGCTCTCACCCTCTTGGGATCCGGCCCGCTGGATCGGACGTGGTCCTTCGACGGCGATTCCGTCGGCAAACCGCCGGCTGGTTTCTACTTCGACACAACGAACGACCGTCCGGACGGCAAGTGGCAGATCGTCGCCGACGAGGGTCGGCAGGTGCTCGCGCAATTGGATAACCAGCGCGATCGGCATCGGCTGGCGCTGGCCGTTGTGAAGGACATCAATGAAAAGGACGTTCGCGTCTCGTGTAAGATCAAGGTGGTTTCGGGCGCGGTGGAGCAGTCGGCGGGGATCGTGTGGCGCTACCGGAACTCAGAGAATTACCTGGCGGCGCGGCTCGATCCGGTTGAAAAGAACGTGCGGTTGTATCGCGTCGTGGACGGACACCGCGTTAGTTTTGGCGGCGAGGATCGCAAGAAGCTCGAGATTAATCGCTGGCACACGCTCCGCATTGAGCATCGCCGCGGCCTGGTGAAGGTCTATCTGGACGACGAGATGCTGTTTGACGAGCGGGACCGCCATTTCACCCGGGCAGGTAAGATCGGACTGTGGACGAAAGGGGACACGATCGTTTACTTTGATGATCTGCGTGTTCAAGAGTTGGATGATGATTGATCCCGGTCCACAGTCGAGATGATCCGTAGGGTGGGCCGCGACCAGGCACCAGGCTGAACCTGTTGCCTGGTGCCCGGCGAGGCCCACGCGTTGACTCGCCCGACATGAAAATTCTCTTGGTGGAAGACGAGGAGGACCTGCTGCAAGTCATCGGGACGGCGTTGCGCGAAAGCGGCTTCTCGGTCGATCTGGCCGCGGACGGCGAGACGGGCCTGGCAAAGGGCGAGAGCGAAGATTATGACGCGATCGTATTGGACATCATGTTGCCGCGTCTGGATGGCTGGGCCGTCTTGAGTGAACTGCGCAAGACGAAAACGACGCCGGTGCTGCTCCTGACCGCGCGCGACGCCGTGACCGACCGTGTGGAAGGGCTCAATCGGGGGGCCGACGATTACCTCACCAAGCCATTCGATCTGGATGAGCTCATCGCGCGACTCCGTGCGCTGATCCGGCGATCCGTCGGTTCGCCATCGCCGATCGTGACTCTCGGGACTGTCGAGATCGACACCGCGGCCCGGACCGTGACCAAAGATGGTCAACCGGTCGAGCTGTCCGCGAAGGAATATGCGCTGTTGGAGCTATTAGCTCTTCATCGCGGCCGGCTGGTGACGCGAACGATGATCTACGAACACATCTACGGTGAAGAAGACGATACCCTTTCGAACGTCGTGGATGTGTACGTATCGAACCTGCGGCGCAAGTTGGGGGGCGAGTTGATTGAGACGAGGCGCGGACAAGGATACATTATCCGGTAAATGACGAATGACGAAGTCCGAATGACGAAACAATGACGAAGTCCGAATCACGAACGATTGAAGAAATGTCCAATGCCAAATGACCAATGACCAAGGGAGTGCGCGAGTCTGGGCGACATTATTTGGTCATTGGTCATTGGTCATTGGACATTCGTCATTCGGATTTGTTTCGTCATTCGGACTTCGTCATTCGGGCTTTTCTTACCATGCCCTTCGGCTCATTGCGCTTAAAGCTGCTGATCTGGTACGCAGCCGCACTGTTGGCGGTCACCGCCGCGTTTGGCAGCCTGCTCTATTTGGATTTTCGCCGCTCCTTGTACGACGAAGTCGATGGGCGGCTGTCGCGGCAGGCCACCGCGCTGGCCGGATCGATTCAGCCTGAGTCGGAGCGATCGTTCTACGTGGAGCTGGCCGCGGAGCAGGTGGCATACTTCGATCAAGATGGAGAGAGCGCCCCCTATTACGCAATTTGGGACCGCGCGGGCCAATTGGTCGATCAGTCGCATCCCGCGCTAGCGATTCCTGTTCCTGCGGCCCCGGGAGCCTGGCAGCGCGGTGATGGCCGCGAACATGCGCTGCAAGGTCCGGCCGGTTCGCTCGTGCTCGTGGGTCAGGGAACGCATGAGGAGAGCCGCCGCCTGGCGCGGCTGTTGGCCATTATCCTTGTGGTCGGCAGCGCCGTGTTGGTTCTGACGCTTGCCGCGGGTTGGTTTCTTACGGGACGCGCGCTGGCACCCATCAAGCGGATCAGCGAAGCGGCGGCCACCGTCTCGGCGTCGAACCTGGCGGCGCGGATCGACGTTGCCGAAATGGAGACCGAGCTCGGCGAGCTGGCTACCACGATTAACTCCACGTTTGACCGGTTGCAGGGCGCGTTTGATCAACAGACGCAATTCACGGCCGACGCCTCGCACGAGCTGCGCACACCGCTGTCGATTGTCTTGGCGCAGGCCGACTTGACGTTGAAGAGAGTCCGGAGTGTGCCTGAGTATCGCGACGCCCTGGAAACGATCCGCCGCTCGGCGCGCCGGATGAAATCGGTCGTGGAGGGATTGCTGGTTTTAGCGCGTGCCGACACGGGCGCGCTTGCGCTGGTGAAGGAGGAAATGGATCTGGCCCCAGCGGTAGACGACGCTTGCCGGCTGCTGACTCCCTTGGCGGCGGAACGCGGCGTGCAGCTCGAAATGCGGCTCGAGCCGTTTTCGGCATGGGTCGATCGAGAACGCTTTGCAGAACTGGTGGCGAACCTGGTCGGCAACGCGATCCGCTACAACCGCGAAGGGGGGCGCGTCGAGGTGCGCTTGCGTCGACAAAACGGCGAAGCGCTCCTGGAGGTTGCCGACACCGGCATCGGCATTCCTGAGGACGAGTTGCCGCACATCTTTGAGCGATTCTATCGCGTCGACAAAGCGCGCTCCCGCGCCCTAGGAGGCAGTGGCCTGGGCCTGGCCATTACCAAGTGGGTGGTCGAGGCGCATGGGGGTAAAATCACGGTCGCCAGCAAGGTCGGCGCGGGAACCACGTTTGTCGTGGTGCTGCCGCGGGGATAAACGTTCGACCGATTCCTTTCCGATTGCTGGATGGCCAGGTGAAGGCGGGAATCACAGTCGCTAGCAAAAGTGGGAGTGGGAACCCCGTTTGCAGTGGCGTTGTCGCGAGTCTGAACCCATCAAAACGCCTTCATGTTCCCTTAAGGCGATTCATGGTAAGTTGTTGCGCCTGCCGATTGGTTAGGGCCGCGGGCGAGTACTCTACTAGCGCGACTCGCCTGCGGCTCCCCGCCAACACTGATGTCACCCGCCAGGAGTAACTCATGCCGTGCCAGCAGTCTGTAACGTGTTCGTCGATGAAACTGGTCCGATTCGCGATTGGGATCGCCTTGGTGATCGCGATATCGCCAGCCGGGTTGCTGGGGCAGGAATCGGATCGCAGACGGAAGCCTGACGCGGCGAAGACCGACGAGAAGCCGGCGACCGAGAAATCGCCGTCCGATAAGTCGTCGGCTGAAAAGCCGGCGCGCGACCGCGGCGAGAGGGACAAGCGTCCGGGTACGGTGGCAGCGACCAAGGTTCCGATCGAGGAGCAGCTTCAGCGGACCAGCGAGGGGAAGATTCGCTTCAACTTCCAAGGTCAACCATGGCCGGCGATCCTGCAGTGGTTGGCCCAAAGCTCGAAGCTGACGTTGGACTGGCAGGAGCTGCCTGAGGATAACCTGAATCTGTCGACGCAGACGAGCTATACGCTGGATGAAGCGCGAGATCTGCTGAACATGCACCTGGCGGCGCGCGGGTTCACTCTGTTGCGGCGCGGCGAGGTGCTGGCGCTGGTGAAGCTGGACAAACTCAATCCGGCGCTGGTGCCGCGTGTCGATCCAGACGAACTGGAGTCGCGCGATCGGCATGAAATCGTCCGCGTATCGTTTCCCTTGGACTGGCTGGTCGCCGAAGACGCGGTCAAAGAATTCGAGCCGATGAAGAGTCCCTTCGGCAAGCTGACGCCAATGAGCGCCACCAACCGCCTGGAGGCGCTCGACACCGTCGAAAACCTGCGGCAGATCCACGAGCTGCTCCGCCGCGAGCAATCGGCGCACGGTGAGGAGCGGCTGGTTGTCGAGTTTAAGCTCGAGCACGTCCGCGCTGAAGACATCCTGGACAAACTGAACACCTTGGTTGGCGCACATTCCAACCTCCTCCGCCCGCAGGACCGCGCGCGGATGCAGTTCATGCGGATGCGCGAGCAGAACGGCGGCGACAAAAACCGCAACGAGAACACCCGGCAGCCCCAACAGCGTCAGGAGCAGGAAGTCCATTTGGTGATTAACGAGAAAGAGAACAGCATCCTTGCCAACGCGCCGCCTGACAAGCTGGCCGTGGTTCGCCAGGCGGTGCAGGCGCTCGATGTTCCTTCCGCCGCGCACAGCCGGTTCAGCGACACCGCGACTCGGATGAAGATCTATCGCACCAAGGCGATCGATCCCGAGGCGATGCAGGACCTGATTGAAGACCTCGTCGAGACAGGCAAGCTCGCCAAGAATACGCAGGTGCAGTCGGACGATAACAGCAACACGTTAATCGTCTATGCGTCACCGGTCGATCATCTGGCAATTGCCAACCTGGTGAGCCAGATTGACGACGATGGACGCGATGTGCGGATCGTGAAGTTGCGGCAACTGGCCCCCGATTACGCCCTACAAGCCATCCAGAGTCTGCTCAAGGGGACGGAGAGCGCAGGCGAAAGTCGATGGGGACGACGTCGCGGCGGCGACAGCGGCGAGGATCAATTCCGCATCGAGGCCGACCTGGAACGCAGCCAGCTATTGCTGTGGGCCAACGATGAGGAGTTCGTCCAGGTGCAATCGCTGTTGGCGAAGTTGGGCGAAGGGGGCCAGTCGTCCACGGCGCGCGGCAACATCCGAGTGTTGAGCGTGCCGGGGGGCGCCTCGCAACAGGCCCTCGAGGATCTCAAGCGGATCTGGCCGAACCTGCGCACCAATCCGCTGAATATCGAGGACCTGGAGAAATCGCCGGTGCGTGAGTCGGCCCGCCAACCAGGCTCGCGCCGCAGCGCCCGTTCCCAAACGGCGCCGACCGACCGTACGGCGATCAAAGACCCTGACGATGCGACAAAGGCGCCCGCCTTGCCGCGCCGGACGCATGTAGCTGCGCCCATTACCTTCGCCGTTGCCGAGTTGGCAAGTGACGATGGTGCTGCACAAGACGCGGAGCCGGCTAATGCAGAGGAACCAAATAACGCAGAGAAAGCGCCCGTTGCGGGTTCGTCCGACGCCGCGCGCGACCGACTGGAATCGGAATCGGCTAACGACGCGCCGTCGATCAACATCACCGAGGGTCCCGGCGGGCAGCTCATCATCACGTCGCAAGACGTGGAAGCACTGGACGCTGTGGAAACCCTGATCCAACAGATCTTGCCGAAGAAAGCGGACTACGAGGTGTTCCGGCTAAAGCACGCCTCGCCGTACTCGGTCCAGTTAACGCTGGAGCAAATCCTGGGCATCGATCAGGCGCCGTACGGCCGCAGTAGCGGCTTGTCCGCTTCCGCCCCGCCGACGCTGCGGTTTATTTCCGACATCGACACCGGCACGCTGTTGGTGCAGGGCGCCACCGCCGAGCAACTGCAGAAGATCGAAGGATTGATCGAGCTGTATGACCAACCCGAAACGCTTGAGAAAGAGCAACAAAGGAAGACAGAAATCTACGAAGTCAAGTATTCTCATGCGGAAGCAGTGGCCGAAGTCGTTAAGGAGGTCTACCGCGATTTGCTCAGCTCCAACGACAAGACATTCACGCGTGAGCGCAAGGAGGGAGAAGGCTCCAGCCGGGACTTGGGCTACGGAGTGAATTACGGCAGCCGGATCCCGCAATTCAAGGGGCTGTTGTCCATCGGCGTCGAAGAGAAGTCCAACACGCTGGTGATCTCAGCGCCTGCCTTCCTCATGGAGGACGTAATGGGTTTGATCCGCGACGTCGACCAGCGCGCCGCCAGCCACAAAGTCAAAGTCGTCCAGCTCAACGGCGTGGGACCGGCGGCGCTCCGCGGCGTGCTCTCGCAGATTCCGGGAGTGACGACCAGCGGTACTCGGACAGGTGGCGGTACGACAGGCGTGGGTACTCCACCCAACTCGGCGTCTCCAACCGCGGTCATTCAAGGAAGATCGTCGACGGAATCGCGAGGCGAATCCCGCGACCGCGGCCGCATTGGCGGCGACCGTCCGCGCGGCGATGGCGAGCGAGGCGGTCCGTCGTTCAACCGCCGCGGCGGCAACAGGGATTGAGAGGTCAAGCCTTCGCATATGTGGAGACGCGAAGAAGGGACTTTGATCGACTCAACTGACTCGTCCCGCAAGTGGCGTTCTACGCGATCTGGTTTTCCGTTATTTGGCGCGCAGCTCTGTGGTGGCTCATGCAATAACGGTTATTGGTCTGCGGTCGTGCGGTGGTAGAATGTGCGCAATTGGCCTTCGGGTCGCGGCACATCGGATCGGGCGCGTGCATAAGCGATCGATATGCTGCTCGTTCATCCCTGGTACTGCCGAGAGGGCGGGCCACCACGTGATTTTCGTATGACGCTTCTGCCGCGATCCCGCTATTTTCCACCGGCTGAAGAGGCCGACGAACATGGCATTGTTCTAGTCGGCGGAGATCTGCGGCCGGTCGTGTTGCTCGATGCTTACCAGCACGGCATCTTCCCCTGGCCGATGTGGAACGACGACCTGCCGATGCTCTGGTGGTCGCCCGATCCGCGCGGCGTGATCGAGTTCGACCGGTTCCACGTCTCGCGGCGGCTGGAGCGAACCTGCCGCAGCGGCGCGTTCACCGTGACCAGCGACCAGGACTTCGCCGGCGTGGTCCGTGGCTGTGCCACCGCGCGCGGCCGCCGTGGCTCCACCTGGCTGACCGACGAGATGATCCAGGCCTATCGACAGCTCCATCGCCTGGGACACGCCCACAGCGTCGAAGTCTGGCACGAGGGGAAATTGGCCGGAGGGATTTACGGCGTAACAATCGGCGGGCTGTTCGCCGGCGAATCGATGTTCCATCGAGTTCGCGACGCCTCAAAAGTGGCGCTGGCTCATTTGGTCCGGCATGTCGAGCGGCAAGGCTATCGACTGTTCGACGTTCAGCAGCTCAACCCGCATACGGCGTCGATGGGCGCGACCGAGATTCCTCGGCGGGAGTATCTGCGGCGGCTGAGCGAGGTTCTGGCGGTGCGGGTCGAGTTTGGAACAATCGAGGCGTAGGCCAAACCCCGCCCGCATCCAGAGGGATTAGCCGCGTATGGATCGGTCGCCGCGGCGACGACGCAAATGTAGGGACAGCGCAACGGCCAACTCGCAGGTTATGGCTATTGGCGTGGTCATCGCTTGCCGGCATGCGAACTGCTGAATGGGTCGTTTCTATAGCGGCAAAGATAAATTGGCTGGGATTGCGTGACGGCCCGCTGGCTTCAATTAGGCTCAAACCGCCGCATCCCTATCGGTCAAGGGCCACCGTCCCTTGACAAATGCTTGCATCAATGCGCACTTATGGTGATAATTGCCATGCCCTGCCGGGAGTTAGCTCCCGCCCACCCTGCCCTTTTGCTTCCACCCGGACGCACACGACGGAGGATCCTGCCATGCGTCGACCCGCTGCCTGGGCCGCTTTGTTCACCTGCCTGGCGCTTGCCATGACGGCTTGGTCAATGGCATCCGCCGAAGAGCCGAAACCGGCCAATAATCCGCCGCCGGAGAAAAAAGCCAACGGCCTGCCGGACGCCGGTGATCTAGCGAAGATTAGCGTTGAGTTCGGGCTGACATCGCCCGACGGCTTTAAGCTGGCGGGCCGCGATGCGCGACAGCAGCTCGTGGTGACCGGGCAGTATGCTAGCGGCCAGATCGGTGACCTGACACACCAAGTCACGTATTCGGCCGAGCCCGCCGGGATTGTTGAGGTCGATGCGGCCGGATTGGTCGCGCCGCTGGGTGAGGGGAGCGCCACAGTCAGCGTGCGTGACGCAAACGGCAAAACGGCCAGCACGCGAGCGACCGTCACTCGGTTCGCTCAGGACCTACCGGTCAACTTCCCCAACGAGGTGGTGCCGGTCTTTACCAAGTTCACTTGCAACAGCGGTGGTTGCCACGGCAAGGCGAGCGGGCAAAACGGCTTCCGGCTGTCGTTGTTGGGATTTGAACCGCCCGAAGATTACGAGCATCTGGTCAAAGAGGGGCGCCTTCGCCGTCTGTTTCCCGCGGCGCCCGACCGCAGCCTGCTGTTGCAGAAGGCGAGCGGATCGGTCCCGCACGGCGGCGGTTCGCGGATCGAAGCCGATTCGGCTCCCTACCGCGTGCTGCGGCGCTGGATCGAGCAAGGCATGCCTTATGGCAAGCCCGACGATCCGGTCGTGGCGCGGATCGAAGTCTATCCGACCGAGCGGACGATGGGCCGCAACGGTGAGCAGCAGCTCCTCTGCATCGCGCACTACAGCGACGGCTCGACGCGCGACGTGACCTCGATGACGCAGTTCGATCCCAACGACCTGGAGATGGCCTCGGTATCGCCCCGCGGCCTGGTAAAGACGAACGAGCTGACGGGCGCTGTGGCCGTGATGGCCAGGTTCCAGGGGCACGTGGACGTGTTCCGCGCGGTGGTTCCGCTGGGCGCGGTGGTAGACAACCTCCCGCCGGCGAAGAACTTCATCGACGAGCACGTGTTCGCACAGTTGGTGACGCTCGGCATGCCCCCCTCAAAGCTCTGTGACGACGCGACGTACATTCGCCGCGTCTCGGTCGATATCAGCGGCCGACTGCCGTCGCTGGACGAGGTGCAGCAGTTCTTAGCCGAGAGTGACCCGCAGAAGCGCGAGAAGCTTGTCGATCAACTTTTGGCTGGCACGGCTTACGCCGACTACTTCGCCAACAAGTGGAGCGCAGTCCTGCGCAACAAGCGGCGCCAAGAGTCGCATGCACGCGGCACGTTTTTGTTCCATTCGTGGATTCGGCAGAGCCTGTACGAGAACCAACCGTACGATCAGTTTGTCCGCGAGATCGTGGCCGCGTCGGGCGAGATGGGCGAGAATCCGCCGGTCGTCTGGTACCGCGAGGTCAAGGACGCTCAGCAACAGTTGGAGGACACGGCGCAGTTGTTCCTCGGGCTGCGGATCCAATGCGCTCAGTGCCATCACCACCCGTTCGAAAAGTGGAGCCAGAATGACTATGCCGGCTTCAAAGCGTTCTTCTCGCGAGTCGGCCGCAAGGCGGGTATGCAACCGGGCGAAGAGCGGATCTTCCATCAGCGCGGCGACGCCACTGCACAGAACCCGAAAACCGGCCAGGCTGTCAAGGCGACGGGCCTGGGCGCTCTTGCGCTCGATCTTCCGCCGGATCAAGACCCGCGGCATGCGCTGGTCGATTGGATGGCGCGTCCCGACAACCCGTTTTTTGCGCGGGCCTTGGTCAACCGCTACTGGAAGCACTTCTTCGGCCGCGGCATCGTCGATCCGGAAGACGACATGCGCGTGACGAATCCGCCCTCCAATCCGCAGTTGCTCGACGCGCTATCGAAGCACTTTATCGAGAGCGGCTTCGACACCAAGCAGCTCATCCGCACGATCTGCACTTCGACGACCTACCAGCTTAGCGCCGAACCGAACGAGTACAACGCCGGTGATAAGCAGAGTTTTTCGCGCTACTACCCAAAGCGGTTGAACGCCGAAGTGTTGTTGGATGCGATCGATTCGGTTACCGCGGCGACCACCAAGTTCAACGGCCTCCCCGAGGGAACGCGCGCCGTGCAACTACCCGATACGAGCGTGAACTCGTACTTCTTGCAAGTCTTTGGACGACCCGACGGGGCCAGCGCCTGTGAATGCGAGCGGAGCGGCGAGGCGAACCTTGCGCAGAGCTTGCATCTGCTCAATTCGTCGGATGTGCAGAACAAGCTGACGAATGGCAGCGGCCGGGCCGCGCAACTGTCAGCGGACAAGAACCTGAGTCATCCGCAGAAGATTGAGCAGGTTTATCTGCAGGCGTTCGGGCGCCGCCCCGATTCCGTCGAGCTGGGAGCGGCCCAAGCCTACATCGAGAAAGTGAAGAACGACAAACAAGCCTACGAGGACATCCTGTGGGCGATTGTGAATACCAAGGAGTTCCTCTTTAATCACTAACGTATCTCGTTCCCACGCTCCCGCGTGGGAACGCCCGCC
>JBBDYH010000107.1:22013-75245 GCA_040901795.1 Pirellulales bacterium
GCGTGATGATTTCTTCTCGCGGAGCGAGAAGACTACACTGCCCGCCAACTATAATCGACACGAAGTTTTCGTCGCGTGGCCGCGCCGCGCGGCGATTCAAACGGATTGAGGGAGTCTTTGATGCCCGGTTCCGCTCTGCGCAATCTTTGTCGGTGTCCGTTAAGTCAGCGGCTGGCGGTGTTTGCTGCCCTGGTTGCGGCGGCTTGCACGTCGGTCGCACTGGCACAGCCCAACTCGCTGCCGGTCGCGCAACTCACGTCGATCTTCCCCTTCGGCGCGAAGCCGGGAGGTACACTTGAAGTCGCACTGGCCGGCGCCGACCTGGACGAGTTGACCGGCCTGCACTTCTCGCATCCCGGCATTACGGCGAAATCGAAGCTGGCGCCTTCGCCCATTCCGGGAAAGCCCGAACAACCGGTGCCGAACCAGTTCGTGGTCACCGTCGCCGGTGATGTGCCGCGAGGTCTTTATGAAGCGCGCGCGATCGGACGCTTCGGCATCTCGAACCCGCGATTTTTTCTGATTGATCCGCGCGATGCGATTCGCGAGACCGAACCAAACGATGACCGTGCAAAAGCGCAAGAGGTGCCGCTCGAGACGCACCTCTTCGGCACGGTCGAGGCCGAGAAGAGCGACCATTTCAAATTCACTGCCAAGCAGGGGCAGCGCATCTTGATCCAATGCTGGGCGAACCGCGCCGACTCGCGGCTCGATGCCACGCTGGTGCTGTTCGACGCGGCCGGCAAAGAGCTGGCCCGGAACAATGACACCTATCGCCGCGATCCGCTGATCGACTTCACCGCGCCGGCCGATGGCCTTTACACGCTCCAGCTTTACGACTTCCTCTACAGGGGAGGCAACCCGGAGTACGCCTACCGGCTCACGTTCTCAAACGCTCCGTTGATCGACTTTGTGTTCCCCCCCGCCGGCCTGGCGGGAACGAAAGGAACTTACTCGCTCTACGGGCGCAACCTGCCGGGTGGAACGGCGACCGATGCCAAAGACATTGAAGGCCGGCCGCTGGAAAAACTCGATGTCGAGATCGAGCTACCGGCCGATGCACAGGCGCGCTCGCGGCTGCCGATTTACTCGTCCATCGAGCCACAGGACGCCGGCATGGACGCGTTTGTCTATCGCCTTAGCTCCCCGCAAGGCGAATCGAACTCGGCGCCAATCTTCTATGCCACGGCGCCCGTGGTGCTCGAGCAAGAACCCAACAGCGAGCCTTCCCAGCCGCAGAAAGTGACGCCCCCCTGCGAAGTCGTGGGGCAGTTCGCTCCGCGTGGTGACCGCGACTATGTCAGCTTCGATGCCAAGAAGGGCGAAACGTATTTCGTCGAGGTCTATTCGGAACGGCTCGGGCTAACCTGCGATCCGTATTTGCTCGTTCAGCGCGTGACGAAGAACGACCAGGGCGAAGAGACCGCCGCCGACGTGGTCGAGCTCGACGACCCTAAGATCTTGCCGCAAGACCAGCGGCTACAGTCGAACTTCGACATGTCGAACGGCGACATGGCCTACAAGCTCGTCGTGCCGGAAGACGGGACGTATCGACTGCTGGTGCGCGATTTATATTACCAGTCGCGCGGCTGCGCTTCGTACTTATACCGCCTCGCCATCCGCCGGCCAACGCCCGACTTCCGCCTCCTGGCCGTGAGCGAGCCGCCCCGCAACCCGCAGAACAACAACCAGGCGAACCTGTGGAGCCCGCTTTTGCAGAAAGGGGGCACGCAGGCTCTCAAGGTCTCTGTCCTGCGACAAGACGATTTTGAAGATGAAATTGAAGTGGTCGTCGAGGGTCTGCCGCCGGGTGTGACGTGCCTCGGCATGACGATCGGGCCGAAGGTGAACAATGGCGTGTTAGTGCTCTCGGCTGCTGAGGACGCTGCCGCCTGGAGCGGCACGATCCGCATCGTGGGGAAGGCAAAAATAAACGGCGCCGACGTCGCTCGCGAAGCGCGCGGCGGTTCGCTCGTCTGGGGCAGCAACGACCGCAATCAGCAGCCGATTCGCGCGCGGATGACCGAGACCATCGCCATCGCCGTGACCGATAAAGAGACGTCCCCCTTGAAGATCGAGTTGGGTGCAGGGAAGGTTTTCGAAACCAGCCTGGCGGGCAAGCTACAGATTCCCGTCAAGGTGACGCGGCGGGGCGATTTCAAGGGCAACCTGAAGCTCAACGACGTCGGTTCGCCTCGCGAGATTCGGATTAACGATGTGGATATCGCGGCCGGCGCGAGCGAGGGAAGTCTGGCGCTGGATGTCAGGAACAACCTCACACCGGGTACGTACACGTTCGTCCTGCAGGCGGCCACGCAGTTTCCGAACTATCGCCGCAATCCGGAGGCGGCCGAGGAAGCTGAACGCCTGGCGAAGGAATTGAAGAAGGCGGCGGGCGACGCCGCCAATGCCGCGAAACAGGCGGCCGATGCCAAAGCGGCGGCAGAGAAGGCGGCAAACGAAGCGGCTGCAACCGCCAAACAAATGACGGACGCGCTGATGTCCGCGCTGAAAGGTCAGCAAGAGGCTGAAACGCAGCTCATAGCCGCCATCGAGGCCTACGCCCAGATCAAGCCGGAAGCCGAAACGAAGCCGGACGATCAAAGCTTGCAAACGCAGAAATCCGAGCGATCCAAGGCGGTTGCCCAGGCGACCGAGAAGCTCAAGGAAACGACCGAGATCAAAGTCAAGGCGGAGCAGGCGGCCAACGAGATGAGCGCTAAGGCCCAAGCCGCCTCCAATGCAAAGCAAGCGGCCGAAGCGGCCCTGAACGAGGCGAACGCCAAGAAGACGGCGCTCGATCAACAGAGTAGCCAGGCGGCGCAAGTCGCCAAGCAGAAGGCCGAAGCAGCCAAGCCCAAGAACGTCAACGTCACACTATACTCGGCGCCAGTTACCGTGAAGATCGCGGCGGCGCCGTTGAAACTGGAGCCGACGACCGGCGCCTCAATGAAGCCCGGTGACAAGCAGGAGCTGGCGGTCAACCTGAGCCGACTCTACGGTTTTGCCGACCAGGTGGCGCTGAGCCTGGTCGTCCCCGATCCGTCGATCGGCGTCAAGGCGCCTGAGGTGAACGTGCCCAAGGATCAATCGACCGGCAAGCTGATGCTCGAGGTCGGACCGAAAGCGAAACCCGGCGAGCATCAGGCGCTGGTGCGCGCGACGCTCAGCTTCAATGGTCAGCAACTGCAAGTTGAACAACCAGTGATGATCAAAATTGATCCGCCGGCACCGTAGCCATCGTAGCCCTCTCGCTCCGCGAGAGGATGCATCACGCGGAGCGTGATGCCTACACTATCGAAAACTTCATTCGTCACCACATTTCTTTTTTTAAGCACTCGCAATGAAGCGAAATCTTTTTTCGTCTTGTTTTCTTTTCGTTTGCGCCGTCGCGTACCAATTCGCCTTCTTCTCGCTGCGCGCAGAAGCCGACGACGCGAAGCCCACCGCGATCGCCGAGATCAAGCGCGACGAGCCGGTCGCGTTTGCCGAAGTGCAAAAAATCCTGGCGAAGAACTGCTTCGCTTGCCACTCCGGCTCGAAGGCCGAGAGCAGCCTGGTGCTCGAGACGCCCGAAATGATGAAGAAAGGTGGCGACAGCGGCCCGGTGATCTTGCCGAAGAAGTCGGCCGAGAGCCTGCTGCTCAAGGCGGCCGCGCATCAGGAAGAGCCGTTCATGCCGCCGCCGGACAATACGGTCAACGCCAAGAAGCTCACGCCCGAGGAGCTCGGGCTGATCAAGCTCTGGATCGATCAAGGCGCGCCGGGCGCCGCGACCTCCAAAGCCCCGGAGCTGAAGTGGCAGCCACTGCCGCCGACGGTGCAACCGATTCTGTCCGTGGCGATGACCGACGATGGACGGCTCGCCGCCGCGGGGCGCGGCAACGAGATTCACGTTTACGAAGTCGCCACCAACCGCGTGGTAGCAAAGCTGATTGACCCGACCCTTTCGGCGCAGGCTGGCGCAAATCGCACCGGCATCGCGCACCTGGACCTCGTGCAGTCGCTGGCGTTTCATCCATCGGGCGACCTGCTCGCCTCGGGCGGCTTCCGCGAAGTAAAGCTCTGGCGCCGCCCCAGCAACGTCCGCCTGGGTGAGCTTCCCGGCGCCAGCGAACCTGTGCTGGCCATCGCCACCAGCGCCGATGGAAAATGGGCCGCGACCGGTGAAGCCAACGGTACGATCCGGTTGTCGAATCTGAGCGAGCACAAGATGGCACACACGCTCGCGGGGCACGCCGCCGCGATCACTGGCCTGCGCTTCTCGCTCGATGGCGCGCGGTTGTTCTCGTCGTCGAAGGACAAGACGATCCGCGCTTGGAATGTCGCCGATGGCGCGGCAGTGGGCAAGATCGATGCGCCGGTCGAAGTGAACGGCATCGCGCTCGTGAATAGCGGCCAGGAAATTGTGTCCGCCGACGCCGACAATGTGCTGCGCGTTTGGGCACTGCCCGCCGAGGCCACTGCCGCCGAGCCGCCAAAGCCAGTCAAAGAGCTCAAGGGTCACGGCGGCCCGGTCACCGCGGTCGATAGCCAATTGCCCGACGGCAGGGTGATTCTCTCCGGCAGTCAGGATGGCTCGCTCCGCGTTTGGAATTACGATAACGGCCAACAGGTACGGCAAATGGACCACGGCGGGCCGGTCGCAGCAGTCGCGATTCGCATGGACGGCAAGCGGCTGGCATCGGGCGGCGCAAATAGCGCCGTCAAACTGTGGAATGCCGACGATGGAAAGATGGTCGTTGAGCTGAAGGGGGATTATCGCAACCGGTTTGCCGTGGCCAGGCTGGACCGAAACGTCAATCTCGCGAAGTCGCGCGTGAACGATCGCAAGAAAGCGATTGGCGAGGCCGAGCAGCTTGCCAAGAAGGAAGCCGAGGCAGTACCCAAGGCAATGGAGTCGAAGACTGCCGCCGATAAGACGCTGACCGAGAAGACCGACGCTCATAAGAAGGTCGCTGAAGGCAAGGCTACCGCGGAGAAGGAGCTTGAAACGGCGAAAACCGCCGCCGCGCAGGCCACCGAGGCGCTGACCAAGGCGAAGGAGGCCGCCGAGAAGGATGCTGCGAACCAGGACCTCGCGAAGGCCCGCGACGAGGCGCAAAAGGCCGCCAGCGAAGCGGATGAGAAGGTCAAGCAAGCGCAGAAAAAAGTCGAGGACGCCGCCAAGCCTCTTGAGCAGGCCCAGCGCGAGCTGAAGACGGCCCAAAGCGCGGCCGAATCGGCCAACCGCAATCTCGAGGCGACACAAAAAGCCTCCGCCAAAGCTGCCGAAGCGATCCCGGTCGCCAAGCAGGCCGCCGAAGCCGCCGAGGCTGCACAAAAGCAAGTCGCAGCCACGCTCGAAGAAGGCAAGAAAAACGCTGCCGCCGCCGAAAAGCCGGTTCGCACGGTCGCCTTCTCGCCCGACAACCTGCAACTGGCGATCGGCGGCGACAACGGCCTGGTGCAGCTCTATTCCGCGGAGAGCGGCACTCCGGTCGATGTCTTCACCGGTCAGGGTGCTTCGCTGCTGGCCGCCGCCTATACGTCGGCGGGCACGCTGATCACTTCGGCGGACAACAAATCCGTCGTACATTGGAACACGCAGGCGCCATGGACGCTCGCACACACGATCGGCAAGGCGGAAGACCCAAGCATCTTCGTGGACCGTGTGATTTCGCTCGATTTCAGCCCCGACGGTAAGCTGTTGGCCACCGCCGGCGGAGAACCCTCGCGTTCGGGCGAATTGAAACTCTGGAACGTCGCCGATCCGGCCGCGCTCGCGCTGGCCCGCGTGTTCAACGAGCCGCACAGCGACACGATCTTCGCAGCCCGCTTCTCGCCCGAAGGGGACCAGATTGCCACCTCCGGCGCCGACCGGTTTGTCAAAGTCTGGAAGACCGAGGAGGCCAGCCTGGTCCGTGCGCTGGAGGGGCACACGCACCACGTCCTCGGCGTCGCCTGGCGGATGGACGGCAAGATCCTGGCCAGCGGGTCGGCCGACAACACGATCAAGGTCTGGGACACGCAGACCGGCGAGCAGAAGCGGACCATCCAGGGGCTGGCCAAAGAGGTCACCTCGATTTCGTTTGTCGCCGACACGTCCCGCGCCATCGTCAGTGCGGGTGACAACACCGTCCGACTCTACAACACCGACTCCGGCGGCAACGAGCGCAACTTCGGCGGCGCGTCCGACTTCGTCTACAGCGCCGCCGCCAGCGCCGATGGCAAGCTCGTAGTCGGCGGCGGCCAAGACGGCGTCTTGCGGCTCTGGAATGGTGAGAATGCGCAAGTCGTAAAGGCCTTCGAGCCGCCCAAAGTGAATTAGCCGCAAGCAATTCCCTGCCTTGACATTAGCGGGCCAGACCGGTATCCTTACCTGATTGCAAATTGGACTAAGTTCAATCGCAAAAACGGTTTTCGGCGGCTGAGTGGGACAGAATTGCCCAGTGCCGCGGATGGCCGAAGGATGGTTTTTTCGGCGGACGGCCCGTCGCGCATGGCTTGGTTGAGCGGTAATTCTATCGACCTTCGTGTAGACGGGACGGTTGCGTACCCGTCTTTTTTGTTGGTAGCGACCAAGGGAACGAGTCGGATGAACGCTAACGAAGTGCTGCGGATCGTGGATGCGATCCACCGCGACAAGAACATCAACAAAGAGGTTGTCTTTCAGGCAATCGAGGCGGCGCTGATTTCCGCGGCGAAGAAGCAGTACGGCGAGCTGGAAGACATCACGATGCAGATCGATCGCCGCGATGGCACCATCAGCGGCCTGCGCAACGGCGAAGCCCTGTCGGCCGAAGAGACCGAGCGGATCGGACGCATCGGCGCCCAGACCGCCAAACAAGTCATCATCCAGAAAATTCGCGAAGCGGAGCGCGACGCCTTATTCGATGAGTACCAGGAACAGATCGGCCAGATGATCTCGGGAGTGGTCCAACGCTTCGAAGGAGGCGTCGCCACTGTCTCGCTGGGCAACACCGAATCGCTATTGCCGAAAAGCGAGCAGATTCCCGGTGAGACGCACCATCCCAACGAGCGCGTGCGGGCGACGATCTTCGAGGTGAAGAAATCCGGCAGCCGCGTGAAGATCATCCTCAGCCGGACGCGGCCGCAGCTTGTCCAGCGGTTGTTCGAACAGGAGATTCCGGAGATCGCCGACGGTGTGATCGAGGTGCGGGCGATGTCTCGCGAACCCGGTTACCGCAGCAAAGTGGCCGTGAGCAGTTCGGATCAACGCGTGGACTGTGTGGGCGCGTGCGTCGGCGTTCGGGGAAACCGCATCAAGAACATTGTCGACGAACTGGGGGGCGAGCGGATCGACATTGTCCGCTGGAACGACGACTTGCAGGTCCTGATTCCCAATGCCCTGCAGCCCGCCGAGGTCGAAGAGGTGATCCTCTGCCAGATGCTGGGCCGGGCGATCGTGCTGGTCCGCGAGGATCAGCTTTCGCTGGCGATCGGCCGGCGTGGTCAGAACGTCCGGCTGGCCAGCAAGTTATGTGGCTGGGACATCGAGATCATGACCCGCGAAGAGCTCGACGAGCAGATCGAAAAAGCGGTGGCGGGCTACAGCGAGCTGGACGGAGTGGACGAATCGCTGGCCGAAAAGCTAGTGGGCGAAGGGTTTTTGTCGTACGATGATCTGTCCGTGATCGAGCCCGACGCCTTGATGGAGATGGGCGAGCTGACCGAGGAACAGGCCTTGCACATTGCCGATCAGGCGGAGCAGCGGGCACTGGAAGCAGAGGCCGCGGCGGCCGCCGAGCGGCGACGCCAGAAGGAACAAGAACGGATCGACGTGGCCACGCGCGAGGCTGAACGCTTGGAGGCGGAAGCACAAGCGCGGCTCGAAGAGGCAGCGAGGGCCGACGGTCAGGCGGGGCAGACGGATCAGACCGCAGCACCCCCTCCGAGTGGCGACAGTGTCAATGGAGAGCAGTCGGAGAGTGTGTAGCTGAATTCGCCAGAATTCGGGTGTCCCCGAACTCTGGCGAGTTCGGCTACACGAGTGGACCGAGCAATTGTTTTCCTCGAGTTCATCGAGGATTGAGGCCTCTGAGGGAGAACTCAATCATGGTTTAAATTTGCAACAGTTCGCCGGGTGGTCGAAGTACGGCCCGGTGAACCAGTGAGGGAGAGCCGACTTGGCCGTGCGTATTTATTCGTTAGCTAAAGAGCTGAAGTTCGACAGTAAAGAGTTGGTGGACATCTGCGCGAAGGCGGGGATCACCGGCAAGGGGTCCGCGCTGGCCAGTTTGGCCGACGACGAAGTGGCGCGGCTTAGGGAATACCTGGCCAGCCGCAGCCGACCGAGCGAACGTCCCGCGCAAGAGCGTCCGCTGGAGCGCCCGCTCGATCGTCCGGCAGAGCGGCAGATCAAGCAACTCGTGCCACCCAAGCCAAAGCCGGCGCCTCTTGCGCCCGCGCCTCCACCTGCTCCCGAGGCGACGCCGCCAACTCCCGTTCCGGCGGTGGACATGCCCGCCTCTCCTGCGGAAGAAACCATTGTCGCAATCGCCTCTCCGGCGGAGTCGTCCGCTGCTCCGGCTGAGCCGAACGTGCTTCGCCGCGAGGACTACATCGGCCCGGGCGGCGTCTCGAAACGACCGCCGCTGATGGAGGCTCGTGAACGTGCCCGAGAAGGCCGCAAGCGCGGCGAAGGCGAGCGGAGGCCGCCGGTTCAGCGCGGAACGGCGATCAAGCTGGCGCCCATGCCCACGGTCAAGCAGCCGCCGGCCGCGAAGTCCAATGAACCGGCGCCCCAGAAGCCGGATTTGAAGTTGCCACTCGATGCCATCCGCGCCGGCCGCTCGGGCGCCACGCCGCTTTCGGAGCATATCCGTAAGCATGACGAGAAGCGCAAAGCCGGCGTTAAGGGGCGCGGCGGCGATGTCGGCGTCGCCGCAATTGCGACGGCGGAAGCCGCTCGCCCCGATCGCAAGCACAAACCGCGCGGCCCCGGGGACAAGGAGGAGTTCACCTCCGCGCTGGGCGGACGCGAAGCGCGGCAGCTCAAGCGCAAAAGCACCGCCGCCCAGACGCGCAAGGTCCGCGGCGACGATGAAGAGGTGGCCGTCTCGCCGCGCCGCGCCCCGCGACACATCAAGCGGATGGGCACCAACACGGCCGCGCCGCGCAAGACCATGGCCGTCTTGCAGTTGCCCGCCACCGTCCGAAGCTTTTCGGAGGCAGTGGGTGTGCCGGCCAGCCAGATTCTGGGCAAATTGCTCGCCCTGGGCATGGGAACCAGCCTGAGCATCGCGGCTGCGCTCGAGGACGAAATCGTCGAGTTGTTGGCCGCCGAGTTGGGCGTGGAACTGGAGATCAAGCGGGCCGCCGACGTCGAGGACACGCTGATCTCGATGGACCAGCGCGAGGAGCCCGAAGAGGCCCTTCAGCCGCGGCCTCCGGTGATCACGTTCTTGGGACACGTCGATCACGGCAAGACTTCGCTCTTGGACCGAATCATCGGCATCGACGTGGCCAGCGGCGAATATGGCGGCATCACGCAGCATATTCGCGCCTACCAGATCGATAAGAACGGCCGGCGGATCTCGTTTGTCGATACGCCCGGACACGAGGCGTTTACTGAGATGCGCGCCCGCGGCGCCAATGTCACCGACATCGCCGTGCTGGTGGTGGCCGCCGACGACGGCGTCATGCCGCAGACCGAGGAAGCGATCAGCCATGCCCGTGCAGCCAACGTGCCGATCGTCGTTGCGCTCAACAAGATTGACCTGCCCGGCGTCGATGTGCAGCGGATCTTCCAGCAGCTTGCGACGGCCGGTTTGCTGCCGACCGAATGGGGCGGCGATGTCGAAGTCGTGAAAACCAGCGCCCTGAGCGGGCTGGGGGTTGACGACCTGCTGGAAACGCTGTTCACGATCGCCGAGCTGCACAACTTCCGCGCCAATTCCAATCGCGAAGCAGTGGGTACGTGTCTGGAAGCGGAAGTCCACGAAGGTCGAGGCGTAGTCGTTAAGTTAATCGTGCAAAAGGGGACCTTGCACGTGGGCGATTCGGTGGTTTGCGGCACGTCCACCGGCCATATTAAGGCCATGTACGATACACTCAACCCGCACCAGAAACCGACGGAGGCGGGACCGTCGATGCCGGTCAACGTCACCGGTTTGGACGTCGCGCCCGCCGCAGGACAGCGGTTCTATGTGGTCGACGACATTGCCCAAGCGCGGGAGGTCGCCGCCAAACGTGAAGAGACATCGCGGCGCGCAGTGCTTGCCGGCCGGCCGGTGCACGTCACGCTGGAAAGCCTGTTTGATCGCCTCGGCAAAAACGAGGTGCAAACGCTGAATATCATCTTGCGGGCGGATGTACGCGGCTCGATCGAGGCGATTCTCAAGGAGCTGACCAAGCTCGACCATCCCGAAGTCAAGATCAAGGTCCTGCAAGCCACGGTCGGCGGCGTCTCGGAAGCGGACATTCATCTGGCGGACGCCTCGGACGCGGTAGTGATCGGCTTCAACGTGGTTCCCGACGAAAAAGCGCGCGCGCTGGCCGAGCAGAAGGGAGTGCAGGTCCGCCGCTACGAGATCATCTACAAGGTGACCGAAGATCTCAAGGCGGCCCTGGAAGGCATGCTCAAGCCGGAACTGCGCGAGGCCGAAGTGGGCCGCGCGCTGGTGCTCCGCACGTTTACGATCAGCCGCATCGGCACCATTGCGGGTTGCCGTGTATTGGCCGGACATATTCAGCGCAACTCACGTGTGCGGATCATCCGCGAGAACCGCATTATCGGCGATTATGCGCTCGATTCGCTGAAGCGCGAAAAGGACGACGTGCGCGAGGTGCGAGACGGCTTAGAATGCGGCATCAAGCTCGCCGGCTTTAACGATGTGAAGGAAGGCGACGTGCTGGAGGCGTATAAAATCGAGGAAGTGGCCCGTACGTTGTAACTAGCAAACGAAATGATGAGTTACCGAACCAAATGACCAATGACTAAGCACCAATGACCGATCAAAAAAGCTGTCGTAATCCCGAATTATTGGTCATTGGTCATTGGGTTTTGGTCATTCGTTCATCATTCTGATTTCGTCATTCGTTATTCGCCACCATGCCTTCCCGACGACTGCTGAAAGCTGCCGAGGCGATCCGAGAGGTGGTGGGCATGGCGATCCTCGCCGACCTGCAGGACCCGCGAATTCAAGACGTAACGGTCACCGGCGTGGAAGTGGCGCCCGACATGCGACAGGCCAAAGTCTATGTCTCGGTGATGGGCAACGAGGTGAAGCAGAACCTGTCGTTGCGCGGGTTACAGAGCGCCGCCGGCTACCTGCAGAGCAAAGTCGCCAAGCGCATCGACACGCGTTATACGCCCCGGCTGCAATTTCTCCTCGATCAAGGCGTGAAAAAGCAAATCGAAGTGGCGCAGATTCTGGGCCGTGTGCTCAACGAGGGTCGTCCAAGCGATGCCGCGGATGTCGGCCAGGAGGCAGGCAACGATGTCGGCGACGGCGAATTGGCAGACGGCCGCGAGCCGCCGAACGCGGGTCCATGAAGTCGCACTCATCCGTCTAGACATCCAATTCTTCGGGAATGAAAGAACGCATGGCCGCTTCCAACCGCGCAGCCTTGATCGCTAAGACTCACAAGGTGCTCAAGCAGCACTACGAGGCCGTCAAGCCGGACGACGACCAGCCGCTGCTCCAGCAGATGCTGCTCGCATGCTGCTTGGAGAATGCGCCTTATCCGGCGGCGGAAAAAGTGTATAGCCGGCTGACGCAGAACTTCTTCGACTGGAACGAAATCCGCGTGAGCACCGTCAGTGAACTTGCCGAAGTGATGAAAGACCTCCCCGACCCAGGCGCCGCGGCCAGCAATCTGAAGAAGGTCCTGCAGGGTGTCTTTGAATCGACGTACTCATTCGATCTGGAACAGCTCAAGAAACAAAACATCAGCCAAGGGATTAAGCGGCTTCAAGCCGTCGACGGCGTGACGCCGTTTGTTCTGGCCTACGCCGTGCAAACAGCCTTGGGGGGGCATTCGATTCCACTGGACCGTGGCGCGCTCGAGGTCCTGGGAATCGTAGGTATTGCCTCACCAAACGAAGTGGCAGCGGGGCAAGTGTCCGGACTGGAACGAGCCATCCCTAAGAACAAGGGGACCGAGTTTGGCTCGCTCTTGCACCAGCTCGGCGCCGACTATCTCGCGTCGCCCCACTCGCCGAACGTGAAAAAGATTCTTACGGCGATTAACCCTCAGGCGGTGATTCCCAAGCGGTCGACTAAGCAGGAGCAGTCGGCAAAGTCGGAAGCCGCCAGGTCGGCCAAGGGCAAGGCGGCCAAGGAATCAGATCAGAAGCCCGCTCGCAAGACGGAACCGGCTGCCGCAAAGCCTGCTGAGAAGGCCGCACCGAAGCCGATTGAAAAAGCGAGTCCTAAGCCGGAAAAGCGCGCGAAAGCCGCACCCGCCGACAAGAAGCTCCCCGTTCGCGCGGCCGCCTCGGCCAAACGAAAATCACCCACCAAACAGCTCGCCAAGAAGAAACCGCGGTAGCACTTCCGCTCGCGGCAACTCATCATTGCGAGTGAGGTAAAATGGATTGGCTGCTGGTCTTGGCCCGTTCGCGCGGTGCCGATTTTCCGGATGACCAGTATGCTTCTCCAATGAAGGGATCGTCGATGATTCGCCTGACTGCGGCATTGGTGCTTGCGACGTTGTTGTTGCCTGGTAGCGGACCAAGTCAATCGTTGCGCGCCGCCGGACCAATTGAGCTGGACGATGTTCCGGCGCCGCTCAACCAAGACGAACCGCGCAGCGAGGCCCATCGCGATCGGCTGGACGCGGTTTCGATGTTTGCCGCCGGCCGAATGCTCGAGCAACGGCAAGAGCTGCCGCAGGCACTGCGTCGATACCAGCGGGCGTTTCGACTCGATCCGACCGCCGAGCCGGTGTTGCGCGAGATTGTGCCGCTGGCTTTCAACTTGGGACGCGAAGAGGAAGCCGTCCGCTACGCCACAAAGCTGGCCGAGTTGGATGCCTCCGACCCGATGTTGTTGCGGCGGCTCGGCATTGTGCTCACCGAGCAGCGCCAGTTTAAGGACGCGCTGGCGCTGTATGAGAAAGTGAGAAAGCTGGAGGCCGGAAAGCCCAAATCGGCGGGCCAGGTGATGCTGCACCTCGAGATGGGGCGCCTGTACCTGCTCACCGAGCAATACGACAAGGCGGCTGAGTTGTTCGCGTTCGTCTCCAAGTCGCTCGATGCGCCCGACGACTATGGCCTCACTCCGGTCGTGCTCAAGTCGCTGATCGGCGATAAGGGCGAGCTTCACGAGCTGATGGCTGCCGGCTTCTTGGAAACCGGGAACGTCGACGAGGCCGCCAGGTCTTTTTCGCGGTTGGAGAAGCTCAGCTCGAACAAGGCGGTCGCGGCGTACAACCAGGCGCGGATTGCCGCCCAAGCCGGCCGTCATGACGAAGCGCTGGCCAGGTTGGAAGATTACTTCGCTGCTCGCGAGTCGAGCAAAGCGGCGGCGCCCTATGAACTGTTTGCCAAGCTGCTGCGCCAGAAGCAGCAAGCTGCGGAGCTGATCCCACGGCTGGAGAAACTGTTGGCGGAGCAAGCAGGAAATGTGCCGCTCAACTTTGCCCTGGCCGAGGAGTACTTCCAAAATAAAGAGCTGGAGAAGGCGGAGTCGCGCTATCAGGTCGTGCTCGCCAGCCAGCCCTCGGCCGAGGTCTATCGCCGGTTGTTGGAAATCTATAGCCGTAGCGCACAACATGAGAAGCTGATCCGATTATTGGCTGAAATCGTCGCCAAGAGCGGGTCGCTGGAGATCGTCGAGACGCAGCTCGAGTCGCTCGCCGCGGATAAGAGCCGCAGCGAAGGCTTGCTCAAGCTCGCGCAAGAGAAATTTGGTGAGGCCAAGCCCGAACACCACGACGTGCTTGAAGCGGCCGCACTCGTGGCACTCGAGGCGAAGTCATACGATACCGCCGGCGAGTTATTCGAGCTGGCCATCAAGGCCAAGCCCGCCGACAAGGCCCAGTTGCTCTTGCGGTTTGGTCTGGAGCTGTTTTTGGCGGAGAAGTTCAGCGAAGCGGCCCGCATCTTCCAGCGCGGGATCGACGAAAAGGCGTTGCCCCAGAGCAACCCGGCGTTTTACTTCTATCTGGCCGGCGCGCTGGCGATGGACGGCAAGACCGACGAGGCGCTGGCCGCCGCGCGCACGGCGGCGGAGAAGAAGTCTGACGACCCGCGCTTCGAGAGCCGCGTTGCCTGGATCTACTACCATGCCAAGCGTTACGACGAGGCCGTGGAGAGCTACCGTGCGCTGCTGAAGAAGTACGACACAAATTACGATTCATCGGACGTGCGATCGGTCGTGCACGATACCCGGCTGATCCTGTCGAACATTGCCGTCCTGCAAGAGAAGCTGGCGGAGGCCGAGGAGTGGATCGAGCAGGTGCTCGACGAGTTTCCCGACGACACCGGCGCGCTCAACGACCTGGGTTACCTTTGGGCGGACCAGAACAAACGGCTGCAGCGGGCGCAGCGGATGATCCGCCGCGCCGTGGAGGCCGAACCCGACAATGCCGCCTATCGCGATAGTCTCGGCTGGGTGCTGTACCGCTTAGGGGAGTATCAAGCAGCGGCGGTCGAACAGAAAAAAGCGGTCGAGCTGTCGAAATCCAAAGAGCGGGAGTCGGACGGCGTGATGTACGATCACCTTGGCGACATCCACGCCGCGCTAGGGCAAACGGACGAGGCGGCGGCCGCCTGGCGCGAAGCGGCTACCGCCTTCGAGAAAGCAGGCGAAAAGGATAAGCTGGAGGTAGTGAAGAAGAAGTTGGAGTAGGGATGCCAACGTAGCGGAACTCGCCAGAGTTCCGGCGAATCAACCCGAGGTCTGGCGACTTCGGCCACAAACAAAACGGTAGCTATCCATGGCCGGTCATTCCCATTGGGCGAACATCTCCCGCAAGAAAGCGATCATCGACAACAAGCGCGGCAAGCTGTGGAGCAAGCTGGCCAAGGCGATCATCGTGGCGGCCAAGGGGGGCGGCGGCGACCCCGGTATGAACCTCCGGCTGCGCTACGCCATTGAAGACGCCAAGGCCGTCAGCATGCCCAAGGACAACATTCAGCGGGCGATTCGGACCGGCACCGGCGAGCTCGAGGGGGGAAACTTTGAAGAGACCCTCTACGAGGGTTACGGTCCCGGGGGCGTGGCGGTAATGTGCGAGATCCTCACCGACAACCGCAATCGCACAGCCCCCGAAATTCGCAAGATCTTCGAGTTGAACGGTGGCAAGCTCGGCAGCACCGGCTGCGTGGCGTATCTCTTCGAGCGTAAGGGTGTGTTCGTCGTCGCGGCCGAGAAGATCGACGAGGACCGGCTGCTGGAGATAGCGCTGGAAGCCGGCGCGGACGATGTGAAAGCGGATGGAGACAAGTTCGAGGTCATTTCCTCACCCGATGTCTTTGGTCCGGTTGGCGAGGCGCTTCGCGCCGCGGGAATCGAGCCAGAATCAAGTCAGATCCAACGCCTACCCACCTCGACCGTGGATGTCGAAGATCCCGACACCGCCCGCCAGGTGCTGAAACTGATGGAGACGCTCGACAACCACGAGGATGTGCAAAGCGTCACGGCGAATTTCAATATTCCCGAGGAAGCCATGGCCCAAATCGGGGCGGGTTAGTATGAAACTGTAGTAAAACGTCCCCCTTTTATGTCAAAAGAGGACTTCAACATGGCTACCACCCACTATGCGCCTGGCGAAGTGGTTCGACGAGGGCAAGACTTATATGAACGGAATATCCGCGCGCGGGTCGAACCCGAAAACAAGGGCAAGATGCTGGCCATTGATGTAGACTCCGGTGAATACAGCCTGGCCGACGACAGCCTTACCGCGCTGGACCAGATCAAGGCTAAGAGTCCTGACGCCTCGGTCTACATTCTCCGCGTTGGTTTTCCCACGGCGGTCAAGATCGGAGCGGGCCGCGGTCCGAAATCGTCATGATCCGCGGCGTGGTGACGCCCGAGCGAGAAGCCGTTGTCAGCCTTGACTTGCATGGTCCTGACGACAACGACGAGCAAGTCGACGCGGTCATTGATACCGGCTTCAATGACTTTCTCACACTGCCACCGCAGTTGGTTTCGGCACTTAACTTGCCCTTTGCCGCATCGACTAAGAACCGCTAACAATAGTAACCCGACGCGTAAGCGAGGCCGAATCTGCCGGTTCCTCGCTCACGCTTCGGGTTACTGTGTGCCAGTTGTGTTAGCGGTTCTAAGGCTAAACTCGCAGATGGCAGCATCGTAGAAGCGCCTTATTACCGGGCGAAGGTGATGTGGGATGGAACAACGCGAGACGTTTTGATTCTCGCTCTTGAGGGCGCGCCGCTCGTCGGCATGTCGCTCCTGTATGGCTACGACTTGCACATTCAAGTTCGTGAATCGGGCACGGTAACTATAGCGGCGGCGGATTGATTCTCGTGCCTCGGCGAAAAACGGTGGAAAACAGGACGGAAGGCCGTCGTACTTTTGAACTCCGAAACCCGAACACTCAACCCTCGCTCAATCCTTCCCCTTGTGCTCGACCTGCGGCCAGTAAGTGTCCCAGGCGTAGTCGGGACTGTTATCCTGATCGTGGCACTGCACGCAGAGATTCTTCTTGGCCTCCTCCTTGGTGACGCGCATCGAGAGCTGCAGCGCCTTGAGCTCCTTGTCGGTCACATCGATCTCGCCGAGCTGAGCGGCGGCGTGGCGTGCGCCGGGGCCGTGACAGTTTTCGCAACCGTTGGAGTGCAGGTGTTTTTGCTTCAGCTCCAGGTAACCGCTCGCAAACGGGAAGTAGCCTTGCGGATCCCAGCCGGTCACGTGGCAGCTTAAGCACTCCGGATCGTAATGCCGCGGCGGCGATAGCTTGACGATTGTTTCGGTGGCGTGTGCGTGGGGAGTTTTTTCCCACACAGCCATCGCCTTGGTGTGGCACTCGCCGCACGTTGCTGAGCCGATGAAATTCTGCCCTTGCGTATGCTTCGGCAATCCGGTTGGAGGGACGAGATTCAGACCCGCCAGGCCGAGCGCCTGGAGCTGGTCCTGGTACGAGACCATGACCTGCTGCATGTCCGCCGATTCGCCGAAGCGGGCATCAAGCGGCACGCGCTGATAGCGCTGGGGCGTCTGGCGGTCGTCGTACAGGCCGAGGACGACGCAGTACATCCCTTTGTGACCGACCTCGATCAACTGCGTTCGTTTGCCAATCTTTTTGGCCTGTGCCGGAGGCTCGTCAGCGCCGCCGGTCGTCACCACGTAGTCGAACTGACCGAATTTCTCGGCCAACTCGGTGGCTTCCTTCAGCGTGGAGTGCGCCAGCAGAATCAGCTTGTCGGGTCGCTGCTTCTGGACTATAGGCAACGTCTCGGCGATCGCATTGGCAGCCGGTTTGAACTGCACTTCGGGATTGTTGACCTGTCGCTGATCTTGCTGGCCGATGACCGCCAACACGCCGAACCGCATGCCGCCGGCTTCCACGATCTGGTGACGTGCGACCAGCGGGTCGTCAAAGCTGACGAGCGCGGCGTTGGTCGCCACAAACGGGCTCGGCTTGTTTTCCTCGACCGAAGTCACCGCGCTGATCAACTCGGTAAGCGACAGCCGCAGGTCCGCGCCGCCAAAGGTGACGGCGCCGTAGTTCATCGTCTTGAGCGCCTCAACCGCCGCAGCAAATTTCAACTCCTGCTGGCGGCCGTAGCGTTTGACCAGACCGCCCGCGTCGAACGACGCCACCGGCCAGCCGTCGGCTTGCATCCGCTTGATCAACTGATGCCGGCGGCTGAGGCCACCCTTCTGGTTTTCGAGGCCGGCGCAACCACACGGCTCAATGTAGCCGTCTTGCGCGCCCGAAAAGAGCAACGCGACCTTCGGCTTGGGCCATTTCTCGAAGATCGGCCCGTTAAGTTTTTCGGGATCGACGTGGTCCTTGCCGTAGGTTCCGTCGGCATTCTGTGCATCGGCGCGTTTTTGGGCGGTGCTTGATTGGACCGAGACTGGTTGATCCGCAGCGTTCGTGACCGGCTTGGCGACGACGGTCGGAATCAGCAGGGATCGTTCCCCGGATGCAGTCTGAGCCGACTTAGACTGCGACTCGTTGGCGGAGCCGGCGTGGCTTGGTTTCGCCGAAACAGGCCGGCTCGACGTCGGAGATTTCGAACATCCGACGGCCAGCGCGCTGCAGGCGACAAGCAGGCACCGGGATATCCATCGTAACCAACGATTGTGCGGCAACTGGTAAAGCATCAGATCCCTCTGAAAAGTCTTATCCGTGATATTTGCGCTATCCGCGGTCAAAAAGCCAACCCTCGGCGGCTCTACAGTTCACTATTTCCCGACGGTGAAGTTGACGTAAATCTGCAATCGCGGCGTCGTGGGATGTCCCGTGTCCAACTCGATCTTTCCGAATGGTCGTTCGATCGTGTTGTTATGATCGCCGGGCGGAGCGTTGGGCGGGACTTCGATCGTGAAGGGAATTTTTACCACAGACTGACCAGGCACAGGTTCCGGCTCGCCAAAGTCGACCTTCAGGAAATCGGGCTCGACCGAGCGAACCTTCAACTTTACCTCATCGCGGTGCTCTCCCTTGACCAGCAGGTGCATTCCACGGGAGCGGGCGCCCTGTTGTCGCTCGATGGCGCCCAAGCTCAACAGACCGAACTCGTCATGCCACGCGGCGGGACCAACAATCGAAATGTCTCCTATGACGCTGCCTTCAATCGGCACCTCGACGGTCGGCTGGCCCGGCACGTCCAACGAGAGGCGGATTCTCTGTCGAAGCGGGCCTAAGGGCAAGCCGGGTTTAACGCTAACGTTCAGAATTTTTCCGGCTTTAGCCCCTTCTACCTCAGCCACTTGGTCTGCCGGCATTTCCTCCGTTCGCAACTCGAAGAATTTCGCCAGCGGGCCGCCGGCGAATTCATGCTTCACGACGTCGAATTGATCGCTCTCGAAGGAGTAGAGGCGCAACATGCCCTTCGCGCCCTCCCCAACGTTAACGGGCGAGCTGAAGATCAATTCGGAGGGGACGATCTTGTGCGAGCGGCTCACGCGGCCTTCGATTGTCAGAGTGAGATACGGTCGACTCGGATCATTCGTCCGGATCGTGGCGCTATGGCGAAAGTGCTCATCGGGGCTACCGCTCCATTCCAGTTCCACCCCGGCTGACTCGCCAGGCTCAAGGCGGTCGTCTTTCAAGTTGCTCAAGGTGCATTTGCAGGTCGTGCTGCCCTTCGCCAAGGTCAAGGGTGCATCGCCTTGGTTGCGGATTTGGAACGTGTGCGACTTCTTGGTATCCTGCTCCATGAATCCAAAGTTGAAGGTGTCGCTGCCAACTACAACCGCCTTGGGAAGCGGCCCAGAATTAACCCCTGCGCCGTCGTCGGCTAACTGGGCCGGGGCTTGAGAATAAGGACCTAACTCGGCCCAGGTAAGGCCGACTCCCAGCGCGATGCCCAGCAGTGCGGCTACCAGTGCGATGGTCAACGTCGAACGCATTGTTCTACCTCTAGATCGGTATGCGAACCCAGACGGCGTCTCTTGCCAATCTAGGCCAACGAGCCCGCTTCATCAACCGCCCTTGAGACGGTCTCGCACTTGCGAGAAGAACCGCTGGTAATCGGCGCGGCGATAGTCCGGGAATGTCCACTCGTGATGCTCCCAGCGTCCATGGCGGAAGAACAGCGTGATTTCGGCGAAGATGCCGTCGCGCAGATAGATCCGGTGCGCATGGTCCTTGGTCGAGGCGAGCACCAATTTGGCCGTCGTTAGATAACCGGGGTCGAGGTTTAACGGCCGCGTTTCAGTAATCGGGCTGCCAGCGTCGCCCAGAACCTCGCCCCGCTGGGCCGCCGAGGTGAACTCATCCTCCCAGCGGTTCGCGAGCCGCTTGACCGCGGCGAGGTTTGCCGGATCAAAGGGCGCCGTAAACGACCAAAAGATCTTCTTCAACCCCGAACCCATCGTGGGCTGGTAATAATCCGTTTCGCTGAAGTCAAACGGATCGCTGGCCAGGCCGATAGGCGCCCATGCGTCCATCGCTCGCTCACGTGCCCAGTCGAGAGCCGACCTATGCCGGCTGAACGCGGCCAAAAGCAAGAGCGCCGCAGGATGGGGGGTATACCGCGCCATGACTCTCGCGCGCCTTTGCGAATGCCGCCGAACGACCCTAAACAGGCTTGCGACCACTTCGGCTGCCGGTCGCGTAGAGCGCCAGCCAAACCACGATGAGCGCTCCCAGAATCGACATGATCCAGCCGGCGCCACGGAACGGACCCAACTCCGGATCATACCCAAGGAACCAGGAGACAAGGCCGCCCAACATCGATCCGCCGACGCCGAGGACCATCGTCATCAGCAGGCCCATTGGCTGCCGGCCGGGATAAAGCAGTCTGGCAATGGCGCCAACCACCAAACCGAACACTGCCCACGTCAGGATTGACCAGATCATGGCGATTCTCCGTGCTGTAGTTCTTACCCGTCGCGGATGCTAGCAAATCCTGTTCCGCTATTGTCAACGACGGCTCTTCAGAAAGGCCAGTAAGTCGCCGAGTTCCTGCTCGGTCAACTGCTTATCCAAGCCGGCGGGCATGATGGAGATCTTACTGGGCTGCTGTTCTTCGATGTCGGTTCGGGCGAGACGCAGCTCCTGATTCGGACCTGTCGCCAGCACGATTTCGTCGGCCGTCTCGCCATGGATCAAGCCGTTATGGCTCCGGCCGTCTTTGGTGACGACAACCGCCGACTCGTAACTTTGCACGAGGCTGATGCTGGGAAAGATGATGGATTCCAGCAAGTCGCGATCCGACCGCACCTTGCCGATCGCGGTCAGATCGGGGCCGGTGCGTCCGCCGACGTAACCGATGGCGTGGCAGGCGAAGCAGGCGGTCTTGGCGTTGTGGAAGATTGCCTGTCCGCGGCGAACGTCGCCGGTCGGGAGGCGTGCCAGCAATTGTTCCAACTCCGCGCGCTGCTGTTCGTAGTCCTTGTTAATCTCGGCAATCAAGCCTGCTGCTGCCCGGCGGACCGTTTCTCCGCACTTTTGCACAACCGGCAAAAGCATGTCGGCGCGGAGGTTGTCGCGTGCCGAGTTGCCGCTGAGCGCGGCAATCAGCGACAGGCCGACTTCATCGTCGTCGGTTTTGGCGAAGACGGGCAACAGCCGCTCGACTTCCAGCGGCCCGGCCTGCTCGATAATGCGGCACAAATGCAGCAGTTGCGGCTTGTCGAGCGAAGCGCGGGCGAGCGCCTCGGCGGCGTCGAGCCGTTCGTCCGTCGGCTGCTCCGGCGCAAGAGACGCCGTCACTTTGTCGAACACGGCCGTGCTAACCTTGCCGACCTTCGCCGGTGCGGCGGCCAGCGCCAGGACGCGAAACTTCCTGGCGAGCGATTCATCATTAGCAACCGCGACGAGCTCCGCGATTAGCGCAGTTGCCTTCGCCGCTGGAATCTTCAGCCGCCGAATGCAGGCCAGCGTTTCGTCAAGCGACGAACCGCGCTGCCGCGTCCGTGCCACCAGAGCGTCGACCCAGGTGTCGGGCAGGTCCTTCAGCCGCGCTTGGGACATGGCGGCAAGCGCCGCTTGAACGGCAGCGTCGGGAGTCCCTGGGTTCGCGACCAGATCCGAAAGCATTCGCTGCACGGTCGCTGACTTGGCCAGCTCGGCCGCATGGCGGACAAAGGCCTCTCGTTTTTCCGAATCGGCCTCGTCGAGCAGTTTTATCCGCAAGAGGCCCGCCAATTGGTCACCCCATTCGGGATGCCGGCCGGCGATCCACCAGGCGGTCAGCCGCAGCGGCTCTGCTTCCGATTCCAGTTCACTCAGAACCGCGGCGGCAGGCAGTCGCGGACTCTTCATTTGATCGAGCGCGACGAGCGCCGCACGGCGCACGCGAACGTTATCGCTCGCGAGGGCCGCGACGAGCGGTTGCTCGGCGCCTATCTCGATGAGCGCGTACGTCAGCGAGTGTTCCAGCGCCCGGTCAGCAGCTTCAGCGAGGCAGGTGAGCAACGCGGGAATCGCGGTTGGATCGCCAATTCGGCCGAGCGCCTCGGCGGCGACGCGGCGGCTGTGCGGAAGCGGCTCTTGTAACATTCGGATCAGGGGCTCACGCGCCGCGCGGTCGCGCCGAACCGCAACGGCGTGCGCCGCCGTCTGGCGCACCGTCGGGTCACTGTCGGCCAGCGCCTTTCGCACGATGCGCTCGCCCGTGTCGATACGCACCGCTGCCCACACCGCATTACGCCGCGCGACCGTCGATGCAGATTGAGACAGCTCATGATCGAGGGCCGAAACGGCTTTGTCGCCCAAATCGGCGAGCGTCTCAATCGCGCGACGTTGGACTGCGGGGCGAGCGTCGCCCAACAGCTCAACCAGTGAACCTGGCGGGAGCTCGGACCAATTCAGCGTTTGGCCGCGCGGATCAGCAACCTTCGCTGCGCCGTCGCGGCGAATGCGGTAAATCGCGCCCAGCACGTCCGGCTTATCGAGTTGCGAGGTCGGGCAACAGAGCTTATACCAGCCGCCGGTGTCGATCACCAACAAACTGCCGTCGGCATCTTCGAAAACATCGGTGGGATGGAAATCGAGGTTGTCGCTGACCAGAAAATCTTCATCGCGCGTACGATAGGTGGCGCCGTCGGGCAAAAGCACGTGCCGTGTAATCTTCCGCAGGTTAAAGAGCGCTGTGAAAACGTTGTGTTGATAATCCTCACCAAACGATTTGGACTCGTAAAGCGCGAGTCCACACGGCGCCGCCGGACCAAGCTGCGAGAGCACCGGCAGCAGGTCCGGCGATGTCCAGACGTGCTCATGAATGACGTCGTGGTCCTTGCCGTAGACGCCGCCGTAGATGGCATGAATCAATCCATCGCGTTGCCCGCCGCCAGGGTGCTGAAAGAAAGTGCAACTGAAGATCCGCTCCCCCTTGGGAGTGAAAACGACGTCGACCGGGTTATCCATGCCGCCAGTCATCACTGGCTCGATCCCCGTGCCGTCGGGGCGAGCGCGAAAGATATGCGACGCGCGTGTCACCAACGGTGCCCGGCCGGGCCGCTCGTACGTCTGCTTAGCGAAGGCGCCTTTGGCCCAATAGATCCAGCCGTCGCGGCCGAGGTACGGGCCGTGCAAGTCGTTGGCACACCCGGTCAGCGTCTTGCCGGCGAACCATTCAACACGCTCGTCGGCCACGCCGTCGTCGTCCGTATCGGTGAGCTTCCAGATGCTCGGCGGCGCTGCCACGTAGAGCGAGCCGCGGTACCACATCGTCCCTTCCGGAAACATCATCTGATCGGCAAAAACGGTGCTCTTGTCGAACCGACCATCGCCGTCCGTGTCTTCCAGTCGCACGATTCGGTGTGGTTTCTTGGCGAGTTGCACCTCCACTTTTTCGTTCGAACCCGACGAGTCCGCCACGTAGAGCCGGCCCTGCTCGTCGAAGTCCGCGACAATCGGACGATCGACCAGCGGCGGCCCGGCGACTTGCTCGATGATGAATCCGCGCGGCAACGTGAAATTGTGTCCGTTCAACCGCGCGGTATAAGTCCAGGAAACCGGCTGGGCGGCGCCACGCAATGAACTGGCGAAACCGCTTGCGGCGATAACAAACGCTGCGACACAAATCAACCGAGAAAGTTTGACAATCATTGTTCGAAGAGCTTGAACCACGGATAACACTATTAGCATTGATATTTATACCGCGTCCCGATCCGTGGCGTCAGTGTTATCCGTGGTTTAGTTTTCCGGGGCTTCAGCCTCGTCCATCTTCTCTGCAAATTCACGCTCGCGGACGACAAGCACTCGATTGACCGGAACATCGGTTAACGTCGTCGTCCGGCCGGACGACCATCGGACCCGTACCCATCTGACATGTGTTGACTTCCCAACCCCGAAGGTTGCCGGCAGCTCACACTGTGAAAGATAACTCCGAGTTGGGCTCACTACGCGCCGCTGAACGACGAGGCGGTCATGGTAGATCTCGATGAGTGCGCCAATCGCGTCGCGATTCGGCGGACGGCCCACCAACTTCACACGCAGCCAGTTATTGCCAAGCTCTTGATCATTGCGTAACAGCCGAGGCGCGCTGCCCGACGCCGTCAACAGCACATCCAGATCGCCATCGCCGTCGATGTCGGAGTAAGCAGCGCCGCGTCCGACTAGCGGCCGCACAAAGTCCGCGCCGCACTCGTCCTGCGAGAGCGGTAAAAACTCTGTCGCCTGCAGCCCGCAGTTCCAGAAGAGCTGCGGGGCTTGCTCGTAGCGCTGGGTCTCTTGCACTTTTTGGATATCTTCTTCCAGGTGGCCGTTGGCTTGCAAGTAATCCAGCCGACCATCGAGATCGGCGTCGAAGAAAAACACACCGAACGTGAGTTGCAAGCGGGTGGCGGGACCGAGGCCGTTGGTGACCGCGTCGTCACGAAACTTGAGCCGGTCGCCGCGGCTGACGTACAGGGCGCTCATCTCGTTGGCAAAGTTGCCGATGGCAATGCCCACGTCGCCATCGTTGCGGAAATGGGCAATGTCGATCCCCATCGCACCGCGCGCCAGGCCGTTGGTGTCATACGCCACGCCGGCGAGCTGAGCGATCTCGCGGAAGGTTCCATTCCGCTGATTGTGAAACAGGAAGTTCTGCACGGTATCATTGGCCACCAGGATGTCCAGCCAGCCGTCGTGGTCAAAGTCGGCGAAGGCAACACCGAGCGCTTTGGCAACGGGAACGCCCGTATCAGAATTGGTGACCTGAATCCCGGCCTGGCGCGACACGTCGCGGAACTTGCCGTCGCCGTGGTTGCGGTAGAGATAGGGGAACGTTCCGCCGAACTGTTGCGGCCGGCCGTAGGCTCGCCCGCCGCCGATAAGCTGAAAATTCTGCGAGAGATCGTCCTTTTTCGACCAGTCGACGTAGTTGCACACAAAGAGGTCGAGGTCGCCGTCGTTGTCGTAATCGAACCAGCCGCAGCTCGTGCTCCAGGCGTCGTCGTCCCCGGCCACGCCGGCTGTACTGGTTACGTCTTCGAACGACGTTCCGTCTCGGTTGCGAAACAATCGATTTGGCCCCAGCGTGCTGATGAAGAGATCGACAAAGCCGTCGCCGTCGTAGTCGCCCGTCGCCACACCCATGCCGTAGACCGACACCTCGAGCCCGACCGCGGCCGTGACGTTCTGAAAGCGTCCCGTGCCGTCGTTGCGATAGAGGGCCAGCGTCGCAGGCGACGCGGTTGCCCGTGAATCCCACGGCCAGCGCTGGGAGTTGACCAGTAACACATCCTGGTCGCCGTCGTTGTCGTAATCGAGAAATGCACAGCCGCCCCCCATCGTCTCGGGCAGCAGCTTGTCGCCATTGGCTCCGTTTTCGTGGACGAAATCGATGCCAGCCGCCCGAGTGATGTCGGTGAACCGAATCTGGGGTGGTTTAACGGCGGGAAGCTCGCGCTTCGTTGGCAAGGTTAAAGTCCGATTTATCGTAGGAGTCAACGGCGCGTTGCCATACAACCACCAGACCACCACGGCGGCAGTCAGCGCGATGACCACCAGGCCCAGGGCCGACCAGCGAAACGCCGCGCCGATTAAGGCGTCGTCGCGCTCGTCTGGCTCAGAGGCATTGATACTTGGTTTCTTCATTTCCGTTCCGGTAATTGCGGCGTTCCCGGTCGCTGTAAGGGATAGATCACGACCGCTTCCGCGGCATGGTTGGCGGCCGGGTACTTTTCGCGCGCCAGGCGCACGGCGCGGTCCGCCGCGTTGTCGTCGGGTTTATAGCGGGCATGCAATCGCTGATGCTCCGCCGCCTTGGTTTCCTCATCCAATTCGGCATAGAGCAGTTGCAAGTTGTAATGCGCCGTTACGTTTTCGGAATCGACTTCCAGCGTCCTTTGATACTCGCGCACCGCCGCGTGCAGCAGTCGCTCGCGCTCGGCGCGGTCGCCCGGGCCGTGCGCCTGGCTGGCGCGATCAAATAACGTCAACCCGAGCAGATTGCGTACCTCGTAATCCAGGCTAAAGTCAAACCCGCGCCGCTGCATTTCCGGGGTTTGGTCCTCCAGCACTTTGCGGAAGTCGTGCTCCGCGCCTTCCAACCGGCCGAGCTGCCGGTTGATCTGCCCGCTCATCCAGGCCATGGTCCACGGCGGAGGCGCCGGGTCGTTGTACTCCGCCGCACGGCGAATCGCCGCGGCCGCTTCATCGATGCGCCCCTCCTGGAAGTAAACGCGCGCCAGGTTCAGTGGTCCATCGTAGCGTTCAAGTTTTTCCACCTCAGTGAACGCCTCGGCCGCCTGCCGCAGTTCCGCCTTGCCTTTGAGCAACAGGCCGATGCCGTAGTCGTTCCAACGCTGCCACTCCGGAATGTCGCGCGGAGAGTCGGCTGACTGTTCGATTGCTCCTTCGACGGGGAATGTCATGCGATCCACGGCCAACGTCGTTATTGGCAATTCATTGACATAGGGCGTCCCTGGCACAACGCCTCGCGCCGGCTCGCCGCCGACTTTACCTTGCTCGGCAACAAAACGCATGTACTCGGTGTCGAACTTGCGATATTGCAGCTTCACTTCAACCGTGACGGGCGAGCGGATGTCGGCAGACAACTGCAATCCATAATGCACCGTCCAGCCAGCCCCGGGCGGAATTTGGTTGTTGTACAGCGGCACAAAAATATCCTGCGGGTTGCGGCGGTTGATGCGGTTGCCTTCGCGATCGAGCATGAAGACGTTCACAAAATGCGCCCAGCGGTCAACCTCATTGCCGTTTGCCGTGTCGAGGCCGCCGCTGCGGCCGATGACGCGACCCCCGCTGGTCACCGTGACATCGAGCCAGAGTTCGTTGGAGTCGACGGTTCCTTGCGTAAGCGGATGGCCGAGCTTGAGCGTGCGAATCACGGTCTCTAACAAGTACTCTCCGCCGGGTTTCAACTGCGGCACATGGGGCCGCAGCGGCGCGACAAGCGGCGCGTCGATGGTCGCTCCTTCGCGCACTCCAAAGAGATCAACGCGGACGATGTCCTTCACGAATTCCTGGTGCGCGGCGATGACGTCGGGTTTATCGCGCAGCCAGGCGATCGCCGTATTGGCCCCGGGAAAGAGGTGGTTGTGAATCGTCAGTTTGCCGGACTGGTCGAAGAACTTCGCGCCAAAATCGCCGGACTCGGCAAGCGGCATGTGGCATTCGGCGCAGTTGTGCTTCGCTTGCTCAGGGTAGTAAAAACTACGCGCCCCATGGCCTGAGACGCCGCTCAGCAAGTACGTGTCATAGTGGTTCTGCCCGCGGAGGAACTCTTTGTAATGGTTCAGCTCGCGCGGTAGATGCACCTTGTGGCAGGTCGAACAGAATTCCGCGGTCTTGTGAAAGGGCTTGAGAAACGTCTGCTTGTGCATCGCTGGCTTGGCTTTGACCAACTGGTTGTTGATCCACTGGAGCCACTCGTTGTCGCTGGTCGCAAATGGGTAGTGCTGTGGTTCCTCGATGGTAAAGTCAGCGTTGCCCCGCGTGCTGTTGACGTGCGTGATCGCATGGCAGACGGTGCAGGTAATGCCCGCGTGCGCGGTAGGATGGTGCAGCAGATCGTAATTCTGATCGTCGAACGCGCCGCTGAAAAACGGCACGGGATCATGGCAGCCGGCGCACCAGCGCGACGCCTTCACACTGCCGTCGCGCTTGAGCGATACGTCGCGCGTCTCGCGGACGCTGGCCAGATACGCCGGGTTGTTGAACGAGCTGAAGCGGTGCACGCTATCAGACCAGGCGGCGTGGGCATCGGCATGGCAGCGCTGGCAGTAGTCGTTCATCATCATCGTGTCGGCGGGAATGTACTTGCCGGTCGTTGTACGGGCCAGCGAAGGCATAAAGTATTGCTCGCCTTCCTTCGGGCCCACCGCGAACCAGTCGCGTGGGTCCTGCGCGTGCATCGCCGCCATGATCACCACGCCCGCCCCCACGACTCCCGCGTATCCCAAGCCGAGCCGCCATTTGATCGGCGGGCCGGCAAGGCGATGGAGCCAATACATCCAAATGGCCAAGATCGGCGTAATCACATGCGCCCAATAAGTGACGTCTGTCGCGGCTGGAGAGCTCGCGGCTGCGCCACTCAGACGTAGCGCGAGCAGGATTCCGCCCGACAGTAAAACCGCGATCGAGGTAGCAAACAGGCCGTAACCGGCGCGAACCGCACGTCGGTTTTTGCGATGGCGTGTATTGACCAGATGCAGCACCGCGAAAACCAAGAACGGCGCGACGAACACCAGGCCGAGCACCAGGTGCGCAAGGAACATCCACTGGTAGAACCAGTCCTCGTACGACTGACCGCTGGACCAACTCAGCGCGGTAATGGCCGCCAGGTAGATCGAGTTGGCGCCCAGCACCGCTACCATCGCCAGGATGACGTACAGCAGCTTTCTCAGCCGCGGGCCGACGGCCGGTACGTAAGCTTTGCGCACGCGCGGCGCATCGTGCGCGGCTTCCGGAACAGCGGAAGACGGTGGAACGGACATGGTATGAGGTCCCGAAAACGCCCTGGAGCGATGAAAACGCGCACGATGTAGCAAGGCACACCCCGTGTGCCGTCTCCGCACAGCGAGTGTGCGGTCTACAATGCGCGTGGAGGATGCTCCAGAGGGGAGCTCTCCAAAACCGGTGGCCGAATGTCATTGGCCGGCGCGCCGAACCGCGCTTCATGCCGAATGCTGGGAAGAAGTGTTCTTAGGCAGATCAAACGATCTTGGTCGTTCGACGGAACGGTCGAAGGCGGAGTGTCGATGGGCGCCAGCGGTGACTCGCCGCAGTAAGCTCCGCGGCATGGGGCAGGAGCTTCAACAGGCTGTTGGTGTTGAAATTGCGTCGATGGGGGCGCCCCCGCGTCGCGATCGTCTGCGGAATCGCCATGGCTTGCCAACCAATCGCCGCAACTGGCTTGAACGGTCGCGGACGTTCCAAACAATAACGCGACGAAAATAATTGCGCCGGCGGCGATGGACCGATTTTGCAAGCGAATAGCCATGCGATGATAAGACGCCCCGACCTACAGTGAGAGTCGCTAATCTAGATTAGCGCAAGCGATTAGCAATTGTCAAACAGTTTTCTGAGTGGTTTCATCGCCGTGCGAAGTTCGGCACGACGTTTACGGACGCTTCACCGGATGACGTACGGCTCGCCAAAACTGGTCCGATTGCGTGCGCGTCTGGTAGTCGCGCAAGTACCGCCGATATTCCGTGGTATCCGGCGGCGGATCGTCGGCAGAGGGGGGATAGTTGCGCATGGCGCGGAAGGGGAGTGGCTCGACAGTTTCGCCCAGCACGGTACACAGGTTGGCGTCCTTGTCCCAACCCACGCTATAAAGCAAAAAATCGCGCTTCCAGCCGGGGGGCGGACCGGCGGCTGGAACATCGAATCGCAGCGTCGCCTCGTCCCCCGCGCCTAGGACAACGAGCCGGTCGTCACGCTGGCGAAGTAGTTCCACGACGTCGCCCAACCGCGTGAAGCGGCCTTGCATCGGTGGCCATTTGGGCGCGGTCGTCAACTCGTTGTAGAGAAATCGCTCAGGACCGTGCCCGGCCTGGTGAACAATTCGCGAAAAGCCGCGGAAGTGCACGTCGGCGCCGCGCAACAAGAGCTCCGTGTGCCTGAGCTCGACTGGCGGTTCGTCGACGGTGAAGAGAATCTGATCCCAGTAAAGCTCCACGTTGGTGGCGATCCGCAATCGATAGTCCCCCTTGGTCAACAAACCAGACAGATCGACGGCGATCGTCTTCGTCTTGCCGCCGGGGAAGCCCATGAAGGGGAGCGCCTCGCGCCAGCCGCCTTTGCCGTCGGGAACCAGCAACACCGGCGGCTTCGGCTGAGCCAAATCCGGGTTCTGCGAGATCGCCACGTTCAGCGACGTCCCGCTGGGATAGATCCAGCCGGTGAGGAAAAGCGTGACCCGCCGCGAATGGGACGGAGCAGCCGCTTCGCTGTGTAGGGAACGGCCTCTGTGCCGTTCCGTTGGGCGAGTTGGAGTGGCCATGCCGGTTGGCGCTTCCGGAACGCCACGGAGGGCGTTCCCTACAGAATCCAAATCTCCGAGGTCGAGCTCGACGAAATGCTCTTCGACCAATCCTTGCCGCAGCTTGTTGTCGAACGGTTTCGCGTAGACGCCGTCTTCTTCGGCCAGCTCGCTCGAAAGGTCGCGGCCACGATGGTTTCGCGCGGCCACTGGTCGGCGCTTGTCGCTGGCGGTGTGAATTTTGAATTGGGCAATTTCGGGCGGTCCAACTTTTTCGTTCGAGTAGATGTCGACTCCCTCCGGATGATCGACGGCGATCAGTTTGACCTGATCAAAATACGCCGCCTCCCAAAGCTCTTCGGTGAGCTGCAGGACGTACTCGCCGTCCTTTGCCACAAGCTTGTCGCCGGGGATTCTGAGGTATTCCCATTCGCGCCACGGAAGCAGCACACCGTCGGCAGCTTGCAATCCCAGAGGTGATGCCCACAACAGATCTGTGACAAACTCAAATCTGGTTCCGTTCCAGGTGTAAAGATATGGACACGACCCGGTGAGCAGTTGCAGTTCGCAGACGGTTTGCTGCGCGGGCGGCTGCAGGATGTTCTGCGGCACGCCGTTGAGCCACACGATGCGGACCACGTCGGCCGCCGCTCGGCCGAGTCCAAAGTGCGTGGTTTGCCCACGCACGACCGCAGGTTGATAGCGCATCCCGGCCTTCAGCTCCAGCAGACTACCGACGCCATGAGCATTGACGCGACCGCTGGCTGACGTCTCGCTCCCCTTGATCTGACGGGCTACGAGCGCCACGTCGAGCCAGTCATTCTGATTGCCTCCTTCGTTGACGAAGATGATTACGCCCTCGTTGCTCGCCACAACCAGATCAAGGTCGCCATCGCCGTCTAAGTCGCCGCTGCGGCAGTCGCGGATGTTTCGCACGGCCGGGATCAAATCGACCGGCTGATATCGCCCGTCGGATAATCCACGATACATCGCGATCCCTGTGTCATCCCAGGCGAGCAGGTCCAGCACGCCGTCGTTGTCGTAATCGAACGAGCGCACCTGTTGAGCCGGACGCTCGGAGACCTTACGCGTGTCGAGCGGCCGCACGATAGGTGGCTGAGGAGTGGCCGTGCGCACAAGCTGCAACCCATCGGCGACGGCCGCCAAGAGGTCCCACGAGCCATTCGCGTCGGCATCGAGCGGCTCGATCGCGCGCGCGGCCCCAAGTGTGCCAAAGTCACCCTCGAAGGCATGCCAGCGCATTTGCCCATGACGCAGGTTTTCCAGCCATCCGGCCTGCTGGCCACTCACCATCACATCGATATCAACGTCGCGGTCCCAATCCAGCGCGACCACGGCGGATATTTGCACAACGGCGGGCGGCAGCGAAGAACGCGACGAAATGTTCTCGAACGTAGCGTTGCCGCGATTGGACCATATTCGGAGGCCGCTTTCCGTTGCGATCACCAGATCGAGATCGCCATCGGCGTCGAGATCGGCCGCAGTCCCAGCGGTTACGCCAGTTTGGTTCTCGATTGGCTGTTCGATTCGCTCCAAAGACCGCACGCCGGTAGCGGCCGAGTAGCGATTTCGGAGCACCACGAGACCCTGCGGTCCAAATGCGACAATATCGACATCGGCCGAGGGACATGCCGCCGCGCTATCGGACCGTGTACCTTGAACCTTGGACGTATCTACCGGCATTTCCTCGAAATCGAGATCCAAGTCCGCGACGACCAACCCCGTCATTCCAATTGCGTTCGGTAAGGTGATGAGGAGCCGCCAGGATTCTGCGGCTGTCGTGCGCGTCAAGACATGTATGCCGGCTGCGTCCAGCCCCACGAGGTCCAAACGCCCGTCCAAATCGAAATCGGCTAACTCGATCGCCTGAGCATTGGCCAACGTGCTTTGCAGTTTTTCGTCAAGCTGCCAGACCGGAATCGCCTCGAACGAAACCTGAATCGCCGGTACCGGATCCGCTTCCAGCAGGCCGTACTCTTCATAGAATTCTGGCCGAAAGCGAACGGCTATAAACTCCAGCACATGCCTCCGAATCTGATTTCGATCCTGCGCGGCCATGCCTAGTGTCACGCGCGCGATCTGTCCAGCGCGATCGGCCAGCCGTCTCAAATCCTCAGCCTCACTCGCCGCGATCGCCTCATCCATCAACTTCACGACGTCAACCTGGCTGATCGCCAGCAGTCGGATCTGAAACGGCGTCAGCGTTTGCCGCGCTTGCCGCAGCCGCGCGGTAAGATCGCCAAACACCCCTTCACGTCGAGTCGCATACTCCTCGATTTGCCGCATGTATTCAACCAGCAGGAACAAGTTGTCTGGTTGCAGGTCGTAGGCTTGCTCAAGCGCTTCTCTTGCTTGGGTACTCCTATCCGCGCCCTCGGCCGCCAAGCGCACCAGATGCAGCTCGTACCAGGCGCTCGCGTTACTCTTGTCGGCAGCGAGAATCTTGGCGAGATGCTCGCTTGCGGCGGTGAAATCCCGCGCGGCCCATGCGGTGCGCGCGGAGAGCCAATGCCACTGCGGCGTGGGCCCTTCGGCTTTGTGGACCAGCTCTAACGCGGCTTTTGCGCCGGCGATTCGCTCTGGAGTGACCTGCTCGAGATCTTCGCCGAAGGACAACACATGCGCGACAGCGAGGTTTCGCGGACCGAGCGGCTCGGCGGGCAATCGGGCGGCGATGTCGGCGAAAATCGCGATACTGCGCTCGGTGTCGTGATTTTCCAGATGCGCAAGTCCTAGGTTCATGCTTTCGAGCAACTGCCGCGCGTCGGCCGCATTGAGCGGGGCCTGGGCCGCCGCGGGCGTCCTCAACTGGCGGAGGACGACGGTCAGAACGCCCACACAGGCGACGAGCACGGCGACGGCGGCCGCGATCAGCGCCGCTCTGCGTTGGGCGGAAATCATGCGGACAAGATTTGCGAGCGGACTTACCTTTGAATCGGCCGCGAAGCGGCGCAATGGCACCATTGCGGCCGTCGTTATAACATACAGCATGCCGCCCGATCGATCGAAACACGGATCTCGGACGTCGCTTGCCACGGCACTGCTTCGTGGTTTGCGGCTGCGCTGTCCGGTGTGCGGGAGCGGTCGGCTATTTCGCGCCTGGTTTAAGATGCACTTCGCTTGCGGGCACTGTGGCCTGAAGTTCGATCGCGGACCGGGCTATTATCTGGGATCGATCTACATCAACTACGGACTGACGGCGGCGCTGGTCACGGCCGGTTACTTGGCGCTGTTCCTGAGCGATACGCTTTCGCCCACGGCTCGGCTGGCGCTGTTGGGCGGTTTTTGTGTAGTCTTTCCGCTCTGGTTCTTTCGCTATGCGCGGAGCTTCTGGCTGGCGCTGGATCTTTATCTCGACCCCGGCCAGTTGAACGAGGAACGTTGAGTAAGCGCAAAGGTAACAGAGGTTCGTGGCACCGCTCGCGGCGAGCAGTGGAACATTCACGGTCCGTCTCGCTTGGATTCGCGCTCCGCCCGCGCCCGCAGCACCTGCCGGTACATATAGGCTGAGAAGCAGCCCAGAAACGCGAACGGCATCCCCATCATGAACAGGATGCTGTAGAAGTATCCCTTCACCACGCCGCTGTGCTCAGGGTCGTTGGCCGCGAGCGCGTCCTTGCAGTTGGGGCAGGCCGACGCAGTTGCGGCGAACAGCAGCACTACCGCCAATGCGGCAACGAGCGGGAAGAGTCGCCGATAGTTAAGTCGGAACATGGCTATATTGTAGATGTCGGCGACGACGGCGGATAGAGATGATACAGCATCCAGTAGATCACCACGCCGGTGATTGAGACATACAACCAGATCGGAAAGGTCCACCGCGCCAGACGGCGGTGGCGGTACCGGAGATTCGCAAGGCCCAGATAAATGTTTGCCGCGGCCAGGAACGGCACGGCGGCGGCCAGGATCACGTGCGAGATCAGAATCGTGTAGTAGGCATAACGAACCGGGCCGGCGCCAGTGAAAGGCGTGCTTCGCCCTTGCATCTCGACGATATGGTAGTAGAGGTAGCAGGCAAGAAACGCCACGGAAACGCCAAACGCCGCCAGCATCACGTTGCGATGCGCGATTTCTCGTTTTTGCTTGATGAGCACGTAGCCGACGATCAAGAGCACGGTCGCGGCCGCGTTCAACGCCGCATTGACGGTAGCCAGCGGATGAGCGGCGAGAAGCGGCGAGTGTAAAAAGATGTCCATTTATGACTGCTCAGCCGCGGCCATTTCGTCCAGTTCGATCAACAGCCGCGTCATTCTCTTCATGTCATCGGCGTCGAGCGTGTCGAACACGTCGCGAATCTCGCCTTCGTGATCGATCACGATGGCCCGCTCCGAATGACTCTGCTTGTCAAGCGGCATGAGAAACTGCTTTTGTGCGATGCCCTTGATCGAGTCGAATTGCCCGGTGAGAAACAGCCATCGCTCCGGATCTGCGCCAAACTGTGCGGCGTACTTCCGCAATGTTGCCGGCGTATCGGTGGTCGGGTCGCAGGTAATGCTCACGAAGCGGACGTCGCGACCCTCGAGATCTTCTTGGACCTGCGCCAGCGCCTGGTTCTGCCGAAAGCATGGTCCCGGGCAGCTCGTGTAAAAAAACGTCACGACCCACACCTTGCCGGCGAGCGACTTGGAGTCGAAGCTCTTTTCGCTCCGCTCGGTGAGGCTGAAGTTCGGCTTTTTACCGGCCAGAAACTCGGCGGCCGGTTTGGCGGCCCGCTCGGCGCCTTCGGGAAAGCGCAACGGATCGACCGTCAGGCGTTGGTAAGCCCACCAGCCGCCGTAACCGACGGCGGCAGTGGCTAGAATTGCAAGCCATACGCTTAATGCAGCACTCTTCATCACCGATCAGGCACTCCTCATAACAGATCCCCGGTCGTCCGGCGCGCCGAGGTCCGCCACGCCAGCCAAAACATCACTCCACCGAATAATATCGTCACGATGCCGCACGTCCACCCGCTCGGTAAATTGTCCGGAATCGCGGCTGCGCGCACCCCGTCGGACGCTTCCCAATAGAGGAGCCGCCGCAACCCCGCCACCGCGTAGGTTAGCGGATTTGCGCGGATGATCCAGCCGATCCAGTTGTCGCCGGGTGGAAAAAACGCCCCCGACAAAAGCCACATGGGAAGCAAAAAAACGCTCATGACCGCGTGAAACCCTTGCGTCGAGTCCATCCGCCAGGCGATGGCGAAGCCGAGCGCCGTGAGCGCCAGGCCGACGACGAAAAGGTGCGCGAGCGTTGCGATGGTGGAGACAAAACCCAACGGGATCGCCAGCGTAAAGCCGAGCAGCAAAAACACCGACGCGGCCACGAGTGCGATGAACGTCCCGCCGACGATCTTTCCCAGCACCATCGACCAGCGTGGCAGCGGGGCGACCAGCACCGACTGCAAAAAGCCCTCGCGGCGATCTTCAATGATCGAGATCGTGGAGAAGATTGCCGTGAAGAGTAGGATCAGCACCAGTGTCCCGGGAAAGAAGTATTCGCGATACGACAGGCCCGGCGCGGCACTGGGCAATTGAAACGACGCGTCGAGCCCCGCGCCAAAAAGCACCCACAAGATCAACGGCTGGCCGACGGCGCCGAACACACGGTTGCGCTGACGGACGAAGCGCACCCACTCGCGCCGCGCAAGCGCCCAGGCGGCGAGCCAGGGGCGGGGCTCGGCGGCGGGCGCGGCCGTTCGTTCGGGTGCGATAGCGACGGACATTGAGGGCTGTAATGGGGAATTCGGGAATGGGGAAGCCGCCTACCGCCTACCGCCTACCGCCTACTGCCTACCGCCTACCGCCTACTGCCTACCGCCTACCTGCTCCTCAAACCGCCGTCCCGTGCGCTCGATGAAGACGTCTTCGAGGCTTGGCTTGCCGAGTCGCACGGAATCGATCTGGCCGGGAAAGGCCTCGACGAGCTGGGTGATCCACCGATAACCGTCGGCTCGCTCCAACCGCACATCGTCGCCCACAACTTCGGCTGGGCATTCGAATCGCTCGCGAATCGCTGCGGCCAGCCGAGGGGCCTCGGCGGTCTGAATCGTGATCGAGTCGCCCCCCACCGTCGCCCGCAGCTCGTCGGGTGAACCGAGCGCGACGAGGCGGCCGCGGTCGAGGATGGCGAGGCGATCGGCGCGATCGGCTTCTTCGAGCAGGTGCGAGGTCAGGACTACCGTCACGCCGTCTTCATTTCGCACTTGTTCCAGGTAGGTCCAGAGGTCCGCCCGCGCCAACGGATCGAGCCCCGTGCTCGGCTCATCCAAGAGCAAGAGCCGCGGCTTATGCAACAGCCCCTTGGCCAATTCGACGCGGCGTCGCAAGCCGCCCGATAGCGTCTCCACTCGATCGTTGGCGCGGTCGGCCAGACGAAAGCGGTCGAGCATTTCGGCCTGCCGCTCAGCCAGCATGCGGCCGGAAAGCCCGTAAAGTTGTCCCTGGCAGCGGATGTTCTCGCCGACTGTCAGTTTCTTGTCGAGGCTGGGAGCTTGAAACACCACGCCAATCAGGCGGCGCACGGCGGCCGATTCGGTGCGGACCGAGTGACCGAATACTTCGATCGCGCCTCGTTGTACCGGAATCAGCGTCGAGAGCAGGCGAAACAGTGTGGTTTTTCCGCCGCCGTTGGGTCCCAGGAAGGCGAAAATCTCCTGCGGCTCAATCGCCAGTGACAAGTCGCGAAGAGCCAGCCGTTCACCGTATGTGTGTTCGACGTTGTCGGTCCGGATGGCGGGCGAATTAGACATGAGGCGGGTCTGTGCCAATCTCTCCACGGCTAATCTTGCTCAGCCTGATCCGTCGTCTTATCCCCATCCTGCTGCTCGGATTCGTGTTCGGCGACGACTTCGGGAAGCGGCTCGGCGGCGTAAAGGCGGCGCTCTTCGGAATACCAGTTCTGCCGCAAACCGACATCGGGAACGAGCATCAACAAGAGGAAGATCGACATCATCCCCGCCGGAATCGTGAGCACATATTTCCAGTTGGCTTCATACTTCACGTGCATGAAAAACAGGATCACCAGCATCGCCTTGGTGCAGGAGACGGCCATCATGAACGCCCAGCCGACCTGCGGATCCTCGCGCCAGGGCCAATACTCGGAATACGTGAAGAACGACGCCCCGGTGAGAATGCACAGAGCGATAAACACGTAGACGTACTTCGCCAGGCCGCCATGATGACCCTCTGGATGCGTGAACTGATGATCGACGCGCAGGTCTTCGCGATGCACGATCGGACCATGCGCGACCTCTTCGGCGCCGTGATGATGAGCAGGATCGTGTGGGGTGTGTTCGGCCATGGGGAGTTCCGGAATGATGAATGATGAGTGATGAGTGATGAGCGATGAGTGAAGTGACCGATGGTCGACCTATGGCACAAAGACCCTGCGACATTCATCATTCATCACTCATCATTCATCACTTCCCTCAAAACAGATACAACAATGGAAACAGGAAAATCCACACCAAATCGACAAAGTGCCAATACAACCCAGTGTTCTCGACGAGCCCGGCACGGTGGAAATCCAGCCGCATCGGCAGCATGAGGGCGAATACGATCAGCCCGACCAGCACGTGCAGCGCGTGAAACCCGGTGAGCAGGAAGTAGGTGCTCGCCCACATGTTGCCGCCGGGAATGAGAATCGGCAGATTCAGTCCGGGGAAAAGGTCATTGAGCCCAAGCGCGTGTGGCTCGCCGGCTTCGCCTTGGGCGCTGCCATGCGGCTCGTGGGAGATAGGCATAATCTTATTGGCCACCTGGATCATGTCGGCCGGGCTTTGGGCATCGGGGTCTTGCCCCAATGACTTGGTGACTGTTTGCTCGACCGATTTCAGCTCGGGCGCGGCCTCGAGCGCTTCGTCGCTGAGCGTGGGCAATCGCTCCGCGATGAAGGGCCAGAGTGTTTCGATGGCCTGAAACTGGTCTTCGGAGAGCTTATCCGCCATAGCGCCTTGCAGCTTCTCGACTGCAGCCAGCTCTTCGCTGGAGAGATTGCCTTGGTTCGTAGCCGTGTCCGCGGACGCGAGCCATTGGAGCACGTCGCGCAAATGGGGCAGTGTTTCGGGTGTGACGGCCCGTGGCGCGTCGTCACCCAAGTTGGTTCGGGCGACCTGGGCGTAAATCCGCGGAGCAGCGTCGGGACTTTTCAATCGTTCACGCACGGCTTGCGCGTAGTAAAGGTTCGGTCGCTCGTAGATCGGACTGTGTCCCTTCCACGGATAGATCCCGTGCGCGAACTTGGCCTGATATTCCCAGGCCTTGATGCCCAGGAACACGCTGCCCAGCAAAAACGTGGCCAGAATCCAGAGCTTGGCCGCACGGGCCTCGTTGGCTTTGGCCGCCTCGAAGGCCAGCACAATGGTCACGCTGGAACAAATCAGCACGAACGTGTTGAATGCGCCCACCGGCTCGCTGAGGTGCACGTCGTGCGGCTTGGGCCAGGTCGGCGCGCCAAACCGCAGCACGATATAGGTGCCGATCAGGCCGGCGAAGAACATGATCTCCGTCGAGAGAAAGAGCCAGATAATCAGCTTGCCATTGGTCAAAGGCAAGCCCGGCTCGTACTCGAGTTTGATCGGAGCGTGGTGCGTATCGTGCGTATGCGCGGTGGCCATATCGATTTTCCTTGTTCCCAGGCTCTGCCTGGGAACACGCTGCTCTTGAGGCTCTGCCTCACGAGTGACAATGCGTCCCTTTTATCAACAGTCACCAGGCGGAGCCTGGTGGGCATGGCGTTCCCAGGCGGAGCCTGGGAACGAGTGCTATATCAACGGTACGAGCATAAAAAGCGCCAACAGCGCCGGCAGGTAAACGAGCGATGCGCGCAGCAATCGCCGCGCGGACAGTTCGGAGCGATCCAGAAAAAACTGGGTCGAGTAATAAAGGTAAATTCCGGACAGCAACAGGGCGCCGACGATATACACCGGACCCGCCAGCCGATCGAACGCCGGCAACAGGCTGACCGGCAGGAGCGCCAGCGCCGCGACAATCGCCTGCACGCCGGCACGGCGGCCGGTGGGATCGACAACGGTCAGCATCTGCAAGCGGGCGGCTGCGTACTGATCGCGGTAAATCCAGGCAATCGCCATGAAATGCGGGAACTGCCATAGGTAGACGATGAAGAACAACGTCGCCGCCTTCAGCCCGCCGGCGGAGAGCGCCAATGGCGCGCCGACCGCTGTCCAACCCATCAGCACGGGCAGGGCGCCCGCGACGGCGCCGACCACCGTGTTGGCCGGCGTGAGCGCTTTCAGGGGCGTGTACACGACGACGTACAAAAACCAGGTCAACAACCCGATCATAGCGGTCAGCCAATTCACAACCGCGCCGAGGTATAGTACTGCGGCCGCGGCTGCGACGACTCCGACGAGCAGGACTTCCGAGGCGGAGATCCGGCCGGCCGGAAGAGGCCGGTCGGCGGTCCGCGCCATGAGCGCGTCGCTGTGGCGTTCAATCCACTGGTTCAGGGCGCTGGCGCTGGCGGCGATCAGCGCCGTGCCGACGAGCGTATGCAAGAGCAGCAATGGGTCCGGACGGGTCCAACTACCGACGAACGCCGCCACGGCCACGGTCACTAAGACGAGGGCGGCGATCCGCGGCTTGGCGAGCTCCAGATAACAAGCCGCGCGCGACGCCAGCGCGGTGCGTCGTTCAGCGTAGGATGCGGTGGGCATGCTCATGCGGCGGCCCCCCCGCGAACGAACGAAGCTACATTCCAAACGCCATCGCGGTGCGCGAGACGAAACGCGCGCAGCGCGATCATGGCCGACGTGCCCAGAATCAGCGAGCCGGCGGCCACGTGAGCGGTTGTGAGGTTGGCTTGCAAGTGTCCCTGCGCGTTTATCACCCAACGCGCCGCCCAAGGGTAATCAACCAGCCAGGACGGCCAACCGTAATTGACCACCCAGGCGCCGCCGCCCAGCGCGACTTGCACGAGCACCAGAATGGCGAGCCAGTTCGCGGGAGTACGAAGCCAACGATCGCTGTTAGCGCCCATCCGCGCCCGCGCTACCAGATAGATGGTCATCAGAATTAATGCAGCCGCTCCCAGCAAGTGAAATATCACGAATGCGCGGAACGTCGCCGGGGCAACCGTGGCGGCCGTGTGTCGCAACTGGGCCCCCAGAACAAGCTGGCCATAGGCGAGGCAGGTAGTCATCACGACCGTCGGCAAGACATTGCGTGCGCACTGAGGTGCTTGATCACGAGCGATGTCACGCCAACGGCGCGAGGTCACCGTCGCCAACAGAACGCAGTACGTGAAGAACAGCGGCCCGACGCAGCCGTGAATCATGGCCAAAGTGCGCTCGTCGAGCGTCACGCGCATTCCGCCGAGAACACCTTGCCCAATCACGAGCGCCAGCGCAGCCAACGAAGCGGACCGCATCCAGCGGCGCGAATCGGTCCGCCAGACGACCACGACAAACGCGATGCACAACAGGCCCACAGCGGCCGCGAACAACCGATGAGCGTGCTCGATAAACAGGTCCCAAGGACCCGCGAACCATTCGGTCCAGGGATACAAAAACAGATTGTAGCCGTACGTGTTGGGCCAGTCGGGGACCGCCATTCCCGCGTCGTGCGTAGTGACCAAGCCGCCTACCCACAATAGCGGAAACGTCGCGCAGACGAGCGCCACGGCCAGGCGATGCGGCCAGGGGCTGATTCGCGGTGTGGTAGGAGTGGTCACTTGCAATCGTAATCAGTGGTTATGCGGGATGGATGTTTCATCTCTCGTTCCCACGCTCTGCGTGGGAACACTATTCCGCGACGCTCTGCGTCGCGTTCGGGACGCGGAGCGTCCCATGCTACGTTCCCACGCAGAGCGTGGGAACGAGCCGCCGTACCCGCGGCTGCTAAACAACTAATGTCCCGGCGTCGGTGTCGAAACAACCACCGGCGGCGGTTGGTTCTGCGGATAATAGTCCTCGCTCACTTCGGGCGAGCCATATTCGTACGGTCCACGGTAAACGACTGGTTGGAAATCAAAATTGCCGTGGCCCGGCGGGCTAGGCGCTTGCCACTCCAGCGAGTTGGCGTGCCAGGGGTTTCGCCCCGCGATCCGGCCGGCGAACATGCTATAGAAGAAATTGACGATAAAGATCACCTGCGATGCCACCATCACAATGGCGCAGATCGACATGAATTCGTTGAGCGGCTGCAAATTGCGGAACGTCTCGTAGTGATACGGGTCGGCCAGCCGCCGCGGAAAGCCGCGCATCCCCAAAATGTGCATCGGGAAGAACACCAGGTTCAAAAACACAAAGGTAAATGCGAAGTGAATCTTCCCCCAGAACTCGTTCATCAGCCGCCCAAACATCTTGGGATACCAGAAGTAAATCGCCCCGAACACGCCCATCGCCGTGCCGGAGAAAAGCACGTAGTGGAAGTGGGCCACGATGAAGTACGTATCGTGGATGAAGATGTCAACCGGCGTGGCAGCCATGAAGATGCCCGACAGCCCGCCGATAATGAACATCGAAACAAACGAAACGGCAAACAGCATCGCCGTGGTGAATTGGATGTTTCCGCCCCACAGCGTGCCCAGCCAGTTGAAAACCTTGATCGCGCTCGGTAGCGCGATCAGCATCGTCGAGACCATGAACGTCAGGCCCAAGGCGGGGTTCATGCCCGACATGAACATGTGATGGCCCCAGACGATGAAGCCCAAACCCGCGATGCCGGCGATCGAGTAGACCATCGGCTTGTAGCCGAAGATCGGTTTGCGGGCGAAGGTCGAGATCATATCCGAGACCATGCCCATCGCCGGCAGGATCATGATGTACACCGCCGGGTGCGAGTAGAACCAGAACAGGTGCTGCCAAAGCAGCGGCTGACCGCCGCCCGCGGTATGAGAGACGTTGTTGATCAGGCTGCCTTCCGGCGTGAAGAAGCCCGTCCCCAGCTCACGGTCCATCACCTGCATGAACCCAGCAGCCGTGAGTACCGGCAGCGCGAAAGCCTGCAGGACCGCGGTAATGAACATCGCCCAGATGGTCAGCGGCAGCCGGAACATCGTCATGCCCGGGGCGCGCATCTGGATGATGGTCGTCATGTAATTGATCGAGCCCATCATCGACGAAACGCCCACGAAGATGAGCCCCAACAGCCACAGCGTCTGCGCCGTCTCGCTGCCCGGCGCTGCGGCGGGATTTGATGAGAGCGGTGGATAGCTCGTCCACCCCGCCGCGGCCCCGTTGCCGGCGACGAAGAAACTACTGCCGAAGAAGAAAAACGCCGGCCACATGAACCAGTAGCTCAACATGTTGAGCGTTGGAAAGGCCATGTCGTCCGCGCCGATCATCAGCGGAATCAGGAAGTTGCCGAACGCCCCCGCCAGAATGGGAATGATCACCAGAAAGATCATCACCGTGGCGTGCATGGTGAACAGCATCGTGTAGGCTTCGGGCGAGATTTGGCCGCCTTCATTGGCGAACAGGCGGCCAAAAATCGGCATGTCGGACCAGGGCCAGGCCAACTGCCAGCGAACGCCCAGCGCCAACAATCCGCCGATGAAGAACCAGATCAACGTCGAAAAGAGGAATTGAATCCCGATGATCTTATGGTCGCGCGAGAAGATGTACGTGCTGATGAACCCGGCATGGTGACCGTGTTCATGCGCGTGCTCCTCAGGGACATCGTGCTCGTGCGAATCAACGGTGATGCTGCTCATTCGGCTCCCTCCTCCGGCGCCGGCTCCGGAGATTTCTTTTGCGTTTGCTCGGCGTAACGTTCTTTCAGCCAGCGATCATAATCGCGGCGGCTCTCGACGGTGATGCGGCCCTTCATCTTGTAGTGCCCCCAGCCGCACAGCTCGGCGCAGACAATGTCATACTTGCCGACCTCCTTGGCCCGGAACCAGACGGGAATTTTCATGCCCGGCACCGCGTCCTGCTTCACGCGCAGGTTAGGCAAAAAGAAGCTGTGCAGCACGTCCTGGCTCTTCAGATCGATCAGAATGTCCTCGCCCACGGGAATGTGCAGATCGTTGACGTGAAAGATATCGTCGCGCGTGCCAAGCCGGCCGTCTTCGCCGGGATAGCGCAAGCGCCATTCAAATTGACGCGCCGTGACCTCGACCGTCGGCAACATGTCTGGAATGCGCATCTTTTCTTGCGCCCAGGCATTCATCTGATACAGCGCGATGAACAACAGCGTGGCCGCAGGGATGATCGTCCAGACGACTTCCAGCGCGTGGCTGCCGTGAGTGTATTTGACCGGCTGGCGATTGTCGTTGGCGTTGTATTTCCAAAGAAACCAGAAGAGCACGAACTCGGTGGCGATGAACACCACTCCGGTGAGCCAGAGGATGAACATGAACAGGTGGTCGATCGCCCAGCCGGTTTCAGAGATGTCGCGCGGCAGCCAGTGGTCGTAATACGGCGCAACCACGAACGACAGCACGCCAAAGACGAGCATCAGCAAGAACAACGAGGCCCAAATCTTACCCACGTCGTATTCCCTCCTGCCCCTCCTCGTTCCCAGGCTCTGCCTGGGAACGTAGTGTCCCCGAGGCTCTGCCTCGCGCGACCAAATCGACTGTCAGCAACGATTCGGCAGGCGGAGCCTGCCCTACAGCCCGTTCCCAGGCGGGAGCCTGGGAACGAGATTAGTTCCTCTCGCGCGCCGCCATCACGCGATCGACGCCCAGTTCCCCCCCCGGCTCGTACGGCAGCGAGAGTACGTAATCGACCACCTGCCATTTCTCTTCCGCGGTCAGCGGCGCCCGCGGCATTCCCGATCCGTTGATGCCCGCTTCCAACCGGTAATACAGGTCAATCGGACGCCGCCCGCCACGATAGACTCCCAGGCGCAGGTTCCGCGGATCGATGGTGCGCGGCTCCAGCGCATGCGCCTCGAGGATGGCCAGCTTCCACCGCGATTTTTCCTCGGCCTCCTCCAATTCAGCCAGCGCCGTGGTTTGTTCTTCCTCGAGCGCCTCGATCTCTTCGTCGTTTTCGGCGGCGGCGATTCTCGCCTGGAAGTCTGCGGTAAGCTGCTCGCGGCGCTCCAACGTCGCCAGGCTGCTCGTCCGCAGGTCGTGCACCTGCTTGCTCCACTCGTCGTAGTTGGTGGTTTGGCCGTCCCCCAGCCCTGTCGTCCCGTGACAGAGAAAGCAGTTGCCTTTCTTATCGTCGAAGAACAGTCCACGCCCTTTTTCAATCGACGCGATGCTGCCGAACTCCGCGGGTGGTTCTTGCTCTGGCTGAATGACCGACTGCGGCGCAGTGGTCCATTTTTCAACTTCCGGCAGCAGCACGGTCTCGACGAGCGTCGCTCGATCGGTCGGCAGAGTTTCGCCAATATTCAAATCCAGAATCTGCATCACCAGCGCAATCTCCACCCGGCCCCGCAGGCTCAGGTACTTCACGTACTCGACCAGTGCATCGATTTCGGGCTGCGCCAGCGCCACTTCAAACGGCGGCATCGCCGTGCCGGGAACCCCGTTGCGGATGATCCGCGCAAGATCATCGTCCGTCGGCATGGCGCCCGTCGGCGTGCTGGTGAACTTGAATTTCCCCTGCCGATAGTCGCGTGGATAGGGTTTGAGAAAAGAAGCAGTAGGTCCCATTCCGTCGCCGCTGATGCCGTGGCAGTGAACACAATGCTCGCGAAACAGGCCGGTGTTGCGGCCCGCTCGGTCGCTGCGTACGGGTCCGGCGGCCATCTGCAGTTTCTTGATGTCGAGGCCAGCTTCTGGGAGTACGAATGGCTCATCCGGGGTGCCGAACATCGCCTCCAGCACGTTGGCAATGGTCTGCTGGTTCTCGTCGGTCATCTCTTTTTCGGCCATCTCCACCATGTTCAAGTGGAAGCGCGCGGGAGGCGACTTCTGACAACCAGCCAAGACGACGGCGCCGGCGATCACCACGCTGGCCAGTGCGAGTTTGTGAAAAATGGAACGAGACATATGAGATTACGCTCTGAATTCGATCAAATGTGTCGCTCGCCGCAGCCGTCCTGCCCGCCTGTGCGATCGCGGATTTGCAATCTACTGCCATTGGCCCATGCCTTAGCTCCCCGCCAAGGCCGCCGCCGGCACCTCCAGCTTGCCTAGATCCTTCGGCGTATCCGCGTCCAGCATCACACGAAACCGCCCCTTTGCATCCCACTTCAATTCGGGAACCGTGAGTGCCAGACCGGTGCTCGCCCGCGCGTGCCAGGCTTGGAACTCGATCAACTCGCCGGCGGGCAGATTTTCGATAGTAAATGTGCCGTCTTTATTCGTGACTGCGAAATAGCCGTCCTTCCGGAACCACATATAGGCCTTCATCCAGGGATGGATATTACAACCTACTTCCCTGGGGGCTTCCACCTGCGACTTCACCTCAAACGGCGCCGACTGGTTCAGTGGAATGATTTGGTTGAAGCCCGTTCCCTGAATGTTCGTATTATGGCCAACTGGGTCGCTGTTCTTCACCTGGATCGTCTGGCCGACTTGAGCGACAAGCACCGGCGAGAGAAACACGCACTCCTTCTGATCAAAAACGACCTCCGGTTCTTGGGGCTGCGTGGCGCTTTCATGCTTGTGCTTTGTCCGGCGGGCAAAGATCACAATGTCGGCGATCCCTTTCGTCGCGTCGTCGACGATGAGTGAATTGTCTCGGGGCGCCTGCCCGCCCGGCGCACAGGCATGTCGGTCGTCAGGCCGGCTGCTCACGTCGAGCAACTTGATCTCCACCGTTCCCGCGCCAAGCACGAACTGCCCCTTGAGCGAGGCGAAGCCCATCGGGCCCGCATCGGTCGTTGCCGCTGTCGCCTCACCGTTGTCCGCGGCCTTGGCGAGCAGCTTTTCGCGAATCGACCTGGCCGCTTCACGTTCCGCCGCCACATCGGCCGTCGCGCGTGTGCAGCCGGCGGCTGTCAATAGCGCGAGCGCGGCGGAAAGTACCGCCACAACAGCACCAAGAAAAGCGACCGTGGATCTCATGAGCTCATTTACTTGTTGAAGTTCTTCGCCGCCGCCTGGATCACGCCCAGGTCGTTCTCGCCCGCCTTGAGGGTTTGCTTGAAGCGCCCCTTAGCCCAGGTGGCTGCCTTGCCCTTGAGCTTCACGGTCGTGACAAATCCGGACTTTTCCTGCCAGGCCTGGAACTCCAATTCCTTACCGGCGGGCAGACCTTTGATTTCGAACGTGCCGTCTGCGGCCGAAATCGCAAAGAACGGATCGGGCCGCACCACCACCCAGCCTTTCATCCACGGATGGATGTTGCAAGTGACTTCGTGCGGGACGATCAAGGTCAACGTTTTTGGTTCGAAACCGACTTCATTGCCGATGGCGACGATCGGATTGAATTGTTGTGCTGCGATGTTGCTGTTGTGGCTCACCGGGTCGGAGTTTCCGATCTTCAGCGTCTGGCCCTTGACCAACCCCACAACGCGGGGCTCAAACTTGCAGTCCTTATTGTCCAGCAATACCGGCTCTTTATGAGCGGCGGTCAGCTCTGGCGAAACCTTGAGGCCCTTGGTGCGCACCCAGACGACGACATTAGCCAACTCTTTGTTCTTGCCGACGACCAGCGACTGGTCGAAAAGCTTCATCTGGCAGCAGGCCGGCTCTTTCGTGCAATCGACCTGTTGCGGCTTGGGCGGATCGCCGTCGAAAACGAACTTGCCCTTCAGCGTGGCGCCGTCTTGAGCGAAGATCGAGGCCGCCACTCCGAAGATTGACGTGCAGGCGACAACCAGCATCATTTGCAGCAGGGTTCGCTTCATAGAATTCCTCTCCTGGCTCACCGCCGAAGGCGTCGTGCTCCGGCCGTTGAGAACGGTTGGATCGCCCGTCCCTTAAGCGATGTGTGAAGGCGGGATGCCTCGCTATTGTGTATTGTTTTGCCGCGGAGCGGAAGCGCTGTTGCCGCCTGCGGCCGGCGGCAGCGGAGGCGCCTTGATCAGCGGCTTAACGCTGAACTGCTGTTTGGTGAAGCGGTCGAAGTTCATCAACAGGTCGACCACCCCGCCAAGCTGCTGCTCGCTGGTGCCTTCGTACAGTTTCTGGTCCACCGGCATGGTGTGCGGAATGTTCACCGGCATCCCCGTGTACGGCAAAAACCGCTTCGGGTTGGCGATCCAACCATGCATGAAGTCCGGCCGTAGCCGCTCATGGACTCGCTCCAACTGCGGTGCCAGCGCCTTCGGATCGCCGCCGGCGCTGTAGTCGCCGACCAGATGGCACTTCACACAGTAGTTGTTGTCGGTGACGATGCTCAGTGCGTCGCTCAACCGGCCCGGGTGCTGGTCTTCCATCACCTCCAGATAGCTCGAGCGCGTCCGCGCATCGAACGCATAGGGGTACGTCGCCCCGTCCACCGCGGCGAAGTAATTGGCCAGCGTCTCGGCTTCCTGCGACGACATGTTGAACTTCGGCATCCGCAGCACCGCCGCCGGGCGGATCGCGTAAGGATCGAGCAGGAAACTGTGCAACCACCCGGTCTGCACTTTGCGGCCCTCGCCCGGCAGTGGCGGCGGCAGCCAACCCCAGGCCTCCTGCGCCTTGGCGTCGGTGTTGTAGGTCAGATTGTCGGCGACCACAGCGGGGAACAACAACCGCGCCAGGTCGCCGCCGCGCGCCGGACGAACTTTCTTCTCCGCAGTACCAGCCTGCTGGTCAGCGAGCATCGTCGGTTGAATCCGCAAGTTCGCCCCGCCCACGGGCCAGAGCACTCCGTTGATCAGCACCGGCTCGTACAGCACAAACTCGTAGTTTCCGGGCGTCGGGTCGTCGGCCTCCAGCGGGATCCCCTCGTCATCGAAGCGTTTGAGCGACCCGTCGGCATGGTTCCGCAGGGGCGCCCCCGCGATCGTCGCGTGCAGGCGGTTGCGGCGGTCGGTCAGCAGCGAGGCCTCGCGCTCTTGTGGCGTGAAGTGCGGGCGCAGGAACTCGTAGTCGTTGAACTCCGGGATCGGTTCGGTGAACTGGTCCTTGCGCTCGGCTGGATCGGCGTCCTGTGCAGCCCAGCCGGGACGGTATTCGATGTCCCAGCGATCCATTTCCAACACGTGACAGCCGCCGCAGTTGAACTTTTCGAGCAGCTTGCGTCCCGCGACGATCGCTTGCTGCTCGGGCGGGGCCCGGTAGACGTACTGCGACACCGGCGGTTCGTTCACCAGACCGAGAACGAACGTCATGATCGCCTCGATCGCCTCGTCGTTCTCGTGCCGCTGTTGCGAGAAGTAGAACTTAGGCATCCGCAGCCGCTCGTTGTACTTCTTGTTCTCGGTCTTCTTGTAGTCGTAGCTTCTAGGCTCTTGCAGCTTCTGCCAGATAAAGCCCTCGCGCTCGTGGCTGGCGATCTTCTCGATGAAGAACTCATGCTCGGCTTCGATTTCGGTCGGCAGCGGCTCGGGCTCGATCAATCCAAACGGCGGCCGTTTGGCATATTCGGGGGCGTTGTCGATCGGTTCATTCGTAGCGGAATTCCCCAGACTTCCTTTCTCGTCCGCGTCGCCGTTCGCCGCCGGGGCATGCTCATGATCTCCGTGCGGATCTTTCGCATGGCCGCCGTGCCCGTTGTGCAAATACTGCATGATGTTCTCAAACGCCAACCGCGAGGGGTCCTTGCGGCCCCAGTCGGCCAGGCCGGTGCCAATCGGCTTGGCGTCCTCGAAGCCGGGAATATCATGGCAGCCGAAGCAGCCGTATTTGCTAATGCTGCGGCGGCCGACGTACTGAGTAATCGTCTGGATCCGGTTCTCCGCCGACATGCCGACCAGCGCCGCCTCGTCCCCCTTGATCTCGGCGGCTTGCGACGCTGGAATACCCGACTTCAAAAACTCAACCGCCCGCGAAGTGGGAAACTTATCTTCAAGATTCAAGAGCGCCAGCTTTTCCAGCGCCGCAAGCTGCTCGCTCGTTGGCTCGCGATTGACGTCTCGCGGTTGCCATTCCTCTTGCGAGGTCATCAGGTACTCGGTCACGTCGAGCGCCGGATCGATCGAATTCCCTTCCGCATCATCGTACGAATCAAGGAACGTGTCGGGCATCACCGTACGGCTGTGATAGCGGTTCGGCTGGCGGACCCAACTGTAGAGCCACTGCTTGCCGTTTTCATTTGTCGCCAGCTTGGCGCCGATTCGCGACAGATCCGGGCCATGCGTCGCCTTCCCCTCAGGAAACTCCGCATGCGAGTGGCACGCCAGGCAGCCGCGCATCTGAAACACCTTCTTGCCGCGCTCCGCCGAGCCTTCTACGCCGTCGCTCGGTTCCAAATACGCAAACGGCTGGCTCGCCGCCAACAGGTATTCGCTGATCGCGCGCACTTCGACCGGCTCGAACTCCTGCGCCTCGGCCAGACCCTTGCCGTCGAGATGGTCGTGCAACCCAAAGAACCGCGGCATCTTTGTCGTCGGCCGGAAACGGTGAGGATCCTCGATCCAGTCGTAGAGGAACTCGAAACTGTTCTTCGCCGCGACGTGACGCAAGCTGGGACCCGCTCGCCGCAACTCGCCCGGCGCTTCGACATCGCGCAAGAGCGGCTCCATCTTGTGCGACTGCGCGGACAGTTTTGGCTCAGCAAGCTCCTCGGACTCTGCTAAGGTCTTGCTGCGCGGTTTTGCCAGGTCGGCGGCGCGCTGGATGTCTGCAGCGACCAATTCGTGCAGTCGTCGCCGCGCCGCGTCGTTCGCCGGCGAATCCACCACTTCTTGGGCCAGCGAAACTGCTTCGTCGCCAAGCTCCTTCAACCCAGGATCGACCAGCAACTGCGCCGCGGCGGCGAAGAAGTTCGGCTCGTTGCGCAGGTCGGGTCCGATCCGCTTCGTGGGGCCGTCGAACCCATTGATCTCGTGGCAGCCGTAGCAGCCGTAATCCAGAATGAGCTGATAGCCCTTCATAAGCTGCGGCGCCGGCCCTTCGGGATATTTAGGACTGGCGGCCAGCTCATCGACTTGATGATGGCACTTCAGGCAACTGCTCTCGGCGAAACGCGCCGAATACATGGGGAAGATCCAGTGATGGTTGTTGAACCATCCATGCTGGCGCGACCACTCGTCGGCCATCTCCAGACTGTCAGGCATGTGCGAGGCCCACTCAAACGACGTAGCGCTCCCCTGCCCTTGATGGCAAATCGTGCAGCCGAATTTGCCCATCGGGTGTGGGCTGGTCGAGCCGACGAACAGATCGAGCCGCGGGTGGGAGCTATAGGGATGCGGCAGGCCGCGGCGGACGGTCAGCGCGAGCGGCGTCCACTCGGTCCGGTCGACGAGATATCGGAACGCATCGCCCCGACTGACGATCTTGGCGTCGCCCACGAATTCGAGCACATCGGCCGACATCAAGCCGGCCAAGGCCGCGCGCGTCTCGGGCAGTACGACGTTGACGGCTGCGTCGTCCTCGTCCAGCAAACCCCGCTCCGCGATGCGAAAGCCGTAAAGCTGCGCCATCCGCTCGTTCTGCTTTTCGTGCTCCGTCTTGACGAGACCCTCTTCCTCGTCCTGCTTTTGCCGTGCGTCGATGGCGTCCAGGATCTCGTCGGCTTGCTCCTTCGTCGGCGACGGCAGCTCGAGGATGACTTGTCGTTCCTGCTGATAGCCCGGCAACGTAGCCGAGCCGGGCTGCGTCTTGTCCATCGCCTGATGGCAGGTTGTGCAGCGATCGAAGCGGGCCACGTCGCGGAAGTTGTTGTTCAGCGTGAGTTGCGGCAGCCAGATCTGGTCGATTTTCAGTGGGCTGCCAAAGGCATCCAGCACGGGCATCGTGAGGATGTCTCTGCGGAGGTTCGGCGCGCGTTCCACGAGCGCCGCGTGCAGTTGCTGAAGCTGCTGCATGTGCTCAGCAAGCTCTTTCCGCACAGCGTTCTCGCGGGCGGTCGCTTCGTTGTACAGCCGCTCCAATTCCTGCCGGTGCAGCTTTGCCTCTTGCAACCGGATGACCAAGGGGGCGTCTGCCGACGCTTCACTGCTTGACGGGGCCGCGGCCGTCGCATCCTCTTCCGGGCCGCCCTCGAGCCGCAATAAAATCTCGTCAAACGTCGCTTTCACCTCGGCGATCTCGTCGGCAGGGCTCGCCTTGCCAACCGCGATGTCATAGTCGGCGCGGGCCTTGTCGAGCTGCGCGCGGACCACTTTTATTTCTCGGGTGAGATTATCCTCGCCGAACCGGCGGCGCGCGATGAGCTCGCGCATCTGCTCGAGCAACTCGTCGCGCACCTCCACGCGCTCCTCTCCGGAGCCTTCCGCTTCGCTCGATTGATACTCAGCAAGCTCGGCTTCGACTTCGTCAACTTCCGCTTGGTCCGCATCGACGCTGCGCGCCTCGGCCCGAAACGCTTCGAGGAGCGAAGGATCGAGCGGCGCCGCCCGCGCCGCCGCCAGCTCGCTCTCCAGCTCGACGCGCTTGCTGCGGAACGCTTCGCTTTGCTGCTCGTCGATCCGCGCCTGCGCGGTCCAAGTTTCGATCTCCTGGAACTGCCGCTGGTAGTCTTTCCACTCCCGATTGTGGTCATCGGCCAACATCCAGATGGTGGTGACAAGCATGACCAGCGATGACACGCCGAAGACGACGTGCATCAGCTTCAAGTCACGCCAGGTGGCTTCTGTGGCAGGCATATGGGCTTACGCTTTCGAAGTCTCGTTCCCACGCTCCGCGTGGTAACGGAACCTGTGCCGCTCCGCGGCACGTGCTGGATTTCGCGCCGCGGAGCGGCGAGTCGTGCGTTCCCACGCAGAGCATGGGAACGAGGATACGCTAAAAGTTCAAAAAATATTCCGGGATGCTAATGATGTACTTCAAATTCGCCGTCCAAAGCAGCACCATCTTCAACGGCAGCGAGAGCATGAACAGCAACAAGTTCGACATCAGCATGTAGCGGATGAAACCCATGTGAACAAAAAACCGGCGGAACACCGTCACCGCCAACAGCGGCGGCAACATCACAAAATACACGAGCACCGCGATGATGCCCGGCGATTCACGCAATAGGATATAGCCGAACTCGGTCAATCCCCCAGACCCAGTCGGCGCCTTCGGCAGGCCCTGACCCAGCCAGTACACCCAAAAATACTGCGATAGATAGACGTTGTTCAGCACCTCAACCTTGTGCGCGTCCCAATACTCGAACGGCCCAAAGAAGTTCCAGTTCGGCCCGCGGAGGAACGTCCCCAGGATGATCAGCGTCACCCACAGCTCCAAAAACCCAAGCTGAAACACAATGTAGCTGAACTTCCGCTCGGCGATCGTGTAGTAGCCATTCCCCTTCTTGTTGAAGTCGAGAAAGGGGATCGCCATCAGGCCGAAGATGGTCAGGCTCGGCAGCACCACGCCGGCGTACCACGGGTCGTAGTAGACGAGCATCTCCTGCAGGCCCAGAAAGTACCACGGCGCCTTCGACGGGTTGGGCGTCTTGAAGCTGCTGGCCGGCTCTTCCAACGGCGCCTTGAGCACGATCGCCCAAACGATCAACAGCGCCGTGAGCGCGATCATACAGACCAGCTCGGTGTAGACCAAGTCGGGCCAGACCAGCACTTTTTCGTTGTCGAGCTTCTCGGTCGGCGGCAGGCCCTGGGCAATGCGGTCGTCGTTCACCACCGCTTTCGAGGTCGCCAGCCATGTGAAGAACCCCAGTAAAAACACCATCGCCACAATCGGCACGTTGTCCGGCTTTCCGACGATCGCGAAGAAGTCGCCGTCTCGCATCGCCAGGCCCATCAGCAACAGCGACACGTTGAGCATCGTCCAGGCGACATCCGGCTTCACAAAGAACCGCCGGAAGACAAACATCACGAGCAACAGCGCCGTGGTGCCGACGCTATAGACGACCGGACCCGTCGCGGTATCGACAAAGTTCCGCGCTTCCGCCGGAATCCCGGGGACGTACCCGGTCATCGCCAATGGCGCGAGGATCACAAAAAATGCGCCGACAGTTGCCCAGATGAATGCCCGCGCCCCGTCCCCCTTCTTTTGCCACCAATAGAGCGCGGCAAAGCCGTTGGCCGCGGCCAGCGACAGGTACAACAGGCCCAGGAAGCTCGACACCTGCGAGAGGTGCGCCGTCTCGGACCCGGCCGCGGCGATCAGCGGAGTCAAGCTATAGCCAATGCTACCGTGCATAACCGGCAACTTTCAAAGGACAAGCCCGAATCACGAAATCGGTCTGAGTGCGGAGTTCGGAATTCGGAGTTCTAGCAGAACACTGCCGGCTCACTCCGCATTCCGCACTCCACATTCCGCACTCCGCATTCCGCACTTACAATGGTCCGTCGGAGTGCGGAGTTCTAGCAGAACACTGCCGGCTCACTCCGCATTCCGCACTCCACATTCCG
>JBBDYH010000107.1:75345-99936 GCA_040901795.1 Pirellulales bacterium
CACTTACAATGGTCCACTGATCCCTCCGTCCTTCCGCACGCGCCAGAAGTGAATCGCCAATAGCAGCGCCGCGGCCAAGGGGATGGCAATACAGTGGAGGATATAAAAACGATTGAGTGTCTCTTCGCCCACGAACCGCGCGCCCAACAGCCCGAACCGCGCGTCGGAGGCGGCGGTGATCATGTCGCGGCCGCCGAGCGTCAGCAACTGTTGCCCCGGCCCCTCGTGCCCCAGGATCGGTGTGGCGCGGGCCATGTTCGAGCCCACCGTGATGGCCCAAATCGCCAGTTGATCCCACGGCAACAGATATCCGGTGAACGACAGCAGCAGCGTCAGCAGCAACAGCACTACGCCGACCACCCAGTTGAATTCTCGCGGCGGCTTGTAGCTGCCGGTCAAGAACACGCGATACATGTGCAGCCAGACGGTGATCACCATCGCGTGCGCGCCCCAGCGATGCAATTCGCGGAGGATTCCCAGGCTCGTCACATCGCGCAGCGCCAGGATGTCGTTATAGGCCCATTCCAGCGTGGGCCGATAGTAGAACATCAGCAGCACGCCCGTCACCGTCTCGACCAGAAACAAAAAGAACGTGATCCCGCCCATACACCATGTGTACGAGAGCGCGATCCCTTGCTTCTTGATCGAAACCGGGTGCAGGTGCAGGAAGAAGTTGGTCAGCATCACGACGATGCGGTTCCGCCGATCCACCGGCATCGGATGCCGAAAGATGCTCTTCCAAACCTGCGAGTTGCGTATCGTGTCGCCGAGGGCCATTCTGGTCCGTTGTTAGTGGTCCGTGGTCCATTGTCGTTGTCAGTGGTCCGTTGTCAGTGGTCCGTTGTCAGTGGTCCGTTGTCAGTGGTGACTTGCAACGGACTACGGACGATGGACAACGGACTAAACTGCCACAAACGACGCCCCATCGTTCCATTGCCCCAGCTCTTCTTGAAACATCTTGCTCTTGTCGATCTCGATCTGCCCATCGTCCCCCAGTCGAATCGCATAACGCTCCAGCGGACGCGGGGCCGGCCCCTCGAAGTTGATTCCGTCCTTATAAAAGCCGCTGCCATGGCAAGGGCACTTGAACTTTTGCTCCCCCTCCAGCCAGTTCGGCGTGCAGCCTAAGTGGGTGCAGACCGTCTTCAGCGCGTAAATCTGCGGTTGGCCGTTGTATTCGCCGTTGACCACCCAGACGCCGTACTGAGCCACAAACTTAGTCTCCACCTGTCCCGGCGCGAAGGCGTCGGGAAAGCCGACTTTGAACCGGCTCGGCGGCTCCGTCAGGATATTGGGGAACATGAACCGCGCGGTCCCCAGCGTCATCAAGCCGGTTGCCAACGCCAGCGAGGTGTTGCCCAGCGCGAAGGCCGACCCCAACAGCAACCCCAAAAAGCCCCGGCGCTCTTCGGTCACCACGATCGGCTTCGGCTTGGCGTACTCCGGCTTGGGTGGCATCGGCGGCACCGCGGCGCGCATCTTGACCGCCGTAGCCGGCTTCTCTTTGGTCAACGCCCCGGCTTGGGCCTTCGGAACGGGGCCTGGTTTGGCGCCGGTGCGCGCGGCAGCAAGAATACTGCTCGTATCGCGGACGACCGCACTCGCCGCCGCCGGCTTGGCTGTTTTGGCGGCGGCGGGTTTAGCCGGCTTTTCCGCTGGCTTAGGCGCCGATGCCGCGGCGGGCTTTGCGGCCGGTGCGGGCGGCACGTCAGACGTGCCCGCGCCTTTTTGGGCTCGCGCCGCGGCGAGCATCTCAGCGACACTGGGGCGGGCGCCGGCGGTTCCTTTGGCAGCCGGCTTGGCAGGCGCCGCCGGCTGTCCGGCTGCGGGCTGACTTGGTTCGGCAGGCGCTTCGGGCGCGGCGGTGGCTTCGGTGGGCGGAGTAGGCGCCTGCCCGCCGGCCTTCTGCGCCCGGGCCGCGGCGAGGATTTCGGCGACCGACGGTCGTTTATTCTCTTCTGCCATACTCGATTCACCGTTCCGGCGCGACGGAGATAAACGTCTGTCCGCTTGCCCCGATTTCTACCCGGTCGGAACCCTGCCGCTCGAAATGGAGAGGTCGTACGAGCTGTCCTATCGGTCGACCCGATGGGCCTTGTGACAATTTTCACAAGACCGGCTCAATCTATCGTAAGTCCCTGTTTTGTCAACACGTTTGCGCGCCGCGACTTAGAACCGCTAACACAACCGGCACCCAGTAACCCGAAGCGTGAGCGAGGAGCGGCAGATGGCCTCGCTTACGCGTCGGGTTACTATTGTTAGCGGTTCTTAATCCCCATTGCGCTGGAAGAGTGGTCCCTCCGAGGCCTCCAGATTGTACGATCCTCGTCCTTCGCGAATTCTAACACACAGGACACAATTCAGAAAAGCAGGAATGACGAAGTCATGCGGGCTGTTTGTTATGGCCGCATTGGCCTCAAGATGAGCGCGCACCACCCCCGCTCGAGTCGCTTTCATTGCGACACTCTTTGTTGGCCCGTTGCGGATCTTCCTGGAGACTTTCGAGGATGAACTCCAACTCGTCGATCAACCGGCGGCTCTTTTGCAATAGTTCATCTGTTCGCTCCACGGTCCGCTTTTCGGAGGATTCTCGATCGTTCATTCCGCGCGGGTCCTTGCCCCCGCAATCTGGCCAGCGGGTTGCAAAGCACGTGCCGGGAGGAGTGTCTGGTCGTCTGGTGTCTGGTCTTCTGGTCTTCTCGTAGTGGACGTTGGATGAACGATCACCAGCCACCAGGCCACCAGCCACCAGGCCACCAGCCACCAGGCCACCAGACACTGCGCATAAAAAAACCCCCGCTTCCATGCGGGGGAGTTGCGTCGCGTCATCCCTGACGAAGGAGGCAATGTAGCCACTGCAATTCGTTTCAGAAAGATGTATTTCCCGCAATCGTTCAAAATAGCGGAAGACCGCACAGGGCCGGAGGCCCGACAGGGAATAGCCGCAACCGTAAGGTTGGGGAAACTGCACGACCAAACTCGGTTCAGGTCCGGAGGGACCGGCACTTTGAGCGTGCCGGTCCTCCCGACCTCGAAATTCATGGTGCGTGGTCCTTTGCCCCTACAGGCCGGTCCTCCGGACCTATGGCGCGATGTAGGTCTCCTAACCCTCGGCGCGCCGGGAGACCGTGGGTCGAGCCCTTGCGCGGGATCGAGTGACCGGCGAACAACGAGGGGCCGAAATTGCCATTCAAACGATGGACGAAATGCCGCCGCGTTGATCGATTCGCTGCCGGTTGGTAACCGCCTGGGGCGGGATCGGGTACGACCCTCTTGCCCTGCCCGATCGGCCGCAAAAAATCGTTGCAGCGAAACCCTTTAGAGGCTACATTGGAGAAACGCTAGCACTCCCATTTAAGCCCGCGAGGTTTCGGTTTGGACAAGCCATTATCCCGTTTCGTTGCGAATGTTTCATCGCGATGCGCCTGGCTGGTTTTGCTGCTGATCGCAGCCGTAATTGTTGCGCCCGGTTGCAGCGGTCCCGGTGCGCCGCCGCCGGCAAACCAGCAGCACATCGAAATCGTGGCCGGTTGGTATGAGTATTACCGCACGAAGAACGGCAACAAACCGCCTCCCAATGAAGGAGCCTTCGTTGCTTATATCGAGCGCGAGTTGAAGGACCGAGGGCAAACCGTCGATACTCAAGAGCTCCTGACTTCGCCGCGCGACAGCCAAAAGTATGTCGTTCGCTACGGCGCGCCTAACTCCACCAGTCGCGAGCGCAACGTCGCCGTTTACGAACGCGAGGGCTACGACGGCAAGAAGTGGCTCGCGTTCGAAAACAAGTGGAGCGAGGAGGTCGACGAAGCAAAGCTTCAGGAGTACCTAGCCCGTAAGTGATTGACCGATTGTTGCCTCTCCAGTCTGACATGATTCGTCTTCTCTCTTTCCCATTCGCAGGAGCCAGTGACATGAACAGTTCCTTCAAACGTCGATCGGCGTTTACGCTGGTCGAGCTGCTGGTCGTGATCGCCATCATCGGCGTTTTGGTGGCCATCTTGCTGCCGGCCATTCAGGCGGCGCGCGAGGCTGCTCGCAGAACTCAGTGCATCAACAACCTCAAGCAGATCGGTCTGGCCGTTGCCAACTATCATGACGCGCGGAGGGAGTATCCCACCGGCGGCACCGAACCGTGGCACGATGCCGGCGACAAGAATTCACTCTATGGCAAGGGCTACGGCTGGATGGTGCAGATCCTGCCGTACGTGGAAGACACCGCGCTGCAGAACATCTCCAAAGGTTACGGCGCCGGTGACAAGGCGAAGGACTTGATCGTTCGCAGCACCCCCGTCCCGCTATATTTTTGTCCCTCGCGGCGCCAAAACATTGTCCGCGTCATTGCCCCTGGGAGCGAGGACTGCTCAAAGGGCTGCGCCCTCAATGACTACGCCGGCGCCACGCCGGATAATGATGGCGTCGGCACCAGCCCGACTCACGAGCCCTGGTACTGGCAGGGTGTTACACACGGGACAGTCGTCGGCGGCAAGAAGTACTTCGGCGTGATTGTGCGCACACTCGCCAGCCCCGCGGCTCGCGCCAAAGACATCAAAGACGGCCACTCCAAAACCATGGTCGTCGCCGAGAAGCGCGTGTTCACCAATCGCTACGAAATCGGCGACTGGCACGACGACATCGGCTGGACCGACGGATGGGATCCGGACATCATGCGTTACACCGGCTATCTTCCCGGTTCCGACGTTCGGCAAGGCGCCCCGGGCGCCCCAGGCAGTGAAATCGGCTACCACTTTGGCGCAGCGCACACGACGGCGATCAATGCCGTCTTCGCCGACGGCCGCGTGACTCAGATCGCCTACGACATCGATCCGATCACGTTCAACGCGATGGGCGACCGCCGCGACGGTCTGACGATCACCATCGAATAACGCAGGTACTCGTTCAACCACTGAATCACTGTGCTTCCTGCAAGCCCACCGAGTTCGCTCGGTGGGTTTTTTGTTTCAGGCCCGGAGGGCCGACATTCTGTAGCCGTGGGCGCAAGCCCACGGAATCTGGGCCGCGCCAACGATTGCAGGCCCGGAGGGCCGGCATTGCTTTTCTTCCCCCACCACGCGAGGTCAATCCTGCCCAACTCCTACACGAACCTGCTCTATCACATCGTCTGTGGAACTTAGAACCGCTAACAATTGTAACCCGACGCGTAAGCGAGGCCGAATCTGCCGATTCCTCGCTCACGCTTCGGGTTACTGTGTGCCGGTTGTGTTAGCGGTTCTTAGGCGAATGCGGCATTGACCATGGTTTCCCGATCCTCAGATGCGGCGGAAAATAATCGTTGCAGGGACAGCCTTGACGCTCTACACTGAAGGCACGCCGGCAAGCCCTTTTTCTTTGGAGAGGATTCGGATTGAAAAATCAATCATCCAGTTTTCTTGGGCGTGGTTTGTCGCGGGGCGCGTGTCTGGCAATGCTGCTGGTCGCGGCCGTGTTCGTTGTCTCCGGTTGCAGCGGCGGTGGCGCGCCGCCCCCCGATGCCCAATTGAACGTCGAGGAAGTCGCCACGTGGTATACGATCTACCGAGCGAAGCATAATAACCGGCAGACGCCGCCGAACGAGGAAGCGTTTGTCGCTTTTATCAAGAAGACGATGAAAGAAAACGGCGTCGACATGCGCGCAGACTTCCTCGTTTCACCTCGCGACGGCAAGAAGTTCGTCGTCAATTACGGCAAGCCGATGTCCGACAGTCAAGAGCGTAACATCGTGGTTTACGAACAGGAGGGATACGACGGAAAAAAATGGATGGCTCCGGAAGTGGGCTATGCCCGGGAAGTAGATGATGCCGAGTTGCAGCAGCTTCTAGCGGTAAAGTGACGAGACAGTAAAGTGAGGAGACAACGGCCGCGTACTCTGATTCCGCTATGAGCGCTCGATCGATGTGCGGTTTGTGGCCGTTGTTTGTGGTGACGGCTGTCGTGGGTTGCAACGGAGGTGGACCCGCTCCGCCGGCAGACCAGTTGCAAATCGAGGCAGTCGCGGCCTGGTATCAATCGTACCGTGCCGCGCATGACGGCAAGGCGCCGCCGAACGAGCAGGCCTTCACAGCTTTTATCGAGCGGAAGCAGCAGGAGACTGGGCAAACCGTCGATGTGCAGGAGCTTTTGACTTCGCCGCGAGATGGGCAAAAATACCTAGTGAACTATAAGCCAAATTCCAACTCCCTCCACCGCAACGTTGCCGTTTACGAGCGCGAAGGCCACCAAGGCACAAAGTGGTTGGCCTTCGAGAATAAATGGAGCGAAGAGGTGGACGACACAAAACTGCAGGAGTATTTAGCCCGGGAGTGAGCGGGCTTAGAAAAAAGGGGTTGGCTCCGAGCACCGAGTACTCCCCTTGTTTTTGACTTGTGCGCAAGGTGCCTGCCCCTTTTGTTACGCCCGTTGGATATAATTCTCTCTTCCTTTCCCATTCGCAGGAGTACGTGCCATGAACGGTTCTTTCAAACGTCGATCGGCGTTTACGCTGGTCGAGTTGCTGGTCGTGATCGCCATCATCGGCGTCTTGGTGGCCATCTTGCTGCCGGCCATTCAGGCGGCGCGCGAGGCCGCTCGCAGAACTCAGTGCATCAACAATCTCAAGCAGATGGGTCTGGCCGTTGCCAACTACCATGACGCGCGGAGGGAATACCCCACCGGCGGCACCGAGCCCTGGCACGACGAGGGGCAGGCAAATGCCATCCATGGCAAGGGCTACGGCTGGATGGTGCAGATTTTGCCATACGTCGAGGATACGGCCTTGCAGAACATCTCGAAGGGGTATGGCGCTGGAGATCAGAACAAAGACCGGATCGTGCGCGGCACACCAGTTCCATTGTACTACTGCCCGTCGCGTGGCCGAACAAACCACGTGCGAATTAATTCCGGCGGTTGCCAGACTGTCATCTCCGGCGTGACGTATGGATGCGCGCTGAACGATTACGCCGGCGCGACGCCGGATAACGATGGCGTGGTCATCCCGCCGAATCACGAGCCCTGGTTCTGGCAAGGTAACCCACACGGACATCCGCCCGCGAATAAGAAATTCTACGGCGTATTCGTCCGCGGCCTTTCCAGTCCCGCGGCTCGCGCCAAAGACATCAAAGACGGCCATTCTAAAACCATGGTCGTCAGTGAAAAGCGCGTGTTTACCAATCGCTACGAAATCGGCGACTGGCACGATGACATCGGTTGGACCGACGGCTGGGATCCGGACATCATGCGCTACACCGGCATGGTTCCGGGAACGGACGTCCGGTCAGGCTCTCCTGGGGCGCCGGGCGATGTCGGCTACCACTTTGGCGCGGCGCACACCACGGCGATCAATGCGGTCTTCGCCGACGGCCGCGTGACTCAGGTCGCCTACGACATCGATCCGATCACGTTCAATTCGATGGGCGATCGCCGCGACGGTCTGACAATCACCATCGAATAGCCAACGTACCGCGTTCAACGCTAAGTCACTGCGTTTTCTGCAAGCCCACCGAGTTCGCTCGGTGGGCTTTTTTGTTTCAGGCCCGGAGGGCCGATTGCCTCAGGCCCGGAGGGCCGACATTCTGTAGCCGTGGGCGCAAGCCCACGGAATCGCTATCCGTTCGATTAGAGGCCCGGAGGGCCGGCATTGTTCATTTCCAGAGATAGCGCGGATCGTATTTGATTCCGTGACGCTCGAGCAACTCGGCAAATTCTTCCTGAAACGACTTTCGGCGGTGGTGCTCTGGTTGCTTCCGGATGTAATCGCTTACGGCGGGCATCTGCGACTTACTGACCGTAAATGCGCCGTACCCGTCTTGCCAACTAAAATCGGGAGAGAACCCTTGCTTGTGAATCCAGCCTGATGAGTTCGCCTTGATAAAGCACATTAAATCGGACAGGGAGATATCGGGTCGCGATTGAATCGATAAATGCACATGGTCGGGCATCCCGCCAATTTCGAGCAGTTCGCCTCCCTTCTCGCTCACAAGCCCGCCAACGTATCGATCGAATTCGCCGCGCCATTGATCGCTTATCAACGGGCGGCGGTCCTTGGTTCCACAGACGATGTGATAGAGCAGGTTCGTGTAGGAGTTGGGCATGATTGAAACCTCGTTTGGTTAGAGAAATACAAACAATGCCGGCCCTCCGGGCCTATAACTGGTCCGGAGGAATCGCTCCGTGGGCTTGCGCCCACGGCTACAGAATGCCGGCCCTCCGGGCCTCAGGCAAGTGGCAAGGTGCAGAAAAGCCCCGGAGTGACGACATTGTGGCCGAGTATTGGCATAATGATGGGCGAACCCACCTTTAAGGAGAACGTTTCATGAACCTTTCTCTCCGACCCCGCCGGGCTTTCACCCTCGTCGAGCTCCTCGTCGTGATCGCGATCATCGGCGTCCTGGTGGCCCTCCTGCTGCCGGCCATTCAGGCCGCGCGCGAGGCGGCTCGCCGCACGCAGTGCGTCAACAATCTGAAGAACATCGGCCTGGCCGTTCTCAACCACAACTCGGCGCGCAAAGAATATCCCACCGGCGGCACCGACCAATGGCATGTGATCTTCTATGGCCGCGGTTACGGCTGGATGGTGCAGATTCTGCCGTACGTTGAAGAGGACAGCCTGCGCAACATTTCCAAGGGTTATGGCGCGGGTGACGAGGCCCGCGATTTGGAGGTGCGGAAGACGCCGGTGCCGTTGTACTTCTGTCCGTCGCGGCGGCAGAACATCGTCCGCGGCATCCGCCCGCCCGAGGCGGGGTGCTCGACCGGTTGCGCTTTGAACGACTATGCGGGGGTCACGCCTTCGAACGATGGGTCCACGAACTTCGAACGCTGGTTCTGGGCGGATATCCACCACTCGAACAAGGATCAAATCGGCAAGGTGCGCAAGGACTATTACGGCGTCATCGTGCGTACGCTGGTCACAAGAGCGACTCGCGATAAGGACATTAAAGACGGCGCGTCGAAGACGATGATGGTCGCCGAAAAACGCGTCTTCTCGAATCGCTACGAAGTCGGCGACTGGCACGATGACATTGGCTGGACCGACGGCTGGGATCCGGACATCATGCGCTTCACGGCATATCAACCCGGAGTCGATGTGCCGCAGAACTCGGCGGGCGCTCCCGGTCACGAGATGGGTTATTACTTCGGCTCGGCACACACCACCGCGCTGAACGCCGTCTTCGCCGATGGCCGCGTCACTCAGATCGCCTACGACATCGATCGGCTGATGTTCAATTCCCTCGGTGACCGGCGCGACGGCCGCGTGGTGACGATTGAGTAGGGACAGGTGAACTCTGTAGGGAACGCCCTCCGTGGCGTTCCGGAAGCGCCAAGCTGCGTAGCCACGTCAACCCGCCCAACGGAACGGCAGTCGCCGCGGCGACCCGTTCCCTACCGAGCGATCGTCGCTCTACATCGTCCTTCCAATCGCCCCTGCCACCTTGCGGCACATCGCCATCGTCTCGTTGAACTGCTCGAAGTTGAGCGACTGATATCCGTCGCTCTTGGCGTTCTCCGGATCGGGATGGACCTCCAAGATCAGCCCGTCGGCGCCGGCGGCCACGCTCGCGGCCGCCATCTGCGGCACCAGATAGGTGTGGCCGGTGCCGTGGCTCGGATCGACGACCACCGGCAAATGCGTCTTCGTGTGCAGGTATACCACCGTGGCCAGCGGGAGCGTGAACCGTGTGTGCGTCTCGAACGTGCGGATGCCGCGCTCACAGAGCATGACGTTCGGGTTGCCCGCGTTGAGAATGTACTCCGCCGCCAACAGCAGCTCCTCGATCGTGGCGCTAGGCCCGCGCTTCAAGAGCACCGGCGTGCGCGTCTCGCCGACGGCTTCGAGCAACCGGTAATTCTGCATATTGCGGGCGCCTACCTGCAGCACGTCGGCGTATTCAGCCACCAGCGGCACGTCCTCTGTCGCCACCACCTCCGTGACGATCGCCAGTCCGGTCTCCTGCCGCGCCGCAGCCAGCATCTTGAGTCCTTCGGCCTTGAGGCCCTGGAAGCTGTAGGGGCTCGTGCGGGGCTTGAACGCGCCGCCGCGCAGACCGTGTGCGCCGGCGGCCTTCACCGCCTTGGCCGTGGCCACAATTTGCTCTTCGCTTTCCACCGAGCACGGGCCGGCGATCACGCCAACCGTGCCGTTTCCGACCACCAGCTCCCGCGCGCGGACCACGCTCGGCTGCCGGCGGACTTCGATCGAGGCCATCTTATAGGGCGCCAGAATCGGCAGCACTTCGGCGACGCCGCTGCCGCTTTCCAACGACTCCTTGTGTGTCTTTCGCTCATCGCCCACGGCCGCGATGACCGTTCGCTCTTCACCGACAATCACGTGCGGCTTCAATCCGAGCCCGGCGATGCGGCTCACCATATGATCCACGTCGGCGGGTGTGGCGTCTTTTTTCATCACAACAATCACGGCTGGCTCCGGAGAAGGGTTCAGAGTTCAGGTCGGGGTGGCACTGACAAGCTCTCAGGCTTGTCAGTGGTCTGTAGTTAGTAACCCGACGCGTAAGCGAGGGATCGGGGAGACGACCGCCTCGCTTACGCTTCGGGTTGCCTCGTTAGCAGTTCCAAAAACGAAAAAAGCCCCGAGACTCGTTGATTCCGGGTCTCGGGGCTTGTTTCGTCGCAAGTCGCCTACGGTCCGACTCCGACCCCCCGACCCGGCGGGCTAAAGTAAAACCAAAACTGGGTCGCACAGGATTGAGCCATAACTCTAAAGTAACCTGCCCCGCCCACTCCGTCAATCGCCCCGTTGGAGTTCAAGCTTTAGCTTGCTGCCGACAAGCTAAAGCTTGAACTCCAACAGGCAGGCTGAAGCCTGAACTCCAACCGTTACGGCCGATCTGTCTTCCGCAACGCGCGCTCCAGCCGGACTTGCTCCGGGTAAGCGGCCAAGACCAGCAGGCACTTGCTAGGCCGATCGAAGACGACCACCGCCGCAGAGCTTTCGACGCCCGCGTCGGCCAATAGCGTTTCCCGGTACCCCTCAAAATCATCCGCGGCACTCGCCTCTCCCTGAAACACGCCGCGGACTGGGTAGAACTCGATGCACGGGCGCGCCGCGACCGCTTTTGGCGTAGTGATCTCGATCACTTTGTCGCCAAGTACGCGGTAAACAAGGCCCAGCGGTTCGAGCAAACGTTCCAAGACCAACTCCAGCGATTCGCTGGCGGCAACCAATCGCGCCTCCGTCTCCACGGCCAAACCCGCCGCGGCCAACGCCGGCCCATCAATGAGAATCGTGATGTCGCTTTGTTGGGCGAGATAGGCCACCACGTCGCACAACGGCGCCGGCCGGCCGATTCCCGCGGTGATTTGCCGTCCGAGTACAGCCTGAGCCTTGGCGCGGCGTGTCGCCAATTCAAACCGCCGCGGATCGAACCGCGCGTCGGGCCGATCTGCGCTAAAGCGACTTCGCAGCGGCCGCCCGCGGGCCACGCGCAGCTTCTCGCACAGCTCGATCAGCCGATCATGCTCGAGCTCGGCGGCCGAAACATTGATTGCTCCCGCGGTCACTGTAAGTTCGGGTTCCTTCTCGACCGGCATACCCACCCGGCGACCAATGAGCGCGCGGACCATGCCGGCCAATTCCTCGATCGGCGGGTCGCCCGACCGCACGAGATCATCGACTGCGTAGCGCGCCTTTCTCGGTTGCTCGGCGCTTATCGGGCTGATCACCAACTGGCCTTGCTCCTCAATCGCCTTCAAACCGACCGGTCTCAGCGCCTGTTCTAATAGGGCGCCCACAGTTAACGACGTTCCCGTGACACTGACCGGCTCGCGGATCCCGACCCCGGCCGCAGCCAACGCGTCTACGTTAAGCGAAATCGTTACACCGGCCAAATGCGAGATCGTTTCGACCGCCTCGTGCAGCGGCGCGTCGCGGAACTCGACCCCCGCAATCGTCGTTCCCAGCCGCGCGCGTACATCAACTTTAGCCGGCGCGATTCGTCGCAGCGCGGGTTCGGCGGCCTGCGGCGGAACATCCGGCAAGGCCTGCTCCGGCGGGTGCGAGCGCTTCTCCGGATCCAGCGGTTCATTCGCTGGCGCTTCACCTGTGGACAAAACCGAGGCCGGATTCGTGGCCTGCAACAGCGTCGCGGGCAAGTCCTCCAACACCAGCGACGGCTTGCGCGCAACACGTGCGTCGGAAGTTGGCGGCGGTGATACCAAAGGCACGGCGGGCTCGCCGCCGGTGGCTGCGTCAACGTTCGCCGGTAGCTGTTCGATTTCAGATTCTTGATCCGGCAGGTCGCGCTGCTGGGATGTTGCAGCCTCAATCACCACCGGTTCGCTGGCGGTCGCGTTCTCAACGGGCGAGGAGGCCGGCAACGGCCCGCCCGGCGTTGAAGACTGATCGAGTGTCTGATCGTCGCGCGGCTCTTCGATTGCGGTTCCTGGATTGCCAGCCTCTGACTCAGGTCGCTCGTCGGCAGCCGGCTCCTCAGTGACGGCATCTGAATTCGGCGCTTCCAGGGGCTCGACCGTGGAAGCATCGACAAGCTTCGTCTCGGCAACATTTTGCGCGGGGTCGGCATTGAAGAGATACCACCATGTGCCAGCAGCGACGATCGCCGCGGCAGCCAATCCGCCGGCAATCGCAATCCACGGCGCTCCGCGAATGCCGGCCGACCATCTCACCCCTTCCAGCGGTGCAATACTCGACAGTTCGGGCAATGGCGGCGGCGAGCGCTCGAGCGGGGGACCCGATACTAAGGCTACGGCGTGCGCGGCGATTTGGTCGATGGATTCCGCCTCAGGAATCGGCAGCGCCTCGACAGCCGACTGTTTCATCGACGCGACAATCGCGGCGGTTGTAACCGGCGTGGTTGCCGCCTCCCCTTCCAGCGGCGGCACGACCTGCACCATGCTCGCGCACTTGGGACACGGCAGAATCTGTCCGATCGCAGCGCGATTCGTCACGCGCAACGGGGCTCTGCAAGTCGTGCAGTGAAAGGAGAATGGAACCACGATCGACTCTGTGAAATGCTAACAAAACGGCGGCGTGCCACTGCTCGCCGCGAGCAGTGCCATGACCGGCCAAAGCGGCGACTCGTTCTAAGTAAAACGTACATCCGACGAGCCTTAGCCGGATCAAGCGCCGCTCGGCTCGCGGCGCCTATTGTCCGCCAAACTCCGCCGGCAACGCGTCCCCCCGCCGCTGGGCCGCGGCACGGGTGGTGACGAACAACACCTCTTCGCCGCCAGGCGATTTCGGTTTGACCACATACACTAGCTTACCCTCAGGATTGGCCTTAAGTAAGACAGTGCGCAGCGCCTCGCCGGCCGGCGTGTCCTTGATATCGAGGTCAAAACGGTTGTTCCGCGTAATCCCCTCGCTCACTAAATCGCCGCCGAGAATCTCGCTGGGCGCCCCGATTTCCGCCGAAATCGTTTGCAACGCCCTTTCCAGCGTGTCGCCCGTCTGGACGATCGTAATTGCCGAACGTAGCCGTTGGGTCAGCGTTTTCTCGCCTGCTGCCGGCGCGGCCGAAGACGAGCCAGGCGGCGATGCGGCCCCCCCGCCACGCGGCTGCACGATCGCCAACTCGGCGCCTAGCGCGAGATTATGCGCCGCCATCGCCGGTAGATAGCAGTTCAGCACCACCTGGTCGTCTTCGACGCCGACGCGAAGCTGCCGCTCGACGAACCGCGCCATCGAACCGAGCCGAATCAGCACTCGCCCACTGTGCGGATCGAGGCCGATCCGGCTGACATACTCCTCCACGTCCAACGCGATCCGCTGCATCCGCTCTCGAAACGCGTTCGCCAGCTCGACGGCCGTCGTGGTCTGCGGGTCCGGAATCAGCCGCCCCTCGAGATAGCACTGCTCGTCCAAATGCAGGCTGAGCGTTGCACCGCGATAGTGCTCTGGGAATAACGCGGTAATTGCGTCGTGCAGTTGCTCCAGGCGTTCCGCGACAAATGCGGGTCGCGCCTCAACGATCAGTGCCTGCGTCGTGAACAGCAGAGTACACAACTTATCGGAGTCGCTCGTCCGCAGCAGCTTCACCATCTCGCGCCACAGCGGCGTCGCCTCCTTGCCGGCCGCCATGACTTCGGGCATCTGCGCAGCGGTCGTGACGACAAGCAGCTTCCCCTGCTCGGCGGCCGGTGCGAAGTAAGCCCGCTCGCGCGCAACGAAGTACTTTTTGTCTCCCTGCGTGACCGATTGAAAGCCGCCCCACCGGGCCTCGAGCATTTCCGCCGTAGTGGCAGTCGTCGGCCAGACCACATAGCTCGCCGTCCACTCGCCACCGCTGTTGGTCCAGGCGACGGTCAGATGATCGACCTCGGCCAACGGCATTCCGATCGCCTCTTCGGCCGCCGCCCAGGCCCCGGCGCCGTGGGGTCCCAAAGTCGCCACCAGCTTCTCTCCTTCGGCATGACGCAGTAATTGCGCCGGCCGGACGGCTATCACGATCTCGGCTCGCGGCGGTAAGTACGCCCATGAGATCGGCTCCCCCGCAGTGGGCGCGGCCCACAGCGCGAGCGCGTCGGCGCCGTTGTTTGCATTCCTGATTTCGTTATCTTCCGGCCCCGGGCCACCGTCACGATCGTTCGGGCCGCCATCGTCAGTCCCATTTGTATTCGCGGCTTCACCGTTATTCCGCCTGACGTCTTCGCCATGGTCCGCCAGGATGTCGCCACGATCCGACATCACGTAGCCCACGCCGCCGCCAATGCCCAGCGCCAACAACAACGCCAACACGAACACCCCCTTGTTCCGAGATTGCTTACGCCGTTCCCGCACCACGATGGTCGGCGTGACCTCTTCTTGCATCATGGCGACATTCGCGAGCTGCGCGGGCGTGTCTTCGCCACGGAGGATCGGTGGAACCGGCGAACTTCGGCGAGCCTCCTCGCCGCCGAGAGCGACGCCCTGCGCGGCTTCAAACGCGGCCCGCCGCACCGGGTCCGACGTCGGCTGCGGCATGGCGTCCTTCTGCTCGGGCTCCACGAAGTATGCCAGCGCCTCGGCCAGGTCCGTTGCGGTTTGATACCGCAGCCTCCGGTCCTTGGCCATGGCATAGGCCACCACCTTCGCCAACCCCGCGGGCACGCCGAGCGGTTCGAGCGGCTGGATCGCCTCTGTGGCATGCCGCAGCATCTTCTCGGCGACATTACCGCCGGCAAATGGCGGCCGCCCGCTTAACAACTCATACAGCGTGCAACCGATCGCATACACATCGGTCAGTGCATCAATCGGCTGCCCCGCGTCAGCCAACTCGGCGGCCGCATAGTCAGCATACCGCTCTCGCTCAGTCGAAATTGTGCCACTGCTCGCCGCGAGCAGTGGTGCCCAAAACCCCGCCATCAAATGCGGCTCGCGCGACAGTGGAACCTGCAGCAAGCGTCCGTTCCCCTGCAGATCGATCCACACATTCTGCGGCCGAATATCGCCATGCAAAATGTCCCGACCGTGCAGCGCCGCCGCCCCCAGCGCCACCTGCCGCATCACCCGGCAGGCCTCAGCCCCTCGCAGCGGCCCCCGAGCCGCGAGCGCTTCGTCGGCGCTTCCGCCGTTCAAGTCCTCGATCACCACAAACTTGAACCGACCCAAGTCCACCAGCTCGTACGTGCGGCTCAAACAGGGATCCACCGTCTGGCTGGCAATCGCCAACTGAGCCACCGCCACGGCATACCGCTCCGGCTCGCGCACCACCGAGCCGCTGAGAAACCACAACACTACGGGGTGCTTCGTCGGCGCGTGGACCGCCCGAAAACAACCGCTGAGGCGGCCCTGACTCAAACGATCGCGCAATACATACGGCCCGTAGACAAACGGTCCCGCCCGACCGCTCAACAACATCTTGGCCTGATATCGCGTGATCGCCCGCTGGCTAACGAGCCATTTGGCCAGCCCCATCGCGTCGGCCTCGTCGCCGCCCACGGCTCTCGCGAACCGCTGCTCGAGTATCTGCCGCTCCGCCTCGCTCCGCAGCCCGCTTTTCACGAGCAATCGCCAGAAATCTCTGTTCGATACTGTCATGCGCGCGGGTCGCGAGCGAAAAGAAACTGTCCCGGAGCATGTATCCTACCGCGCCATTGTCTGTAGCGGAATTCGCCAGTTCTGTAGCGGAATTCGCCAGAATTCCGGCCGCTGCACGTCCCGCCTGCGGCTCGACTGAGCTCGTCGAAGTCCGGCCGGGACCAATGTAGGGTGGGACGAGGCCGCCGCGGCCGACGGCCCACCATTGCGGCTTCTGGCCATCTGGATTATCCGCCGCCCAAGAATTCTTTTCCTTTCCCCGCATCATATCCACCTCAAATCCTGTCCCTTATGTTAGGACACCATCCTGTCCCCTGTCCCCTGACGCCTGCTGAACCCTCAACCCTGTCTGCCCGCCGTGGCGGGAACTCTTCCCATGCCGGACCGGCGCTCGACGGACCCACAATCGCTTCTCGCCCACGCCCGCCAGGGCGACCGGACCTCGCTGGGCGCCATCGCCGAGCTGTATACCAACTACCTCAAGCTGCTCGCTCGCGTCCAGATCGACCGCCACCTGCAGCGGCGGCTCAGCCCTTCCGACCTGGTTCAGGAAACGTTCGTCAAGGCCTGGGCCAACTTCGGCCAGTTTCGCGGCCAGACCGAGCAAGAGCTTCTGGCCTGGCTGCGCAGCATCCTCGTCAACGCGGTGAAGTCAGCCATCGAGCGCGAGCTGAAAACCGGCAAGCGCAACGCCCGCCGCGAGGTTTCGCTCAACGAGCGCCTCACCCACCTCGACCGCTCGGTCGAGCAGCTCGATCGGGCGCTGGTCAGCCAGATCTCCTCCCCCAGCGTCCAGGCCGGCCGCCGCGAGACCGCCGCCATCGTCGCCGACCACCTGGCCGCGCTCCCCGACCACTATCGCGAAGTCATTGTGCTGCGGAACTTGGAAGGCATTTCCTTCGACGAGATCGCCACCCGCATGGGCCGGACCACCAGCGCCGTCCGCTCGCTGTGGGTGCGTGCCCTCGACCGACTCCAGAATTTCGCCACGGAGAATTGAAACAACGTCGCCTTTCGCTCCGCGAAAGTACGCCCTCGTGCCACTGCTCGCCGCGAGCAGTGGTAGGGTGGGCCGAGTCCGCGAGGCCCACGCGCCGCAAATCGTGGGACTGAAAGTCCCAAACTCGATAGCCCAGGCCATCGGCCTGGGGTTCGAATGGACGAATGTGATCATTCAAGGCCCAACGGGCCGTAACTCGACCTCCTCTTACTTCCATACAAATCGTGAACCGCCTTTTTTCGCCCAACTCAACCTGCACGCTCGACGGCCGCCCTGCCTCGTCCGACGACTCGCAAGTCGGCAAGATCCTCGAGTCGTACCTGCAATCGCTGGAGCGCGGGCAATCCCCCGACATCGACGCACTCCTGCAGCAACACTCCGATCTTGCGGAAAAGCTCGAACCCTCGCTGCGCAAGCTCGCCGCGCTGCACCGCATGTCCGAGCGGCTGCAATCCCCCGAAACCGCCGACCCGCTGGCCGACGCCATCGGCCAGGACGGCACGCTCGGCGACTACCGCATCATCCGCGAGATCGGCCGCGGCGGCATGGGCATCGTCTACGAGGCTCACCAGATCTCGCTCTCGCGCCGCGTGGCCTTGAAGGTCCTCCCCTTCGCCGCGGTGCTCGACCCGCGGCATCTCCAGCGGTTCAAGAACGAGGCTCTGGCCGCGGCCAGCCTCGATCATCCCAACATCGTCGAAGTCTACGGAGTCGGCTGCGAGCGTGGCGTGCACTTCTACGCCATGCGCTACGTCGAGGGGCAGACGCTCGCCGCCGTCATCGATGCCCTCCGTTTAGCCGACGCCGGTACGGCGGGTTTAGCCGTCGGCGGTACGCCGACTGTAGGAGCCGACTCCGTCGGCGACTCTGGTTCCCACGCTCCGCGTGGGAACGCGTCCCTCGCCGCTCCGCGGCGCGAACCAGAAATGCCCGACGACGGCGACAACACCGCGACCATTGGCGACAACCCTGCACTCCGTACTCCGTACGCGCCGCAATCGAAAACAACTCCGAACTTCGAACTCCGAATTCCGCACTCCCCCCACTGATCACTGACCACCGACCACTGACCACTTCCTCCGCCGACACGATCGCCGCCCTCTCCACCCTCCGCACCGAAAAACCCCGCGACTTCTACCGCCGCATCGCCGATCTCGGCATCCAAGCCGCCGAAGCCCTCGACCACGCCCACCAGATGGGCATCGTCCACCGCGACATCAAACCTTCCAACCTGATTCTCGAAGTGCGGAGTGCGGAATGCGGAATGCGGAGTGACCAGAATTCCGAACTCCGCGCTCCGCACTCCAAACTCTGGATCACCGACTTCGGCCTCGCCCGCATCGCCTCCGCTGAAGCCCCCGGCCTCACCATGACCGGCGATCTCCTCGGCACGCTCCGCTACATGTCCCCCGAGCAAGCCGAAGGCCGCTCCGCCGTCCTCGACCACCGTACCGACATCTATTCCTTGGGCATCACCCTTTACGAACTCCTTGCCCTTCAACCCGCCTTCAACGGTTCCGACCGCGAAGAAGTCCTCCGCCAGATCGCCTTCGAAGAGCCGACCGCCCTCCGCCGCCTCAAGCCATCGATCCCCGTCGAGCTCGAAACGATCATCCACAAATCCATCTCCAAAAACCCCGACGACCGCTACCCCACCGCCCGCGACCTGGCCGATGACTTGCGACGTTTTGCGCATGAGCAACCCATTAAGGCAAGGCCTCTAAGCGCCATGCAGCGACTTTTGAGATGGACCCGTCGCCATCATGGGATCGTTGTGGCAGTCGCTGTCGTTTGTTTGCTTTTGATTACAGCGTCAGTGATCAGCACTGCCTTGATTGCTGCTGCGTACCGTCAAGAAACCGAGCAGCGAGAACTTGCTAACCGGAATGCAACAAACGCCAAAGAGAATTTAGATATCGCATTGACGGCAGTTGACCGGATCCTGAACCATATTGACGAACCCGATCTCTATCGGCATGCGGCTGCACAGCCGGTGCTAAGAAAGTTAATGCACGAGTCTAAGCAGCTTGCCAGTCAAATGCATGCCAAGGCGGGTGGTGCAGTGAATCCGAGACTCGGCGATCTCTATGTCAAGATTGGAGTGGTTCTCAGAAGTTGGGGCGAATATGAGGAAGCTGAAAAATCGTGCCAGGAGGCGGCAGCAATCTGGCGGAACCTGTCACTGGAGCATCCCGACGCGGATTTGTTCCGAATGCACCTTGCCGTCACGCAATCCAGTCTCTCCCAAACGCGAGCCATCTTGGGACGCCCGGATGCTGTGCAACTCGCCGAAGAGGCGATTTCGATATGGAGAACGCTGCGTTTTGACAAGTTGGACATGTCCCGCGATCAATGGCTGCGCTATCAGATTCGAGTCAAGGGCGACTGGGCATTCACGGTGGGAAAACTGAATGGCTCTAGCGCGTCGCGTCGTGCTTACGAGGACTTGTATGCCGAATTGAATCGAGCCGGATCGGACGAGACCGCCGAAGAAAGAGCCGTCCGAACATCCGCGCTCGCAAACGCCTGCTTCAATCTTGGGCTATTTGAAGCGTTGGAAAATAACCTCGATGATGCCGAACGTCTTTTGCGACGAAGCGTCGAGCTGGGGTTTAAAGGCCAGCTCGATCTGCAGAATGTCCTCCGGGCGCGGGGAAAAGTGGATGAAGCTCGGACCATTGTGCTGGAATCTCAACAACGCTTCCAACGACAGCTTGCTGAGAATCCGACGAACGTGATTGTCGCTATGACGCTCGCTTCGTCCTATTGGGACCTCGGGAAAATTGAACGTGCAGCGCAAAGAACTGGCCACGCGCTTGATGCGCTGCGGACTTCTTGGAAGCGGTGGAGAGAGTTAGGGGCGTTGGAAATCCTCGATCTGGACCGATGTTGGTGGGCGGCGGACGCTGCGGAGGAGCTTGCTGAGCTGCTCGAACAAGACGGCCGAATCGAGGAGGCCCTCGCGCTTTACGGCGAACACGCCGATCTTTGGCGTGAGCAGTGGAAAAAATCGCCCCGAAACAAATACCAACTCCTCCTCGCCGGTGTCGAGACAAAGCGTGGAATCCTTCTGCTCCGTCTGGGGCGCAGCGACGAAGCACGCGCCGTTTTTATGCAGGTCGAACATCTACTGCGAGCCACGGCGCCCGAATCTCCCGAACTCGCGCTGTTTTTAGCAAACTGCCCAGACCCAGAGCTCCGCAAGCCGGTTGAGGCACTGAACATTGCTAAAAAGCTCCTCGGATCCATTCCGCGGAGCGCGGAGTATTTATGTGCGCTTGGCGTCGCTCAGTATCGCACAGGCAACTTCGCCGGCGCGATTGAGACATTAACTTCAGCTCGTCAATCAGCGGCAAGAGTCGACCCGGCACACTATTTCTTAGTGCTCGCTGAATTCAAACTCGGTAATCGAGAACAGGCGCGCGAACAGTGGCGGCGACTTAGTCAGTCGTATTCCCCCGCGCTGGGCAGCGTGAGGGATCACAAGTCCATCGAACTGATCCTTGAAGAAATTCGGCAAGAGGTCGGCTTATCAACCGACGACGAACTTGTAATTCCGCCCTCGCCTAGCGCTCCAAATCGGCCCAGCGGGCAGCAACCTGCCGAAGGCGCTCATGGGAGCAAGCCGGCCGAGTAAATGAGATACGAACCGCTCGCCACGCCGGATCAAGGTCGCCGGCGTGTACCGCGAAGCGGTTCAACTCCGAAGTCCAGGGTACGGTCTCCCCGGCGGCCGCACCCTGGAACAGTTCGCCGCCGCCCCTCTCGTCGGGGTGGAGCGATGTTTTGAAACCAGAACGCTTATGCGAGAAATCCATAGGTCACCGCCCGCCTCGTGCGGGTGAAGCCGTGTTTGAGATTCCACCGCGACCGTAACGAAAACCGGCCGGTGAGCAGCAACTTGCCAGAGGCGCTCACCGGCCCAGAACGTCGCCGGCGCTCGCGTTGCGCGCAGGCACTTGTTCGTTCGCATTATATGCCATGGACTGCTCTTGCCAACGAGTTTGGTTGAAGATCGTATTGCTGATCGCATGCGTGAGTTCGTCGGCCAGCGCCGTCGTCACGTCCGACACCGCTGGCAGCCACATCGTCGCGCCAGGCCAAATCACTTTCGGCTTGAACGTCGACGGCGTCGCGCGGATCGAGACCCTCTGGTCGGGATTTCCCTTGCCCGTCAGTTCCGCCACGGCAGCGCTCATCAGCGACCGGCATCTGCTCACGGCCGCACACGTGTTTGACTCTGACTCCAATAACGAGGTTGATAGGATACCAGGCGTTTCGACGACGGCGACGTTCGACTTGCCCCATGGTTCGTATCAGGTTGCGATTTCATTAGACAATGTGCGGCTGATTCCCCAATGGTACGACACGCTGAGCGACCTGGCGATTGTGGAGTTAGACGAGCCGGCGCCCGCCGCCATCCCCCGTTATCCGCTCTACGGCCTGCGCGACGAGGTCGGCAAGCCAGTGATCTTGGTTGGCTATGGCCACACCGGCCACGGAGCCACCGGAGTGACGGACAAATCGACGGTGAAGCGCGCCGGCCTCAATCGCATTGACGCCTTGGGAGAAGACGTCGATCTGCGTGAAATTGGACTTGAGGTGCGGCTGCCGGCAGGCTCATTCTTGGCAACCGATTTCGACAGCGGCCTGGCGGCCAACAACACGTTCCAGACTCACATGCAGATCGAGTCGGATCTCGGCTTTGGCGAAGATGAAGTGTCCTCGGCTTCGGGCGATTCCGGCGGCCCGGTATTCATCGACGGCGCCATTGCCGGAGTAATCGCCTCCAGCTTCAGCAGCTTTCCGACCGATGCGACGCCGCGGGTGCCATTTGATTCGGCTTGGGGCACGCTCGGCTTCCAGACGCGCGTTTCGACATTTCAAGAGTTTATTACGACCGCCACCAACGGTCAGGCGGTGTTTGTGCCGGAGCCGAGCACGTCGGCGTTGGCAGCGCTCGTGATGGCGATCATAGCCGCGGCCTGCGCAACTCAAAATTGTCTACGCCGAAGGCGTTGAACTCCGCAGCCCAGGGTCGGTCGCCGCAGCGACCGCACCCTGGGTCAACGGCAAAAAATGTATTCAACCCCAACGGGGTTGCACAACGTGGAACCCCGTTGGGGTTCACGGTGATTGAAAACGATCGATGACCCAGGGTGCGCCGCGAAGCGCCGCGACCCTGGGCTTCGGAATGAAACCCCGTTGGGGTTTGAATACCGCGCGGAGAATGAAGACGGATTCGGGAGACGAAGTCTGGTTCACAATCATCGGCCCACGGGGCGAGCCCCTATGGGGCCGTGGCGTGATTATCAAACGCTTAACCAATCATCAACGGAGCTATTCGCCATGCGAACGCAACGATGGATTGAACTCACCGCAGTTACGGTTCTAGTCCTTGTGCGTAGTGCCTCGGCTGCGGCATCCGAGTTTATTACTATCGATCCTGGCGGCGCGTGGGCGCGTGCGTCCGGTGTCTCTGCCGACGGTTCAGTGGTGGTCGCCTGGGGTTCGCACCTCTCCTCGGGCACCGATTGGCGGTGGACTCGCGAAGAAGGAATCGTTCGACGGCCAACTCTGACGGGTCTTAACATAAACCTTCCTCCGTCGTTGTCGTCCGACGGGCGTGTCGTCGTTGGTTCTGTCGGTGCGTCAGGATTTCAGGCGTATCGCTGGCCTGTCGACGATGATATAGAGTTGCTCGGCGTTCCCCAGGGATATTCAGACAGCCAGGCCACGGCTGTTTCTGGTAACGGCGACATCATCCTGGGACACAGCCGAGGCCCAAATGGAATCGAGGGCTGGCTATGGACGCAAGCCGGTGGTTTCGAGTTTCTGCCGAAGGAATTGGGTGTTCCGTCGGCGATCTCCCCGGATGGTCGTGTTGTTGTCGGCAGAAGCATATCAGCAGGATTCCGGTGGACCGCGGAGGAAGGCATTATGAGCTTGCCCGCCTTGAGTCAGACCGAACGGTCCATCCCTATTGGCCTATCATCCGACGGGAATGTCGTTGTTGGCTCGGCCGCAAGTCCCGGTCGTGCTGAGGCTTTTCACTGGACTAAAGAAGGTGGTATACGCGGTCTCGGTAAACTGCCGGCGTATCCGAGCCACACCCGTAGCAGTGCCCGCGCGGTTTCGGCGGATGGCGGCGTGGTGGTGGGATCCTCCTATCACTTTGGCTCGGACGTCCCGACAGATCAGCACGCGTTTGTATGGGACGAGGTCCATGGAATGCGCGAACTCGAAACGGTGCTGCGCGATGACTACGGACTCACGAATCTGCATCCTTGGGGACTGGGCGACGCCAGGGGCATTTCCGCCGACCGACGAACCATCATCGGGAGCGCTAAGCCGGGACGGACAAACGGAGGAGATGAGGAGACTTGGGTCGTGTACCTTGACGAACCCATCGGGCCACCGCTGCCGGAGTTCGGCGACTACAACGCCGACGGCAAGGTCGGTCAGCCGGACTTGAACCTTGCACTTGGCAAATGGGGCGTCGACCTACCCGATTTCGCCTATCCCTGGATCAACGATCTGCCGGTCGGTGCGGTCGGTCAAGGCGAACTGAATGCCGTCGTCTTAAACTGGCCCGCCGCCGTGGGACCGCTCGATCTCAGCCTCGGCGTCTCCAGCGGCGCATTGACAGCCAACTATGACCTGAAGACAAACGGCGCGTTCATCGACTATACCGGCGCAAGTCCCGTTGCTACCCTCCGTCAGCAAATACTCGCGGGCCGCGGCGGCGCAGGATTCGGCCAGCCGTGGAATGGGCCCGGCATCACCAGCAGCACCGCAGCCGCAGCCAATACGGCCGACCCGGAGTCGCGTTCCGTCGGTTATGGGGAAAACTCCGCCTTGCCGCTTGGTCCCTACACAACCTTCCGCGGCCAGCCGGTCGATAAAACGTCGATTCTCATCGCCATCACGCGCACCGGCGATGCCAACCTCGACGGCATCGTCAACGACGACGACGTGACAATTGTCAGCGCGACTTATGCAGCGGGCGTACCGCAGCCGCATTGGGCTTTCGGCGACTTCGACTACAACGGCTTCGTCGATGACGATGATGTGACGTTGCTTGGCGTGTTCTACGATCCCAGCGCCTCGCCGCTTGTCGCGCCGGCCGAAGCCGCAAACCATGTCGCTGCCGTCCCCGAGCCGTCGAGCGGTGTGCTGGCCATTTTGGGCGTGCTGGCCATTTTAGGCTTGTCCGCCATTCGCTGCTCACTGAACCGACGCGCCACAGTACGAAGCTGAAAAAAAGTGTCGTCGAGACAGTTTACTCATCGACTCGCACTCGAACCAACGAGGTTGACGTTGGCTGGCATCGCACTCGCTGCGCTCACGTGCGCATCAGTAATCGAGTGCTCACATCCAGACGGCCGACATGACACAGTCAAGCCCTAAATATCATTCATTTTTTTAAGCGTACAACGACCATGCACTTTAGGCTGTCCACTCACACATTACTCCAGCTTGCGCTAGCGCTAGCATTCCTCACCGCGCCCTTTAGCGACGCTGCTGAGTTTGTTCCGCTCGGCGCCTCATCCGCCACATTAACGGAGCGCCTAGTGCTCTGTCATTTTTGGACTGAGGGATGGTATCCTCCGGGTGGTGTTCA
>JBBDYH010000108.1:0-19718 GCA_040901795.1 Pirellulales bacterium
AGCCGGGCGTCAAAATCCTGATGTCGGGCGGCACGCGCTGCAACATCACGCATGCCACCGATCGCCGCGGCATCGTCGCGGCCTTTGGCGACCAGGGGCCGTTCTTGCACTCGGCGCTTGCGGCGCTGGGCCCCGACGAGCTGCTGGCCATGTTCCACGCCGAAGGCGTCGCTACGAAAGTCGACCCCGGCGGCAAGGTTTTTCCCGTGAGCGACCGGGCGCTCGACGTGCTCCGCGCCCTCGAGCGAATGCTCGCCAAGAGCGGCGCGCAGCTTGTGCTGGACGAGGCCGTGACTGGGATTGACCCCAACAGCTCGGGTTTTCACGTGCAAACCAACCGGCGCTTGCTTACCACAGAAAAGGTGATCGTCACCGTCGGCGGCCAGTCCTACCCCGGCTGCGGCACGACCGGGGATGGATACGCCTGGGCGAAGGCGCTTGGCCACACGATCGTATGGCCGCGGCCGGCGCTCGTGCCGCTCTTGTCGCCCGCCGCGTGGGTGCATGAGCTGCGCGGCGTGACCATTCCGGATGTCGCGGTCGCGATTCTTGAACCAATGGCCGAACCAGGCGCCGAACCAACTGCCAAAACAACTGCTAAAACGACCGCGAGCGGGCGCGGCTCGTTCCTCTTCACGCACTTCGGCCTGTCGGGTCCTGTGGTGATGGATCTGAGCCGCGTGATCACCGAGCGCCCCCACGTGGCGTCGTGGCAGGCGACGTGCGACTTCCTGCCGGCGCTGAAGGACGCAGAACTGACGGCGCGCCTCGCCGCCGAGGCATCCGCCGCAGGTAAAAAAGCGGTCATCAACATACTCGCCGAGTGGGCGCCGCGGCGGCTCGTCGAAGCACTCATGCAACTCGCGGGCGTGCCCGTCGAGCGCCGCTTCGCCGAGCTGTCGCGAGCCGAGCGCACGGCGCTTGTTGTGGCGCTCAAAAGCACAGCGATCCCGATCACCGGCTCGCTGGGGTTCAAGAAAGCCGAAGTGACCGCCGGCGGCGTGTCGCTTGCAGACGTCGACTCGCGCACGATGCAAAGCAAGCGGACGCCAAACCTGTACCTGGCCGGCGAAATCCTCGACCTCGACGGCCCGATCGGGGGCTATAACTTTCAAGCCGCCTTCAGCACCGGCTGGCTCGCCGGCGAGAGCGTGTAGCGACCGTCCCGCGGCATGCCTGTCCCTCGGTGCCGTAGGCACGCCGATCGTGTAGTCTGGGACGCCAGTCCCAGGATAACGAATCAGTCCCAAAAACCTTTCCTCCAACTGCCTCAGGGGTTTGCTATGGCCAAGGCGTCCAACAAACAGCTTGCCGCGTCCCACAGGTACGACGGACTTCCAAGTCCGTCGAATTCCGGCCGCGAACTCGACACCAATCGCCGGTGTGCGCAGCGACAGTTGTTCGTCGTCGTTCTGGTATTGGGCCTCGTCGGCCTCGTCGCATTGCAGGGCGTGCGAGCCGGCGACAACTACACATACACAAAACCCAAAACCTACACCTACAAGACCGTCGGCGACTTGCCGATCAAGGCGGATGTCTATCGCCTGTCTGGCGACGACGTGCGGCCCGCCCTGGTCTGGATTCACGGCGGCGCCCTGATCACCGGTCAGCGCGGCGGCCCGAATCTCGCGCAGCGCAAACGTTATCTCGACGCCGGTCATGTGATCGTCTCGATCGATTACCGCCTCGCGCCGGAGACGAAGCTGCCGGGCATCGTCGAGGACGTTCGGGACGCTATCCAGTGGGTGCGCACCAAAGGCCCCGAGCTTTACCAGATTGACCCCAAGCGTGTTGGCGTCGTCGGCCATTCCGCCGGCGGCTATCTCACGCTCATGGCCGGACTGGCCGTCGAGCCACGGCCGCAGGCCCTGGTCGCGTTCTACGGCTACGGCGACGTCGATGGGGACTGGTACGCCAGGCCCGATCCGTTTTACCGCCAGACGCGGCCACTCGTGACCAAAGAGGATGCGTACAAGGCCATCGGCGCCAAGGAAATCGCCGAAGGCAACGTGCAGGGCCGAGGGCTCTTCTACCTCTACTGCCGGCAGAACGGCCTCTGGCCTCAGGAAGTCGTCGGCCATGATCCCGCGAAAAAGCCAAGAGAGTTTGATCGCTTCTGCCCGGTTCGGAACGTGACCAAGGACTACCCGCCGACACTGCTCTTGCACGGCGACAACGACACCGACGTCCCGCACCAGCAATCGGTCGACATGGCGGGGGAACTGAAGCGCGCGGGCGTGGTTCACGAGCTCATCTCGATCAACGGAGGGGGGCACGGCTTCGACAACAAGGGCATGCAAGACGCCAACGTGTCGGCGGCGTTCGACAAGATCGAGATGTTCCTCAACACACACCTGAGGAAGTAAACCCGACGCGAGGCCGCCACCGAGCGCCTCAACGCCAAAGGCGTTGCACTCCAGAGCCCAGCGTCGCCGCGCCAGCCGCGCACGCTGGGTAGCAAGCCACATCCCCGTCATGAACGCCAACGGCGTTCCGCTCCCAAGTGCCATCGGCATGTCGATCGTGTAGCCCGGCACGCCAGTGCCGGGAATCGAATTCCCATAGAATCCTTCAGTCCCAGCGGGACGACATTGCCCACAACACCCGCACCAACGTGCTCGACTCGCCCTCGGTCCCGAGGAGCCTTGATCGCGCCACCCGCACGATGCATAACAAAACCATCCACGGACGTGCACAGCCCCACCCCGCGTGATATCTGACTCTTGGCCGCAACAATGAAACCTGGTGAACTTTACTGGTCTCTGGTGGATCCCATTTGGGATGCGATTTCAATTTATGATGGTGAGGAAGTCTTTCTGAAACAGTTCGAAGCGTGCCCTGTCGCGCAGCGCACGTTGTTTGCTGCGCATTGGTGTCAATCCGAGGTGCGTAACGGTGGTTTTCACCAGTTCTTTGGCAACAGCACAGGTGTTCTTGCGCCCGAAGCCGCTTCTTCGTTTCAGTGCATCGGTATGCCAAAGACCGCGGCGCTTGTTTCCCAGGCGATGTTGTGGTTTGGACCCACCTATCCACGAGACAGGGAAGTGCGCGACAAAAAGCTGGCGAAATACGAGTCCGAACACCCTGAGGATTGGGACCCGTTTGAAGAGCTGGATGACCAATTCTTCGAGCTGATTGAAAACGAAAACGGTGGTTTTGACGCTGCGGCTGACATGTATGCAAAGAATGGTGGATAACGAATCGCTCCCTCCGCTGCCGCCGGGGTTGGCCGCATAGCTCGCTGCTCGCGCACGATGCAGAGCAAACGGGCGCATACCGGTATCTGGCCGGAGAAATCCTCGACTTCGACGGCCCATCGACGCGTACACCTTCCAAGCCGACCTCAGCGCCGGCCGGCTCACCGGCGAGAGCGCGTAGGTAACTTGCTGCGAGTTACATTTCCGCCTTAGTCACACGCCCTTGCGCGCGTCCCCCCGCACCTCGATCGTCGATCACGACGACTCAACCGACAGCCGTTCCACGCCTACAGTTCGGCGGTCGCATGAAACATCGTGCTCCACACGATCCTTGCCTGAGCCGATTCAGCTACTCTCCCCCGCCCTTTGCCATCTCCTTCCGCAACCAACCGGGCCGGTTGGTCGTGATCGATGCTGCGCCAAGCCTGGCATAGAATTCGGCGACTCGCGGGTCGTCGATCGTCCACACGTGAAACTCGCGGCAGCCGAGCTGGCGCAGGCGTTCGATGAACGCCGCATTGAAATACTCGGGAACCCCCTCGGCGTCGAGGCCGTCGGCACCGATTCGCTTAAACGTCGCGGCGACGTGTTCGGCGGTCGGCGGGGGCGTGCCGTCTTTCTTCTTTTTCATGCCGCAAAGCCAAAGCGCTTTGACGTGCGGCAATTGTTTCTTGCACTCGGCGATCGCGTCGGCATGGAAACTGATTACGACGACTTGCTCCGGCGAGAGCTTCGACGCCGCGAGGATCTTCGCCATCGGTCCCACGACTTCCCGGCTGCTCTTGAGCTCGATGAAGATTTTCTTCCCGTCCGGCACGGCCGCCAGGACCTCTTCCAAGGTCGGCATTTGCTCCCCTTTCCACTGGGGCCCCTTCCAGCTTCCGACATCGAGCGAGCGCAGCTCTTTGAATGGGGCCTCCCTGGCCAGCAGCTTCTTTCCCGCCACGCGCTTCGTATCGGCATCGTGCAAGCAGACGACATGCCCGTCTTTGCCCAGGTAGAAATCCGCTTCGAAGCCGTCGGCCCCTTGCTCGATTGCCAGCTTGAATGCCGAGAGCGTATTTTCCGGCGCATCATGCGATGCACCGCGATGCGCGATAATGAGTTGGCCGCGCGCGCTTGGTGATGCCGCGACGATCAAGAACGAACAGGCCGCCAAGCGCAAGAATGCAACCATCAGATGTCAAACCTCCATCACGCGTAACAAAATCGCGATTTTACACCGCGCCAAACACGTTCGCTGCGATAGAATACTGCGATGGATACAGTCTACATCGAAACGTCTATCGTCAGTCATGCCACGGCGTGGCCGAGCCCAGATTTCGCCACGGCGGTCCTGCAGGATCAAGCCAAACGCTGGATGGCGGAACAACTCCCACTCTACGATGTTGTCACGTCGCAGTTGGTAATCGACGAAGCCGGCATGGGCGACTCGGATGCAGCCGCTCGGCGATTGAAAATGCTTGACGGAATTCCGGTCTTGCCCGTGAATCCCGATGCTCACACGGTTGCTGATGAAATCATCCGCCGTTCCATGATGCCCACATCCGCGCGGATCGATGCGCTCCACATAGCCACCGCTGCCTTGGCCGGCGTTCAATATCTGTTGACACAAAACTGCAAACACATCGCCAATGCTCACGAGCTTCCCCGTATCTACCGCTTGCTTGATGAGCTTGGCCTGTCTGGCATGCTGATATGCACGCCCATCGAATTTCTCGGAGGTGATGACCATGACACGTAACGCCATCCTGGAGGAACTTCACGCCGCCCGACGACAACTGCTTGCCGACTACAACGGCGACACAGCCGCTTACTTGCGTGACGCACAGGCTAGACTGGCAGCATCTGGTCGACCAATTGCTCAACGCAAGCAGCGAAGCATCCGACGCGCCCCAGCGGCGACATCTGGCGAATTGGCACTGCAGAATCAAACTCCGCCGCCCAGTGATCGGTGACGTTCGTGCGGCTCTGGAGGACACAGTTCAATGTCGCGCTGGTGTTTGTTGCTCGTCTGCTGGTTTGCGGTTTGCGCCGGGAGTACATCGACCTTTGCAGACGAGCCGTTCGGCAAGCCGGTCCTCATCGAGGGGACTTGGACCCACTCTGGTCCGCGAAGCATCATCGGGTCCGGTGCCGACCGGACCGTGACCGTGAAGAAGGTCGGGGACGACTGGACCATCACCCTCGTCACTACCCATTACCCCTCCGTCCGCGAGAAGGACGCGAAGCCGCGCGAGCAACGGGAGGGGCCGTACCCGGTTCACGTCGATGACCAGGACTTGGTGTTCACCCGCGAGAAAGGCAAGGTCCCGGCTCGGTATACGTTCCTGTGCGCGCCCGAGCGGCTGATCATGCCCGCCATCGTCCAGAAGAAGCCGGGACTCTGGGAGTACCGGTACGAGTACCAGTCGTTCCGCATCAAGTGCGAGGACGATCCGTTCAAGACCCCTGTCGGCAAGGCTCAGATTTCGGGAGTCCGGCTTGGAAAGGGATACCACTCGTACGAAGAAGCCCCACGCTCCCGGTTCTGGCCGCGCGCCCGCTATCTGCGGTTCTTGGAGCGAAGCGACGAGGGCGGCCAACTGTTCGAGCGGTTCCGGCTGATTTTCGACGACTACGGATGGCCCCGGTATGAGCGGCTGTTCGAGACCGGCGAGCGCTCCACAAACGACTACGAAATTCCTGTGTACCTCAGTCCGCGCGACGGGCGCTGAACTGAGCCTGAGCCGACGGAATTACCCTGAACGAGCGCCGCCTGCCTCAACGCCAACGGCGTACCGCTCGCCCTCGGTGTCATCCCTCACCCGTCACTCCTCGACCTCTAGTCTCGCTTGCGGTTCAACGATCGCCCCAGCGGCACTCGTGCGGTACCCAGTTCGCGAAAACCTCGATTTTCGCTTCGCGATCCCCGCTCCTTATCGTCAGGCTGCCATAAACGCCGGTCGGCTCGCCAGCGCGAAAGTGCAGGATCCTTGCTGCGATGTAGCGTGCAAGGGCCATCAGGCGCTAAACAGTCGATGCGCACAAGTGCCAGAATTGCAGGATGCGCAGCACAAACGTTGATACTTGCGGAGACTGATATTCATCACCGGTAATCTCAAACACCGGTTTCCTACAGGAGAAAGCAGTGCTAGGCGAGATTGGTCTCTGGATTGTGGGACAAGTTGCAGAAGGGGTAACCCAACAGCTCATCACTGTGCTGTTCAGCGACAATCTTTTGAAGCGCCTATCGAAGGTCGCAGAGCACTGGCGAGGCCAACTTCTCGAGGATGAGCAACTTTTGCGAATGGAAGCACTGTTTCCAAAGAGACCTCCGACACTCGACACACCTCGACCAGAACCTCACCAAATCCTTCAGCGGATCAAGAAATATGAACTACCTACTGCAGATGACTGGTCCGCCGCACTCGTTTCTCAATGGCGATGGGTCAAAAGCACTTCCGATGAACCGCAACCATTCTTCAAACTGAGTGAGGATCGGGCCCGCGCGAGGTTAGCCGAGTTAGGACAATTGCTTGCGCTGGAATGCGGAAAAGACCGCGAGATATTTCAGATCGAATGTCTCCGCTTGCAGAGGCAGCACGATGACGAGCTATCTGAGATATCACAGAAAGTCGATAGCACTCAAGCGGCGATCTCTGAATTGAGGGCCGATGTAATTGCGGTGGCGGAGCGTCTACCGGCTAATCTCACACCTGTCACACCGGTGCGCGGCGCGCATTTCACCGGTCGTTTTCACGGCCAGATCGATGCGGCTGTTGCGTTTACACAGAGAGGCCAGCCAGATGTCGCGCTCGCCCAGCTAGACGTGTTGCGGAAACAGCACTGGGATGAGCTTACAGATCGCGAAAGGTTCCGTGTGATTGCGAATATCGGGCACGCATACAATGCAAAGGATCAGCATACGGGAGCAGCGAGGCACTTCATCGAGAGCCAGTCGTATCAACCAGAAGACGAACAGGCCCGATGTCTGGCAGCCGTCGGCCATGCGATTCTGAAAGATTCAGGGCATGCCTTCCAACTTGCGCAGGGCATTTGTTCGGACTTTCCGAATTCGGATCTGGCTCGTGCGACTTGGATCCGTAATGCTCCGGACGATTGGTCGTTCACTAAACTCGAGGCCGCCACTCCGCCTCATGTCCGCGGTGCCGTCGAAACCGCGTCGGCACTTGCTTGGAGGGCGATGTCGGAGAACGATCTCACGCCCGCCGAACTCTATGCGCGGAGCGCCTTGGCGCACGATCCGAACTCTCGTGCGCTGCTCGAACAGCTTGGACTTATTCTGCTTGAATCAGTACGACGAGAGGCAGCAGCTCAGCTCAGCGAATCCCCGACGATCAGCAAGCCGGAGACCGTTATAGAGGCGGAGCACTTACTTAACCGCGTGCTCGGGGACACTCCAGCGACGCTTCCCATGACGCGTGGCCGGCTACGTTTTTATCGCGGAATCTTGAATCAGCTCCAAGGAAAATGGGAAGACGCCCTTACGGACTTGCAGGCTGCACATGATTCGGACGACGCCAATCCGCAGTTTGCGCGTCAGTTTGCGCTGGCGCTTTGGGAGCGGGAACAAGACGACAGAGCCATCGTCATTCTGCGCAAGACGGCATTTAAAGATGAATCGCATGGAAATGCAATTTTGCTAGCACAATTGTTGGCTGCGCGAAATAGGGCGGGCGACTCCGATGAGGCAACAGAAGTCTTGATGAGGGAGGTTGCACACCTTGTGACGATTGAACGCTCCATGCGATTGGACCTTTTGGTGAGCTTGATCCGATTGCTGTGTCGCACAAACCGTCCGGAAGACTCCGAAAGACTCTTATCGAAACTTCCGACTGGGGTGCTCGCGCCTGAGGTGTTGCATATCCTCCAAGCACTTCACCTCCGCAGGATTGGAAACACCGAGGAGGCCAAACAAGCCGCGATTTCAGCGTTTGCACTTCTTGGGGGGGAGACACACCGAAGCGAGCAGCGGCGCATCGCCTTAGAGCTCGGCGCGCTTGGCTTGTTGGACGAGGCGTTGTCGATTTGGAAACGATTGCTCGGGCCTAGCTATTTCGACATTGACACTCCAGCACTGCTGTATTGCGCGTTCAAATGCGAGGATGCGAGGTTCATTACGGAGTTTTGCGCCGAGTTACGGAAAGCAGGAGTAATCCACCGGGACGCGATACACTTGGAAATCAACACTCTCCAGGAATACAACTGTTTCGAGCGAGCCGCCGATGTAATGCGCGCCTTCCTCAAGTCAACGGACGACTCGAAACTGACTAGAGAAATCCGTGCGCGCCTTTCTCATTCTTCGATCGTAACAGGCAAGGAGGACTTCGCCGAGTTTGATCCCAACAAGCTGCCCTCGGTGAATGAAGTTGAGCCGGCTCTTGGTCTCGCAATCGTCTAAATATTGAGTCATGGTCCCGAGCCGCTTAATGCGGTGAAGTTTGCCTATGAACTTCTCCGGCGACATTTCGACTCGCACTTGGCCCACAAGGCGATGGTTGCGTCCTTTCTTTTCGGTCGCAAGCACGACCTGACGCTACCCGAAAGTGACATCGCGGGGCCGGGCATGGCGGTGCACTATAAAGAAGACGATTCGGGCAGGTCTCACTGGCACGTTATCGAGGACGGCAGCGATCCCGATCCTGCTCGCAATGAATTCGGACCAGAGCACGGATTGTCGAGGACGTTGACTGGCAAGAGGGCCGGAGAGCCGTTCTTCGTTCGGCAGGATTCGGTGCACCAGCGCACTGCTACGATCCTGGAGGTGTGGAGTAAATACAAACTCCGATTTAATCTCTGCATGGAGGAGTGGGAGAACCGGTTTCCGGAGCACTACTTTCTCTGGAAGTTCTCAATAAAGAAGGATGCGCAGCACGAAGCTGACTTTGCCGAGATCCTTAAGACGGTCGACCAGCGCATTGAAGAGACACACAAACGCGAGGAATTCTACCGAACCAATCCGCTTTCAGTTACGAATTTCGGCGTCATGTTAGGCGTGACCGTGCTGGACGCAGTAGAACACATCGGAAATCAAACAGACCTACCCATTCGCTGCTGCCCTGGTACGGATGACGACTTCCAAAGTGCCGAGTCCGCGCTTGAGGCTGAAGCCCCGTTGCTCCTTGATGGAAGCGCGCTCGCATCGCTATTCATGACTGGCACGTACATTCATTTGGGCGACTTAGGACTCCAGTTGGCGGTGTCGGAAGGCACCCTTCACGAGTATCGGCGTCGTTATCTCGAGAAACTGAACTCGCCCCGAGAAGGCGGGTTTTTGACGAAGCATGGAAACCGATATGTGCTGCTCGAAGAGACTCCCGAGCAGGTCGAGCGGCGACTCGGCAAATTCCAAGCGTTCCTGGACATCATTGTTTCCGTGGCGAACGTCGAAGAGGGAATGCCCCTCGCTGATCTGCAGCGCGACACGAGGCAAACACTGATTGGGGTAATGGGGCGACCCTCGGCTGAGACAGTTGCAATTGCCGCGAGCGAGGGATTTGCAGTCTGGACCGACGACATGTGCGTTGCGGCCTTCACAGCCGAGAACACGCACGCGAAGCGCGTTTGGACGGACGTTGTATTTCGCTGGGCACGCAATCGAGGAAGAGTTTCGTCGGTAGCCTATCAGGACCTTGTGGCAGATCTAGTGCGCTTAGGATACTTCTACACGCGAGTGGAGGCGGAGATCCTGATTCGAAAGGCGCAGCAAGCAGAGTGGAGCTTGGCAGATCCCAAGTTCGCTTCACTTCTCGATTGGCTCGGAAATCCGTATACGAAGCGCGAGGGCATCATTGCGATTGCGGGAAAAGTGCTTCCCGAAGTCGTGCGGAACGCTAATTCATTTCGTGCAAACACTGTCGTGACCCATCTGCTTACAAGGATTTCGACAAGGCGCGATGGAAATCTAATTATCAGGACTCTGTACGAGGAGGTTGATCCCATCTGCGGTATTGACGTGAATACCGCACGCACCTTGAAGCAACTTTTTCAGCTGTGGAAGAACGTGTAAAACATGCAACGGCGGACGTATGGTTCTTTGAGTTCACGGTGATCGATATCGGCACAGGCAAGTCCGTCGCCGACGAACAGTTCCAGACCGGTGCGCTAACAACAGATGGTCACATTCTGTTTACCGCTGCCGCGTGTCGTGTTCCGAAGCCGTACCCCTGAACCATTCCCATTGGCGCGATCCATCCATAGCGTGCGGCGATTTCGCTTGCCGTCGTTTCGTTCCAGAATATACTTGCAGCATGAGCACACTCGCTGAGATCGAAGCTGCCGTCGACGCGCTGCCGGATGGGGATAAGCAGCAGTTGCTGCTGTTTCTCGCCGCACGCTTGCGCGCCCAAGCCGGCCAATTGCCAACGCCTCGGACGTTTTCTCCCGAGCAATTGAAGGACTGGATCGCCGAGGACGAGACGGAAATGCAGCGATACCGTGGCAGCACAACCAAGTGAGACTATTCCTCGACACCAGCGTGCTTCTCGCCGCTAGCGGATCCGAGCGCGGCGCCTCGCGAGAGATCTTCCGGCTCGCCCCCGACAATGGCTGGGTTTTTTTAGCGACTCCCTACGTCGTTGAGGAATTGCTCACGAACCTTCCCAGATTACCGGCCATGGCCACGGCCGATTGGGCCCGGCTGCGGCCGAAGCTTACCATCATGGATGATGTGCTTACACTGGACCGCGCCGCCGTTTTTGAACCCGCCAAGGATCGGCCCATCCTCTTCAGCGCCTTGGCTTGGGCGGAAGTGTTGCTCACTCTGGATCGCGGGGACTTCGGCGCGCTTTTGGGAGACACGTTCTACGGGCTTGCTATCCTGACGCCGGGTGCGTTCCTCCAGCGCGAGCGAGCGGCAAGTCGGTTGCGAGAATAATCCCCTTTGGATTCACACCGGCCCGCGGAATCGCTGGATGAAGCCATCGGCGTCGAACTCCATCCGGTCGATGCAGGTCACGCGCGAGTTGCTGTCGCGCTGGCCGAGCGGGGATGTATGACAATGTCGCCCTTCTGGAGCTTTTTGGTTTTCTTTTGTACCCTGCACCTGGGATTTGCATCCCAGGCTATGCCATCGTCGTCGCACTGCGACTTCTGAATCATCAAGACACTCGCCTCAGCCGCCGCGCCGCCACGCCCTCGTGCGTGATGCGGATCGGCTTGATGAAGCCCTCCGCGTCGAACTCCATCCGGTCGATGCAGGTGACGCGGGAATTGCCGTCCCGTTCACCCAGCGGGCGGCGGTGGTAGACGACGTAGTACTCTTCGCTACCGGGCACGTGGATCACTGAGTGGTGCCCCGCACCCGTCGCGACCTGGGGATCCTGCTTGAGGACCTTGGTGATCCGCTTGAACGGACCGAACGGCGAGTCGGCGATTGCGTAGGCCACGCTGTAGTTGGGGCGCGTAAAGATTCGCAATTCCGCCCCGCCGGGGCTTTTGGGCTAATTCTTTTTTGACCCTGAATCCTGGGATTTGCATCCCAGGCTACACCATCGTCGTCGCTCCGCGACTTTACAATGCGGCGTTCATTCCTTCTCCCAAGCCGACCGCAGCTCATACAAGTCGAGCGAACTGAAGTTTGCCGGGCCGCCGCGGGTCTCGGCCGAAATCGTGCGGTTGTTCGGGTTCACGTTGAAGGGCATCGGCACATAGCACAAACCGTCGCTGGCGAACACTTCGAAGCCCGTACGGTCGCAGTAGATGATCAGCCGCTGTTTGCCGCCAACGAGCGGAGCGGGAGCCCGATGCCCTGCCACCGAGAGCTCCTGTTTCTTCGGGTCATAGGAAACCGTCACATCGCGGATGTTGAAGACGACTTCGCTGGCGTCGAGCGGTTCAAATCCAACGCGCACTTCAAGGAGTTCGGCGCGGATGTTATCGAGCGGGTTCTTCTCGCCCGGCGCAAGCGATATCGGACCGAAACGGTGCGTCTTGGCACGCAGGACGTTGAGTTCCTTCGCCGGCGTATAGGTCAGCCGCGGACCGTCATCGGTCTGCTTAAGGCCTAGATCCAGCGGGATCGTCATCGATTGGTTAAAGGGCATCCCCTTAGTCTCGGTCTGGAACCAGCCGATCAGCAGGCGGCGTCCGTCCGGGACATCGCTGAACGACTGCGCCGCGTAGAAGCCCTTACCGCGATGGCCGGGGACCCTGGGCGATTCGGGGGTGAATCTCTCGCCGTCGAAGCTGCCGACGCGGTATTCGCTGCTGGCGCCAAGGAGCACCCACCGCTTTTGCGAGGCGTCGCCGTCGACGGGCAGCTCGAAGAAATCGGGACACTCGAAAAAGCCGTCCGTTTTGCTCGTGAAGGTCCAGTCCTTGAGGTTTGGCGACGTGAAGAAGTGGATGGTGTGGACGCCGCCGAGCTCGACATAGAGCACCATTACCCAGCGCTTCGTCGGCTCGTGCCAGAAAACCTTCGGGTCGCGATTGCCGGCGGTGATTTGTTTCAGGACGGGGTTGTCGCTGTATTTGGTGAACGTACGTCCGTCGGTGCTGTAAGCCAGGCATTGCACGGCGGGGTTCCCTGCGGCGGTGTAGCAGAGCACCAAGGGCGGCTTGCCGTCCTGGCCGAAGCCGCTCGTGTTTTTCCAGTCCACGACCGCGCTGCCGCTGAACATCGGGCCCATCTCGTCGGGCCAGAGCTTGTCGCCCAATTCGTGCCAGTGGACCAGATCCTTGCTCACCGCATGGCCCCAGTGCATGTTGCCCCACGACCAGCCATAAGGATTGTGCTGGAAAAAGAGGTGGTACTCGCCGTGGTAAAACACCAGGCCGTTCGGGTCGTTGTTCCAGCCTCGCTGCGGCGAAAAATGGAACTGCCCGCGCAAGGGCTCGCGGTAGATCGCGTCGGCATCGGGCAGTGTGTTGCTTTGTTGGATGGAAGCAAGCGCCGTGGAGTCCTCGTGCAGTTTGTCCACGCGCAGCGCGAGCGATTTTCCTTGCCATGTGCTTATGTCCATCGCCGCCCACCAATCGGCCGCCGCGTCGGCCAGCTCGATGTCGTTTCGCACGACCGGTTTGCCGTCCACCAACAGCGTGACCACGCGCTTCGGCGCTCCGTTCTTAATGGGGATGTGCAGATAGCGCTTTGTCGCGGCGAAGGCGCGCTCGGCGTTTTGCACAAAGCCCTTCGGCTTCGTGTCGGTCTGCAGAATGTGGTCCACGTTGATGTGGCCCCAGCCGCCTTTGGCATCGTCCACGATCCGCAGCACTGCCATCTTTCCGGCAAACGCCGACACATTCCACCACGCCGGCGCAAGCGCCTCGCTGCCGCCCGGTCGATCGTTCGGACCCGTCTCGCTGCGGACGACCTTGCCGTCCACGAGCAACTGGATCGCGAGCTTCGCCTCGTCTTTGCCGCCGCCGATCAAAAACGCAATGTACTTCCGCTCGATGCGAAACTCCGGCGACGTGAGCATGCCCGTCGTGTTGTCGCCCTTGAAAAACGAATTCACGAGTCCCTTGCCGCGAAATCCCTCCACGTGCATCTGCCCCGGCAGCGTCCCCTTGGCGGGTGCAGGGCCGAACGCCTCGCCCGTCACGGTCCACGGCGCGTAGCTGTCTTGTTCAAAGTCGGCGATCAGGATGTCGTCGGCGGCCCGGCACACGCACGGTGAGGCAAGCAGGGCGGCGAACAGGCAGATTCCAGGTAGGCGTGCGTGCATGGGATTGATGAGCGGCATTGATGTGTGTGTTTTGGGACCATCATGGCGACTTCAGGCGATGCAAAGCTGATCCATTTTGCCAAAACTGCGTCCTGACGAATACCTATTGGCGACAGGGGAGCTGCACGATTTCGCCTAAGGACGCGAGAGGATGCTGGTGACGTAGACCGTCCGCCGCGGCGGATGCGGAAGGACGGCACACACCGAGTGTGGTTGCTAGAAATCCAACCGCGGCAGACGGAACATCAGCCCGCCGCCGTTATTTGGACATAGTGGTTCGGCAAGCACACGGATCCGGCGGCCGGCAGGGCAAGGGCCTGCGGCAGTAGTCATCGCAAAACGACTTCGGCCAGCACAGCGACACGCCCGGCAATGGTTTCGGACAATCGTCGTCAGAGCAGCGGAAGGCCGGCACTCGGCAGCGAATTCCACACATCGGCTTGCCGCAATCGCACGCGCGTATGCAGAGGTGCGTGAAGTTAAACGGCAGCAGCGGCCCGCGTGGCGGCGCCTCCATTCCCGGTTGCTCAACAGACGATGCCGGGTTGAGAAACCCGATCACTGCGACTGCGGTGAGAACGGACAACACGTGGTGGAGCTTGTTCATGGTCGCAGATCGCTTAATCGATGGATGGCATGGGCGGCGCGTTGGGATCATCTGCGCCGTTGCCTTGCGGCAGCGGCACAGGCTCGGGTGGTAATGGTTCAGGCTCGGGCGGCGCCGCTGGCATATTCGACGGTTCACCGCTGAGCGGGGCGCCGGCCGCCGCGGGATTGAGACGAATTTCCCAGCCGCCGCCCAGCGCCCGATATAACCCTACGAGCGCCTGAGCGATCCCCCCCTCCGCCTGAGCCAACAGATCTTGTTGCTGCGCGAGGAAAAACTCGGCGACGAAGACGCGGCCAAAGTCAGCTCGTCCGCCGCGATACAAATCCATCACCAGGTCGCGCGACTCGGCGGCGGCGGCGACGCCTTCCCGCAACCGAGCGGTTTGCACCTGCGATTGGAGGAACGCGACGATCGCGTCTTCCGCCTCGCGATTGGCGTTGAGCACTGCGCTTTGGTACTCCGTCGCTTCGCGGAGGAAGCGGGCCTCTTCCGCGGCGATGAGGTTACGCAGGCGGCCGTAGTTGAGGATGTTCCAGTTGAACGAAGGGCCGACATTGCCGCCGATGGCCGACGACCGGAACAGGTCCTTGAACTGATTGGCCTGCACAAAGATCGAACCGTTGATGGTGAATGCCGGATAGAGATCGGCCTCGGCAATGCCGATCCGCGCACTTTGCGCGGCCACCTCGCGTTCCGCGCGGCGGACATCGGGACGCCGGCGAATCAACTCAGCAGGGATGCCGACGGCTACCTCCGGCGGCGCAAGCGGGATGCGACCGGCGCCTAACTGTTCGTTAAGGGCTTCGGGCGGCGCGCCGAGCAAGACGCAGAGCTGGTTCTGCGCCTGGCGAAGCTGCGTCTCCAGCACAGGAATCGCGGCCTCCGTTTGCGAGACATTCGTTTGGGCTTGCGTGACGTCCAAACGGCTGGCGGCGCCTTCTTCCAGCCGAATCTTCGCGAGATCGAGCGAGCCGCTTTGGTATTTCACGTTGCTGCGCGCGAAGCGGAGGCGTTGTTCCAACGTGCGGATCTCGATGTACGTCGACGCCACGTCGGATAATAGGATGACCAGTACGTCGTCGTAGTTCTCGACCGACGCGTCCAATTCGGCATCGGCCGCCTCGACCGCGCGGCGGAAGCGGCCCCAGAAGTCGAGTTCCCAGGCAAGCTGCGTTCCCAGCGTCCAGATGCTGAAGTTTCGGGGAAATGCAGCGCCCCCGCCCGCCCCGCCTCCGGCGCCGCCGCCCACTCCACCAACTCCCCCTGCGAAACCGCCCCCTCCAAGCGTTTCGCGGCTCAACTGCTGACGGCTGTACGAGCCAAACGCCTCTTGAAATTGTGGAAACAGATTTCCGACGGCGAAACCGCGCAAGGCTCGCGATTCGGCAACGCGAAAGCCCGCTTCGCGCAGCGTCAGGTTCTGTTGGTGGGCGCTTTCCACAAGAGCATCAAGCACCGGATCGTTGAACACCGTCCACCAGGCCCAATTCTGCGGCGGCTCGCTCGCCACTCGGGCGTCCTGGTAATCGATCCAGTTTTCCGAAACCGGCGCCGCGGGGCGGCGATAGTTAGGACCCACTTTGAAGCCGTTGTGAACGTACTCGCGCAAGCCGGTCGTGCAGCCTGTGGCCGATACCATCAGCAACAGCGCAATGGTACTTCGAACCGCCAATGTAAGCGATCCACAGTAACCCGAAGCGTGAGCGAGGTAGCGGCACGTTCGCCCTCGCTTACGCGTCGGGTTACTACCGATAGCGGCGGTGCGTAACGAGCGGCCATCCATGCATGCGCCTCCCTGCGCCAGACAATCGAGCGAGTCTGTCTGGCGTATCGGCTGTGCCGCTTATGCGGAATCAGCCGCCGATGAGCGGGAGAGCAGAAATAGCGATTATGCGTGCCGCAGAAACGCTAATAGTTGCCCAGTTTCACAGTAGGGCGGATTGCTAATCCGCCTGGACGGACGGATTAGCAATCCGTCCTACAGCTAAAGTCAATGGCCGTTGCCCGACCCGCCATCGTGCCGCGCGGTCGGCGCAGAGCTCGCAAATGCATGCGGCGCTGCCGGAGAAGCGTGCTTTTGACTCCCGTCGCCGTGACCGTTGGTGGCCGGCTCGGTCGTGCCAATCGCAGGCCCCCGCACAGAATCGTCGGCGACGACCGGCGCGGGCAGCGGCTTCCACCATTCCTGAATGGTCTGCAGAATGACGAAGAAGACGGGCACGAAAAAGACGGCCAGGATGGTCGAGGCGATCATGCCGCCAAAGACCGCGGTGCCGAGCGCCTGCTGACCCGCAGCGCCTGCCCCTTCGGCGACAACCAGCGGAGACACGCCGAGAATGAACGCGAACGACGTCATCAGAATCGGCCGGAACCGCAGCCGCGCGCCCTCGACGGCGGCCTCGAAAATGCCCTTCCCCTCGATCCGCAGATCGCGCGCAAACTCGACGATCAGAATCGCGTTCTTGCTGGCCAGCGCGATGATCAAGACTATGCCGATCTGCGTGTAGATGTTGTTATCGAGACCGCGGATCGACACCGCGGCGATTGCGCCCAACAGCCCCAAAGGCACTACCAGAATCACCGCGAAGGGCGTGATCCAGCTTTCGTACTGGGCGGCCAGCACCAGATACACCAACAGCACCGCGAAGGCGAAGATCATGATCGCTTCGCCTCCGACTTTCTTCTCCTGGTACGACATGCCAGTCCAGTCGTAGCCCATCGTGGCGGGCAACTGCGCCGCGGCCAATTGTTCCATAAGTTGCAGCGCCTCGCCCGAGCTGAAGCCGGGCGCCGGTTCGCCGGTGACCGCCGCCGAAGGATAGAGATTGAATCGCGTGACAATCTGCGGGCCAAACGACCGCTCGACTTTGGCCACGGTTCCCAGCGGGATCATGTCGCCGTTGCGGTTGCGGACTTCGAGCCGCTCGATGTCCTTGGGCTCCATGCGGAACCGCTGGTCGGCCTGCACGCGGACCTGGTACGTGCGGCCGAACTTATTGAAGTCGTTGACGTACGACGAGCCGAGGTACGTTTGCAGCGTGTTGAAGACGTTCGTCAGGGGGATGTCGAGCGTCTTCACCTTCACGCGATCGACGTCGATGTGAAGTTGCGGCACGCCGGGGCGAAACATGGTATTCAGCGCCGTGAGCCCCGATTGCGCGCCGGCGGCTTCGACAATCGACTGCACGGCCTGCTGTAGCTCGTCCAGCCCGACGTCGCTGCGGTCTTCCACCTGCATCTGAAAGCCGGCTCGCACGCCGAGTCCGCGAATCGGCGGCGGCGCGAACGCAAATACGATCGCTTCAGGAATCTGCATGAACTGCCCCTGAAGCTGGCCGATGATCGCGTCCTGGCTCAATGAAGGATCGCGCCGCTCCGACCAGTCCGTAAACCGCACGAAGACGGTCGCCGCGTTCGAGGCCGTGCTGCCATCCAACAGCGACATCCCGCCGATCGAAAACCAGTGGGCCACGCCGGGCGTTTTGGCGATGATTGCGTCGACCTCGTCCACGACTTCGCGCGTTCGCTCTTGCGAAGCCGCGTCGGGCAATTGAATGCTGGCGATGAAATAACCCTGGTCCTCGACCGGTAAAAAGCCGGTCGGCACCTGGTTGTACCACCAGGCGGTGAAACCCACCACGCCGACGAACACCAACATCATCGCGTATCGCCAGCGGACGAGCCGCCGAATGACCATCGTGTATAGCGCCTCGGTCCAGCCATAGACGCGATTGAAGCCGCGGAAGAAAAAGTTTTTTCTCTCTTTCGGACGACGCAAATAAACGGCGCACTGCGCCGGCTTAAGCGTGAGCGCATTGACGGCGCTGATCAGGGCCGTGGCCGCGATCGTCAAAGCAAACTGGCGATAGAGCTGTCCGGTGATGCCGCCCAGGAAGGCGCTTGGGATAAACACCGCCATCAGCACCAAGGTGATGCCGATGATCGGTCCGAGCACCTGATCCATGGCGCGGATCGTGGCGTCTTTGGGCGACATGCCCTTCTCAATGTGGTGCGTCGCCGCCTCGACGATCACGATCGCGTCGTCCACCACGATTCCGATCGCCAATAGCAGCGCGAACAGCGTGAGCATGTTGATCGAAAAGCCCATCGCATACAGCGCCGCGAAGGCGCCGATGATCGTCACCGGCACGGTAGTCGCAGGCACCAGCACCGCCCGCCAGTCTTGCAAAAACAGCAAGATGACGATCAGCACCAGCACCAGCGCTTCGAGCAACGTCTTATAGACCTCGTCGATCGAAGCCGCCACAAACTCCGTCGTGTCCAGCGGAAAATCGTAAACCATTCCCGGCGGAAACGACGAGCTGAGGCGGTCGATCGCCGCCTTCACTCCTTCGGAGACTTCCAGCGCGTTCGAACCGGGAAGCTGATACACCGCCAGGCTGGCGCTGGGCTTGCTGTTCTTGAGGCTGAACTGATCGTACGACAGCGCGCCCAGTTCGACGCGGCCGACGTCCTTGAGATACGTCACGCGCCCTTCGTCCCCCGTCTTGACGACGATGTTGCCGAACTGCTCCGGGTCGCTCAGCCGCCCTTCGGCCGTCACGATGTACTGAAAGTTCATTCCATTCGGCGTGGGCGGCTGTCCGATCTGCCCCGCCGCCACCTGCACGTTCTGCTCCTGGATCGCCGCAATCACGTCTTGCGTTGTCAGGTTGCGAACCCTGAGCTTTTCGGGATTGAGCCACACCCGCATGCTGTAGCTGGCGTTGCCGAAGATAAACACCTCGCCCACGCCCGGCACGCGGCTGAGCTCGTCGCGCAGGTGAAGGTTGGCGTAGTTCGAGAGGAACAGGCTATCGAACTGATCGCTCTCGGACGTCAGGCTGACGACGAGCGTGATGTTGGTGGACTGCTTCCGCGTGGTCACACCTTGGCGGCGAACTTCTTCGGGCAACTGCGGCTGGGCAATCGCTACGCGGTTTTGCACCAGCACCTGCGCCTGATCGAGATCGGTGCCGATGTCAAAGGTGATCGTCAGCGAATATGCGCCGTCGCTGGAACAAGTGGAGGACATGTAGAGCATGTTCTCCACGCCGTTGACCTGCTGTTCGATCGGCGCGGCGACCGTGTCGGCGACCACCTTGGCGTTCGCGCCGGGATACACCGCGGACACAAGGACCGTGGGAGGTGTGATCTCGGGGTACTGCTCTAAAGGCAGGCCGATCAGCGCAACGCCACCCAGGATCATGGTGACGACCGCGATCACGTTGGCAAAGATCG
>JBBDYH010000109.1:0-19148 GCA_040901795.1 Pirellulales bacterium
GCTCGTGCGATATGTTTCATTCGCTACTCCAAACCGGTTTATCCCGGCGCTTTCCCAATCGACACGAATGAACCGTTGCCTGAACTAGCGTAGATCAGTGCCGATTAGCGTTCCCATTCCTTTCAAAAACGGTTGGTCGTTTTTTACAATCGCCCCATTTGGCGCATCAACGCAAAACCATGCCAATTCCCGATTCGCCCCAGCAGGGCGAAGGGATACGAGCGCTCGGCCGCAGGCGTTCACGAGGTTACGGAGTTCTTTATTCTAGCGCGCAATCTCATCCTACGCGCTAAGTGCATTGACTTACGCTACATTGAAGTAAAACGTCTCGTAGCGCTCCTTGTCCTTGCCGGCGTCTTCCCAACTGTAGCCGTAGCTGCCATGGTGCCAGAGCCGAATCGTGGTGTCGGCCATGATCGCAAAGCCGCATTGCCTGGCGCGCTCGCAAAAGGCGTAGTCCTCGGGTAAATACCATCCTGAGCTTGTCGAAGGGCCGGCCGAATCTGAAATCACCATCGGCTGAAAAAAGGGAATTGTTTTCGCGCCGAAGCGCTGGTTGCAAGCGAGCAGCGCCAGGTGCTCTTGCATCTCGAAATACACCTGCCGCCGCACCAGCAGAAATCCAGCGCCCGCATAGAGCAGCTCGCTGAGTCCTCCTTCGGCGCCGAATACGAGGCGGCTGGTGCCCGGCAAGACATGGCAGGCCAAGGCGCGCATCCGCTTGCGCGCATAGACGCCGCAGACGATCGGAAAGTCGTGCGAGCGCAAGCGATCGACCGCGGCCGCCTCGAACGAGATATCGGAGTCGATCCACAGAGTCTCTTCATAACCGTCGGCGAGCGCCTGCGCCGCCATTTCGTTGCGCGCTTGATCAATGGCGGCGTAACCGTACACGCGGCGGACTGCATAGCCGCGCTGGGCCAATTCAACCAGCGCCGCTTCGCACGCCGGCTCGATCTGCGCGCCGACCGGTACAAGAACCACGCACTTTTCCGGGCTGTCGAAACTGGTAATGCTCATCGTGCCACTCCGTGAATCAGCCGGAACACCTTCGCGCTCGGCTTTGATTACTTGTGCTCGATTCAGAAACCACGGGATAGCGCCGGGCGGCTGATGGGCGGCGCTGCTACTTGCCTCGAATGGACGGTATGGGCAATTGATGCCGCCGGTACAATGTAAGGAGCAAAAGGATCGCAATCGTAGCGAGGATCAACGTTGAGGGTTCGGGAATCGTTGCCACCCAGGCTTCCTCGCGGCCATTGTGGACTCCTCTTCCGGCCACGGTGAAACCATCTGACGAGACGCCTTGGGCTTCGATGAGGAGCCAACCGTCCAGGTTGTTGGCGCCGAATGAGACCAGCAGGTCCTCCAAATTCAACATGCCGGTTTGCCGAGTCCAATAGAAGGCTTTGCGTCCGTCCTGGTTTTCACTCATTCCCACTATTACCGAGCCATCGGCGGAAACATCATAGGCCTCGCTAATGCGGCGACCTCCCGGAAGGTCTCCCAAGCCAATCATGCCGTCGCGCTCGGTCCAGCGAAAAGCTTCAGTATCGTTCAGGCTGAACTGATTAAAGCCCACCACTACAGCGCCGTCGGCTGACACTTTTCTCGCCCCGGATGTGACAGCTCCCGGAGGCCGGGGCAGTGCCACCATTCCCCCTGTCGGGGTCCACCGAAATCCTTGCGAGCCCAAAGGCGGCGAGGCAATAGTGCCTCCTACAACAACGCTGCCATCGGTCGACACGCTGGATGCACTGGACTCTCCTCCATCCAGCGATCCAATTCCCACCATTCCTGTCGCGGCTGTCCAGCGAAAGGCTTCTGGACCGTCGGCAGTAGTCCCGAAGCCGACAATGACACTGCCATTGGCAGAAACGTCAGTCGCCGAACTTCGAAAAACACCTCCAGGCAGGTCCCCCAAACCTTGGAAGGCCCCTCCGCCCGGCCATCGGAACGCTTGAAGACTTGGCGAGAGGTAACCGCCGACCACTACGGCGCCATCTGCGGATACGGCAACACTGTCCGAGGCAAGTCCCTCGTGAAGCATGCTCTCCGAAGATGTCCAACGAAATGCAGCAAACGTGGCTCCGGACAGTCTTACCTTACCAACGACAACAGATCCCTCCCCAGACACGTCGGTGGCTATGCTTTCTGTACCGCCGAAGACACCTAGTGGTGTGAATGTGGCTTGACCGTTCGACTGAGAAGCAAGCAAAAGCCAGCCCACTGTAACTGAAACGGCGCACCGGGACGTAGTGGCTTGAAACAACCGTGCAATCGTGCTGACGAACTTGGTAACAGCAGTGCTGACAATCATAAGAGTTTCCTCGTACTTTAGATTTGTTGAACGAACTACTGCTAGAAGGTTGTTTCAGTTCTGCACCAGGAAGTGAACCTTGACGGTGCCGTTAAACGCCGCGGTCGCGTGATTGTTGCGGATGAGAACCCAAAAGAAACCCGTTTGGGCAATGACCTCACTCACAGCGTAGTTCAATGAGGCGGTTTCGGTCCCCCTCTGGATCGCGGCGAGGACTCGGCTGCTGCTAGTGGTCAGTGCGTTGTTGACCTGCAGAGTATAGGTGTTGCCGGCGAGAGTAGTCAGTGATTTGGTCTCAACAACGCCGCTCTCTGCATTCAAGGTGATTACGTCGTCGTTGTCGCCATCGGACGCTGTCGTGACGTACCCGCCGTTGTTCCTGGCCAGAGCGCCGTTGGCCCAAACATATGGTTGCCCAGTGCCGGACAAGCCGTACACGTAATTGTCGGCAACCACGGCATTGGTGCTGGTGGTGATGATCCCGTCCTTATTCGCGGCCAAACTGCGCACCTCGCAACCGATGACCTTTGGCGTTGTGCCGCTGACGCTAATGCCGCGAGTTGGGGTAGCGCCTAAATTGCCATCGACCTGGCAGTTGACGATCGAGCAGCCACCGACGCCCTTGATGCAAGCCTCTGCTGTGGTGTGCAAGGCAAAACAATGGACGTTCGTCGCCTGGCAAAAGAGGCCGGCAAGAGTTACATTGCCGCCTTCCTGCAAATAGATATCGCTCAACTTGCACGAAGATGCCTCAATGTGGATTTGCTGAGCGACTTGCGTTGAAGCCCCGATGAAGCTCAGGTTGGAGAATTGGCTATAGATGGCACTTGGCAATACGTGGAGCGACTTGGTCGTTTTTCCAGCGGCGGCGACAAACAAGCTGTTCACAATCCGTGAGTTCGCACCTGCCGACCCCTCCGCCTGCCCAATAATGACGTGCGTTGCTTTGTTGCGCCGGAACTCGCAATTGTCGGCGTGGATCGTTCCTGCGGATGCGTCCACGAACGTTTGGTCCGGCGTGGTGGCATCATCGGCTTCAAAGCCCACGTGGTGTAAGTAGACCCCGCCGACTGGCACTCGAAGGTAAGGCGCCGCGAAGCTGATCTCCAACTCTGAATCCGAAATGAAGAAATAACCCTGGTTGGCCGTGGTCTGCAGGTCGATCATCGGCTTGCCTACTGCACCGCACAAGGAAACATCGATGCGCTGAATGTAGGTGTTGTTTGCCCATTCGCCGGCGTAGAACACTCGCCCGTTTAGGTTGTAGAATTCACAGTCGCGGACCAAAAAGTTCGCACCGTTGTCCAGGCGAATTGCCGAATGGATGGGCTTGGTCCGGGCAATGGCCAAGGGCTGCATGATCTTCAGACCAATCGCCCCGCCGCCGCCGGCAAAGTCAACGGGATCAAGTGGATCTGTCTTCACCCATCTGAACATTCCGTCGACAAGCTGAGCCGCAATCGGCGTGATGTACCCCTCCTCCGTGACGTTGTCGTTGTTCCAGCCTCCCATGTGCGAGACGAGCCAAATCGGATACTGACTCGAAATCGTTACCGTCGCTCCGATCCCATAGGTAAGGCTAGGTGGGAAGTACACAACGCCGCCAGTCAATGCAAGAGAATCCACCGCATCCTGCACAGGCTGCCAATCGTCAGAACCGTCCCCCTTGGCGCCGAAGTCTGTCACCATTGCAAAGTGGCTCAGTGTCAGTTCCTTCCGCAGCGATCCGCTGGTGATCCAGAGTTTGCTGCCGTCCCACTCGACGGCACCGGCTGAAGGCGACGTCAAGTTCGTGCCGGCGGTGAGCTTTAGCGGCGGAAGCGTCGCCGTGCCCGCGCCAAGCTGGAGTAGCGCCGCGGAGGACGCTGTGCCGACGCGGAGATTCCCGCTGTTCGATACTCCCAGATGCGTGGTGCTGCCGGCGCTATTCTGAACCACGAAAATGTCGCCGCTGTTGGAGGCCCGGACCAAGGTGCTGCCGCCCGAACCTGCGCCGGACGTGCCGCTGCCGCCGCTGCCCGGCTGAAGGATGATGTGTCCGGCGTTGCCGCCCGTGGAGCTAGCGGCTGCGTTGCCGCCGCCTGTCCCTGTTTTCAAAAGCAAATTCCCGGACACACCGGGCGCCGAGCCGCCGCTGGCAGCGCCGCCTGGCCCCGTGGTGAGCGTCACTGTGCCTGAGTTTCCGGCCGAGCCCGTCCCGCTGGAATTGGGCTGTCCGCTGCCGGTGTCGATCGTAACCGTGCCGCTGCCCGAAGACCCATCGCCGGCTGTGATGTTCCCGCTGCTGACTCTGAAGCTTCCATTCGTCTGGTCTTTGGTCTTGAGCGTGTTGGTTGCTTCGTCGAAGTAAAAGCCGTTGTTGTCTTGGGCCAAGACCGCGCCTGTGCCCACGAAGAGTACCGAACCTTGGGCAGCGCCGTTTCCGATCGGATCATTAATCGCCATTGTCATGAGAGCACCATTCTTTACGTTAGTGTGGACCTGAATTGATTGCAAACTTTTTGAGTGAGAACGATCGATTACGAGTTGCTCGCCGCGGCGAGCAACTGAGTTGTTAATTTGGGCTAGCTGTGCTGTTCGTCGTTCGGACCCCTCAGCGGTCCGTCATGGGGAAACTGCACATGACCCCCTTCCAGCGAATCAACGGCTTTCTGAAAGGCTGGCGCGTCGTCGGTCTTGCCGTCGCCGCGCGCATTGAACGGCGGTTCGGTGACATCGATGAACTGGTTTTGCTTGTTGCTTTCCATATCGCCTCCTTCGCCGACGTATCGTCGGCGGCTAAACGTTTTATGTGCGCCGACGTGTGGTCGGCGGCTAAACATGTTCACGCGCATCGGGGGACTTACGTCGCCCCGCTCGCCTGTCTAACTCGGAACAAATACCAGCGTCCCCGGCACTCCATTGACCATGATCGGGCCGATCTCCAACTGCGACGCCACCGGCGGCGCGACCGGTTCATCGGCCAACAGCTTTTCCGCGTTGATCAAGCCATAGCCGTACTGCGGATCTCGACCGGTTGCTCCCGCATCCGTCGCTGTCGCGCGCAAGTGGTCGAGCAACTGCTGCTGGTTGTTCACCGGAGTGCGGCCGCCGACTTGCTTATGTTTCGCAAGCATCAGCGTCACCACACCGCTGACAAACGGTGTCGCCATGCTCGTGCCCGAGAGTTTGGCGTAGCCGCCGTTCAAAAACGTGGACAACACGTTCTCACCCGGCGCGCAGATATCAAGCTCTTCTCCCTGACTGGAAAACCGGGCCAGTTTGCCGTCTTTGTCCACTGCGCCCACGGCCACGGTCTCTTCCCACCGCGCGGGGTAATTCACGCTGTTCGGTCGGCCGTCGTTGCCCGCGGCGCAGACCACGAAGCGGTTGTTCTTTAGCGCCCGCTGGATGGCTTGATAAATCGCCTGGCTGGGATAGGGAGAGCCGAGACTCATCGAGATCAATTGCGCTCCTTCGTCCACCGCCCAGGCGATGCCTTCGGCTACGGAGTCGTCAGTCCCGCTGCCGTCGTCGCCCAGTACTTTGCCGATCAGTAGTCGGCACTCCGGTGCCACGCCGACGACGCCTTGTTCGTTCTTGCGGGCGCCAATCGTGCCGGCTACGTGAGTTCCATGTCCTTGCCGATCCACCACGCCAAACCGGCTGCGCGTGAAGTCCTTGGCCTTGTCGATCGCCTCCCGCACGTCCGGGTGGTCCAGCTCGATCCCCGTGTCGAGCACGGCCACCCGGACGCCCTCCCCTTTCGTGCGCTTCCACTGCTCAGGCACCTTGAAGAGGCTCAAGCCCCAATCCACCGTCTCGGCCAAGGCTACATACGTGGCCTCGACCTTGAACGGCGGCAGACGATAGATTGGTTCGGCGGGTTGCACGTTGGGCCTCCTCTCAGCTCCATGGTGGGGCCGTCGGTCGCCGCGGCGACCTTATCCCACCCTACGGGTTAGCTCCGCCCCGTATAATGCGAATCAGGTTGATGATCTGGACCACGATCGGCAGCCAGCTCAAAAAGTTCTGCGGCTCGATGACCGTCGTGCTGCCGTCGGCGAACGATGCGCGCAGCTTGCCGTCTCCTGTTTCCGCTCCTGCCGCGCCGAGCAGGAAGCGCACGATCCCCAGTACGATCTGAAAGACGTTTACATTCGCCAGGATCTGCCCCAGGCGGTCGGTCAGCTCGCCGCTCACGCCCAACAGCTCCGCGAAATGGAGAACCAATTCGATCGTCTGCCGCAAACCATCCGGCGAGGTGATCGGTTCTCGAATTTGCCGAATCCGCCCGATAATTTCGAGTGCATCGCGCATCGGGCCGAGCTGCTCGAACTTCAACTCGAGAGTGTTGGGGGCTGCAGCCATCGATTGCTCCTTCGCGATCAATAATCGCTGTCCGTTGAATCGCTCTATTAGGTTCTATCCCGCAACCCAGGCATTTTTTCCGCGCTTTGTAAGCGGCGAGCGGCCGGCGATCCTGAGAGAAGGGGGCCCTGAGCGTGAGCTGCGCCGGTTAATCGAATAGAGCAAAGAAGGGCCGATGCCCACGGGTCTGGACGAATCCGCTACGGCCGGCGTTGTTTTTTTTGGGCGTGGCACAGAAAGCCTCTTGACAGGCGCGCCACATACATACTATACATGCGATCATAACCGCTCCGCACGTGCGACGGCGGACATTTCCGCTGCTTTGCGATTTAGGAAAACTCAACTCCATCGCGAGACTCCAGACCTCGACTTATTCACCGTCACACATATGCACCGCATTAGTTCCCTCGAGCAGGCCCTGCCACGAACAAACAGACTGCACAAAACACGGCGTTTTAGCGCGCCAGCCCCTTTCTATCCTGCGCCGATCGCGCCGATTTGTGCGCCTATTTGGCTCGGTTTGTTCCACCTCGTCTCAAACTGTTCCTGTTTTCCGGTGCCAGATGCGCCTCGCCCCGCACAAACTTGCTCGCGAAAGTTCTCGCCACCGCGGTTTTCCCGGGAGAAAAAATAAACCCGTCCCAAAAACCGCCAGTTTAGCGGCCCACCCCTCGCGGTTGGTTCGATCCGCGCCTCCGCCGAGCGAACAAACGCGCGCTGGCGCCATCCAGCCGGTGGGACAGGCTGGCAGGAGTCTTCGCGCAATACCGGCCGTTGCAGCCGCGCGGCGCGGTGCGGTAGGATGAGCGGCTTATTCGATGGGCAGCCTCGAAAAGCCAGAATTCCAGGCAGTGAAATCCAAAGCGGCGACAAGTCGCCGCCTCCAAAAAGCAGTCAAATCCGAAGCGACGACGAGTCGTCGCACTACAAATAGCGCAAAGGCCCTGCGATGTCGATCGACCGATATTCGTCCTGTCCCGGCGGCACCGGGAAGAAGATCAAGTTCTGCTGCTCCGATCTGGTAACCGAGCTGGACAAGGTCCAGCGGATGCTGCAAGGCCGCCAGTACGCCAGTTGCCTGGAGTTGGTCGGCCAGCTCGAAGCCAAGAAGCCCGACCGCGCCTGCCTGCTGGCGTGCAAGCTGTCGCTCGAGCAAGGCGTGAAAGACGAGGAAGGGGTCGCTGCCACGCTCCGCAGGTTTATCACGCGCCATCCAGACAACGCCATCGCGCTGGCGGAGCTGGCCGTCGATCAGGTGCACCGCGGTGAGCTGTCGCACGGATTGCACAATATGCAGCGCGCCGTGGCGACGGCCGGCAGTGAATTGCCGCACCAGGTTTTCACCGCGATGGGCCGCATGGCGGAACAGTTTCTGCACGCCGGGCACATGCTCCCAGCGCGTGGACTGTTGCTGTTGCAGGCATCGATCAACCGGGCCGATACGGGACCCGCCCGCGAGATGCTCGCGCGGTTAACCGCCTCGCCCGCGGTGCCGCTGTTGTTCAAGGACAGCATCCCTTTCGAGGCTGCGCCGGCGGGCGCAGGCTGGGCCGGCGACTTCAACTCGGCGCTGTCGCTGGCGCTGCGGGCCCAATGGCAGCAGGCGGCCGACTTGTGGAGTGCCGTCAGTTCGACGGTGGGCGACTCACCGGTCGTCTGGAAGAACCTGGCCGTAGTTCGCGGTTATATGGGGGACTACAGCGGCGCGGCCTACGCTTATCGTCGCTATGCGGAGCTTGCGCCGACCGAGCAGGACGCCATCGAAGCCGAGGCCACCTCCCAACTCCTCACCAAGAACACCGCCGAAGGTCTGGCCGAGGACCTGGTCGTCAGCTATGCGGTGCGTGATTTGGATGAGCTCGGGCGGCGGCTCGAAGCCGATCCGCGCTGCGAGCAGACCGAGATCGACGCGCAAGACTTCGAAGGCGAAGCGCCGCCGCGGGTGATCTACGCCTTGCTTGACCGGCCGCTGCTTGCTGACGCGAACAACCTGACGCGTGACGCCATCCCGCAAGTTCTCGCCGAGGCGCTGCTGTTCGCCGCCGAGGGGGATGAGCCTCCGCGGCTGGAGTTGGAGGTGTTCCGCCCGCAGTTCGAGGCGGCTCACAAGGTCCTCAGTGAGGTCGGCGGCGAGGCGTTGGGCGAGAAGGAAGACGAAGAGATCGTGGATCGAATGTCGGCGGTCGAGCTGGCGCTAAGCTGGCGGTGGCGGCTGCCCGACGACACGGCCGAGCCCGCGCGCCGGCGGCTGTTATTCGAGCAACGTCGGCACATGGTGCTCGACGTCTGGCCCAAGCTGCCGATGCCGTTGTTCGTGGGACACACGCCGGAGGAAGTGAGCCAGGACCCGAGCCTGAAACGAAAGCTGGCGGCATCGGTGCTGTTGTTGGAGCTGGAAGACACCGACCCGGCGGCCGACGAGATTTGCGACGAGCTGCGGCGGCGGTTGGATCTGCCCGTGCCCGAGTCGATCGATCCGACCGGCGCGGACCTTTCCACGCTGCGGCTGGCGCGGTTTGCCCGGCTGCAGATCGAGAAGCTCAGCGACCAGCAATTGGCGCAAGCCTTCAACCGGGCCGCGGCGGCGCAGTACGAGACGGCCCTGCGGCGGCTATCGCAAGAGACTGTGAGGCGCGAAACGATGTCGCCCGAACTTAAGCTGACCGCGTACCAGTATCTGGCCCGTTTCGAGGAAGAGACGCAGAAAGCGGAAGAGCACATCGCCGCGGCCCGGAAGCTGGCCACCCGGCTGAAGCGCGCCACGAGCTCTCGCGACCTGGAGCTGTCGGCGCGAATCGCCGGCCGCTTCACCGGCCGAGCCCCCGCCCGGCGGCGATGAGGCGATGCACGTTCTGTAGGGAACGCCCTCCGTGGCGTTCCGGAAGCGCCAAGCGGTATAGCCACGGCAAACAGCCCAACGGAACGGCACCCGCCACGGCGGGCAAGCTTCGGCCGTTCCCTACAGAAGCGGACCTGCGCGTGGTAGAATCACGGCGTTTCTCTCTCACGTCACCTCTCTTCGAAACAAGGCATGCGGCGCTTAAGCAAGATCAGCCCGGAGTGGTGGGACTACACCACGCTCGATGACGAGATCCTGAACGATGCCGCGCGGCTGTCGGCGGACGACTTGCTTGGGCTGTCGCGCGATGGTTTTCGCGTGCTGTTCTACGATACGCTCGAAGATTTTTATCTCGCCGAAGCGCTCGAATACATCGCTGCCTGGCGGCAGGCCACTTCCGACCGGCCGGCCGGCATCTGCGGGCCGATCGGTCCGACCGAGCAACTGCCGCTGGTGGCCCGGCTGGTCAATGAGCTGGAACTGAACCTGCGGCATGCCCACTTCTGGGGCATGGACGAATGGGTAATCGACGGTCGCGAGGCGCCGGAGTCGTTCGCGCTGAGCTTTGCGCGCAGCGACCGCGAGTTGTGCTTTAACCGGATCCGTCCCGAGCTGCGGATGCCGGAATCCAACCTGCATTTCCCGAAAACGGCGTTGATCGATGAGTACTCCCGGTCGTTCGATGCGGTGAGGTGCGTCGTCATGCAGGGGGGCCAGGGCGAGGTCAAGCACTGGGCCTTCAATGATCCCCCGCGCCGTGAGGGAGCGTACCGCGAGCAGCCGCCGACGCCCGCCGACTATCGCAAACTGCGAACGCGCGTCGTCGATCTGCACCCGATGACGATTATCCAGAACGCGCGCACCTCGGGGGGAGGCGTGGTGACGAACGTGCCGACACAAGCGATCAGTGTCGGCCCTGTGGAAACCTGGAAGGCGGACAAGGTTTCGATCTGGCAGGCCGGCGCGCATGACAATCCGTTCGGCATGCGGTTGACGGCCTTGATGATCTCCCAGCGGATCACAGATAGCGCCGTGCCGATGTCGCTTTTGGCCGAACATCCCAACGTGCAGTTCAACTACTACCGGGGCGGGTTGGGAACGTGTGAAGCGGAAATGCACTAGAGGGTTCAGGGTTCAGGGTTCAGTGCTTAAACATCAGGCGGCAGCTTTCATTCTCCTTGTCTCCCGGTCTTCCTGTCTCCTTGTCTCCTTCTCCCCCTGCTGAACCCTGAACCCTGAACCCTCCGGCATGCCTCGCGCCTTCGCTATCGCTGCTCATCCGGACGACATCGAGTTCGTCATGGCGGGGACGATGATGCGACTTAAGGAGGCGGGTCACGAGTTGCACTACATGACCGTTGGCAACGGCTCCTGTGGGTCGAGTGAGCACGATGCCGAGACGATCAGGCGGATTCGGCGTGACGAAGCCCGGGCCGCGGCGGCGTACCTGGGCGCCACGTTCCACGAGGCCCTTACGAACGACATCGAGATCTTTTACGACCGGCCGATGCTGGCGCGGCTGGGCTCGATCGTCCGCGAAGTGGCCCCGCAGATCCTGCTGACGCACTCGCCACAGGACTATATGGAGGACCATACGAATACCTGCCGGCTGGCCGTCACGGCGGCGTTCTGTCGCGGCATGCGGAACTTTCCGGTCGATCCACCACGGCCTGCCATTGACGAAGAGGTGACGATTTACCATGCGCAGCCGCATGGCAATTGCGACTCGTTGCGTCAGCCCATATTGCCGGAGCTGTTTGTCGACGTCACGTCGGTCATGGACCGCAAGGCCGAAATGCTCGTCAAGCACCAAAGCCAGAAGGACTGGCTCGACCGCAGTCAGGGCATGAACAGTTACGTCGCAACCCTGAGGGAGCTGAACGCCGAAGTAGGCCGCATGTCGGGCCGCTTTCAGTTCGCGGAGGGCTGGCGGCGGCATTTGCACCTGGGCTTTTCGGCCACGGACAGCAATCCGCTGTCAGAAGCGATTTCGGCGTTTGTCCGCCGGCGATGAACGTCGGGCAGGCATCCTTGCCTGCCGGGAATTGTCGCCTTTCGCTCCGTGAAAGCAGCGTACTTTCGCGGAGCGAAAGGCAACATTGTTCGCTGGCAAGCAGCAGGCACGGCAGGTAGTGATGCACTTTCAGAAAAGAAAAAACGCGAACGGCATGCGGATTGATCGAATTGCACTAGGTCTTTTCCGCTTCTTTGTTCTTTGCCTTGTCGTCAATTGGCAAGCCAGCCTTTCGACGCGCACGCCGGACTAAACCGTTCACCCAATACTCAAACTCCTCGACACTTTCTTTGCTCAGTTCGTCTGGCCATGTCAGTACCACTGGGCCTTCAATGGCGCAAACTACTTGACAATAGAGACTTAGGCACGTACAATATACATGCGCACACTGGCCTGGTGCCCGTTTCAATTTTCGCGCATCATTTCGGCCCATTGGTTGCATGGTGCTAGCACTATAGTCAGAATGTTGTCGCACAAAGAGTACGCAACACGAACCCTAGAAGGAGACATAGGATGTCACTCGCCCAAACCACTACCACTCTGGAACTTAAATGCTTAGCTGGGACCGGAATGTTCTCGCATGAGGCTGCCGTCCTGATTCGTGGCAAAGATCAGAATTACGAAGTCCTCGTTGACGCTGAGTTAGTTCAACTAGACGATCGCGATCCGGTGCTTACGGACGAACAACGGCCAGCGACAATGGACGTGACTCTCGTCAAAGAAGATGGGGACAGTGTATTAATTGAGCTTCCGCGTCAAACGGTTAGCGGTGGCAGACGCATCTGGGTGGCGAAGTCGCAAGTGGGGCTATAGATGGGCATTCTCTCAAAGCAGGCAATCGAAAGACGGCTGAAGTCCGGCGAACTCAAGATTTCCCCTGCCCCGAAGGAAGAGAACTACGACAGTGATGCGGTTGATGTTCACTTAGGCGAGAACGTCTACGAGTGGACGTCGCTTTCCCCTGGAACAACAATTTCAATTTCTCTTTGGAAAAACCCGCCAAACGAGTTCAGCTACAAGGCTTTCTCTAAGTCACACCTCAAAGACGTCCTGCCGGATAATGCCGGGATCATCACGCTGCGACCGCATACTTTTTATTTGGCGGACCTACAGCAACACACCACCTTGCCGGTAGATGTCGCTATGCACGTCCAAGGCAAAAGCAGCTTGGCACGGCTTGGTATGCTGGTGCATTTAACTGCTCCGCACGCACACGCAGGATGGACAGGTCGGTTGACTTTAGAGATTTACAACTTAGGCCCATTTAATATCGAAATGAAGCCAGGAATGACCATCGGCCAGCTCACGTTTTGGAAGGTTGAAGAACCTGGCGACATCCCGCCAGGTCAATTCGATGACCAAAAGACGGCTCGTGGCACTTAGTGCCTGCGTACCACAGCCTGCGGGCGGATTTCTTTTTGCGCTGATGCCAAGTGCTTGGCATCAGCGCCGATCTCCATGCGGAAGCGCTTGAAATACGTCAGTCCCATCGGCTGTCGGAAACTATTTCTGCATCACTACCGCACGGCAGCATGCCTTGTCGCTGCACGCCAATCCGTTATACTGGTGGTTTCCAAAAGACCAGCTCACGGCAGACAAGCATTTCTGCCCCACGTGTTTATAGATTTGAGGTTACGATGGCGCGGCAGTGCGAAGTTTGCGGCAAGGGCCCGCAGGTCGGCAACCAGGTCACCATCCGCGGCAAGGCGAAGTACTTGGGGGGCGTAGGTACGAAAGTCACCGGCATCACGCGCCGACAGTTCAAGCCAAATTTGCAGCGACTGCGCGTGACGGTCAACGGCAGTAACACCACGCGGCTGGTCTGCACGCAATGCATCCGCTCCGGGGCGGTGACCAAGCTCGTTCGCCGCAAGCCGTTCAAGCTGGAGGGCGCCGGGGCGAAGAAGTAGACGCGTTGCTCAGGTCGGTTCTGTAGGGAACGCCCGAAGCTTGCCCGCCGTGGCGGGTGGCGTTCCGGAAGCGCCGATCGAGATAGCCAGATCTAGTCGCCCAACGGAACGGCACAGAGGCCGTTCCCTACAGAGTCGTGTCCGACTCCGATCGCCCATGAGTCTTACGCGCGAAGATGTGGAAAAGGTCTCGCTCCTGGCGCGGCTGAAGCTCACGGACGATGAGCTGGGGTTGATGACCATCCAGCTCGGTCAGATTGTCGGCTACGTCGCGCAGCTCAACGAGCTCGACACGGAGGAGATCGAGCCGATGGCGCACGCGGTCGAAGTCACCAACGTCTTTCGACCCGACGAGCTGCGTGAATCTCTACCGCGCGAAGCGGCGCTGGCCAATGCACCGAAGGCCGACGGCGAATGCTATCTGGTACCGGCAGTGCTAGGCGAATAGCCCTTGGCGGCGGAATTCGCTAATCTGATCGTTTCGCCGTGCTCCCGTTTCGTCGTTCAGGGTACCGATACGATGGCGCTTGTCGATCTCTCCGCGACCGAACTCCTGCGTGAACTCAATGGCGGTCAAGCCACCTCGGTGGAAGTGACTCAGGCTTTTCTTGACCAGATCAAGGCACGTGACGACAAGGTCCAGGCCTTTCTGCGCTACGACGAACAGGCGGCGCTGGCCCAAGCAGCCGATGTCGATCGTCGTCGCAAAGCCGATCAGGCAGTGGGACGGCTGGGGGGTTTGCCGGTCGCCGTGAAAGACCTGTTGTGCATGCAGGGGGAGTTGGCGACGTGTGGCTCGCGGATCCTTGAGCGTTTTCGGCCGCCCTATGACTCGACCGTGGTGGCCCGTCTGCGTGCCGCCGATGCGGTGTTCCTCGGCCGCACGAATATGGACGAGTTCGCCATGGGCGGCAGCAACGAGAACTCGGCTTTCCATGTCACGCGCAATCCTTGGGACCTGACGCGGATTCCGGGCGGTTCGAGCGGGGGCGCTGCGGCCTGCGTGGCGGCGTCGATGGCGCCGCTGTCGATCGGCAGTGATACAGGCGGATCGATCCGCCAGCCGGCGGCGCTGTGCGGCGTGACGGGTCTCAAGCCGACGTACGGTCGCGTGAGTCGCTATGGGCTGGTCGCGTTTGCCAGCAGCCTCGACCAGGTGGGGCCGCTGGCGCGCACTGCAGAAGATACGGCGCTAATGTTGGAGGTCATCGCCGGACACGATCCGCGCGACTCGACATCGATCGATACCGACGCGCCGCCGTACACACAGACAGTCGCAGAACCGCTCGCCGGGCTGCGACTGGGGCTGGTCCGCGAGCATTTTGGGCCGGGGCTCGATGCGGAAGTGGAGGCGGCGGTTCGAGAGGTGATCCGCGTTTACGAGAGCCTCGGCGCTCGCGTGCGCGAGATTAGCATGCCGCATGGAAAGTACGGAGTCGCGACGTACTATGTGATCGCACCCTGTGAAGCGAGCAGCAACCTGGCCCGCTACGACGGCGTGCATTACGGTTATCGGACGGACGAAGCGGCGCTGCATGAAGAGCTCGCGCAAGAGCACAAGCAACTAGTTGCCGCCGGGCGGGCCGCGGAGGCTGAAGATCTCGACAACGCATTGGTGCGAATGTATCGCCGCAGCCGGGCAGAAGGATTCGGCGCCGAGGTCAAGCGGCGGATCATGCTGGGCACGTATGCGCTCTCGGCAGGCTACTATGACGCCTATTATCTCAAGGCGCTCAAGGTTCGCCGGTTGATTCGCCAGGACTACGACGACGCCTTTGAACAAGTTGATCTCATTGCCGGACCGGTGATGGCGACGCCGGCCTACAAGATCGGCGAGAAGGCCAACGATCCGTTGGCGATGTATCTGGTGGATCTATATACGGTGAGCGCAAACCTGGCCGGCGTCGGCGGGATCGCGTTTCCTTGCGGCTTCAGCAAAGGCGGCCTGCCCATTGGCTTACAGCTTCAAGCGCCGCCGTTCCAAGAAGAGCGTCTGCTCCGCGCCGCGTACATGTTCCAGCAAGCCACCGATTGGCACACCCGCCGGCCGCCGCTCTAGCCACAGAATTATGATTAGCCACAGATGAACTCAGATGAACACAGATCAGAACAAGGATCTCGCTGACGATTCGCGAATAAATGCGATCACCGAGAAGATTATCGGTTGTGCTTTTCGAGTGGCGAACACATTGGGAATTGGCTTTTTGGAGAAGGTGTATGAAAACGCGTTGGCGTATGAACTGCGGAAGCTGGATTTCCATGTCGAACAACAGTGGCCCATTACGGTCTATTACGATGGCATTGAAGTGGGCTTCTATGAGGCCGACTTGTTTGTGGAGGACCTGGTGCCCGTGGAAGTCAAGCATGTCAAGGCTTTTGACGATGCACACCTTGCACAAACCCTCAACTACCTCCGGGCAACGAATCGCCGCATCGCGCTCCTCATCAACTTCGGTAAATCAAAGATTGAGATCAAACGCGTTGTTCACGGTTAAGAGAAGTTGCCCCACACCAATCGTTTCGATCTGTGTTCATCCGTGTTCATCTGTGGCTAATTCTCTTTGTTTGCGGCTAATTTGCCTGTGTCGAATCATCAACCGTGGCGATCATGGCTAACGACTACACCGTCATCATCGGCCTGGAAGTGCATGTGCAATTGCTGACGCGGACGAAGTTGTTCTGCGGCTGCAGCACGAAATTTGGCGAACCGCCGAATACGCAGACGTGTCCGGTCTGCATTGGGCTGCCTGGTGCTTTGCCCGTGATGAACCGTGAGGCGTTCGAGCTGGCGCTAGAGACCGCCGTGGCGATCAACTGCGAGATCGCGCCGTTCACCAAGTGGGACCGCAAGCAATACTACTATCCCGACTTGCCCAAGGGGTATCAGATCAGCCAGTATGACCTGCCGTTCTCTTTCAACGGCTATCTGGCAATCAGTGATCCCAAGGACCGCTTCGAGGCGAAAAAGGTCGGAATCATCCGCGCCCACTTGGAAGAAGACGCCGGCAAGAGCATGCATGACGAGCGCGCCGGCAAAGCCGACAGCCGCATCGACCTGAACCGGACCGGGACGCCGCTGTTGGAGATCGTCAGCCAGCCGGACCTCCGCTCGCCGCTCGAGGCCAAGACCTATCTGCAGGAGCTCAAACTGCTGTTGGTCTATCTCGGCGTGTCGGACTGCAACATGCAAGAGGGGAGTGTGCGCGTCGATGCCAATATCAACTTGCACATCCCGCAGTCCAATGGTCACACGGCAAAGACGCCGATCGTGGAGATTAAAAACATGAACAGCTTCCGCGCGGTCGAGCGGGCGTTGACGTACGAGGCCGAGCGGCAGTATCAGGTTTGGCAAGAGACAAAGCAGGAGATCGGCGACGTGCCGAAGCAAACGCGCGGCTGGGACGACGTGGCCAACGTCACGCGCGGGCAGCGGCACAAGGAAGAGTCGAGCGACTACCGTTACTTTCCCGATCCCGATTTAGCGCCGGTCACGGTCACGCCGGAGCGCATCCAGTCCGTGCGCGAATCGCTTGCCGAACTGCCGGCCGATTTGCGGCATCGGCTGGAAGTGACCTACGGGATCAAAATGTACGACAGCGATGTGCTGGTGAACCAGGGGCGGCCGGTGGTGGACTACTATGTCGAGCTGGCCGAACTCGCGGGGGACGGGCAGGCCGCCGCCAACTGGGTGACGCAGGATGTGCTCCGAGTGATGAACGAGCGGAACCTGACGATCGAGCAGTTTCCGATCCGGCCGCCTGTCGTCGCCGACTTGATCACGCGCGTGAAGGGAGGCGACTTCGACACGAGCAAGGCACGGGGGATCTTTACCGAGCTGCTCGAGAGCGAAAAGACGGTAGCGCAGATCGTGGCGGAGAAAGGCATCCGCAAAGTGGACGAATCAGAGCTCATCTCGCTGTGCCGCGAGTTGGTGACGGCGAACCCCAAGATCGTCGCCGACGTGAAAAGCGGCAAAGTGGCAGCGGCGGCGAGCCTCATCGGGCAGGCGAAGAAGCGCAACCCCAATGTCAACCCGGCGCGCGTGCGGGAGATTTGCTTGGAGTTGATTGAGGGGATGTAAGTTGCCTGCCAGAATGAGCGAAACCATGCCGGTCATTTCCCGATTTTACGGCATCACGATCCGCATGTTCTATAATGATCATGCACCGCCACACTTCCACGCGGTCTACGGTGAACACGAATTGGCGGTGGGAATTGATCCAGTTATGGTGTTAAGTGGCAACGCTCCGAAGCGAGTTCAAACGATGGTTTCGGAGTGGGCGGAACTGCGTCAGGCCGAGTTGCTCGACAACTGGTACCGAGGACGCCGCACAGATCCGTTTAGTCCGGTCGACCCTTTACCGTGAAACATAGGCATCGCCATGCATCGACTAATCAGCGCCGAACCGTCGTCCGACTACATTCTTCGGCTTCTCTATGCTGACAGTGCATCCTTTGAAGTCGATATCCGCCCGCTCATCGATAAGGGGGGTGTCTTCGCCCCGCTCGCGGATCGCGCCTTGTTTGCCCAGGTTCGGATTGGGGAGGGGGGCAGATATGTTGAGTGGCCCGGCGAGGTTGATTTATGTGCCGACGCACTAAGGCTGGAGGGGCAAACCGACGTCCATGACCAGCGTTCATCGTCAGCTCAGTGAAGACGTACGGGAAGCAGCGGGATCTCGCATACACGAGGCGAATTCGCGATGCCTTCCATCATCACGCTCACCACCGATTTCGGCCGCGATAGTCCGTATGTCGCTGCGATGAAGGGCGTGATCCTCTCGATCAATCCTGCCGCGACGATCGTCGATATCTCGCACGGCATCGCACCTCAGAACATTGTCGAGGGCGCTTTCGTGCTCGGCGAAACAACGCGGTGGTTTCCGCCGGGTTCGATCCATGTGGCAGTCGTGGACCCGGGGGTCGGCACCGAACGAAGGATCATCTACGCCCGCGTCGCTGGGCGGCAATACGTCTGCCCCGACAACGGGCTCTTGAGCTATGTCTGCCGAGATCAGCCGCCGGAGCAAGCAATCGAAGTGACGAATCGATCGCTGTTTCTGGCGGAAGTGTCGAACACATTTCACGGCCGCGACATCATGGCGCCGGTCGCTGCGCATCTCTCGCTTGGATTTCCGCCGCACGAGCTGGGGCCTGCAGTTAATCGCATCAATTTGTTGGACTGGCCACGGCCGGAACGCCGAGACAATGCTGTCATGGGCCGAGTTCTCTGTGCCGATTCGTTCGGCAACCTGATTACCAATATCCGGCGCGACGACTTGCCAAACGATATTGAGCCCGCCTCCTTTTTCGTCGAAACGGCACAGCAGCAATTCGACGGAATCGTAAAGACGTATTTGGAATCTCCGTCCGGAACTCCGGTCGCGCTGTTCGGTTCGAGCGGATTGCTGGAGCTCGCGATTGTGCAGGGCAATGCCGCGCTACAGTTGCAGATTCCGATTGGCGACAATCTTGGGGTGACGTGGAAGGAGTAAACGACTCGGATGGAACGGACCGAAAAGGACGACCTCCGCCGTTGGGACCGCGAGCTCGTCTGGCATGCGTTCACGCAGATGGCCGAGTACGAGCCATTGATCATCGAACGCGCACAAGGCTGCACGTTGTACGACATCGATGGCAACGCTTACCTCGACGGTGTGAGCAGCATGTGGTGCAACGTGCATGGGCACCACCATCCCAAGCTCGATGCGGCGA
>JBBDYH010000110.1:0-18850 GCA_040901795.1 Pirellulales bacterium
CGCCGGGGCGACCCGCACTCCAGACGCATGCTCACCGGCTGACAATGGAAATGCCATTTTCAGCGAGGCGCGCAAACACTTCCTCGATGTGCGCCGGCCCCAGCGTCTCGACCGTACACAGCACGTTCACCGCGGTCAGGTCCGCGCCGGAAAAGGCGCGATCGTGTTCCACCTGTTTCACGCTGGCGCCTGTCGAGGCAACGACCTGTGCAAGACGCGCCAACCCGCCCGGCCGGTCGCTGATCGTGGCCGTGAAGCGACACAGCCGACCATCGGTTACCAGCGCGTGCTCGATGACGCGACTGAGCATTGTCGGATCGATGTTCCCCCCGGCCAACAACAAGACGACGCGCTTCCCCACGAGCTCCACGACGCGGCCTCCCAAGCAGGCCGCCAAGGGCGCGGCCCCCGCCCCTTCAACAACGCTCTTTTCCAACTCCACCAACCGCAACACGGCGGTGCAAAGGTCGTCCTCACTGACTTGAACGAGGCGGTCAATCCGCGAGCGGGCGATTTCAAATGGAATGTCTCCCGCCCTGCCGACCGCCAGTCCGTCGGCCAGTGTGGGGCGAGACGCATACGAGACCGGATGACCGGCATTCAACGCTTCCGAGAAGTTCGGCGTATGAACCGCCTCGACGCCGATGATCTTCACGTCGGGCCGTAACGACTTGACCGCCAACGACACACCGGCGATCAAGCCGCCCCCGCCCACGGGCACGACGATCGCCTCTACATCCCGCACCTGTGCGAGCACTTCAAGGCCGAGGGTTCCTTGCCCGGCAATGATCGCCTCGTCATTGAAGCCATGAATAAACCGCAGGCTGCGCTGCGCCGCGAGCGATTCCGCCTGGGCCAACGCCTCAGCGTACGTCTCGCCGTGAAGGACCACCTCGGCCCCAAGATTCCGGCACGTGGCGACCTTGATCAAGGGAGCGTGTTTGGGCATGACCACGGTAACCGCCACCGACAGAAGGCGGCCATGATAAGCCAGCCCCAAGGCATGGTTGCCGGCCGAAGCGGTGATCACGCCGCGCCGCCGTTGCTCCGCGTCGAGCAGCAACAGTGCGTTCCGCGCCCCGCGCTCCTTGAAGCTCCCCGTCCGCTGCAAGTACTCGAGCTTGCAATACACTCTCGCGTCGCACAAAGGCGAAAGCTGCTGCGACTCCGGGCACGGCGAAAAATATACGCCGCCCGCGATGCGCTGTTGAGCGGCGAGTATATCGTCGAGGGTGACAGCCATCGTTTTTCCGCCACACCCGATTCACAGGTGGCATGAGTGAGACTCGCGACAGGTCAACGAATCTTCTCCGCGATGTTCCAGATTTTCACGGCGCTCTCGCCGCGGCTCGCCGTTGCCAGCAAGCTGCCGTCCGGCGAAAACGCAAGCGATTCGATGGCCGCATCGTGTGCTTTGAACGACAGCCGTTCTCCACCGCGGGGGAACTCGAAGATGGACACTGAGCCGCGGTCGTCACCCGTCGCGACTAAACCGCGTTCTGTAGATAAGAACACGAACGATTGCACCATCTCTGGTACAGCCTCCTGCTGGTCTTGTGGAAGGAACGTCATCGCCAGATTCATCTTCATAACGACCGTGCCGGCCTTCAACTGCAAGATCTGCAAGTTTCCGCCGCTGCCTGCCATCGTGGTATCGTTGTCGCCCATGATCAACAGCGAGCGTACACGACCGTCGAATCCGGGATACCGTGACTTCTCTTCGAAGTCTTTTGTGCTCCATACAATCAGTTCTCCAGCGTGATCGTCGCCCGTTCCCGCCGCCAGCAGAGTGCCATCCGGCGAGAACGTCAGCGAGCCGACCTGACCGGACTTCACATTCCATTGGTTCGCATCCGGCCCAACGCGTCCGCCCCCAATTTGCACGGGGATCGGCTCGTTCTCTTTGAGGCTGAGATCCCAAAGATGAACCATCGCCTCGCGGCTCTCCTCTTGACCACTCGCGGCAGCTATCCATTGACCGTTTGCCGAGAGCGCCACTGCGCTGACGGATGCGGGAAGCTTCCCGCTATAGGTGACGCTCTTTTTCGCCAGATTCCAAAGCTCGAATGTCCCATCATCGCGCCCAACGGCCAGCGACCGTCGCCCCGCGGAAAGCGCCACCGCGCGGACCTTCCCTTTCCGCGCGTCGTCCTTGATTACAGCGTGAAGCGGAGCCGCATGAGCATTTGCCTCGAGCGCACTGGCTGCCTTTGCAGGCGACTTACCGGCAATCGGCTCGTCTCCGCTTGTCGTCGGCGATTGTTTGACTGCTTCTTGCTCGTCGGAATCGGCGTCCAAGTCCTCCAAACGTAGCGTCACTACCTGCCGCTCGCCGCGAGTAACGGTAACCCATTCCGTGCGAACCGGTTTGCCGTCTTTGAGCGCGCGGACCGGGTGCCGGCCGGGTCGCAGCTTGATCTCGTGTGGGCCAATGCCGCTGAACGTGATCGTCTCGTCGTCGGCGTCGATTGCGACGCTGGCCGCCGGGTCGTTCAATTCGACAACTAACGTGCCCTGCGGCGTGCGAATGCGGAGCACCGTGGCGACGAAACCGCTCACATCGGTTACGCCCGTCGCCTCAGTGGCGCCCAATCCCGCGCCGAGGAGCAACAGGACCAAAGCGGCAGCCGCCCAACGACGCTGCCGACCGGTACGCCCAAAAACCGACCGCCGCTCAGGCAGAGAAACAACGCTCGCCGCCTCGGACGTGGCGCCCAGGGGTTGCGCAATGACGGGCGGCTCGCACAAGGCCGGCTGCTGTAAATGCTCCAGGCATTGACCAAGTAGCTCAACCAGTTCCGCCGCGGACTGAAATCGCCGATCCGCGTTCTTATTGAGCAATCGATCAACGATGTTGATCAACCAATCGGGAACATCGGGATTGATCCGAGAAATTGGCGTCGGAGTCTCCTCGCACACCCGTCGAATCACAGTTACCGGCGATTCGCCACGGAACGGTGGCCGGCCAGTACACATGGCGTACAGCACTGAGCCCAGGCTGAACAAATCAGATCGGTAATCGACGCGCTCGCCGTGCGCTTGTTCCGGCGACATATACTGCGGCGTTCCAGCCAGAAGTCCCGTTTGCGTCACGGCCACGTCGCCCACGGCACGCGCCAGTCCAAAGTCGGTGATCTTCACCCGTTCCACCCCGTTCTCCAGCAAGATGTTGGCGGGCTTGATATCGCGATGAATCAAGCCCTGCTCGTGGGCCGCCGTCAGGCCCGCCGCAATTTGGCGGCCGATGCGCACGATCTCCTTCACCTCCAACGGCCCCGCCGAGTCAACTTTTTGCTGGAGCGACTGGCCGGCGACGTATTCCATGACCAGGTAGGGCAATCGCTTTGCCTCGTCGATCGCGTAGATTGCGACAACGTGGTCGTGGGTAACCGCCGCCGCTGCTTGTGCTTCGCGCAAAAACCGCTTCCTTGCCGTCGCGTTCGAAGCCAGTGCCGGCGCGAGGACTTTGATCGCGACCACTCGGTTCAGCCGCGGATCGTGCGCCTTGAGCACGACGCCCATGCCCCCTTGACCCACGAATTCCGTAATGTCGTACGGCCCCAGCGCTCCTAACATGCCGGCCTGCCGCGGGGCATCAAGAAAGTCGAGCGACAGCTCCTCGGACTGCCCAGTGCCGGCGTCCACTCGCTCATCACCGAGCGGCGGAGTGTTCGCCCCCAACGAGTGCAGCACATGGGTTTCGCAGGAGTCGGCCTGAAACGCTGGCGTCGCCAGAAAACTGCCCGCGTCGTCGTGCGCCTTGAGCAGCGCTTCGACACGCTCACGCAACGCCGAATCGCCGGCACATGCCTCCTTCAGAAAGGCCTCTCGCTGGCTCGGCGAGGCCTTTTCAACGGCCTCGAGAAAGATCGACTCAACTGTAACAGCTTGACCGCTCATGGCATCGCTCCAGGACTGAGAACACACCCGGCATGACGGAACTCCACCATGTCATGCGACGTTTTCCCGCGGCGCGCCTCAATCGCTCTATGGAGTGCGGCGAGTTCTCGCCGCTTTCTTTTTCAAACAGGCCTGCCGGTACGTCGCGGCTTAATTGAAATCCAAAGCGGTGACGAGTCACCGCACTCCAAGGCTCAGTCCCGCCGCATTCGATCGTACAACCAAGCCCGGGCATAAGTCCAATATCGAGCCGCTGTTGCGCGGGAGATGTCCATTGCAGCCGCGGCTTCTTCCAGCGTCAACCCGGCGAAGTAGCGCAGCTTGACCAGCTCCGCTTTGACCGGTTCTTCGCGTTCCAGCTCACAGAGCGCTTCATCCATGGCCAGCAGGTCGTCGTCCGGCTCAGGGCCGGCAAGGTCATATTCCTCTAATTCGACGCGCTTCTGGTCCCCGCCGTGTTTCAGCCGCCGTTTTCTTCGGGCGTTTTCGATTAGAATTCGCCGCATGGCCTCGGCCGCTGCGGCAAAAAAATGGGCGCGGCTGTCCCAATGCAGGCCTTGCTTGGCCGCGGGTGTGCCGGACACGGGTTCGTTCACCAGTCGCACGTAGGCCTCGTGGACCAAGGCCGTGGCCTGAAGCGTCTGCCCCGGCCGTTCCTGGGCGATCTTATGCGCGGCCAGCCTGCGTAACTCGTTATAGACCAGCGGCAACAGCTTCTCCGCAGACTGTCGATCACCTCCTTCGATCGCCGCCAGGATCCGCGTCACTTCATTCATGACGTTCGCCGCTCAATCTGAGTGCAGTTCCAAGCCGGTGCATTGTACTCCTCCCAGGGCGGTCCTGCCTGCCACGTCTTGCTTGCCATTCAGATGGCAGATAATCTGGCTGGCAGTGGCAAATCGAATCACAGTTCGCGCTATGGCGACCCTTCCCTTAAACAACGACGTTCCTCGCACCATTCTGGAAGCGATTGACGAGAATCGGCCGTTCGCCTTGGCCGTCGTCATGAAAAGCTCCGGGTCGGTACCTCGCGAGGCCGGCACCAAGGCGCTCATCGACCAGAACGGCACGATTGACGGCACGATCGGCGGCGGCCTGCTCGAAGCGGAGGCGCAACGACTGGCCATTAAGTCACTAAAAACAAAACGGCCGACGATCTTCGATTTTCGGTTCGCCGGCGCCAATGCGGAATTGAACGACCCGGTCTGCGGCGGGACGATGCGCGTGCTCGTGGACCCAGATGTGGCTCGCAACCGAGCCGGCTATGCGGCGGCGGCCGAGGCGGTCCGGCGACGGCAACGGGGTATGCTGCTTACCACGGTCAATGGCGACCGCGCCGCGCCCCAGGTGAGCGTGGATTGGATTGCCAGAGATTCACTGCCGCCTGCCGAATGGCAGGCCCTGAAAGAGCATGGTGATGACGTCCTGGCCGAACCGGTAGTCCCCGCCGCGCGCCTGCTCATCGCCGGCGGTGGTCACGTCGGTCAAGCGCTCGCCCGGCAGGCGAGCCTGGTGGGGTTTGAAGTGATCGTGGTCGAAGACCGCGCCGAGTTCGTTGATCCGGCTCGGTATCTGCCGGACGTGACGACTCGCTGCGGAGCCTTCAGTGACGCGCTGGCCGAATTCCCAATCGACGAAGACACGTACGTCGCCATCGTCGGCCGCGGCCATCGTGTGGACATGCAAGCGCTGACCGCGTGCCTGAACTCTCCGGCCGCCTATATCGGCATGATGGGAAGCCGCCGCAAAGTGGCGCTCGTGAGGAATGCATTTCTCGAGTCGGGCCAGGCCACCGAGGAACAGTTCGCACGCGTCTATGCGCCGATCGGCATCAACCTGGGCGCCGAGACCGTGCCGGAAATCGCCGCCAGCATCGTGGCGCAGCTTGTCGCCGTGCGGCGCACGGGCCGCGCGCCGCGGTTTGAGTGAACAACCGTAGCCCTCTCGCTCCGCGAGAAGATGTTTCATCTCGCGGAGCGAGATGACTACACTAATGATTGACGCCATTGTCCTCGCGGCCGGCCGCTCGCGGCGGATGCAAACCCAAAAACTGCTGCTCCCCTTCGCCGGTCAAACGGTGATCGGGCACATCGTCGACCAGGTACTCGCCGGCCACATCCGGCAAGTATTCGTCGTGGTTTCCAACGAAGACGATCCTGTCGCCGTGGCACTGTCAGCCAAACCGGTGATACTCGCCGTCAATCGCGATCCCGACGCCGAGATGCTCAGCTCAGTTCGCGTGGGATTGCGTGCGCTCTCGACCGACGCTGCCGCCGCAATGATTGTGCTGGGCGATCAGCCAGCGCTCCAGAGGGAGGTAATTCATCGTCTGGTCACTTCGTTTCAAGCCAGCGGCAAGGGCGTCCTAGCACCTGCCTATGATGGCAAACGCGGGCATCCCCTGCTCATCGCCGCGCGCTACTTCGATGAGCTTCAACAGCATTACGACGACGTTGGGCTCCGCGGGCTTTTGATGGCGCACGCGGACGACATCGAGGACATCCCCATCGCCGACGCTGGGGTGCTGGCCGACATGGATCATCCTGAAGATTACGAGCGCGAATTGGCGCGATACCGGACCGCCGGATACAGGCCCGAACGATAGATTGTTGCCGAACGGCTTCGCAATTATCCCTGCAGATAAGGTTGACCGATGAAGACTTTAGATGAGGCGCGAGACGTACTACGAAGCGGGGGCAGCATCCCCGATCTGGCCCAAGCCATTGGCGTTCTAATCTCCGATCCCACTACTTCACTTGACGATCTGCGTCTGGGATTGCGCTACAAAGGATTTGTCGCCGAGCAAGCAGAGCTGGCAATTGAACGACGAAGCGAATCTAGGGCGCGGGAGATTCATCGACCAACTTGAGCGCCTCTTCGATATAGATCTCGCCCGTCATCTCACCCAGGCAAGTGCGCGTGACGTAGTCATACACCTTGAAGCTGTTCCAATCGACGCGCGTCAGGATATAGCCGAAGGCATCATTTGTCAGGCCGAAAAGAAGATTGTGCTCGCCCCGCATCTTCCGCTTCAGATAATACCCGATATTCGGCAAGGCCTCGCCGGGGATCGTGAGAATCTGCGCGTTGCCGACATTGATCAGGTTTAGCCGCGTCGTGACCGTGGCATGATTTCGATTGCCCAAAGCCAACGGCGAGGCAGCCATCACGGCGCGCAGCGCCTGCGAATCGACCGGAAACGTGATCGTCCGCGACGTGCAATATAGCTTCGGCGACTTTTGAAGCGGCGCCTGCTCCACAATCCGCAGCGCCTCGTCCGCAAGCAGACGCCCAATCCGCACGCACTCCTCCCAACTCCGCGATTCTTTGCCGCCGGGCCGGCGATTATCGGCGGTCACCATGCCCCCTTGAGCGCTGTTCATGAAGATGCCGATGCCTCCGCCTTTCTCCTGCAATCGGTCATAAAGTGGTCCCACCAGGTCGGGGCCGCAAATGCGTTGTCGCGAACCGAGCACCTCGGGATGAATCGCGTAATTGACGAGTGTCGCCAGCGGCTTGCCGTCTGATCCGATCGCCTGAATCACATGACAGCGCGGGTCATAGAGCCGCTCGGCGTAATAGTTGTACGCGATCTTTCCTTGCGCCTCTCCGGTGGCGATCTTCAGAGCGGCCGGCTGCAACTCCTCCACCGCTTCGTTCACAGCGTCCGCCATGCGGGCGCAAACCGAGTCGAGATACTTCAGGTCGGCCGCGGTCCCGCCTTTGCCATCCGGGAAGCCGTAGCAATCCGGCGCACTGTGAGTATGCGTCGCGCCAATCAGGATATTCTCTGGGGGAATGCCTTTGATCTGCGCTCGTGCCTTGTCCGCCAATACGGAGGGGAAACCGAGAAAGTCCGCGCTGACAATCGCAACTTTGGTGTCACCCTGCGCCAGAACCAGCGCCCGCACGGTCAGCTCGCCGGCCTTCTCGGTCGCCGGATGGGATGGCCCAACCCCGCCGGAAACCGGCAGCAATGGATCGGGAGTAACCACCCGCACGGCGACACCGGCACGGAACTCGCCGCCAACTGCCGGACACACGAACAACGACAGCGCCAGCAAAGCAAGGATCGCGAACGGACACCGACGCAAACCGACACGCCGAGATTCATCTCCGAAGTCTGTGTTCATCTGTTTCAGTCTGTCCCGGCGCGCCGGGATCTGTGTTATTCCGCATGTCCGGCGAAACCGTGCTCAACAGAATTGCTAGATAGTTCCCTGCCCGTCATAGACCAGCGCGAATGTAAGCGTCGTCGTCTCTTTAGAATTCGCATCGCCCAACCGGGCCGATAGCTTCAAAAGGACCACCTTATGATCGCCGCCGGTGCGCTCTTCCAAACGCGGGAATTCTCCTTCGGCCTTCTCGACGGGTTGCAGATTCAGACTGCTCGGATGCATCGCGGCGTTAATCTTCGCCGCGGCCTTCATGAGCTGTTCATGGCCGACAGGTTCCAACTTGGTGTCATGCTTGGCCGGGATCAAGAGAGCAAAAGTCCGCGTGGGAGCAACCCCCAAGTGGTTGCCGTCTTCCGGCTGAATGCCCAGCCGCACCGTGTAAACGCCCGGCGGAATCTCTTCGTTGCGAAAGTCGTAGTGCTCACCCGCCACGCGCACCGCGCCCAGGATGGAGCCTTCTTTCATCGTGCCCAGGCCAAGCGTTCCTCCGGCGGGCTTTTCGGCCAGCGGCAGTTCTTTGCGAAACCAGAACTCAAACGACGCCTTGTCGTCCTTTACGATTCGCACCACCTTGCCATCGAGCACCGCGCGGATCGGTTCGGCAATCTCCGCGGGCGGCTTGGCGGCGGTCTGGGTCAGCTTTGCCGCCTGAGCCGCAGGCAGCGCAGCCGGCATGAGAACGTTTTCCAGAACAGCCCAAGCAACGAGGGTTACCATCGACTTCAAGCGAGTCATTTGGATGCTTTCTTTGAATCCAGTGGGGATCGCGCGGACACGCCGCGGCGGCTACCCAAAAGATAATCGCCGCGGCAAGTGAAGCCAAGTAGCTCCGCTCGCCGAGGCGATATGCTTTTCTACACGAAAATACAACAGCCCTAGTCGCTGAACGCTCCGAGATAGGCGCTGCGGCGGTTGGCCTCGTTGAACTGCGTGTCCAGACCCTCGCCGCGGAAAGCGCCCGCGACGGTATAGGCCGCCCGCGCGCCGGCGACCTTCGTGAGCGGCGGATAATATAGCTCCTCATTGCCACAGACATGGTCGTCTCCGCCCAGGCAGCGGGTCTCAATCTCGACCAGCTTGCCGGCACGCACGCTCGCGCAGCCGTCCTTCGCACAGCCGGCGAGGCAAACATCAACGGCAATCGGCGCCGTTTCGACCTTCACGGTCTTGCCGAGCACCGAACCGGCCTGTTGCCTGGCAAAGCGGACGAGCGCATCGCGCTGTTTGGCGTTGGCGGCCTTGTCGATGATCAGCACCGAGCGGCTCGCCATCGCGGGAAACCGGCTCACATCGCCCAGCGTATCTTTGGCCCGCACGACCGCGATGACGCTCAAGCCGTCAAGGTTGACTCCATCGACCTCCCCCTTGCGGATGGACCAGGTCATGATCGCTTCTTGGCCTTCGAGGCCCATTTCCGCATTGGCAAAGCACGATCCGGTATACACGTCGCAGGAGCGGATCTCGACGTAGCTGCCAGTCACGGCGGCCTGAGCGCCGGTCACAATTGCGAAGCTGGCGACAAGCGCAGCCATCACTGTAAAAAAAGTACGGTTGCCCATAGATACATTCTCCTAATCGAGCGGAACTCCGGTGATCGAGCAATAGACGCACTCATTGTAGTAAGCACACTCCATATGCCACTCCCGTCGACGGAGTGAGCGGTCTACATCGAGGCGATTGGCCTCATTATAGGCCCCGCCGATCCGATTCGCCAATGGGGGCTACCGCTCGTAGCACGCCCGCTCCGGGCCGCAGTCCTCGGCGCTGACGACCGTGTCGTCGGGGCCAAGGCACTTATACGTCTGTCCGCACCAAAAAGCGCCGCTCCCCGAGCGCTCCTCGAGCGGGATGCCGTTGTCGTAAAACATCTCCTTCGAAACGAGATGGCGGCAGGGGCGCCGGCTGAGGCGAGTCCAGGGATCGTCCGGCAGGGGATCGATCGGCAGTGGATCGGTCGGCAGTGGAACGTCCGACATGGCTTAACCCTCCCTTTGCTCGGCCGCCGCGAGGATCGCGCGCTTGACGGCCGTTTTGACCAACCGAACCTTATAGGCGTTCTTACTCAGCGGCCGGGCGCTGTGAACCGCCGCCTCGGCCACCCGTGCGGCCAATTCTTCATTTGCCGACTTACCGTCGAGCAATGCCGCCGCCTCCGGCACATTCCACGGCGTCGGAGCGACATGCCCGAGCACGACTGACGCCCTACCCGCGCCCGCCTTGCGCGAAAACGCAACCGACGCAGTCACCAGCGGCCAATCGAGCCCTTCGCGCTGGCGAACCTCGTACGTGGCGTTCGCCAGGCCTCGCGCGGGGATCGAAATCCGCGTCAACACCTCGTTCGCCGCCAGCACGTTCTCGCGCTCGTCGGCACTCTTGGGCGTGCGGAAAAACTCCGCCGCCGCGACCTTCCGCGTCTTGCCCTTGGCGCCCGTGATTTCCAGAGTCGCTCCCAGGGCGATCAGCGGCGGCCCCAGCGACGAAGCACTGACAAAGTACGCCGGACCGCTGTTGCCGAAGATGGCGTGATAGCGGTTATCCCCCTGTGGAATCAGCGACTCCCCATCGAGCTGCCCCAATAGGCCAAAGCCCTGCCGATAGTACCAGCAGCGCGGCCGCTGACAGAGATCGCCGCCGACAGTCCCCATGGCGATGATCTGCGGGCTGCCAATTCCCTCGATCGCCGCGGTGATCGAGGGAAAGCTTTTGCGAACGCTGGCATTTTCCAGCAGGTCCACCAACGGAGTCATTGCGCCAATTTGGACTGCGTCGGCGCCCGCTTCAATCCCCTTGAGATTCTCGATGCCCTTGAGGCTCACCACGCGCTTGGGCGAAACGATCCCCTGCTTCAGCGACGTGACCAGATCGGTCCCGCCGGCCAGGATCTCGGTCTCGCCAAAGCGGGCTCCGAGCAGCCCAATGGCCGTTTCCAAATCCGTCGGGCTGGCATATTCAAAGGAGTTCATGTGCGGACCCCTCCTTTTTCTAGAGCTTCAATCACCCGGTCGGGTGTCAGGGGTATCGACGACACGCGCACGCCGATGGCATTGGCCACCGCATTCGAGATCGCCGCGCCCGGCGAGATCACCGGCGGTTCACCCAAACCGATCACACCCCGCTCGTCGTAGCCTTTGCCGGTCATCATGTGGACCCGCAGCTTGCCGACGTCGGACAACGTCGCCAGCCGATAAAACTCCATGTCGGCATTCAGCATCCGGCCGGTCTGCGGATCGTAGATCGCCTCCTCAAAAAGTGCATACGTCACGCCCATGATCAAGGCCCCCAAGACCTGGCTCTCGGCCAGCTTCAGATCAATGATCAGGCCGCAATCTTGCACTGCGACCATCTCGTTCATCTTCACCAGCCCGGTTTCGACATCCACCGAGACATCGGCGATTTGCACGCCCCCCACACCGCTGCTGGTCAACTCGGTGCGCGCCCCGCCTTGGTGCCTCCCCTGCTGCGTGATCGCCATCTGACCCAGCAGCTTGCAGGCATCCTTCCAGGCCATCGACTTCTGCGGGTTGGCCTTCGCACGAATCTTGCTATCGGCCGCTTCCAGCTCATCGGGCGAAATGTTCAGCTCGGTGGCGACGCGCTTCAAAAGCTCGTCGAGCGCCGCCACAGCCGCCCGCCGCGACGATGACGAAATGCCGCCGATCGTCGTACTCCCGCCCGACCCACCGGAGGTTGGATAAGCGTTTTTGCCGATGTTGACTTGAACCGCCTCCAGCGGCAGACCAAGCGTTTCCGCGACGACAATGCCCAGGCACGTCCGCGTGCCAACACCGAGATCCTGAGTCCCCATGCTCGCTACCACCGAGCCGTCCGGGTTGATGGTCACATCGCAAGCGCTGGCGTGCCCGGCGCCGCCCCACGTGTGCAGCGAAATGCCCAGCCCCCGCTTGATCGGCCCCTTGGTCTTGTCGCCGCGCGGGTGAGCCTTGCTCTTGTAGTCGATCAAGTCCGCCGCGACCATCAGCTCTTCGCGATAGGTTTCGCGCAGCGCCTCGGGCGCAAACTGCAGGTTCTTGAGAAAGAACTCGAGCGGATCCATGCCGAGCTTCGCCGCAAGGTCTTCCAACGCGGCCATCGTGATCGCGCAACCTTGCGGATGTCCCGGCGCTCGCCACGCTTTGACCGCTCCGCGGTTGGTACGGATGCCTTGCGACTCGGTATTCTGATTCGGAAAGGCAAAGACATACGGCAGCGGCGGAGCGCCATAGTTGCCCACTCCGCTCGAGCCCCAAACCTTCGATTCCCATGCGGTAACGCGGCCCTCTTTATCGGCGCCAACCTTGATGTCGGCAAAAGCCGACGGCCGATTGCCGGCGATCATCAACTCCAGATCGCGGTCGAGCAGCAACTTCACGGCCTTGCCGGCCTTCTTCGCCAGCTCAACGCACACGGCGCCCCAGGCGTCGGGCCCAAACTTCGAACCGAAGCCCCCTCCCATGTATTGGCAGTCGATGTGAATCTTATTGGATTCCAACCCTGCCGGCTTGACCAACTGGTTGGCATATCCGGAGACCGCCTGCGTTGAGGGCCAGACGTGAAGCTCACCATCGCGAAACTCCGAAACCTGCCCGTGCGGCTCCAGACAGCAATGCGTGATCGTTGCCACGCCGTAACGGCCGGATACGCTGGCCGCGGCCTGGGCAAACCCCTCCGCCGGGTTGCCTTCCGTTCGCGTCCGCGGTTTCCCCTCCACCTTTTGCGGATCGGCATCGTCCATTTGCGGCGGGCTCCGCTCATACTCCGCCTTGATCAAACGAAGCGCCTCCGTGGCGATCTCCTCGGTGTCGGCCGCCAGCGCGACGATCTCTTGACCGGCCCAATTGATCGGTCTTCCCGGCTCGGTCATGACGTGGACCGCGCGAACGCCCGCCAGCGCCTCTGCGGCCTTGGTATCGAGCGACTTGAGTGTGCCGGCGGCGATCGATGCGCCCAGAATCTTGCCATACAAAAGTCCGGGCCGATTGATATCGAGGCTGTACTTCGCCGCGCCGCTCGACTTGGCCGGGCCATCCACGCGATCGATCCGCTTGCCGATCAGCTTGAGCTGTTCTTTCGCGGGCCAAAGGATGCTGGTCATGTTGCGCCTCCCCCTCCGGTCCCCCGGCTAATAGAAGCTGTCTTGCCCGCCTCAACGATCGCTTCCTTAATCCCCGCATACGTGCCGCAGCGGCAGAGGTTGCCGCCAAGTCCCAAGCGAACCTGCTCGGCGGTTGGAGTGGGATGCGCCTTCAGCATGGCTGTACACGCCACGACAAAACCCGGCGTGCAGAAGCCACACTGCTGGGCGTCGTTGTGTACGAACGCGGCCTGCACCGGGCTCAGCTCGTCGGGTGTGCCCAGTCCCTCGACTGTTGTGATCTTGCTCCCCTGCACGTCGATCGCCAGCGCAGTACACGAGTAAATCGCCCGCCCGTCCTTGATCACCGTGCATGCGCCGCACGTGCCGCGATCGCAGACCTTCTTCGCGCCGGTAATGTCCAGGCGATTGCGGAGAGCATCGAGCAGCGTGGTCCGCGGCTCGACCGACACACTCTTATTCTCGCCGTTGATGGACAGCGTGATCTTGGTTTCGCCCGGACCAACGGGATCGCCAGGAGCGGCCGCCGCCTCGTCCGGCATCCCGGCCACCAACAGGCCGCTGGCGGCCACCGAGGTAGCGCCAACGCCTCGTAAGAATTCCCGGCGCGAAAAGCCGGAGGGATTGTCAGGTGGTTTTCGTTGCACGACCGCCTCCTATATTGAGACAAGTCGGTCGCCGCGGCGACCCCCGTGCTGCGACAGGCCGTAAAACATGAATCACGCAAACCGGCAGCCCGCGATTGTAAGGCCCCCCCATCGACTGTCAAGCATTCGGTCGCAGACTCGACGAACCCGATGCGGCTTCAATGCGCTTGGTCCCGCTTGCGCCAGCCCCATCATTCCTACCCATTCGCTATAATGGACGCTTTGATCCTGTAGGACGCAGAACTCATCTCCATCAGCAGGGCCGCTGCCTTCTCACTCCCCATTCCGCACGAAGCCTGCCCGCCGTGGCGGGGATTCCGCACTCCCCACTCTCATGACCCCTCAGCAGTTCATCGCCAAGTGGCAGGAGGCCCAGCTCTCCGAGCGCAGCGCCTACCAGCAGCACTTCTGCGATCTCTGCGACCTCTTGGGCCAGCCCAAACCCGCCGATGCCGACCGCGACGGCGCCTGGTACACCTTCGAGCGCGGCGTCACCAAAACCGACGGCGAAAACGGCTGGGCGGATGTCTGGATGCGCGGGCACTTCGGCTGGGAATACAAAGGCAAGCGCAAGAACCTCAAGGAGGCCTATAAACAGCTCCTCCAGTACCGCGAGGACCTGGAAAACCCGCCGCTCTTGGTCGTCTGCGATCTGAACCGCTTCGAGATCCACACCAACTTCCCCAACACCTCAAAGGTCGTCCACGCGTTTTCGCTGGCCGACCTGGATCAGCCGCAACACCTCGAAACGCTCCGCCGGCTGTTCACCGAGCCCGACGCCCTCAAGCCCGGCCTCACCGCCCAGAGCATCACGGAGCAAGCCGCCGAGCGCTTCGGCATCCTCGCCGACGGCCTCCGCACGCGCGGCATCGAGCCACAGCGCGCCGCCCAATTCGCCATGAAGCTCATGTTCAGCATGTTCGCCGAGGATGAGGAGCAGAAGAGGATTCCGCGTATTGCCAAAGCGCCGCCAATTGGCTAGTGTATTTCCGTCACCCCTACACGAGAACCGCGCCATGGAAATGCTCGCGCGCAAGACGGCAGGCGCGTTCTATACCCCGCAGGACACCGTCGCATCACTGGTGAGATGGGCAGTCCGTAAGCCGACCGACCGTATGCTTGATCCAGCATGCGGCGATGGGCGCTTTTTGGCGTTGCACCCGCAGAGTGTCGGCGTTGAACGTGACACGGCATCCGCGGCGCTGGCGCGGCAGCGCGCGCCTTCGGCGGTAGTGCACGAAAGCGATTTTTTCCGCTGGGCGGCCGAAACGAGTGAACGGTTCGATTGTGCAGCTGGCAATCCCCCTTTCATTCGTTATCAGCGGTTTGTGGGCGAAGTTCGTCAGGCGGCCCTTCGGCTCTGCCAGAAACTCGAAGCCCCATTTACTTCGTTGACGTCCTCGTGGGCCCCGTTCTTAGTTGCGACAGCTTCGCTGCTCAAGCCGGGAGGTCGTCTGGCATTCGTCGTCCCAGCGGAGATAGGTCATGCTCCCTACGCCACACCTTTGCTTGCTTACCTTGCCGACCATTTTGACTTAGTTCAAATCGTGGCGGTTCGCAGCAAGATTTTTGCCGACTTGTCTGAGGATTGCTGGTTGCTGTACGCCGAGGGATACGGCGGCCGTACGAGTGGATTTCGCTTTACGGGCCTGCACGAATTGCAGTTCACTTCACGTCCGCCGACTAGGGGAACCATTATCTCGCGTGCGGAATGGACGGCATGGAACAAGCGCCTTCGGCCATTCCTTCTACCTCCGCGAATTCGCGCACTTTACAGGCGTTTTGCCGATGCCCCTGATTCTTGGACGATGGGGAACGTAGCCACGGTTGGGATCGGATATGTGACGGGTGCCAATGACTTTTTTCATCTTCGCCCGTCGGTGATGAATTCGTATGGGATACCGTCCAGGTTGCTCAAGCCTGCCGTTCGTAATGGACGCATGCTCAACGGTGCAGCCGTGACTCAATTGACCGTCGAAGAGTGGTTGATGCGCGACGAGCCAATGCTGCTCTTGCGATTAAAAAGGGGGCAAGAGCTCCCCAACTCGGTATTGCGCTACTTGAATACTTCGACCGCGAGAGCGGCGAGAGAGACCTACAAATGCCGAAATCGCGATCCTTGGTACGTGGTGCCTGACGTGCGCGTGCCGCACGCTTTTCTGAGCTACATGACCGGAGGCGGTCCATCGTTGGTCGCTAATCCCGCCGGCTGCGTCTGCACCAACTCTCTTCACGCGGTTACACTTCGGCGAAATACTTCGATTGCAACGCTCCAAGCACGTTGGAGTCATCCATTGGTTGCACTGAGTTGCGAAATCGAAGGACATCCTCTCGGCGGCGGAATGCTGAAGCTGGAGCCGGGCGAAGCAAACCGCGTGATTCTGCCAGCAAGGAAGCTCCGCAAGCGAGAAGCTGCATTGGCGCTTGACGGCCTGATGACCATGAGAAGGTGGCGACATTGTGGCGAAGAAACCTGAAAAGTGCCAATGGGTTACTCTGCGAGACGCGCTTCGGGCATTCGCTGAAGCCTCGACCGGCACAACGAGTCAACGACACATCAAGCCGTTGAACTGGTACTTGTCTTGTCGCCTCTGCCTAGAAGGCGGTTTTAGTCCGGAAGAGGTCCATCCGCGTCCCCCGTTTCGCGTGTTGGAAACCGGTAAGGGAAGGTCGCACCGACGAATCCTCGAGCATGATCCGATTCTCGGCGGGCACCGCGAGCAGGTGGTGCTCGGTGGCTTGAAAACGAAGCAAGTGGACATCGTTGTTACGAAGCCCGGCATCGGACCGGTCATTGCCGTCTCAACAAAAGGTACGCTAAACGCCTTTCGCAATCTCACAAACCGCCTCGAAGAAGCTGGTGGAGATTGCACGAACCTGCATTTAACGTATCCCACTCTGGTGTATGCATACTGGGGACTGATTCGCGGCAATCGAGCCGGGAAGATCGGTCCGCAGAGCCCGAAAACGCTCGGCATTCTCGGGGAAGAAGTGCGCAAAGCAGATATCGCGATTAACAAAAAGGGAGATCCCTCAACGCAGATCAGGCGGTATCACGACGCACTGGTGGGACTTGCTCAGCGAAAAGGAATTCGCAACGACGTTTCCAAGTACGAGGCGGTTGCGTTGACAATCGTCAACGTCGAAGCGTCGTCGTTCGGTCAGGTCTATGTGAAGTATCCGACCGCCGACAGTGATCTTCATTGGGAGCGGTTGATGCAAACGATCTACCAGCAATACGATCTGCGATTTGTTTACCAAGCGCCCGATCTCCTTCGCGTAACCGGCCGTCGAGGCTGGGATGAGGACTCACCGGCCCTCAAAGATCCACGTGCATCGGAATATGAACCCCGGTTACATATGACGGAAGAAGCGCAAGAGGAAGATGTACTAGAGGGTCTGGATGACGAAGATGGGGCACTTCAAACGAGCGAGTAGCTCCTGAGTGCTCGGCAGCCTCAATGGCCCTGGTCCCGCTACATCGAAAGCCCTCTCCCTCCGCAAGTGGGCACGGGTGAGGGAAATGCTTCGCGCGACGGTTTGCGCCTGACTATCAGCCGTCCGCTACCCCCGCCTTGTCGCCAAAGACGAAGAGTGCGCGAAGCGACTCGCCAAGCGCACGCTCACCAACCTCTACAACACCCGCCCCACCTGGCTCGACCTCGCCCACCGCAAGCTCGACACCGCCGTCTCCGCCGCCTACGGTTGGCCGGTTGACCTGATGGACGATGAAATCCTGGCACGCCTCTTGGCGCTGAACCTTGAGCGGGCGTCGAATGCAGAATAGTGCCGTAGGCACGTCGATCGTGTAGATGATCTACACGCATGTCTTGAACCGCCCAGGTCGAGGGCGTCCGCAGCCCGGCGGATGGTCTCGCGCCTCGGCGCCAGGAACGATAGGGAGAAACGGCCTATCACGCCGAAAATCGGGCGACAGGCTCGCAACCAGCGACTACAATACGACTTACGAGCCAGGACGTCAGGCAGGATCGGCTGCACAATTGCGGTCGACAGGTGATAGGCAGAAACTACCTATAAACGATATGCAGCAAGAGCGAACCTTACCGTGAACGCGTTGTCTCGTCTCTCCTGGTCCCTCGATGGCGGGATTACAAATGGCAACGCTCAAAATTTTAGTGCCCGCACCGCGGATAACGGTCTACGACGACCTTTCACATCCCACACTTGGCCTGACCTTCCGCGCACCAACTGAACCACCCGATTTCGATCCTCCCGAGGACGTTTCACCAAACTCAGACGAGATAGCCGCAATGGCGTTCGTCGATGGTGCCCTGGAGAACAACCTTTCTGAAACGATCACGGCGGTGTCGGGCGTTGATGAATCGGATTTTTGCAAGTTCACCGCCATGCAATTCGGTATGGAATCCGATCTGTTTCGCGCACGCGGATCGAAACGCGCCCACGATGAAGCGCTGCTCAACACAATACTTGAACACGCAGATCAACTCTTGGATGGAATGCGGATAGATTATTGTCGTCTCGATGTTCCACAGATGTGTTTTGGCGTGCCCGGATACATTCCCGGCAAGAATAAACACGCGGCATTCATCTTTGATCCAGAATCGGATGACGGCCGCATCATTGCACGCGAGCCCGATGTTCCCGTCGCGATGCCTGGCATTGGATTGGACTTTGATTCGATATCCTCGTCCTTTGTCGATCCATTGATCACTGATACCTTTCCACCGGGTGCGCTTGGCCTGCGTTTGAAACGTTTGCTTCGCACTTTCGCGAATGCACTCGCTGCCACGTCCGACGAATCGAAGATTCTGACCATCGTATTCGCGCTCGACGGAATCCTGACTACTGAAAACTCAACATCCGAACAATTCAAGAGATTCATCGGCGTATCGGCATCGAGCAATTCCGCTGAATTCCAACGCCAATTCGATCGATTCCGCGATTTCTACACCACAGTTCGCAATCCATTGGTTCATCATGGGAAATCGTATTCGGATTGGGTGCATTCCCGTTTTGCGGTGGTAGTTTTGTCGGGTTTTCAGGGGTCATGT
>JBBDYH010000111.1:0-18560 GCA_040901795.1 Pirellulales bacterium
TTGCCGCGTAAAATCTTCGCGGCGCACAAAGAAATCAAACGTTTGCAGTGCGGATTACCCAAATAACACTGTAATCGGCAAAGCGCAAGTATCAGTGATATCAGCGTCGTCCGCGGTTCAACAAACTGCACGCATCGGACTCTTGATTTGCTTGAACGTTCGAGCAGCGAGCTACTTAGTGACACGCTTGGCCTTATCGAACCATCGCCGTCGGGTTCCGTTTAATGAACCGTCAGCACTTCGCCGTCTTCCGTTTTTTTCCAATCGTACCGCGCTGTTGCACTTTGCCAATGTAGTCCGGCGCGAACGGGACCTGGCAGTTGTTATTCCCCAAGTCCGCGGTGACCGGCCCGATTTCCTCACCGATTTGGATGGCCAACTCGGTCAACGGTTTCACGTAGCTTCCGACCGAGATCACAAAGGCGTTCATCTGGTACCGCACTAAGTCGGGCGCTTGATGAATGGTCTTCTGCACGCGCTTCAGGAGCCGCTTCAACTCGGCGAGGTCAAGCTCTTCGTCGTCCTTGATCGACACTAGGGAGGCGAGCGTCACCCAACCGGCCGAGGCCACGAGGGGTTTCGGCGATTCGATCCATTCGAGGGCCAACTCGTGCCCATGCGAACTCCCGGCCGCAACCCAGGGCACCGTGGCGCCCGGCAGCGACCCGGCATAGGCCTTGTCCACCCAGCGTTGCAAATCCTTCTTCGTCATCCGCGCATCGTCGGCAATCAACCCGGCGAGATACATCGCGTCGTAATTGCCCGTGTCGTAAAGATCGAGGGCGAGTTGGTAGTCTTTCTTGATGCGCTTCTCGAACTTCTTCAGCTCGCCAATGGACACGCCAAAGCACGGCTCTTTAACGCCGTAGTTCTTGAAGAGCAACTTCTTGTAGCTCTCTTTGCCGAGCGGCTTCAATTCTTTCAGAATTTGTTCGGCGGTCATAATGAGTCTCCGCCCAGATAAGGCGCACGGATTTCAACGCCACAAATTCAACACGTTAAACTCGTTCTCAATAGGCGCGCCGGCTGCCAGAAGCCTGGTGATCGCGTGGACGACTCCACGCGGCGTCATGTCACGCCGCGGGTTGTTGTCCTTTCGGACGATGAGGATGCCAGGGTGGCGGCCACCGGCCTCGAGAATTAGATTGTGAAGGTTTTCGAAATCACGGAAGTTATGGGTAAGTAGAATGCGAGCCTCGTGGATTGCCTGTCTGAGGTGGATGGCATCGTCTGCGCCCCGGAGTGCAGCATCGGCTGGTATTTCAGTGTCGTGGCCGGCTTCCCGAAGCAGGCGAACGAGAAGCGCTTTAACCGAGTCGTCGTCAAGATACAGCCTCATGAGGCGCGGTCAATTTGGGCCATCTCTTGCGGGCTAAGAGATCTTGGCGCGGGATGCGACGTATAACCCGGATCGTTCATGCCCAACGCTTCCATCAGCGCTTCTTCGCGGGCAAAATCCTCGTGGATCTCCGGTGGATCGGTTTGGCAGTAAGCAATCGCCTCTCGGACCGCTTCGATTGGCAGGTCATAATCTTGGGCGACTTCTTCGAACGTCCGGGGCTCTTCCTCAGACATGTAGGAGCCATAAAGAGTCCGTGCGCGGATTCGCCTACCCTTGATGGAGAGCTGCTTGTACGACGATTTTGGATCGTGCTCCAGATATTGCCACTGCGTCGATGATTTTGTACTCATCGTCAGACCTGTCGGGGCGTTGCGTTTGGCGGGTATTAGTATTGTATTCTATCTCACTGCTATTGGAGATTTATCCGTTTTCCTTGGCGGCGCGTTTTGCGGCGGCCTTGCGGCCGCGAGCGCCGCCGCCCCACCGCGGTGGGACGTTTTTCTCGTTCCAGTTGTCCCAGGCGGCCTGAAGTTCTTTAACGAGGTCCGGTTTTAAAGCTGCGAGATCCACGTGCTCGGTGCTGTCAGCGGCGAGGTTATAGAGCCTCGCGGATGATAGGAGCGGGGCGCGGTCCTTTTTGGCGGGCTGTTGTGCGGCGACCAGGCCTGCGTCGGCGGTGGTGTCGTAGCGGACGAGCTTCCAGTCGCCGCGGCGGATCGCCATTTGCTGACCGAGGCGCCAGTAGAGGGCTTCGTGCGGCGGCGACTCCATTTCGCCGCGGAGATGGGGCAGGAGATCGACACCGTCCGTCACAGAGCTGGCCTGGGCTTTTACACCGGCGGCCGCCAACGATGTCGGGACAATATCGAGTTGGATCACCGGCTGGTGATAGACCTTGCCCGCCGGCAGCTTACTCTTCCACTGCACAAAGAACGGCACGCGGATCCCGCCTTCCAGCGTGGTGCGCTTCGAGCCGCGGAAGGGCACGTTGTCTGAACTGTTGAGCGACGTGCCACGCATCGTCGGTCCGCCGTTGTCGGAGAAGAAGAAGATCAGCGTTTTCTCTTCGAGGCGGTGGGCGCGGAGCCGATCGAGCGTTTGCCCGACCGCGTCGTCCATCGACGAGAGCATTGCGGCGTACGTGCGCCGCCGCAGGTCGTTGATGTGGGCGAACTTCTGCAGGCCGGCGTCGGTGGCATGCATTGGGGTGTGGACGGCATTGAACGAGAGGAATAAAAAGAATGGCCGATCCTTGTGGCGCTCGATAAACGACGCGGCTTCCCGGCCGAACGCGTCGGTCAGGTATTCGCGCTCGGAGACGACTTCGCTGTTGCGATAAATTGGCGCGCCTTGGCCGGCGAAATACGGATGTGCCCCGCCGAGAAAGCCGAAGAATTCGTCAAAGCCGCGGCGGTTGGGATGAAATTGTTCGGCGTTCCCGAGATGCCATTTGCCGACAAGCCCGGTGACGTAGCCCTCTTGTTTGAGATGATCGGCGATGGTCCGCTCCGACACGGGCAGTCCAATTTCGCCGGCTCGCGGTCCCATGCCGGGGTTGAACTCGTGGCCAAATCGCTGCTGGTACCGCCCGGTGAGCAAACCCGCACGCGTGGGACTGCAATAAGGGCCGCTGACATAGCCGCTGGTGCAGCGGACACCCGCCTTGGCGATGGAGTCGATGTGCGGCGTGGGGATGTTCTTGCAGCCGTGGGCGCCGAGATCGGCGTAGCCCATGTCGTCGGCGAGGATGACAAGAATGTTGGGTTTGGGGATGTTGGGTTTTGGTTCTTCAGCGCGGGCGTGAAACGCTGCAACGGGCGCCGTAAGAAAGGCAAGGAAGGCGAGCAGGCGTGGCATGCGGATGCCTCCATGAGTTTGAGGCTTGTAGATGGGAGTCCAGCGAACAGTTATAGTGCTTGGGCGGTCGGAAATCCAAAGCGGTAACAAGTTACCGCACTCCATAGGAGTCAAGGGAGTGATTCACGCCAGTTGAGCGCCGCGGTTTTCAAACGATCGACGACGTCCGGATGATCGGCAATCACGTTGATCGATTCGTTGGGATCTCGCGGCAGATCGTAAAGCTCCGCGTCATTTCCGTCGCGGTTGATCAATAGCTTCCAGTTCTTGTCGCGAACCGCCACATTTGGTGAGCGATCATTCCTGGCGGGCGGGTACCGGAAGAACTTGTCATTGCGGCCGTACTCCCAGAACATTGGTTTTGACCGCTGCGGAGCCTCTCCAAGCAGAGCGCTGGACAGATCTTCGCCGTCCGATGTGTAATCGTGAGGCAATGCCGCGCCGCACAGTTTGCATATCGTCGGAAATAGGTCCACCCCGGACAGCACCGTGGTGTCGTTGGTGCGGCCCGCGGGCACAATGGCCGGGCCCCAGGCGATAAACGGGACGCGAATTCCGCCCTCGTACAGACTCAGCTTGCTGCCGCGCAGGCCGACCGTGCGCGCTCGATCGAACGCGGGCAGCGGGCCGTTGTCGCTGACAAAGATGACCAGCGTCTTTCGATCCGCCTCAAGCCGCCGTACGCCCTCGAGCAACCGGCCCACCTGCCGGTCGACTTCCGTCATCACACGACGAACGTTCTGGGGCGTGTTGCCTTTCTCGTTCTCAGCAGGGACCCACGGAGTATGGGGATCGTCGAGCCAAACGTTGATGAAGCATGGATGGTCTTTGTGCCGCTCAAGAAAATCGAGCGTCTTATCGATGAAGAACGCGGTGCGGTTCCAGCGCTTGACTTTGTCGTCGGGGGACCAGATCCAGTCGCGTGCGGTGATGTCCGGGTGAGGTTGCGGGCTCTCCCACGTGCCGGCGTGCTCATCGTATCCGTACGCTGCGAATGGCGGTGCGTCGGCCACATCGCGGCCGCCGCCCAAATGCCACTTGCCAAAGTGCGCGGTGGCGTAGCCGGCGGTCTTGAGCGCGCGGGGGAGCGACGGCGCCTGTGCGTCAAGGTAGTCCGCTTGCTCGCAACCCGCGTTTCCCGCGCGCGTTTGCAAGAAGCTGGTGATCTTCCATCGGCCGGGATATTGGCCGGTGATCATGCCGCACCGCGAAGGGGAACAAATCGGCGACGCGGCGTAGTACTGCGTGAAGCGCGTGCCCTCGCGGGCCATGCGATCGATATTTGGCGTTTCGGCGAGCTTGCCGCCATAACACGAGAAGTCGCCTGGCCCCAGATCGTCTGCCAGAATCAGCACCACGTTCGGCTGAGATTCGGCTGCCGTGCCGACGTTCGTCACGAGAAGCGCGGCGACGGCAAAGGGAAGCAATCGCGTCATTTCTGACCTCGCTTGCGCGGTGGATAGGGGAGCACGCCGGCGCGCTTCGCCCAGGCGTCCCACGTGGCGGACATTTCGCGGACTTTGTCGGGCATGCCCGCGGCAAGGTCGTTCAGCTCCGTCCGGTCGGACTGGAGGTTGTACAGCTCCCAAGGTTGTTTGTTTTTGGCGACTAACTTCCAATCGTCAACTCGGACTGCGCGGTTGCCTTCGTGTTCCCAGAATAATGCATCGCGGTCGAGCGGTTGGCCTGTGAAGACAGGAACGAGACTGCGGCCCTCCAGCGATGGGGCGTCGGCCAGGTATTTCGCGCCGGATAGCTCGACACATGTCGCCATGATGTCGATCAGGTGCCCCGGCTCGCGGCGCAGCTCACCTCGTGCCTCGATGCCGGCCGGCCAGTTGGCAATGAGCGGCGTACTGATGCCGCCCTCGTGGACCCAGTGCTTGTATTCGCGAAAGGGCGTGTTCGACACGTTTGCCCAGCCGCGGCCATAGGCGACGTAGGTGTCGGCCGGGCCGGGGAACACCTTGTTGCCCATCCGAACGGGGTAGCCGTCTCGCGTCTGAGCCGGAACACTGCCGGCGGCGGCGAAGTCGGTGGGCTTCATCGGCGGAAGCGTCGGCTCATCAGGACGCACGATGTTCGGATGATTCTTTTGCGGGACGCGGCCCATGTTTTCGGCGCAGCCGCCGTTGTCCTGCAGGAAGAGGATCAGCGTGTTATCGAACTGGTTGGTCCGCTTGAGCTCGGCGATGAGCTTGCCGATGCCCTGGTCCATCCGATCGACCATCGCCGCATAAATCTCCATGCCGGCGGCTTCCCATTCTTTGTCGGCGACCGTGTCCCAGTCTTGCGCCGTAGGTGTCATGGGCTGACTTGAATCAATCAGCCGCAGGCTGACGGCTTTTTTGAAGCGAGCCTGGCGGACGGGCTCATATCCGGCATCGTATTTTCCGTCATACTTGGCGATGTCCTCCGGCAGGGCATGCATCGGCCAGTGGGCCGCAGTGTAGGCGACGTAGAGGAAGAACGGCTTGTCGCCGTGCTCCTTCTCGTGTTCGGCAACGAATCTCACGGCGTGATCGGATATGGCATCGGTGTAGTAGAAGGTCTGAGGCTGGTATTGCGGATCGGCATAGGGCGAGATCATGGTGTTGTCGCGGACCAGCGACGACGGATCGTAGTAGCTGCCGCCGCCATGGATCGTTCCATAGAACCGGTCGAAGCCGCGGGCGAGCGGCCAACTGTGCTTGGGGCCGTTGGCCGCGGCGAATCGTGTGATGTGCCATTTGCCCACGGCGTAGCTGCGGTATCCGGCGGGCTTGAGCACTTCGGGGATCGTGCGGCAGCGCATGTTGAGGTCGCCACGGTAGCCGTCGAAACCGAGATCGGCCATCATGTGTCCGACGCCGGCCTGGTGCGGGTACAAGCCAGTGAGCAGGCTGGCGCGCGTCGGGCAGCAGCGGGCGGTGTTATAGAACTGTGTAAAGCGCAGTCCGCCGGCGGCGAGGGCGTCGAGGTTGGGTGTCTGTATCTCACCGCCGTAGCAGCCCAAGTCGGAAAACCCCATGTCGTCGGCAAGGATGACGACAATGTTGGGCCGAGCGGGTTCGGCGGCGGTGGCGTCGAAGGCCGCGAACTTTGCCATTAGCAATGCGAGAAGGATGAGCGGACGTGGCATGGAATGCGTCGCGAGATTATGGGCTTGCAGACTGAACGGATTCTCCAAGTTCAAACTTTACCGCGCTTCAGAGCGGATTGAAATCGAAAGCGATGATAAGTTAGAGGGCCAACGGCCGCTGTGGCTCAGCCGCCAGCCACCCCGCCGCCACGTATTAGCGTCTGGTTTTTCCGCGGTCCAGGCGGTGTTTCACAAGGACGTTGACGCCGTAGAGGACGGCACCCAGCGCCAACAGGGCCGCGGCGCGCAGCCAGATGTGGGCGTCCTGCTGGGCGAGCAAGCCCGCGCAGACGAGTATGCCCAGAAGGGGAAACGCCATGGGCGCGCGGAAGTGGTCGTGCTCGACCTTGTCCCGGCGGAGCACCAGCACTGAGATATTGACGACGATGAAGGCCAAGAGCAGCAGCACGACGGTCGTGCGCGCAAGCTGGCCGACATCGCCGGTGGCGATCAGGCCCATCGCCACCAGCGTGGTAAAGAGGATCGCCACCCAAGGCGTCCGCCGCCGTGGATGCACTTTGGCGAGGAACGAGGGCATTATGCCCTCGGCGCTCATGCCGTAGATCAAGCGCGACGCCATGATCATGTTGATCAGCGCGCTATTGGCGAGCGCGAACAGCGCGATCAGCGCGAACAACCTCTCAGGAACGCGGATCGGCCCCTCCTTCACGACTTCGAGCAACGGGCCGCTCGATTGCGCCAGTTGGGCGGTGGGAACCACCGTCGACGCCGATAGCGTGACCAGCAGATAGATCAGACCCACCAGCGCGATGCCGCCGAAGAGTGCCGGCGGAAAAGTGCGGCTGGGCTCGTGCGTCTCCTCGGCCACGTTGACCGAATCCTCAAAGCCGATCAGGGCGTAGAACGCAAGGCCGGCGCCCGCCAGCATGGCCCAAGGGACGCTGATGCCCTCTTTGAACTGGAGCGCTCGGGCCGGTTCGCCCATCCCCGCGGCAAGAGTCGCGACGCCAATCGCCACGATCAGCAACAGGCCCGCCAGTTCGATCAGCGTGAAGACCGCGTTGACCATCACCGACTCGGTGATGCCGCGGTGGTTGATCCAGGCCAGAATCAGGATGAATAGCATCGCCACGAGCACGGTGGGCGGATCGAAGAACGCGGCCAGGTAGTCGCCGGCAAACGCGATCGCCAGCGCCGAGGCCGACGTAATGCCCGACATGACCACGGCAAAGGCCACGAGGAAACTGAGGAACGGCATCCGAAACGCGCGGTGGACGTAATAGGCGGCGCCTCCGGCCCGCGGGTACTTCGTCACGAGCTCGGCATAGGCGAACGCCGTGAACAAGGCCAGCGTCAGAGCGAGCAGGAACGCCGACCAGACGGCGCCGCCCGTAATCGCCGCCACTTGGCCGACCAGGGCATAGATTCCGCCGCCGACCATGTCGCCGACAATAAACAAAAGCAACAGCGCCGGGCTGATTCCCCGCTTCAGCGCCGTCGGCCCCGAGGGGGCTGCTGGAGTCTTGGCGTGGTCTTCCGACATGGAAACCTTGGAAAAGATGGCCCATTCTAATCGCTGGGTTCAGGGGCGTCCCATAGCAGCCACCGCCCAGCTCGCCTGGGCGGAGCAATGTGGAAACCAGCCGACGCCTCCGCCACGCCGCGTAATCGCTGAACAGAGGCAAGTCCCCCGTGGGAACGCACACCGCGATGCTCCGCGTCACTGGCCGCACGTCGGCCACGATGTACACTCACCGCGCAGGCGCCGGCCGCGCGTGGGTCTGGGAAGCAGCACTGAATTCCGCCGCCCACGTCGGCCCGCAATGCCGTGGGCGCTGCGCCGTTCGCCGGCCGCACGCTTTGACGGCGTCGCTCGCCTGCATCAACGCAAACCCATCGTGGACCAAGACTTATTGACTTAAGCCGGCAGACTTTCGACAATCATCGCATAACAAGGAAGGGAATCCTGGAAACTTGCACAACATGGCGCGCAACCATTCGCCACTTGCCAACCATTATCCCACAATTGAGGTATCGAGGCTTGCGCTAAGAGAAGGCAATTGCAAGCGCCCTATCTACACAATGCACAAGTGGTGGGCGCGCCGACTCGGTGCCGTGTTTCGGATGCTTCTAATCACAGAGGGGCTGCAAACGGGCCAAAAGGATCTGGGTGAATTCTGGGAGGACTTTTACTCGCAAAAGCAGTTGCCCAGCGGATTTACAGTTCTGGATCCTTTTCTTGGCGGCGGCACGAGCCTCGTTGAAGCATCGAAGCTGGGTGCAACGTGCATCGGAGTTGACATCGATCCAGTTGCATGCTTCGTTACCGCCATGGAGCTTCTGCCGGTCGATCCCGCTGTCATCCGGTCGAGTTATCAAAAAATTGAGTCGACGGTCGCTGAGAAGATTCAGTCACTCTACCGCACACGAATCGGCGGCAAGGATGTTGATGTTGTTTACTATTTTTGGGTTGACCGCGTTACCTGTCCAAAGTGCAAAGCGCAGCACGATGGTCATCCGACCTATCAATTGGCGTACGACACTCCGACGCGTACGCAGACTGTAATCTGCCCGCATTGCAATGCGATCACAACCACTCGACTTAACGCCGCCACATGCACCTGCTCCGGCTGTAAAGTGCGCATTCAGCTTGGCCGTGCTCCTGTCGCCAATGGGCGCTACGATTGTCCCTCCTGCCACAGCGTCCATTCGCTCCATCAACTGTATCGACAGGGGCTGGCCTTCCCCCGGTTAATGGCGCTGGAGTACTTCACGAAGTCCGAAGAGCGTGGATTTGCGACTGTAACCAACCGCGACCTAGAACTGTACGCCAAAGCGTGCGACTTGTTCAGTGCCAACAAGAAAAGGTTCCCAATACCTGATGCGCGAATCCCGACGAAAGGACGTGTCGATAGTCGCCCGCTACTCTACGGTTATCGACGATACCGCGAGATGTTTAACGATCGGCAGCTCTACTGCCTGGGACTCATCGGTGCAGAAATCCGGAAGCTAAAGGACAAGGCAGTGCGTCAATTGTTGGGGCTTGCGTTTTCGCAGGCGCTCGCAACGAACAACATGTTCTGCGGCTACGCCTTTGGCTACCGTCGACTCACTCCCCTGTTCGGCGTTCATTCCTACAGGAAAATCTCTCGCCCCGTCGAAGGCAACGTGTGGGGACTGGCGATCGGCCGCGGATCGTTCCGGAACACAGTCCGCGCTGTGGTCGCCGGAAAGGAGTATATTCAAGCTCCCTACGAATTCCGCTACCGCGGGCGCCGGGACCCCGTGCGGGTCTATGTGAAGCCACAGAGTCCCACCGTTATCGCGGATCCTCCAGCACGCCCCTCGACTCGCGTGCTCAATCGAAGTTCCATCGATTTGTCCGTCATTGACGATGAGTCCGTGGACTTTCTCCTTACCGACCCACCATATTTCGACAATATCTCCTACTCGGAACTGTCCGACTTTTATCACGTTTGGTTAAAGGAACTGCTGGGTCGCGACTACTGCGGATACCGCCAAACGCATACACCGATGTCCGGTGCCCTCTTCGCTGGTAAGCGCAGAGGCGCCGAAGGAAAAAAGGCCGAACGCGTCTACCGCGATAACCTCGCGACAATTTTCCGTGAATGTCACCGCGTTGCGAAACCAGATTCAAAACTCGCCTTCACGTTCCACCATCGAACGGACAAAGCATGGGCATGCCTTGGGTACGGATTACTGCTCGCCGGGTTTCAGGTCGAAACGGTGTTTCCCATCCGCTCCGAGGGCCGAAGCGGTTTCCATAGTTATGAAGGAAGCATCAAGTGGGACAGCGTGTTCGTTTGCGACCGGGGGGCCCGAGGCAAGTTGAAGCGTCCCACCAGTCGCGTTCTTACACATATTGCAACGTCCGCGAGCGCGCGAGCCGCAGCATGGCGCACCAAAATCCGGAAGCGGAAGTTGTTTTTTGGGCCTCCCGATGAAGCGAGCCTCGCACGGTCTCTCGTCATCCGCGAGTTTTCCATTCGCGGACTTCATCCAACGTCGCTCGGCATTTGCATGACGAAACTCGATCACTAAGCCGTACTCTGAACTTTCCTTCTGTACCGGGTAACCGCATGGCAGTGAATCTATACAAGGTCGCCTCGGCAACTGCGCGGATCGAGCGGCACTGGATCGCCGGCAAGAAGCGAGACTTAGAGGTGCACCAGATTCCGCTTGAACACCTGTACTTCAACATTGAAAACGGACGCTATGCCGATCGGATGATCCGACTGCGACAGGAGAACCCCGGAGTTGCAATTGACGCGCGCGAAGACAAGTGGAAGGAGAAGATCGAGCAGATGCTCGCGGGAGAGCATCAGGATACGTCTCGCGATAAAGCAGCATTCGACAAGCTCATTGAGGATATCGAAGCTCGCGACCAGCTCCGCCCCGGTGTCGTACTGCAGGATGGCGGCGTACTTGACGGCAATCGACGGCTCGCTGCCCTGCGCCGTCTTTGGAAGAAATCGAAAAACGCGAGCAAATTCCGGCTGTTCGAGGCAGTCATCCTCCCAGATGAGACGACGGAGGAAGACCGATGGCGGATTGAGGCTGGCTTGCAGCTCGGCATGAACGAGCGGTGGGACTACTCACCCGTAAACGAGCTTCTGAAGGTCCGGCAGGGACTGCGCATGTATGAGCAGATGATTAAACACAAGCAGGTGCCGGCCCACATGTCGCCGGTGAAACTGGTTGCGCAAGCGATCTATGGAAAGACCGAAGCAGATGTCCAAGAGATGGACTCGCGCCTTCGGCTCATTGACGAATACCTCGACTTCATCGATCAATCCGAGGCATACGACCAAATCGGACAGGTGAGCGAAGATTTCCTCGAAGCGACCAAGATCGTTCGCGCGGCCGAAAATCATCAGCTCGACCCGAAGTTTGTCGCCAAGTTGAAGGCCGTACTCTTCTACCAGATCGATCAGGAAGTGATGGACAATTATGATCTGCGTATTATCTACCACGCGCTCGGCGGCGACCCAAAGAAGAAAGGGCCAAAATCCCGCCGAGCGAATATGCCCGCGCTGGAAGTGCTGTTGAATACATATCCTGATCCCCGCACCATCCGCGAAGATTTGAAGGCCGCCCACCAGAAGTCAGCGCCTCCTACGAAGAAGGCGGCCGTCAAGATATCCGCACCGGGCAAGCCATCGAGCAAACCAGCCCCAAAGATGCCGGCCGTCGACCGTTCAAAGGCCGAAGCGGCAACAGAAGGCTTCAAGCGACAGATGGAAGCTACGGGTAATCAGCACTCGATGCGCAAGCTGGCGGAGCGTACGCGCGGTGATTTCAAGGCACTGGATGCTGAGTTGCAGAAACCGGCAACGCGGAAGAGTTTATCGCCCGACGACCGGGCCCTCGTTCTTGAGGTGCTTGATGAAGTTCAAAAGGCGATTCCTGCCTGCAGGAAGCACCTGAAGGCATAAGTTTGACATGAGCACCGCGCGATGTTTCAAATCCGCAGCAACGACGAAGGCTATTCCGTAACGTGGGACAGCGGCGATGAAGCTGCTGCTCGGGAACTGCGAATGGAACTTACGTTAGAGGGCCTGCAGCGAGGGCGAGAGTGGGCAGATGGTGTGACCGTCCTTCCTTACCGCAATAAGCTCGAAACGCTCACCCTGCTGGTAGGCATTCTCGATCGGCTGGAGCTGCAATACAAACTCGCCGAGGAAATATTCGCTGCACAGCAAGCGGGTGAACAAGAGCGATCACTGCTTGACGCTATTCGCGCCGGTAAGGTCGCCGCTTTTGGGGTGAAGGCGAAACTGCCGGAATTCGCAACCGCACGCAAATTGCTCGATTACCAACAACGAGCCGTTCAGCGGCACCTACAAGTGCGCAACGGCGCAGAATTTTCAGTCCCCGGTGCTGGTAAGACAACCGTGGCACTCGCCTACTGGGCTCTCGCTCGACGAACTGAACCACAACTGGGTCTCTGGATCATTGGCCCTCTCAGCTGCTTTCGGCCGTGGGAGGACGAGTTCGAGGCATGCTTCGGGAAACCTTCGGACGCGCTACGCGTTCGCGGCACGCCACGCGAACGCCAGCATCAATTGGACCGAGCTCATCAGTCGGATGTTGTGCTGTGCAGTTACCACACGGCATGGAGGGAGGAACGAGCGATCAAAGTGGCGCTCGGTCGCCGGCCGTGGCTCCTCGTGTTGGATGAAGCCCACTACGTCAAATCAATGAGCGGCGCATTAGCGGCCACAGTACGTGCCCTTGCCCCCGACGCGACGCGGCGACTCGTCCTCACAGGGACACCGATGCCACGTTCCCCAGAGGACCTCTGGAGTCTCTTCACATTCCTTTGGCCGACCGAATCACTGCTGGGCAACGCTCAGCAGCACGAATTGCGATGCAAGCGACCAATCTCCGTCGTCTGTGAAGAACTACGCACGGTCCTGGCGCCGTTCTTCCATCGGACATGCAAGCAGGACCTCGGTCTTCTCCCGATTGATGACAAGTATCCATCCATCCCGGCGGAGGAGGTCCCACAGACGCAACGTCTCATGCTACGTCTGATCGAGCGAAAGACACTGGAGGAAGCACAGCTACTACGCCCAGTCGACCAGCGGCACGTCCGCCGGTGGCGACGGGCGAGGGTCATCCGGCTCTTGCAGGCCGCAAGCAACCCACTGCTCCTCGCCAATGCACTCGACCCTCGTGACGTGGTCGCAACGGAAGACGACGAGGCGTCTCACGCAACGGTGACCGACGCTGAAATCGTCCCTTTGAGTGATATCGATAGCGATCTGGCCGCAATTCTTCGTCTTTATCGTGATAACAAGGTCGTTTCCGCGAAAGTTGCGTACGTGGAACGCAGTGCGCGTGAGCTTATTGCTGCGAACGAAAAAGTCGTTATCTGGACTGTCTTTCTCGGCAACGTCGACCTGCTGGCCGAGAGACTCAGTGACCTGCGGCCGCTGTGCATTACGGGCGCGGTCCCGCCGTACGAGGCGGAGGACGACGAATCCGGTGAAGCGACGCGGGAGCAGCGCATCACGCTGTTCAAGACAGATCCCGATCGCCGAATCCTTATTGCGAACGCTGCTGCGTGTGCAGAGTCCATCTCATTGCATCGCGTGTGCCAGCACGCCCTTTACTTGGAGCGCAGCTTCAACGCGGCCCACTTCATTCAGTCCCTGGACCGGATTCACCGCCAGGGAATGCCACCAGGGAAGACCGCACACGTCGAAGTCCCTTATCTGCCCTGTGCCATTGAACGCGTCTTAAACCGTCGGCTCAGTGATCGGCAGGAACGGTTATTCCGCCTCTTAGACGACCCAATGCCGGTCATTGGTTTCGACGACGAACAGCACCAGGGATTTTTCGATCTGGAAGACCTCGAAGGCATTGACGAGTTGTTTGCGGAGGTTCTCGACGAGATCCGTACCGATCATGGACGACAATGACGACCCGACGTTCGGCGCATTCGACGACAAAGGGAAAATGTTTCCCGAACTTGCGCGCATCCTTTGCGTCTGGAAGCAGCACAAATTCAGCGCCGCCACTGAAGATGAACTGTCGTACTGGGCTCGGCAAACCGCCGCGATGACGGCGCGGTTTCCTGATCCCCGCTCCGGTTTTCTGGGACTTCGAAACCTGGGCCTAATTACCGAGCACGAGAACGACCAGATAACACTGATCACCGGATTTCATGAAACGTGCGCGGAAAGCGATTTGGGGCTTGAACAACTCACGAAAGCAATCGGCATTTTCCTATTTGAGAGGATGCTCACGCTAGATGAATTCCGACTCCCGTTGGAGCGCTGTTTTTCATTTGTCTTTGTGCGAGACAATGTTGGCACCGTCGAATGGCAAGAAGTCCCTGTGCACGAGCAACGCAATCCGGCCTGGATTTGGCTACAACATTTGCGACTGGCCCAACATATCGACGAAACGTTTGTCGTCGAGGAGGCGTTGTTTCCGTTTGTCACAGATGCCACTGTTCGCCAGCGGCCACTTTCACAAGCCGAACTCGATCAACGCCTCGCCGCACAGCGCGAGCGATCCCGTCTCGCCGAGGAGCTGATCGTTGCATTGGAGCGGGCTCGGCTGCGCGCCGCCGGATTGAATGAGCTGGCGAACGGTGTGATTCGTATATCGGACGACGATGTGACGGCAGGGTACGATGTCTTATCCTTCGAGCTAACGGGTGCCCCCCGTTACATCGAAGTGAAATCTTCTGCAGGTCCGCGTTCGTGGTTTATTTGGACGCGCAATGAATATGAAGTCGCACGTGAGCTAGAAAACTCGTACTGGATTGCTTGGGTGAGTTGGGCTTCCCGGCTACCTGACGGTCGATCCGATGTCGAATGGTTCCGCAATCCGGTAGCAATATTGGAGGCTGAGGACCCGCCGTGGCACTCAATCGAATGTGACTTGCGTATCGCAAAGTTGCGCGACGACTCCGAAGTCGCGTCATCACCGGATTGACCCCAGACGTACGCGCCCTTCGCCCTGGGGCGAACAGGCTTGCAGCGGGCTCCGGATAGTATTTTGTTCCCGTCAGGAAACTTCTCGCCAGCGAGAATTTCGTCCTTCTCGGACCGGACTTGATTGAGCGGCGGGGGCTGTGTCAGTTTTGGCTCTTTGCTGGCAAGCATGGGCCGACCCCCAATTCCGTTCTCCAGATTCCGCACGCCGCTCTTGTCGTCCATTTGGCCCCACTTTTGCCCTTGACAAATTATGTGATATTGTGTACACTAAGCATCTCTGGGGCCCGCGCAGCGATACCCCACCCTCAAGTGCAGTTGTCCTGAGCAAGTCGAAGGGGCCCCTGTGAGCCTGAGGCCTGTCGAAGGGGTTCGCTTCCACTGCGCTAGTTTGCTCTTTGAAATCTCGAAAGCTGCGCCCTCCACGCCCTCGCGCGTTGCGCAGCCATACCGCAGCAAGGTCAAAGCGTGCCAAGTCTTCTTGGATTCTCGCCACCGCGAGTCGCCGTGGCGACCTGGCTTCCTTAGAGAATCTCTGGGCCTCAGTGTCTCCGTGGTTAAGCCGACGTTTCGAAGCCGAAGACACTCGGCGTCTCGGCGGTTGAGTTCTGCCGTTTCCCTTAGCGGGCTTTGCGCCTTTGCGAGAGATCTCCTCCCAAGGGTTGTCTGATTCGCGTGAATTCGCGGCTCACCCCGTCTTTGTTTCCTTCGCGTCCTTCTGTTCTGACCTCCGGAGTCTTGTCGATCTTGGCGGTTTAACATCTGCATCCAGTTCGCACCAGATGGGAAGTAAATTACCCGCCTTCCACTCATCGCGTTCGACCGAAGCCGTGCCACGGCCAAGAGTTGAAGTCGTTGCCCGCGATCCCGCCGCCGGCAATTTGTTCCCACAAACCGCGTTTTTTTTTGCCGCAATCCATGTGAGAAAAAAATCGCCGAACGCCGTGTCTCCGCGCAATAAGGCGCATTCAAAAGCGCAAGGGTGCTCCGCTGCCGATTCGCTCGAATCGCCCGATCATCCGGGGTCACAAGATGTTGCGGCAACGACGGTCGTTCGAAGACCCACGATCATTGCGCGTTTTCCGTGATTTAATTATTTTCGGCGAAATTCAATGCGAATGCGCAAACGTCCGCCGCAGCGGGCTCGGCCCATACCCAGTGTCGAACGCCGTGACAAACAGCAAGAGACAACAGACATTCAGCAGCCGTCGGTGCATAAATCGATCCCTTCCTCAGGTCAACGTTCGCCGCTCAGTGCGGATTCTCCGAGCGTTCGCGGCTTGCCGAACACTTTTTGCGTATCGCTTTGATCCTGCATCCAGCGCTCGATGTCGGCGCGCATCTGTGCAAGGCGTTCTGCATTGCGCCGGTCGCCGGCGATGTTGTGCTGCTCGTGCGGATCGGCAGTAAGGTCGTACAGCTCTTCGCGCGGCCGCTGGTGGTAGCGCTTGACGATGGCGGCCGCCGCCCGATCGGTCATCGCTTGTTTCACCCAACTCGTCCAATAGCCGAGGCCATCACGTGGCTTGGCCCGATCGATGTGCGTGGTGTGCTCCCACTCAGGATGCAGATTGAGGATGTATTTCCACTCGCGCGTTCGCACGCAGCGGCAGGGGTACACGTTCATGTTGCCGTCATTAGTATGCGTGGCGAAGATGCGGTCGAGGTGCACATCGCTCTGGCCTCGAAGGATCGCTGCAAACGAACGCCCATCGAGGCCCCGCGGCGCAGAACCGCCGGCGACCTCGACCAACGTCGGCAGCAGGTCGACCCAGCTAACGAGCGCATCGCACGAGGCGCCCGGCTCGATGACGTCAGGCCACACCGCCAGAAAGGGAACACGGATTCCCGCATCGTAAAGGTTCCACTTGCCGAAGGGCCATTGTGCGCCATGATCGCTGGTGAATACGAACAGCGTGTTTGGTCCAAGCTTTTCGCGGGTCAGGTCGAACACCTCGCCCAGCCACGAATCGGCCCGCGAGACGGCGGTGTAGTACTGAGCGCGATACGCGCGCGTCTGCGGCGTATCGACGTGAGTCGATGGCGGCTCGATGGTCGCCGCGTCGTAGCCGTCGTTTTCCGGCCACGGGACGTGCGGATCGTGTGTGCCCACCAATAGGCAGAGCGGCTTTTTGCGATCGCGCTTCGCGAGAAACTCCCCGACGGCTTCGGCGCTTTGCCCGCGCTCGTCGACGGTGTCGAACCCGTAGAGGTCACCGTGCTTGTAGTGAGCCACTTTGCCAAAGGCAGCCGTTTCGTAGCCGAGGTCTTTGAAGTAGGCCGGCCACTTCTTAATGTCGGCGCGCGGACGCGCGTGGTTGGCTTCGGCCCCGTTGCGCGCGGGCATGAGGCCCGTCAGCAGAGCGGCCCGGCTGGGGGCACAGCTTGGCGATGCGACAAAGACGTGCGTAAACTTGCACCCCGCCTCGGCGAACCGCTTGAAGTTTGGCGTGCGCACATCGTCCGACCTATACGGCGACGAATCGTGATAGCCGAGGTCGTCGGCGAGGATGATGACGATGTTGGGCTTCGCATCGGCCGCCGACGCCCGATACGGCGCTAGAAACAGTGCAAGAACTGAGAGGAGACTAATCAAGCGAGGCATGGCAGGTCTTCGTGACACTTTGGTTCACTCATCAGCGTTGGTGCTCGGCGGCGAGCGGAGCTCGAAGAACTCAAAGTCGACGTCGATCTCGTCGGCGACGGTCACGCCGCCGTTTATACCGGTCCCGTGGTGCGGAAACAAGCAAACGCCGTTTATTTGCGGCGTTGGGGTTCGCCGTCCGAAACCCGCAGACGGTAGGGAGAGCGTGGGCTAACGGTGGCGGAGAACCGGGTAGAACCGCGGTCTCCTGACTCAGCCGGCTTTCCGCAGCGAACCCGCGTTGTAGAGATACGGGTTCAGTGTAGGATCATTATACATCTTCATCTGCCGGTAGAGCTTCAGCCGTTTGCGGCCGGCGAAGAGTTCGGCAAGTAGCTCACCGAGCGCGGTGGAAAGATCTTCCTGCTGGGCGCGGAGCACAACTAGCTTGTCTTGGGACCTGGCGATGTGCTCCGGCGTCGCGTCACTTCGCTCGGCCTGTTCTTCCATGTGGTAAATCCGCAAGGCCAAGATCGAGAGCCGATCGATCGTCGCCCCGGGCGTCTCGGTGTTCCACTTCGCGCCGGCTGAGGGGACAATCCCGCGCTCGTCGAGCACGCGCTTTACTGCATCGTCGACGCGCTCGATCCAGTCGTTCCGTTTCTGGTTGAGCTGGTCGATGTTCCGCTTCACCTGAGCGATCTCTTGGTCACTGGCTTCGCGGCTGCGTGCAAGGTCCTCCTCGTGCCACAACAGAAAGTTGTACTTGTGCTGCTCGCAAACGATGTACTGGAATTCCCGATGTGGATTATCGACCGGCTGCGAGTGCCAAAGGCGGACAGTATTGGCATGCAGCGCAGTGATTTGACGAACGTCGATCATGGGACGAGTGGTCGGTGGTCAGTGGTCAGTGGTCAGCAGCCACGGGGCGACGCCGCGCCTCGAATGGGTCGCGGATTCTAGGGAGACCGCATAACCCTCACAAGGCAAGCTGGGCAAGCACGTCTCTCAGTCTCCCCGTCTCCCCGTCTCCCAGTCTCCCAGTCTTTGCCCGCCCGCCTCACGCCAAAACATGACCTATACTTGAATCGCCTGTCCGTGCTGGTGCGGCTGCTTCACCGCCGGCGGGCAGGCAGGGACACCGCACGAAGCGTCAGGAATACTCCCGCGGTGGAAACCCGTCGAAGGCCGCCCTGACAGGCCGTCGGCGGGTTTTTTTATGCG
>JBBDYH010000112.1:0-18359 GCA_040901795.1 Pirellulales bacterium
CCAGGACCTTTAATGCGTGCTAGCACATCACGTCCGCAAAACGGGAATGCACCCCCTTCCCATTGCGTCACGACTGCAACTACGGGGAGAACAATGTGGCAAAATGGGATCGATGTGAGTACATGTGTTACGATGATACGTGTTCAATCTTGGATCCAAATCGATGGAAGTGCACTGCACCGGAGTAGTTACAGTTCATGGCAGCCACGGCTCACTGGTGTAGACGAACGGGAAGATGAGATCGACGCCATGGAAGAAGAAGATGGAGGTGGCGCCGATCCAAAGGATGGTTGCGGTGCGGGCGATGGTTGATCCAAGAACGGGCCAACCGAGGACGAGGCGGTCGAGCGCGGGCGAAGCGATAACGGCGGGGACCTGGATCAGGAAAAACGTGAATTGATATCCAGTGAATCGCGACGTGGCGAAGGCGAAGGCGAGCTCATGGAAGATCGCGCTGACGAGGAATGTCACCCAGACGCCGCGGATGGGAGCGCGGCGGCCGCCCGCTGGCACGAAGACATTCCAGTAGAGCCAGGGCTGAACGCGATTGTTATAGCGGCGCCAGAACTCCGCCGGAGTTCGCGCGAGGAAACCTCGATCGATGATCGGGGTCGTGTCGAATCCGGCAAGTCGCTCGACGCCGCAGAGGGTTTGAGCGAGCGATTCGACCGTGAGCACGAAGATGAACAGCTTCGCCACGTGGTCGAAGGCGAAGGAGGATTGCAGCGTGTAGCTCCGCTCGGCGGTGAAAACGAGGACGAGGCCAAGTGTAACGCCGATGCTTCCCAATGCGACGCGGAAAAGATCAGTGCCGGACCGTTGATCCGGCCGAAGGCTGCGATCTTTTCGCCCGAAGACGACGAGCAGGAATGGGAACGGAATCAAGAAGCGGCAGTAGTGGGACCAACGAATTGGCTGCAGTTCGCCACTCAGATTCTGCCGCGTGAAGTCGATCAGGCGGAAGAAAAGATCGACGCAAAAAAGGGCCGCGATGCCCCGATGGATACGGAATTCGGGCGGGATGATGAATAGACAAGCGATGATCGCAATGGCACCCGGGACAACGGTGAGGACCGCCGAGACGCCGCCACGTCGCAGGGCGGGATAAATAGCAATGGCAATTGTGTGGGCCGCCGCGACGCAGAGCAGAAATGAAAGCGCGGGATGACCCATTGCAGGCAGCGATCAATGCCAAACAATGTCGCCCCTCCGAGGCTCATTTCTTGTTTTTGCGTCGAGTCCGGGGGCTTGCGCCCCCGGCTAGCGAATGCCGCCCCTCCGGGGCTTGTTAGTATCGATAAAACTCCGGCTTGTACGGCCCCGTCTCGCAAATGCCCAGATACTCGCACTGCTTCTGCGTGAGCTTGGTGAGCTTCACGCCCAGCTTCGGCAGATGCAGCCGCGCGACTTCTTCGTCGAGCGATTTGGGAAGCGTGTAGACGCCGACGTCGTACTTGTCGGTGTTCTGCCATAGCTCCAATTGCGCGAGCACCTGGTTGGTGAATGACGTGCTCATCACAAACGACGGGTGCCCGGTTGCGCAGCCGAGGTTTACCAGCCGCCCTTCGGCGAGGATCAAGATCGAGTGCCCGTCGGCGAACGTGTAGCGATCGACCAGCGGCTTGATGTTGAGTTTTTTTACCTTCTTCGCTTTGACCTGCCCTTCGAGCCAGGCCATGTCGATCTCGATGTCAAAGTGGCCGATGTTGCAGACAATGGCGTCGTTTTTCATCGCCTCCATGTGCTCCGGCCGGATAATGTCGCAGCAGCCGGTGGCGGTGACAAAAATATCGCCGCGCGGAGCCGCCTCTTCCATCGTCGTGACTTCGTATCCCTCCATTGCCGCCTGGAGTGCAATGATCGGATCGATTTCGGTGATGATCACCCGGGCGCCGAGCGTGCGCATGCTGTGGGCACAACCCTTGCCGACGTCGCCGTAACCGCCCACGACGACAACTTTGCCGGCAATCATCACGTCAGTGGCCCGTTTGATGCCGTCAGCCAGCGACTCGCGGCAGCCGTAGAGGTTGTCGAACTTGCTCTTCGTCACCGAGTCGTTGACGTTGATTGCCGGGCACTTCAACTCACCGCGCGCGTGCATCTGATACAGCCGATGTACGCCGGTGGTCGTCTCTTCGCTTAGGCCGCGAATGCCCTCGAGCAGCTCGGGAAACCGCTGATGGACCATGGCGGTCAGGTCGCCGCCGTCGTCGAGGATCATGTTCAAGGGCTCGCCCGACGGGAAGAAGAGCGACTGCTCGATGCACCAGTCGAACTCCTCATCGGTCTCGCCCTTCCAGGCGAAGACTGGGACGCCGGTCTTGGCGATGGCCGCGGCGGCTTCGTCTTGCGTGCTGAACTTGTTGCAACTCGACCAGGTGACTTCGGCGCCCAAGGCGGTGAGCGTCTCGATCAACACCGCCGTCTCGATCGTCATGTGCAGGCAGCCGGCGATGCGAGCGCCGGTCAGCGGCTTCGTCTGGCCGTATTTCTCGCGCAGTGACATCAACCCGGGCATCTCATTCTCGGCCAGCATGATCTTGCGGCGGCCGAGATCGGCCAGCGACATATCGGCAACTTTATAGGGAAGACGTTCAGTAGCGGCCTGGGACATGAGAGGGTTCAGCGTTCGGGGTTCAGGGTTCAGTAGCTGCAAGTCAGCGACTTGCAGGAGGTCAGGAATCGCCGCGGACGCGACCGGGCGCGGGAGCGCCGGATTGCGGCCGGTCAACAAGAATTTACATCTTAGATGCCGACGCGCAAGGCGGCAAGCGGCCCTTACGGTTACCGGGTCCGCTCAGCCGCTGTCACAACGCAGATCGCGCGGATGCAACGAAATTGCGTGTTGCAACGGCATTCTTATACCCGTCCGGCGACTCGACGCCGCTGGCTGTATCGACCGCTGATGGCCCGACCACCGAGATCGCCTCAGCCACATTCTCCGGCGTGAGGCCGCCGGCAAGAATCAACGGCAAGTCGATGTGCGAGCGCCAGTCGGCCAGCGCTTGCCAATCAACGGCGGCGCCCGTGCCGCCATAGCTGCCGGCTGTGCCCGGTGAGTCGATCAGTACCGCGACGGGCAGGACGCCGTGACGTTTGCACTCGGCGATGTACTTCTCGATCGGGGTCCAGCCTTCGGCTCGAAAGCGGAATGCCTTAATAACTGGCCAAGCCCGTAGCTCCGCGAGCTGGAAGGGCGACTCGTCGCCGTGGAGCTGCAAGTAAACGAGCCTGCATTGTTCCGCGGCGGCCAGAATCTCAGGGGTCGACGCATTGACAAACACACCTACGCGGGCGACGCCTGCGGGTACGGCCGCGGCAACGGAGGTAGCCTCTTCGAGCGGCAGGTATCGCTTGCTTTGCGGATAGAAGTTCAGCCCAACAGCGTCCGCTCCCGCCGCCGCGATATGAGGCAGGTCTTCGGCTCGTCGAACGCCGCAAATCTTGACTTTGAACATGAGTAGGGTGGGCTTTGCCCGCCGAGGACGAACGTCATGGCATGATGGGCAGAACGAACTTTAAGATTGTGGTGGGCAAAGCCCACGCTACTGTATAGGACGCCGACGGCCGCCGAAAGTCAATCGGCTTGTCGGCCAGTATGGCGCGGAACTTGAGTGAAATCCCGGCGATTTCAACGTTTGGGGACCACTTGCTGTCAGACTTTAAGAACTTTCACGTCTTTGCGGCTGTGGCAATGGAGTTAGCCACTTTGATTGCCGAATCTAGAAGTGTGCAACTTTCGAAGCACTACGGATCGCGCACGCGCTAGTATCACCTGGTCGCGACCTCGGCAATACCTCCGTTGCCGCCATTGGTTAACACTTCGTAAAGTTCGGCTCGAACTCGCCCTGGATCTCGAAGGATAGGGTCACCATGTACGAATCGTTCTTCGGCCTCGTCCGCCGTCCTTTCACCTCCTCCGCCGACGCCGATTGCTACTATCCGGCGACGGCGATTGAATCGGCGCGGCAGACGCTCTTCCGCTGTATCGACCGGGGCGAAGGCGCCGCGCTCTTGATCGGCCCCGCTGGGGCGGGTAAGTCGCTGTTGGTCCAGGTACTCGCGGAACAGTTTCGCGGCCGGTTCGGCATCGCGTTGTTGGGCAGTGGCCGATTCAACACACGACGCGAGCTGCTGCAGGCGATCCTCTATGAGCTTGGATTGCCGTACCGCGACATGGAAGAGGGAGAGCTGCGACTGACGCTCATTGACCACCTTTCGACGGCGGATGGCGGGCAGGAGGGTATGTTACTCTTGATCGACGAAGCGCACTCTTTGCCCCTCAAGTTGTTGGAAGAAGTGCGATTGATTACCAACCTGGTTCGCGGTGGGCAGCCGAAGGTGCGGCTCGTGCTCGCGGGATCATCGGCGCTGGAAGAGCGATTCACTAGTCCTAAGCTCGACGCCTTCAACCAGCGCATTTCGGCGCGATGTTATCTGCAAGCGTTCGATCGCAACGAAACGCGCGAGTATGTCAAGGCGCAGATTGAATGGGCCGGCGGACAATCAGAGACACTCTTCGCCAACGAGGCGCTCGACGGCATCTATCAGGCGACACAGGGCGTTCCGCGGCTGATTAACCAGGTGTGCGACCATGCTCTGTTGCTGGCCTGTGCCGCCGGCGCGCCGTCGCTGGACAAAGCGTCGATTGAGGAGGCCTGGGCCGACTTGCAGCAGTTGCCGACACCTTGGAACCGGGAATCCAGTGCCGCAGAGAGCGACACACGACAAGGCGGCGAGGTGATTGAATTCGGTATTCTGGACGACGAGCCCGAAGTTGAGTCGAGAGCCGCATCCTCCAGCGAGACTGACGCCAGGTTCGCGGACGCCGACAACGACGAATGGGCCAGCGACGGTGGGCAGATTGAGATCGACCTGTCGGAACCAGAGACAGTCGAGTATGCCGAGGTCGCAGATGACAGAGCCAACGACCGCCCGTCGCGGTTGGAACCGTATTCAGTGCCATTTCAGCAAGCTGCCGTGCCTCCAAATGCCGATTTCGCTGGGCAGGATCCGCTGCGGCGGTTAGCCGAGGTCGAGCAGCAGATTGCGGCAATCGACAAGGATTGCCCGACCGGGTTTGCCGCGGCGCCATTGAGGTCACACGTGCAATCGTCATTCGGCATGCATGACCCGTTCAACGAGTCTTTCGTTGAAGAGGAGCTGGTGATTGACCCGTTCGCAATGACGGCGGCGGATGCGTTGGCGAACCGCCCATTAGTGCAGTGCGAAGAGGGGCGAAGGCTCGGCAAGCTGCTCAAACCGCTTCCTGAGCGCGCCTCGCCCAAGTTGTCGCTTGCCACGCCGCTCGATCTTCTTGAGTCGACTGACGAGGACGAGGATGCAGACCGACCACTGAGACTGTCCGGCAACGAGCCAGCCGCTTTCGATAGCACCGTGCCACCGGCGATCGTCTGGTGGCCGGCGGAGGAAGCGACAAGCAAGTCGGCCCGTGAATCGGAGTCGCCATACGCGGACCACAGCTTCACGCCCGATTTCCGCGTCACGGGAGCTCAGCGCGTAGATTTAGATCAAGAGAAAAGCGGCGACCCTGAGCTGATTGTCATTGAGGACGAGCCGCCCGGCGTGCATCAGGTGACCGTTGTCCGCCGCGGACAATATCGGCAGCTATTCTCGAACCTGCGCCGCGGGTAGAACTACACCATGCTCGCCACTACCAACGCCGACAAGACGCTGGTCATGACGGCGACATACAACGAGATCGAGAATCTGCCGCGATTAGTAGCGGAAGTCTTGGCCGTGGCGCCCGAGGTCGATTTTTTGGTCGTTGACGACAACTCGCCGGACGGCACCGGAGCATGGTGCGACGAGCAGGCCGCAGCCGATCCTCGTGTGCGCTGCCTGCACCGTGCCGGGAAGCTCGGCTTGGGCACGGCGATCGTCGCGGGCATGAATTACGCCATCGCGCACGGCTATAAACATGTGCTCAACATGGATGCGGACTTCAGCCATCATCCCCGCTATTTGCCGGCGATAATCGCGGGAATGGATCCGCCGTCCGGGCTGGCGCTCGATGTGATGATCGGCTCACGTTATGTGTCCGGAGGCGGCACCGTGGATTGGCCGTTGCGGCGTCGGCTGATGAGCCGGGCGGTCAACGTTTATGCGCGGTGGATGCTGTGGTTGAGCGCCAAGGACTGCAGCGGCGGTTACCGCTGTTATCGTGTGGCGACGCTCAACAAGCTGGATCTCGATTCAATTCGCTCCCGGGGTTATTCGTTCCAGGAGGAAATCCTGTGGATGCTTCGCCGTGCCGGAGCGCGGATCGGCGAGACGCCAATCGTCTTTGCCGATCGCGAGCAGGGACAATCGAAGATCAACGGCCGCGAGGCAGCCAGTGCGCTGCGAATCATTGCGACGCTCGGCATCAGGAACCTATTGACAAAATGATCATGGACATGCCGGCTCCGCGGAGCCATGAAAGAGACGAGCATCCGGTTGCCAACACAGGACGCACGACGGCGATTCGCAACAAGACCGAATTGGACCGCCTGGGGCCTTGCGGCTACACTGTCTTATACGGACAAGGCATGCGGTTTTCGTGGCGAAAGGGCGGGTCGAATGCGAACGGAAGTTGTGCGAGAAGAAACCAGACGACTGTTGCGTCAGGCGCCGTTTCGGCCATTCGCGCTAAACTTGGAGAATGGAGACCGCGTCGTGGTCGAGCATCCTGAGAATATCGCCTTTGATCCAGGGGCGAATGGGTCCCGCGGTTCCAACGAGTTCTACGTCATATCCAGTAAGCTAAGGGTGTTCAGCACGTTTGAAGCGGTGAGCAGCGTAGCGTTGCTCGACACTGGCGACTGAACTTGCCGCAATGGCTGTGAACTCCGACGGGCTCGGCAATCGCCGACTCAATTGCATTGCGCGCCGCGTCCGATCAAAATAGATCATAGACCGAACCGCTTGTGATGAACGACAAGCGGTCGCGGCGGGCCGAGGCACATGATTGAGGTCCGCCCGCTCGCTTGAACGGGACCGATCGAGGCTCGTGGACTGATCCTGATAGGCAGTCGTCGCATTAAGCGTCTTTGCGCTTAGTCGCTGTCCTGCCACGCACGAGGGCTCGATCATGTCAATGGAACTGGTTGTGGAAGTTCTGGTCGTGGACGATTCGGCCGTCGATCGGCAGTTGGCGGGGAGGCTGATTGAGAAACAATCGCACTTATCGGTCGGCCATGCCTCGGATGGCGAGGAAGCTCTGTCGATCATTCGCCAGCAGCGCCCGGACATCGTCGTCACCGATCTGTTGATGCCGGGGATGGATGGCCTGGAATTAGTCCGGGTGCTCCGCGACGAATACCCGCAATTGCCCGTGGTTCTGATGACCGGCCATGGCAGCGAGACCGTGGCGACCGAAGCGCTGCGATTGGGCGCCGCGAGCTACGTTCCCAAGTGCCGGCTCGCGCAGGACCTGGTGCCGACCTTGCAGAATGTATTGGGGCGCGCCCAGACGGAGGGACGGCCGGAGAGGCTGGTGGAATCGCTGGTCTATTGCGACACGGGTTACGTGCTGGACAACGACGCGGAGTTGATTACGTCGCTGGTCGAGCACGTGCAACAGTGTTTGGTGCGGATTCGGTTGTGCGATGCGCTTGGTGCGCTGCAGATTGGCAGCGCGTTGGAAGCCGCGCTTGTCAACGCGCTGTATCACGGCAGTTTTGAGCTGGGGACCGAGCTGACGCCTGCGGATTGTACGGCACTGAGCCGCGAGCGCCGAAACGAGGCGCCCTATCGCGATCGGCGAATTCACGTGCGGGCGCGATTCTCGGCCGACGAGGCGCTGTTCATCGTCCGCGACGAAGGTCCGGGGTTTGATCATGCGGCGCATGCGACTGCGAAAAAAGCCGAGCGCGTGGGCGAGCGCGACCGCGGACTCACGCTGATGTACACGTTTATGGACAGCGTGGCGTACAACGACGCGGGCAATGAAGTTACACTCGTCAAACGGCGGCAAGCTAAAGCTTGAACTCCAACGGGATCCAATCGCCATGCTCGGCGACATTACGATCGACCGGCTATTGCTGAAAATGAAGCAGGTGCAGGCGTCGGACTTGCATGTTAAAGTCGGCTCGCCCCCGATCTTGCGGATCGCCTCGCGGCTGCGGCAGATTGAGGCTCAGCCGCTGTTTGCCGAAGACACCACGCAGTTGCTGACACCCATGGTGCCCGAGTTCCTGCGGTCGAAGCTCGCGCAGCAAGGGGGCGTGGACTTTTCTTATCACGACACGCAGGGCGACCGCTTTCGCTGCAGCGTCTTCCATGCGGGCGGCGGTTTGCACGCCGCCATTCGCCGCGTCAACCCGCAGATTCCGAACTTTACCGAGCTGCACCTGCCGGCGGTTTATGAGCAGTTCACGGCCAGCGCCCACGACGGATTGATCATCATTTGCGGCGTGACCGGGAGCGGCAAGTCCTCCACCTTGGCGGCGATGATCGACCACATCAACCAGCACCGGCAGTGCAACATCATCACGATCGAAGATCCGGTTGAATATGCCTTTAAGCCGAAGATGTCGTTTATCAGCCAGCGGGAGATCGGGCTGGACGTGCCGGACTTTCAGCTCGCGCTGCGTGCGGCGGTGCGTCAGGATCCGGACGTGATCATGATCGGCGAGATGCGCGACCGGCAGACGCTGTTGGCCGGTATTCAGGCCGCCGAGACGGGCCATCTGGTTTACGTAACTCTGCACACATCCGACACGATGCAGGCCTTTACCCGGATCTTAGAATTCTTTCCGACGGAAGAGCACCCGTTCATCCGCTCGAGCCTGGCAAACAGTCTGCGTGCCGTCGCGGCGCAGCGGCTGGTGCCCTCGATTCGTCCCGAGGTGCAGCGCGTTCCAGCGACCGAGGTGCTGTTGAACACCAACATCGTGGCCGACCGAATTCGCGAAGGGCGCGACGAGGACCTGCCGGCAATTATCGCCGGCGGCGCCGAAGTGGGGATGCACGACTTTACCAGCAGCCTGCTGCGGCTGGTCAAAGAGGGCTGGATCGACCTGAAGGTCGCCGAGCGCTACGCCCCCAACGTGGAGGTGCTCCGCTCGCGCGTGCGAGGGATCGACGTGAAGTCGGATGTGCTGGTATCGAAGGCGAAGCGGTAGTGGGGTGTATACACTGCCTGGGGCAAGTCGAGTTCGAATGGTCAGGCGCTCACACCACTGCGCGACCGCCATTGCTCCAAGTGTTGTTTAGCGACATCCAACAGTTCGTCGTCCTCCATTTCCCAGATCGACTCGTTCGACAGACCACGGGCGATATAGGAGAGATTGACTAGTAGTTGACCGAGCCGGATCTCTGGGGCAACTTTACTCAACTCGGCCAATACCTGGAGGACTTGCTCGCGAACTGGATTGATCATGGCAATCGCTCTCCAATGGTCGGTTTAGCTGAGCTCGGTTCCCCTAAGTGGACCGAGATCGAACGCGAAGATAGACTTAGATTTTGAGAACGTGGAGCTTATTAAACGTGGAGCTCTTTATGGCGAGCGTGTCCGAAATTCAATTCGTTTCCGACGCCGAAGGCAAGCCAATTAGCGTGATCATTCCAATCGAGCTATGGCGCGAAATCGAATCGGAGCGGGAGACGGCCTACTTACTTAAGAGCGAGGCTATGCGGCGGCGCTTGCTCGACGCGAAGGAGCGAACTGGCGGGATGTCACTCGAGGACGCACGTGCGAAGCTTGGAATTTGATTCCGCCGGGTTTGAGGACTTGGAGTGGTGGGTCCGCACGGACCGAAAGAAGGCGCTCCGATTAATTCGCTTGATTCAAGAATCCCAGACTGAGCCGTTTGGAGGCATTGGCAAACCTGAGCCGCTCAAGCATGAGCTCGCCGGATGCTGGTCCAAACGAATCGATGATGAGCACCGCCTTGTCTATCAAGTAACTGACGAGCGGATTCGAATTCTGGCCTGTCGGTACCACTACTGATCGCTGCTTCCTCACTTCGACCGCTTGAGCTGGATGTCCTTGAACTGGACCTTCATCGGCGGGCCCTGGTGCACTTGCAAGGCGATCACGCCGGACTTGGCCGCCTTGTCTTTCTGATTATCGATCACTTCGGACATCACCTCGCCATTGATAATGTGTACTAGCCGGTTTCCCTTGGCGACGATCGTGTAGTCGTTCCAGTCCTCCTTTTTCACTTTTGCTTGCAGCTTGTCTTTGTCGCCGATCTTCGCCACGGTCTTTTTGCCGTCTTCGGCGATCTCGACCCGCTCGCCGCGCTGCGCGAGAAACGTCCGCGCTCTTTCTTCGTAGTTCATGCCGGTATATTGGGGACTGGAGTCAATGTCGGCCTGATAGCCGCTGACGACGAATTTGTCGGCATCGATCACTTTGCTGCGGTATTGTACGCCCGAGTTGCCGCCGACGATCTTGTACTTCAGCCGCAATTCAAAATCGGCCGGCTCGCCCCCCTTCCAGATCAAAAATGTGTTGTATTTCAGCAGATTATCGGGCGTGGTGTATCCGGTGATCGCGTCGTCCTCGACCCGCCAGCGGCTCATGTCCCCTTTCCAACCCGAAAGGTCCTTGCCATTGAAAAGGGACTCATAGCCCTCATCCTGGCCATTCGCGGCGATGGCAAGGATCAGGATGGCGAGCATAAGCGACGTGCGGACCATGGCGTGAAGGGCTTTCATCGATGTCTCTCCAAGGTTCGAGCACAGAATTGCGACGACACCGTTCTAGGTCCCGGCCGCGGTGATGTCAAATTGGCAGCGGCTTCGGTTCTCGATCGAAGCGTTCGATGTTCCTGCGTGGATTTCCACGTTTTTTGTAGCCCTTCATTGATTTGGTGTCCAGAAGGCGTACGATCATGGGCGGCGGTTCGCCGAGTTGCGTCCATTTTGCCTAGCAGACCTATCTCAGGAGAAGCGGTATGCGATTTATTTCCACCACACGACTCGCGCTGACCCTGTTCCTGGCGGTGGCCATGCTCGTAGCTCTGACTGCGAGCGCACAACAGAAGGGCGCCGCACCGGGGCAACAAAAAACACGTGCCGCCGCGCAGAAAAAGAATGCGGCCGTCCAGAAGACTTCGCCTGCGCGAAAGGGTGAAGCGCCGGGCAAAACACCCGCCGCGCTTGATGTTCTACCCGAGGGTCTGTTCGGCTTTGCTGTCGTTCGTAACCTGGGAGAGCTCGATGCCAAGCTCAGCGCGCTTGCTCAAGACCTGCAAGTGCCAGCGCCCGGCGCTTTGATGATGGTTCGCACGCTCGCCGGCATTCAAGAAGGGCTGGACGAGAAAGGATCTCTGGTCGTTGCGGTAGTGCCCGGCACGGAGGAAGGTCAACCGCCGATCCCGGTGCTGTTTGTGCCCGTGACCGACTACAAGAAATTCGTGGCGCAACTTCAACCGGCCGGGAAGGACGGCGGCGATGCGACGGAAGTCACGATTGCGAACCAGAGCTTTGCCGTGATGAAGAAGGGGAACTATGCCGCGCTGGCGCCGCCGGACCACGCGGAAAGCCTACAGAAGGTTGTCGCCGCTAAGGGCGGCTCGCTGGGACTGCCCGGCCACATGACCACGTGGGCTGCGGGCCACGATGCCTACCTGGTCGTCATGCCCGAGGCCATCAAGCAGGGCATCGGCCCGGTTCGCGAAGGACTGCAACAGGCCAAGGCCGCGTTCCCGGCCGACAACGATCAGCTCCAGACCGTGGCGGCGATGTTCGACGTGTATGACAAAATCCTCTCCACGATTGAAAAGGAGATCACCCATTTCGGCGTGGGCTTGCGGCTCGATCAGGGGACTATTTATGTCAACAGCCACAGCGCATTCTTGCCGAATGGCTCGCTGGCCCAGGCGGCCGGTGATGCCCAGCCACCTGCGCAACGTGCGCTGGCGTCGCTTTCTGCGGGGCCGTACGTGATGGCGTTCGACGGCGTGATCCCGGAGTCGTGGTTCAAGGGAATGGCCAAATTCTCTGCCGAGGCGATGCGCATGATGACGCCTCCGGGAGGCGAAAAGCTCAGCGAGGACCAGATCAAAAAGCTCACCGAGGTCATGCAGGAATCGATGTCCGGAGTGGAATCGATTGCATTCCGCTTTGGCGCGCTGCAACCTGGAAAATCGATCTATGCGGGGATGTCGGCCGCCATGAAAGTCAAAAACTCTAAGGATTATTTGACGCGCTACGAGAAATCGATTCGCGCGATGGGCGTGGTGTTAAAAGAGTCGAAGAATCCCCTTTTCCAGTCGTACCAGTTGACGAAAGGCAAGGTCGGAGGCGTCGAGACCTTGCAAGTCACTATGGATATGTCGGAGATGGTGAAAGGATTCCCCGATCCGAATATGCAGCGGATGATGGAGTTAATGGTCGGCGAAGGGGGCAAACTGACGGCGTATCTCGCGCCGGCCGACGCGACGACGGTCGTGCTGACCTACGGTGAAGACGCACTGGGTGACACGCTCAAGGCCGCCACAAAAAAGGCCGCGTCGTTCACCGCGCAACAAGAGATCCTGACCACCATGAAGCTGTTGCCGAAGAACTCGCAGTGGGTGGCGTTTTTTAGCCCCAAGGGAATGGTCGAGTTCGCGCAATCCATGATGGCCATGATCGCGCCGGGCGGCGCAGTGCAGTTGGCGCCGTTCCCCGTCACGCCGCCGCTGGGCCTGGGCGCGCAGATGACGGCCGAAGGCTGCGATACCTCTCTAGTCGTCCCGAAGGAGATGCTCATCGCCATCGGCGGTTATGCGCGGACGATGCAGCAGAATCAAGGTGGGGGACAGCTTCCAGGCGTCAACGGTGTGCCGCCAAATACGCAAAAGCGGTAGTGCGCAATAAACTCGCGAAACTCGTTCCCACGTGGAGCGTGGGAACGAGGTGCTTATGCTCGCCTGGCGCACCAGGTCCAATGCCGGTCGCTGGTCACCTCGACCGATTCCGCGGAAAAGCCTAGCTCGCCAACGAGCGCCTGCATCTCATCGAGCGTGAGCGCTGCGTGAAGTGAATTGCGGAACAGCATCTGCTGATGCTCGTTGCAATTCGCCGCGTACGTTTTGACGAGTTGGTCCACCTCCTCCTCGTCGGCCGGGCGCATCAGGTCGCGGAAGAACAATAATCCGCCGGGCTGGGTCACGCGGACCGCTTCGCGCAGCACGCCGCGCGGCTCGGGGATATGGTGGACGATGCTGTTGGAAATCACGGCATCGAACATCGCGTCGCGATACGGCATCTGCTTCGCATCTGAACGGTCGAGCTGGATCCGCTCGCGCACGCCCGCAATCTCGATGTTGAGCCGCGCCAAATCGAGCATCGACACGGCGGCGTCGGCAGCAATCACGCGCACCTCATCGGTCGCCTGACACAGTAAAATGGGGATCTGCGCCGTGCCAGTGCCGATATCGAGCACCAACAGCGGCTCAGCCTCCTCCTCCGGTCCGTCTGAAAGCGGGCCGGAGTGAGGTGGTGTCGAACTAACGGCAGAAACCGGCGACAGGCCCGCCGCCAGCAAATCCTTCACAAACCGCCGGTTCACCTCGGCGTGATCCATCGAGTCGTAATCCCACGCGTCTTCGCGCGTGTCCATCAATTCCGGTTCAAGCATCCGCGGCAGCATGCCGTAGCCTCCGCTGAAAGGAAGTTGTCTCGTCGCGTCCATAGATCGTACGCCTCGAAGGCGATCCTTCCAGACCGGACTTTTACACTCTCTGGCGCTTTAGTCAACCCGGCAGTTGGAATTACGATCCGATTAGCAGCTCCCCTTGTTTATCACTTAAAGCGCAACGGAACGCGTTTTGAAAAAGAAAGCGACGACAAGTCATCGCACTCCAAAACCGGTCAAAAGCCGCCGCTGTATTTCTCGAACTCGTCGTACGGTTTGTAAGCCGCGTTGTCGAAGCGCGTGAATTCGTGCTGCCAATGGAGCTTGGCCTCGCCGATCGGGCCGTTGCGCTGTTTGGCGAGGATGATCTCGGCCTGGCCGGCGACGCGGGCGCGGTCCTCTTCGTTGGTGCAGTAGTACTCCTCGCGGTGGACGAACATCACCACGTCGGCGTCCTGCTCGATGGCGCCCGACTCGCGAAGGTGGCTGAGCCGCGGCCTGCTCTCGCGGGAGATCTCCGCCTGGCGGTTTAGCTGCGCGAGGCACAACACCGGCAGGTTGAGCTCGCGCGCCAGACCCTTCAACCGGCGCGCGATCTTGGCGACCTGCTCCTGCCGCGGGTCCTTGGGATTGTCAGGCTCGATCAACTGCAGGTAATCGATCACCACCAGCCCAAGCTTATTGCGCCGCTTGAGGCGGCGGGCGGCGGCGGCGATTTCGGTCATGGTGCGGCTGGGCGTGTCGTCAACGAACAGCGGCGCCTGGCTGATCTCGGCCGCCTTCTCGACGAGTTTGCGGCGGTCGTCGTTGGAGATTGTGCCGTTCCGCAAGCGGTGGCCGTTGACGCGGGCCGCCGAACAGAGTAAGCGGTCCCCCAACTCGAGCGACGACATTTCCAGGCTGACAAACAGCGTAGTGACCTTGAGCTCCAGCGAGACGTACTCGGCAATGTTCATCGCCAGCGCGGTCTTACCCATGCTGGGCCGCGCGGCCAGGATAATCAGCTCCGAATCGTGCAGGCCGCCGGTCAGCGCGTCGAGGTCGGTGAAGCCGGTTTCGATACCCCCCACCGCGTGCTCGTGCTTCATGCGGGCGTCGATGCGGACCAGCGCCTCGTGGAGGATGTCGGCGATCGAGGCCACGTCTCCGCCGCCGCGCTTATCGAGAATGGCGAAGATCTTCTCTTCGGCCCGGCTAAGCATTTCGCGCGGCTCGGTGGCATCGTCGTAGGCGTCGCGGAGAATCTCGGTGCCGCTGTGGATGAGCTGCCGCAGCGTCGATTTGTCGCGGACGATGTTGGCGTAATAGACGGCGTGCGCCGCATTGGGCACGGCGCGGGCAATCTCGGCCAGATAGGTCAACCCGCCGACGATTTCCAGATCGCCACAGGTCCGCAGGCGCTCGACCAAGAGCGTGGTGTCGATCCGCTGTCCGCCGGTGTGCATGTCGAGCATGCACTGGTACAGCTTGCGGTGCGCTTCGTCGTAGAAGTCGTCGGTGCGAAGGATCAGCGCCACGTCGTCGCAGCAGTCGGGGAGCAGGAGGATGCTCCCCAGGACGCCGCGCTCGGCCTCAAGATTGCGCGGCGGCTGGCGGTCGAGGATTTCTGAAGTGACGAGCGGCTTGTCCGCGCGCGGCGGGCGACGCGCGTCGTCCAGGCGATGAACCGTGGCCATTGAAGAAGCTCTCCGTGCTGTGACTCGTGCGGCTGCATGCGCGCCGTGAGCGCATCAGTATAGCAGATTGTAGCCCGCACACTCCGTGTGCGGTGACGGCACACGGAGTGTGCCTACTACATCACTTCGCCGGCTTTTCCTCTTTGGCCTTCACTTCTTTTTTCTTATCGGCCGCGATGTCTTCGGTGACCGTTGGCACGACCCAGACCTTCAGGTCGCCTTCGATTTCCTGGCCGAGGTGAATCAGCACGGTGTAAAGTCCGAGCTCTTTGAGCGGTCCTTTGAGACGGACCTGGTCGGCCGTGATGGTGATATCGTGTTGCTTCAGCGCCTTGACGATCTCAATGGCGCCGACCGAGCCGTACAGGTGGCCTTCGTCGTTGGCGTTGGCTTCGATGGTGATCGACTGCTTGGCAAGCTGCTCGGCCAATTGCCGCAGGCCGGCCAGCCGCTGGTTCTGGATCGCCTGCAAGCGGGCCTTGTGCTTGTCGACCATCCGCTTGTGATGCTCGGTGGCAATGGTGGCGAGGCCCTGGGGCAGCAGGTAGTTCAGAGCGAAGCCGCGGCGGACCGCGACCACGTCGCCTTGTTTGCCGAGGTGATCGACCGACTGGATGAGCAGCAGTTCAATTTGACCGTTCGCGGCGCGGGGCAGGCGCGCCGAGGTGCGTTTGGGTTTTGTCGAAGGCATATCAGGGTTTGGGTTCAGGTCCTATGGAGTGCGATGACTTGTCATCGCTTTCTTTTTCAAACAGGTTTCCAAATCAAACGATCGTCTGCCTATCCAGCCGAATCGAAATCCAAAGCGACGACAAGTCGCCGCACTCCAAAGATTTAAAACGGGATATCGTCTCCGGATTCGGAGCTGCCGAAGTCGCCACTGGGAGCGTACTCGGCTTCCTCGTACTGCGGTTGCGTCGATGGACCGGGTCCGGGCGCACCCTGGCGGGCGGGCCGGTTGGCTCCGCCCGGCGCGCCGCCGCCCTTACTACCGAGCATTTGCATCTTTTCACCGACTACGCGGAGCTTGCTGAACTTCTTGCCTTCTTTCTCCCAACTGTCGTACTTCAGTCGCCCCTCGATAAGGACCGGAGAGCCCTTGCTAAGATACTCGCTGGCGACTTCGGCGGTCCGCGCCCAGAGCGTCACATCGACGAATGTGGTTTCTTCGATCCATTCGCCGTTGGCCCCTTTGCGGCGGTCGTTCACTGCCAGGCCGACTTCGGCGACGGCCATGCCGCTGGGGATGTATTTCAGCTCGGGATCGCGCGTCAGATTGCCGACCAAGATCACGCGGTTGTAACTGGCCATGGCGAAACTCCGAAGGATGTCTGTCACATCAAACGACGGCCTTGGAAGGCCGTCGTACGCAAAGGAGGCTTACACTTCTTCGATCTCGACGGCGACCTCGTCAGGCGAAACCACCATCGCCTCGGCGGCCGGCGTCGCCTCTGCGGCCGCGGGCGCCGCCGGACCGCGTCGCTCGACGACCGGGCCGCCCGTGGCCAGCGCATGGCTGACCAGCGTATCGACGATCCGCGGATCAACCTTCACAAACAGCGACCGCACGATATTCTCGTTCAACTGGCACTGGCGATTGATGCCAATCAATTGATCGGTGCTGACACGGAAATAAGTCAGCCAGTAGGTCCCCTTGCGCTGGCCATTGATCGGATACGCCAACCGGCGCTCCTCCCACAGGCGGCTGGCCAGCACTTCGCCGCCGGCCTGCGTAATCAGTTCCGAGATTTGGGTTGAAACCGCCGCCTGGTCGCGCGAATAGCGGTTCGAGTCGAGTATGAACAGACCTTCGTAAACGTTTGCGGTCAAGGTTTCAGGCTCCTGGGTATCGAGTAGGGTGGGCCTCGCCCACTGCTGCTTGGATTCGTATTCATGGTGGGCAGAGCCCACCCTACTCTGCGTTGTATTTGTTCATCGCTGCGGCGATGCCTTCGCGGGTCCACAGTTCCACAGCGTCGGCCGCACGCACAATCGCGAGTTCCATTTCGGGCAACTCGCTTTTGGCAAATCTACCCAGCACGAAGTCCGCCCCGTCCCAGCCTGTGGGCAGCGGACCTACGCCGATCCTCAGCCGCGGCACATTATCGGCGCCCAGCCGGCGAATAATGTCGGCCAGACCTTTTTGTCCGCCGCCGGAGCCTTGCGGCCGAATCCGCAGCCGGCCCAGCGGCAGGGCGAAATCGTCGCACACCACCAGCAGGTCGGCGTCGCTTAGTTTGTAAAAATCGCGGACCTGCACGGCCGTCGTGCCGCTTAAGTTCATGAATGTCTGCGGGCAGACGAGCAGGACCTTTTCACCGGCGATCGAGGCTTCGGCGACGGCGGCTTGAAAGTTGGCCTTTGCCGCCGCGGCCGCAAACCGGCGTGCCAACTCCTCCACCACCACAAATCCGACGTTATGCCGCGTACCGGCGTACTTCCGACCCGGGTTGCCCAGGCCAATGACGATCTTCATCGGTTGGAGTTCAACCTTTAGGTTGCGGGAACTCGCGCGGGCTTATTCAACAAGCTAAAGCTTGAACTCCAACGTAGCAAGCTAAAGCTTGGACTCCAACTCGGCAAGCTAAAGCTTGGACTCCAACTCGGCAAGCTAAAGCTTGAGCTCCAACGGCTCGAACCCCAACTATTCTTCCTCCCCCTCTTCCTCGGGCTTGCGGCCGATGATTTCCGGCTCGGCGGTTTCGGCGTGCAGTTCGGGCTCCGGCTCGGCGGCCGCCTCGACACATTGCACCACGATATCTTCGGCGTCGGCCAACGTCGTCACGTCCTCAGGGAGCTCCAATTGCCCGACGGTGATCGCATCTCCTTTATTCAGTCCGTTGATCTTTACCTGAATGCGGTCGGGGATCGCCGTGGCCAGGCACTCCACCGTGATTTCGTGCAGCAAGTGTTCAATCACGCCCCCATCGTTGACGCCCGGCGCCGTACCCCGCAGCTCGATCGAGACCTGGACTTCGATCCGCTCGTCGGCCGACACCCGCGCGAAATCGACGTGCAGCACGTCGGCGCCAAAGGTGTCCCATTGCAGCGCGCGGATCAGGGCGCTTTCGTTCACGCCCCCCTTGAGCTCGACCAGCCGGCTATGA
>JBBDYH010000113.1:0-5492 GCA_040901795.1 Pirellulales bacterium
ATGATGCAGGTGATGAAAGACATCGGCGGCGTCGAGCTGCCCGAGTCGCTGGTCAAGTTCGCCGGCGACGGCGACAAAATCGTCAAAGACATGGAGCTGCCCGACGACGTCGTCGTTCGCAACGGTGCGGGGTCCGCGGCCAAATAAACTCGGCGAAAAACTCAGATCCGCAGGACCGCCACGAAATAGCCCCGGCCGGAAGGCCGGGGTTTTTCATTGGGGCTGAAGGCCCCAAACTCGAAAGCCCGGGCCAACGGCCCGGGTACTGAGCGCAAATGACGTGGTCAAGGTCATCCCAACCGAGCTGACCAGCGCCTTCCGCCGGTGATGATCGCCAACGGCGCACATTTCTTGAACTGGCACAGCAATCCACTTGACAGCGGTGCCACATTTATGGTATACATGCGATCACAAAACGCCCCCCTGCTATGCGCAGCATACTAGAAAAGCGATTTCCTCCCACTCCTGCACTCCTGGCTTCCTTAGAGCGTTCCCCGTGATCTTCGTGCCCCTGTGGTTCATCCCTATGGCTTGCCGCCACTGCCCATCACTTCACTCTCCCGATTTATTTCCCATACCACCACAGAAAACATAACGGAGGTGAAAAACGAAAAGTCGCGCGTCTTGATCGCGGAGGCCCTCCGGCCAAATGCAAATCGTACAATGCCTTACGCCGATCCCAGCGCCAAACGACCAGCCGACTTTTTCAGCCAAAGTGTAAGTAATGCGCACGATATTCGCGCGGTACAAAAACAAAAACCCGCCACCGCCCATGCATAACGCAATCATCCTTGCCCTGCTGATCTTCTCGCTCACCGTCATCGGCCGACAAACCGCAGCCGCCGAAAAACCGCGGCTGATGGTGCTCACCGACATCGGCGGCGACCCGGACGACCAGCAGTCGCTGATCCGGCTGTTGCTGTACGCCAACGAGTTCGACATCGAAGGGCTGATCGCGACCGCGTCGGGAACGCCGGGCGAATTGAAGCAGGCGATCACGCGGCCTGATCTGATCCGCGAGATTGTCCAGGCTTTCGGCAAAGTCCGCGGCAACCTGGCGAAACACACGGAAGGATATCCGGAGGCGGCCACATTGCTTGAGCGGATCAAACCCGGTAATCGCCAACGCGGGCAGGACTTCGTCGGCCAAGGTCACGACACCGACGGCTCTCGATCGATCATTGACGCCGCGGACCGCGACGACGCGCGGCCGCTCAACATCGTCATCTGGGGCGGGCAAACCGACTTCGCGCAAGCGCTCTGGCGCGTGCGGGAAAATCGTGGCGGCGATGGCCTGAGGAAGTTTCTGGCGCGTATCCGCGTGTACGACATCGACGACCAGGATCGCATCCAACCGTGGATCTTCGAGAACTTCCCCGATTTGTTCTATGTGCTCGCCAAAAGCTCGCCGGGCGCGGACAAGCGCACCGGCGCGTATCGCGGGATGTACCTGGGCGGCGACGAGTCACTCACCAGCCGCAACTGGGTTGATACGCACGTGCGCAAGGATCACGGTCCGCTAGGCGCCCTCTACCCGACCGAAACCTGGACCGCGCCCAACCTGCACTCGACGCTCAAAGAGGGCGACACGCCGTCGTGGTTTTACTTCTTGCCGACCGGCCTTGGCGACCCGGCGCATCCGGATTGGGGTGGCTGGGGCGGGCGATTCAAGCACGTGCGTGCCGGCCTATGGCGCGACGACAAGGATACCGTCGGCGACACGAACGACGCACGCGCGACGGTCTGGCGCTGGCGGCCCGCCTTTCAGTCCGATTTCCAAGCGCGAATGGACTGGTGCATCAAACCGTTCGACGAGGCTAACCATCCGCCGGCGCCGGTGCTCAACGGCGAGAAAGGGATGGGTGCAGTAGAGGTCAAAGCGAAGCCAGGTCAGCCGGTGCAACTGAGTGCGGCAGGTTCGTCGGATCCGGATGACGATCAAATATCGTATCAATGGTGGATTTATCCCGAAGCCAGCAACTACAGTCGCGATGTGCCGATCGAAAACGCTTCCGATCCGGTCGCCTCAATCACACCGCCGCCGGACGCTGCCGGCAAAACCCTGCATGTGATCCTCGAAGTCCGCGACGACGGAGCTCCTGTGCTCACGCGCTACCGCCGTGCGATCATCAAAGTGTCTGAGTAGGGTGGGCTGTGCCCACCAGGCGCGTCATCGACGCGACGATGGCAGAACGCTCCTTACGTCGGTGGGCAGAGCCCACCCTACGGCTATATACTGACATCATGCCTCTCACCGGTTTTCATCCCACGATTCAGCGTTGGTTCTCGCTTCGCTTTGGCGAACCCACCGAGCCGCAGCAGCATGGCTGGCCGCGCATCCGCGGCGGCAATCACACGCTGATTTCCGCCCCGACGGGTACGGGCAAGACGCTGGCCGCATATTTGTCTGCCATCGACAGCCTCGCGCGGCAAGGTTCGCGGCTGGCCGACGAAACGAGCGTCTTGTACGTGTCGCCGCTGAGGGCGCTCAGCAACGACGTGCAGAAAAACCTGCAAGGGCCGCTGGGGGAATTGGCCGAGCTCGATCCAAATCTGCCGGCGATTCGCGTGCTGGTGCGCACCGGCGACACGCCGCAACGCGAGCGCGCGGCGATGAAGCGCAAGCCGCCGCACATCCTGGTAACCACGCCGGAGTCGCTGTACATCCTGCTCACCAGCGTCGGCGGCCGCGACATGCTGCGAACGGTCAAGACCGTGATCGTCGATGAGATCCACGCTTTGGCCCGCGATAAGCGCGGCTCGCACCTGGCGCTGTCGCTAGAACGTCTGGAGGAGTTGACCGGTCCGGTCCAACGCATCGGCCTGTCGGCAACTCAAAAACCGCTCAGCGAAGTCGCGAACTTTCTCGTCGGGGTCGACCGGGAATGCGTGCTGGTCGACGTGGGGCATCGCCGCGAGATGGACGTGGCAATCGAAGTCCCCCCCTCGCCGTTGGAGACGGTCTGTTCGCACGAGCAGTGGGACGAAATTTACACTCGGGTCAGTGAGCTGATCCTGGCGCATCGCACGACACTGGTCTTCGTGAACACGCGCAAGATGGCCGAGCGTGTCACCGCGCGGCTCAGCGACACGCTCGGCGAGGAGCTGGTCACGTGCCATCACAGCAGCCTCTCGCGCGAGCGGCGGCTGGATGCGGAGAGCCGCCTGAAGGAAGGCCGATTGCGGGCGCTGGTCGCGACCGCGTCGCTGGAGCTGGGGATCGACATTGGCGATGTCGACCTGGTAATTCAACTCGGAGCGACGCGGTCGATCGCCACTTTTCTCCAGCGCGTCGGCCGTTCCGGCCACGCCGTGCGACGCATTCCCAAGGGGCGGCTGTTCCCGCTAACCATCGATGAGCTGGTCGAAGCGGCGGCGCTGTTGCGCGCGGCGGCAAACGGCGAGCTCGACCGCACACCCCAGCCGCGCGCCCCGCTCGACATCCTGGCGCAGCAAGTTGTGGCGGAGTGCGTCGCAGCCGGCGAGCAGGGCTGGAGCGAGGACTCTCTGTTCGCCCTGTTCCGCCGCGCCTGGCCGTATCAAGAGCTGGCGCGCAGCGATTTCGATGCGGTCATCCAATTGCACTCGCAAGGCCGACACGGACTGTTGCATCGCGACGGCGTCGGCAAGCGCATTATGGCACGCAAGCGCGCCCGAATCACGGCAATCACCGGAGGCGGCGCTATTCCCGACGTGGCCGATTACCGAGTCCTGCAGGATCCCGAAGGGACTTTCGTCGGCACGCTCAATGAGGACTTCGCTGTCGAAGCCAACGTCGGCGATATCTTCCAGCTTGGTAACACGTCATGGCGAATTCTGAAAGTTGAGCGCGGCGCCGTGCGCGTGGCTGATGCACAAGGACAGCCTCCCTCGATTCCGTTTTGGCTCGGCGAAGGACCGTCGCGGACCGCCGAGCTTTCGGCGGGTATTGCCAATGTCCGGGAAGATTGCGCCGACCCGCGAGTACTGGAACAAGAGATCGGTCTCGCTTCAGAAGCAGCGGCACAAATCGCCGAGTACCTCAACGACGGCCGGCGAGTCCTCGGAACCGTCCCCACGCAGAAGCGCGTGGTGATCGAGCGATTTTTCGACGAAAGCGGCGGCATGCAGATGGTCCTGCACGCTCCCTTTGGCGGGCGGATCAACCGCGCCTGGGGCCTGGCTCTGCGCAAGCGGTTCTGCCGCGGATTCGGTTTCGAGCTGCAAGCCGCCGCTAATGAAGAGGCCATCATCATCTCGCTTGGTCTGCAGCACAGCTTTCCCTTGGCGGAGGTGTTCGATTATTTGCACCCAGACACGGTCAAAGAACTGCTGACGCAGGCGATTCTCGACCAGCCGATGTTCGAATCGCGCTGGCGCTGGAACGCCACACGCTCGCTTGTGCTTGAGCGCTATCAAAATGGCAAGCCGGTTCCGCCGCCGATCCTCCGCATGCGGGCCGGCGACCTGCTCGCGGCCGCCTTTCCCGCAGCGGTCGCCTGCCCCGAGACGATGCCGCCGGGTGATTTGCCCATCCCGATGGAGCAGCCGCTGGTCCGGCAGACGATTGACGACTGCCTGACCGAATCGACCGACATCGCCGGGCTGATTGAAGTGCTCAAGGGCCTGCGAGGCGGCTCGATTGAGCGCGTGTCGATCGATACTCCCGAGCCTTCGGCGTTTGCCCGCGGCATTCTTTCGTCGGAGCTGTACACGTTTCTCGACGACGCACCGCTCGAAGAGCGGCGAACGCAGGCGGTCCTGTCGCGGCGAGCGCTCGACAATCGCTCGCTCGACAGCCTGGGTGCTTTGGACCCTGCGGCGGTCGAACGTGTGCGTGAAGAGGCCTGGCCGCAGCCGGAGAACGCCGAGGAAGTCCACGAAGCACTCTTGTGGATCGGTTTTGTCACCGACGAGGAAGCCATCGAATGGGCGGACTGGTTGGCGGTTTTGTCCGGTCAAAACCGCCTGACGCACGTGGACGGCCGTTGGTTCGCCGTCGATGGGCCGACCGAACCGAAGCAGATCCTGCTCGGCAGGCTCGAAGCGCTCGGCCCGGTTGCCGAAGACGATCCGCGCATCGCATTGACAACCATTGTGCCGCATGTGCCACTGCTCGCCGCGAGCAGTGCCGCGACGCTCCTAGCCGAGCTGGAGCGTGACGGCGCTGTGCTCCGCACGCGGCTCGACGGGCGTAGCGTCTGGTGCGAACGCCGGCTGCTCGCCCGAATCCAGCGTTACACGCTCGAGCGGCTGCGCCGCGAGATTGAACCAGTCACCGCCAGCGAGTTCCTGCAATTCCTCGCCTGCTGGCAGCATGTCGACGAGGACTTTCGGCTGGACGGCCCGCGCGGCGTCGCAGAGGCGTTGCAGCAGCTCGCCGGCTTCGAAATTCCGGCGAAGGCCTGGGAACACCACGTGCTGGCGCGCCGGGTGCGCGATTATCGCCGTGAATGGCTCGACGAGCTGACGTTGTCTGGCGAATTCGCCTGGGGACGACTGTGGGGGGGGGG
>JBBDYH010000113.1:5502-18319 GCA_040901795.1 Pirellulales bacterium
CGCCCGCGCGGTGCGCGTTACGCCGCTGAGCTTTGTTGCGCACGACGATCTGGATACCTGGCTGGGCCTGACGCAACCGCCGACGACGGACGAACTGAGCGGTCCGGCGGACGACGTCCTCCATGCGCTATCGACCCGCGGCGCCATGTTCACACAACATCTCGCCAAAGCAGCCGATCTGCCGCCGGCGTACGTGGACATGGGTCTGGCCGAGCTCTTGGCGCACGGGCTCGTAACGTGCGACTCGTTCGCCTCGCTACGGCAACTGATCACACCCCCCTCGCGCCGTCGCCGCGCGCCGCGGTCCGTCGGCCGCTGGAGCTGCTTCCGCGCGCCGGCCGCTGTGCCACTGCTCGCCGCGAGCAGTGCTGCGGATGTATCCGCTAACCTCGCGCACGAGCTCATCGCCCGCCTGCTTCTCCGCCGCACCGGTGTCGTTTTCCGCCGGACGCTACTCCGCGAACGCATCCCTATTACCTGGTCGGCGCTGGTGCGCATTTACCGCCGGATGGAGCTTCGTGGCGAAGTCCGCGGCGGTCGCTTTGTCGCCGGATTCGCGGGCGAACAGTTTGCCCTTTCCGAGGCCGTCGAGCTTCTCCGCCGCTTGCGCCGTGAAGGCCCTCGCGCTCCGGTCTCGGTCATTTCCGCCGACCCGCTCAACTTTCAAGGCATTCTCACGCCAGAGCCGAGGATCTCACCCGCGATTCGGCAGGAAGTCTTGGTCGGATGACTCGGACGTCCAACATGGCAGATGTCCAACGAGTCAGTAACCGCATGGACGATATTACAATCCAAGACTTGCTCGACACAATTGATGCAGCCCCCAAAGGGGCCTTGCCTCAGTCCCATATCAAGAGCGGCAAACCTGATATTACGTCTTCGTTACCGCCAACAGGGACGGCTGCGTTCAGCTAGCTCGATGCTTTCTTGAGGCCGCTCTGCAAGCAATCGACTCAGACCAAATAAGTCACCCTTTTCCAGTTGAAGGGCGCTTAACGCAAGTCATTGAACAGCCTGGCGACTTCGCCATCCGGTGGATTCAGCGGGCCGAAATCGTTCCAATACCAGAAAAGGTCATTAAAGCGCAACGACGAAAGAGTTGGCAAAGGGATCGGACATTCCTTCTAGGATTGTCCAGTGCACGCTTGGCCTTTCCACTGGCAGTAGGCAATTTGGCATCGGTGGTGCGTTCTCGCTGGACATCGAAGCCGATGCGGCGTCGCAACGGGCGCGGCGGCGGCTGCATCAGTTGCCGAATCGCGCGGATTACCTCGATAAACTGCTGATCGTGGTGGCCCAGATGTTTTTCGACTTCGTCGAGCCGGCCCGCTAGTTCGGCGTTGAAGGCGAGAATGCTGCGAAGCCGCACGAAGGCGCGCATAATTTCGATGTTGACGGCCACGGCCCGGCCGCTGCGGAGCACGCTCGACAGCATGGCTATACCTTGTTCGGTAAAAGCAAACGGCGCGTAGCGGGGGTCGCGATGCTTCTGTGAACCGGTCACAAATTGTGACCGGTTCAACGGATCGCCTTTTAAGGTCACATTTTGTGACCTCAAAGCCGCAAACTCTTGCGCCGTAAGGCGAAACGCAAATTCAGCGGGGAAGCGATTCTTATTTCGTTGGACGGCCTGAACCAGCGCTTTAGTTGTCACGCCGTACAAGCGGGCCAGATCGAAGTCCAGCAAAACCTTGTGACCGCGGATCACGAGAATCGATTGCTCGATAGTTTCCGCGGGAACGAGTGACTGGGATTGCTTCTTGGCCATTGAGTCTTTGTCGAAACTTGCCCGCCTTCCGCAAGAACGCTGCGAAAATCGCCTCGCATCTACGGCCGAATGATGAGCTCGATCGCAACAGCTTACTGGTTGTCGCGGGACTTTTACAGAGAAATGCCAAGCCCAGACGTTATCAAGCTTCGAGGCACCAAAGGGATTGGCCGCGAATGGATTGCCAATGGACGCAAATAGAGTGCGTCGGCTCCACCGGAAAATGTTTGAAACTGATTCACAGCAGGAAACCAAGGAAACGAAGGCAGACTATCGGCGAAAACAGCCCTTCGTTTGCTTCGCGTCCTTCTGTTCAAAACTTCTCGTCAAAAAGCAAGATTCTACGCATTTGTGAGGCGGAGGTTCCGAAGTGGAGTGCCGGTCTTCGGACCTTTGAACACATTGAGCGCGGTCGTTAACCCCGGCCTTCCGGCCGGGGCGACTTTGCAGACGCTTGTACATTCCGGAGACTTCGCGAGACAGGACGATCGAATCCTGCGCCTCGGTTCGCCGGTGGAATAGAACACTCCGTGTTCCGCGAATACCCTGGTGCAGGGGTGAGGCGACTCGGATGTGGAGAGGAGTCGTCCATGAAGAGAAAGGGTTTGCGATGGATGAACGTGTATGATTCTGGCCGGCTGGTCGGGAAGTGCTACCTCGTCAATGGAAAATGGCACGCCCGCGCGGAGATCCATCCTTACGGCGATTGGCATCTGCGAACCTTCGCTCAATGGCCCATCGCGTATCGATGGATTATGCACGTGTACCACACGTGCGGATTAGTGGACGTAGAAGCGTAGCAGCCGGGGCTTTTTCAGGGACAACAAGCCAAAACGTTCTGATTGAGGGATTCAATTCATTTCCTTGTGGAACGAGCCCGCGGCCACTTGGCTGCGGGCTCTCTCCTTGCGCGGCTTGGAGTGCTGTGACTTGTCACAGCTTTGGTTTTCAGATCGCGCCGATCTGCCAAACAACACGAACTTGCGGCTGTACGCTGCATGGAAATCCAAAGCGGGAACAAGTTCCCGCACTCCATATGCGTCTAACTCGCCGCGAGCACCAGCGCCAACGCTTGTCCCGTGGTCGCCTGGTTGAGCACCAGCGCCGTCGGCGCATGGGCGCGCCTGGGCTTGCTCACTACCTGGATTGGGCACTCCGGATCGGGCTGATCGTAGTTCAAAGTGGCCGGTACTTCGCCGCGTTCCAGCGCCAACAGGCTGGCCGCCATCTCCACGGCGCCTGAGCCTCCGCCGAGATTTCCGAAATAGCTCTTGGGCGCTGTAACCGGCACGTCGCCGAGCGCCTGCTGGATCGCCTGGGCTTCGGCCCGATCGTGCGGCACCGTGCCGTAGCCATGCGCATTCACATGGCCGATCTCGGCGGGCGCGAGCTGCGCTTCAGCGAGCGCGGCGGCAATCGATGCACGAATCGCCACGCCGCGCGGGGGCCGCTCGTTATGCACCGGCTCGCAGCGGCTGGCGGCCGCGAGCACGCGGGCCATGATCGTCGCCCCGCGCGCACGGGCATGATCTTCCGCCTCGAGGATGAACGCACCGGCGCCTTCGCCCGGAACCTGGCCGCTGCGCGCCGCCTCAAAGGGCCGCGAGGCCTGCTCCGGCCGTCCCTTCCAGGCCGAGTACCACTGGTGCGAACGGAACGTCAGGCAAGTCGGATGCAGACGGCAACCCGTGCCACCGACGATCGCGCAATCGACCGCGCCGCGCTGGATCAAACGGAATCCCTCCGCGACAGCCGACAAGCTGGAGGCATCACCGAGCGTGTGTGCGTTGCAGGGACCGCGCGCATCGTTGGCGATGGCGACATGACAAGCCGGCATGTTGGGCAGATACTTGAGCAGCCACAGCGGATACATCTGTGGCATCGCCTGCGACGCCCAGCGCGAGAAATCGAAGCGTCCCTCGGGCATGCAGGCGCGGAACGCCTCGATCACTTCTTCAAGCTCGCAGTAGATCATGTCGCTGCCGAAGACGACGCCCAGCCGGTCGGGGTCGCACCGGCTCGCTCCTGCCGCACCCGGCAGCAAGCCGGCATCGGCCATCGCCAGATCCGCGGCGGTGAACGCGAACTGAATCTCCCGCGACATCACCTTGAGGCTCTTTCGCGGCCGCACGTACTGTTTCGGATCGAAGTCGCGAATCTCGCCGCCGACATGGATCGATAGCCCGCGCGTGTCGATCGTGCTGATCGTCCGCACGCCGCTCGTGCGGTTTTGCAAGCTTGCCGAGAACGCCTCGCGGCCGATACCGATCGGGCTGACCACGCCCATGCCGGTAATGACGACGGTCCGCGGCCTGTGGGGAGAATGGCTTTCGAACATCGGGCAAGCGACAGCGCGAGACGAGTGAGCTCTTCGGCGGCGCAGGGTTGCCTTGGTCAACCCAACAGGCGGCACGCGGCGATAGACCTTCGTTTATCGCAAGCCGCCCGCAAAGGTTCAAGCGTTCTCCACAAGCGATTCGTCGCCCAAAGCTCGGGCCATCATTTCGATGGCGAAGTGCGCCACCTGGTTGGCATCGGGCTGCGCCCAGCCGCGAATCGTCACCAACCTCTCGATAAAGCAAGCGATGCAATGATGCGGATCGAGGCTCTCCAGACAGTGCGCGGCACAGAGCCGCGACATTTCGTCGATTTCGCTCTCGTCGGGCATTATTGGCACCCTCCATTGCGAATCACCTCACCATAGCGTGGCGACGGCAAGATAGCGAGCGGAATCTCGTGGCGCTCGGCGTCCGCTGGGTCGGAGCCACATTCGGCAGGGCGGATCTCGTCGTCGCCGGGAAAATTATCCGGCTTTGCCGGTTGCAACGGAACCTAGGGCCCTGCGGTAAGTCTGCTGCTTGCTTGACGATAGAGACGTTAATGGGACGTGGCGATGGATCGCGCGTCCCGCCTGGAGGGACGATTGAATTACGTCGCATGAACGTTAATATTGGTGGACTGGGGGGTTGGCGGCGGTGATTTAGATTCAAAATCCCTGTGCTCGGCGCTCCACCACGACAATAGGACGAACATGTGAGGCCATCGGATCGGCCAGCCAGCCTCCAGAGACGTTTGTTCTTCAGTGGCCCACCTTGTCGACAAGATGTTAAAGACAGCCAACCCCATGGCCGCCCGCCGAGCGGCTTTGTCGATTGACCGGCCCGAGCTCGACGATCGCTCGCCCGCGTTCTCGATGGCCGAGGCTCGGCACATCGTCTGCGACCTGTTCGCTCCCAACCCGCTCATCTACTGGGCGGACATGTTGGTGTGCTGGTCGGTGGCGATGGTCTCGTTCGCCTTGGTGCGACGGTTTCCGCTGTTCTCCTGGCAGCAGATCGGGCTGTTCCTCGTTTCGTCGGTCCTGATCTACCGCACGGCCTTGTTCATTCACGAGATCGTGCACCTGCGGACGGGCACGTTCAGAGTGTTCCGTTTTGTCTGGAACCTGCTCTGCGGCATTCCGTTTTTGGTGCCGTCGTTCTTGTATTACACGCATCTGGACCACCATCGGCGGGCACACTTCGGCACGGCTCGCGACGGCGAATATATCCCGCTCGGTCAGCAGTCGCCGTGGGGGATCGTATGGTACCTTTGCCAGCCGTTCTTCGTTCCGGGGCTGGCGATCATTCGCTTTTTTGTGCTCACGCCGCTGACTTGGATCGATGGGCCGATTCGCCGTTGGGTGTATAGGCGCGCCTCGGCGATGGTGATGGACCCGTCGTACGTCCGCCCGCTGCCGACGAAGGGGATGCTCCGCGTGTGGCGGTTGCAAGAGTTGATGGTGTTTCTGTTCTGCGCGACCGTGGCGGTGTTTATCGTCCGCGGCATCGTGCTCGACCCGCCCGAGGAGGCATACCATCGGCCGGTGCTCAACGCCGTCTTGCCGCTCGGTTTTTTGGTGCAGGCCTATGCGACGGGATTCTTCATCTGCCTGGTGAACAACATCCGCACGCTGGGCGCGCATCGCTTCACCAACGACGGCCGCGAGCTGACGTTCGTCGAGCAGTTGTTGGACAGCGTGAACTACCCGAAGTTCTCCCTCATCGCCGAGATGTGGGGACCGGTGGGCCTGCGATTTCACGCGCTGCACCACCTGTTCCCCTCGCTGCCGTACCACAACCTCGGCCGGGCGCACCAGCGGCTGATGGCCGAGCTTCCGGCCGACTCGCCGTATCGGCAGACGAACTCGGAGAGCCTGCGGCAGTCGCTTAAGCGATTATGGACGGCGGCTTGCGAGGCGAGGCGTCGAAGGAGTGAGACAACGGGGAATGAGGCAATCGTTGCTGCGTAGGGCGATTTGTCCTGCCGAGCGCAGTGAAGCATCTGCTGCAACCCGCCACGAGATCCTTCGCTTCGCTCAGAATGACGACCGGAGCGAATTCCCGAACCCTCGTCGCTTCTCCTAGGCGTCGCGGGCCTCATCTGGCTAGTGTCCTGCCGCTCACGGTCTTGGAGCCGTTCGTTAGGCTAGGTGGATCACAGGTTGTCAGATCTCGTTGTGGAGTATTCCGCCATGCAAGCTCCGAAAGTGTCAGTCACTCGGCGGCAGATAACGGCAGTCCTGTTGAATCTGCTTGCAATGGGTTTCGTTGTATGTGCCCTGCCATTGCTTGGCGAAGGCGTGGAGAATCTGCTTCAGGGGAGGCTGTTGTGGCCCCTCGAATGCTTCGCGATGGCTCTCGTTCCGGGATCAATCGCTTACGGTCTTTGGCGACGGCGACGTTGGGTTCGGGCGACCGCACTATGGGTCAGCGTCTTGGCGATACCGCTGCTCCCTCTGCTGACTTTTGCTATGGCGATTTTTTCCTACTCGGCCGGCTTCACAACGATTGTGCTGGCGTTGTTTCTCGGCTTGTTCGCCGCCCTGATCGTCTATTTTCTGACGTCTCCCGAGACTAAGGCTTTATTCGGCGTGAGCTCAGAAAATGCGAGCCGGCGGCGCCCGATGATTTCGCGAGCGGTCTTGGGGACCGTATTGCTCGCTGCCCTGGTGATTGTTGGCGGAGTGACTGCGGTGAGCATCGTCTCTGAAGCCGTCAGGCACCGGCGACAGGCCGTCGTCAATGAGCGGATCAAGGAGCGGATCAACGAGCGTGTTGTCGGAGAGCTAAAACCGTTGATGGAAGCAGAGCTCCGGTCAATGGGTCCCGAAGGCTTCGTTAATTACCACTGCGGTGCATTTCAGTCGTTGGATCAGATTCGCTTGACGCTACAGCAATTCCCGACGGGCGCGAGCAGAAACACATTGAATGGAATTGCGCATTTTGAGAAGGTCGATCTTGAAGTTAGCCTTGACATTACATTTGCCAAAACGCCTGGAGAGCAGGCAAACGTCGACTTGCGCTTTTGGCCCGACCAGAACTGGCTCAAGGACCATCCCGAGCCGAACGTCCGGATCGTGGATCGCCAACTGGAGGTGAGCGCAGAATTCGGCCGCGTCGTCAACACAACAGGTTATGCCCGTGTCGAGGGGTCGGCTACTTGTCCGGCCTTCCTTCTCTCGAATTGACCGGCTCGAATTGACCGGCTAAGAAAAGGGGTCAAGGCGTATCCCGGCCGACTCAGGACGTCATCAGTGTCCATCAGCGTTGATCTGTGGCCAATATGCCGGATTCGTTCTTCGTTCCCTTGGTTACCTTATGTTAACCCCCCCTTGACAACTGTGCCAATCATTGTGTATACTGTTGACCACTAGTGGCGCTTCACCGCGCCGTTTTGCTCCTTGACAATTCGTAACAGGTCAACCCCGGCGTTCGCTCGACCGCCGTGGATCGTGTCGTTTTCGCGCCGATCCGCGTTGAATCGTGCGCTAACTCCGGCCGATAAGTTCGGGCTGTCGCTTAATCCCCCATCTCTCTCTGCATCCCCTCATCTCCTGCGAGATAAGACGCAACCGAAAGCGCAACGGCTCCCGGCCGCCGATGGAACAAGATCGCCCCATCTCGCCGTACCGTAAGCGGTTGCGCCAAGCCGCCGCGAGCCCTGGCCCCGCCTCATTGCGCAAATTCCGTGATTTGATTATTTTTCGCGCAAATCCTCATCCTGATGCGCAATCGGCTCGATCGGCGTCCATCGGCGACCGCTGCGGACAATTGCCGCCGCGCGTCCGTTGGATTATTGGCTCAAAACCCCCCTAAGTAATGCGCGCATTCACGCGATACAAAAACAATATTCGCGTCCCGGCGTGCCGGTCGAACCGCCCGATTGGCCGCATCGGACTACACCTCTCCATCGTACATCCGGTACGTCTTGTAGAGCTTCGCGCCCGCCCGTTCGCAGGTGGCGCGCGAGAGCGTGTTCGACTCGAGCACCCAGGAGAACTCGGCCTCTTGAATGCCGTACTCGAGCACCTTGGGGACCAGGCCGCCCATGAGCACAATCCCCAGTCCCCAGCGTTGAAACTCGGGGATCACGTTGGCCGAAAGCACGCGGAACCGTTTGATGCTGCGTTTGTTCCGCAGCAGCTTGATGAAGCCAAAGGGAAACAGCCGGCCGTCGATTTCCTTGATTCGGCTGTTGTAGTCGGGCAGGCAGAAGGCAACGCCGACGGTCTGACCTTCGATGTCGGCGAAGACGGTGAGCTCCGGGATGATCAGCCGCTTGAGACCCATCGCCATGTGCTTGAGCTCCCCTTCCGAGAGTGGCACGAATCCCCACGTGGCGACCAGCGAGCGGTTGTAGATATCGAGAAACGCCTCGATGTCCTCGGCGAAGTGATTCGGATCCAGGTTGCGGATCCGCACGTTGAACCGCTCGGCCGATTGCTCGCCGATGTACCGAATCTTGTCGTCGAGCGTGGCCAGCATATCGACATGACCCCAGAAGGCGTACAAGTCCTGGGACTTTCGCAGGCCGCAGCCTTCCAATAACCGCTCGTGATACGGCTTGTTGTACGACATCATGAAGAACGGCGGCGAATCGAAACCGTCGACGAGCAGGCCAACTTCGTAATTCAGCGAAGGGTTGGCCGGTCCGCGGATCGTGTCGACGTTTTGCTCGGCCCACCACTGGCGCGCGGCGGCCAGCAGAGCGTCGGCCACGGCCTGGTCCTCGATCGACTCGAAAAATCCGAAGAACCCCCGCCGCTCGCCGTAGCGGCGGTTGTGCGCATGGTTGACGATCGCGGCGATGCGGCCCACCGGCTCGTCGTTTTGATAAGCGACGAAGGTCTCGATCGCCGCGTCGTCGTAGAACGGATGATGCTTATAGTTCAACAACTCCCGCTGATGAGCCAACAGGGGCGGGATCCAATTGGGATCGCCGCGGTACAGCTTCCAGGGGAGCATCAGGAACTGCTTCCGCTGTTTCCGGCTGCGAACCGGCGAGACAACCAGATGGGCGGCGGGGGACGCCGCGCCGGACATGACGGCCAGTTCGCTCATTCGTGCGCCAAACGTTAAACCGGGCAAGATGCTCAAATCTACTTGGATTTCCCGGTAGAATCAATTGTGTCTCAGAAGTGGCGTTCTCGCCATTTAACGATGCCCTCACACCTAACCTCGACGCCCGACGGCTATATCGGGGGACGTACGTCGCGCCGCTCGCCGCCGTCGGGCACCAGGCAACAGGTTCAGCCTGGTGCCTGGTCGCGGCGGCTAAACGCCTGAACGCTGGATTCCCCATGCTCACACTCGTTACCGGGGCCACCGGTCTGGTCGGCAATAACGTCGTCCGCCTGCTCGTCGAGCGAGGCGAGCGGGTGCGCGTGCTCGCGCGCGATCCGTCCGATAAATCCCTTGGCGGGCTACCGCTGGACGTGATTGTCGGCGACGTTTGTGATCCGGCCGCCGTCCGCCGTGCGGCCGAAGGAGTGGATCGGATTATCCATTCGGCGGGCCGAGTCCATCTCGGCTGGACCGGCTTGGCGCTGCACCAGTCGGTCAACGTCGAAGGCACGCGAAATGTCGCCCAGGCGGCCAGGGATGCCGGAGTGCGGATGGTCCACGTGTCGAGCGTCGATGCCCTGGGCCTTGGTAATCGCCAACAGCCGGCCGATGAGGACTGTCCCGCCGAAGGCTCGGTGCTCTGCCCCTATGTGGTCACCAAGCGGCAGGCCGAATCCGTCGTCACGGAATCGGTCGCCGAGGGGTTGGACGCGGTGATCGTCAATCCGGTCTACATGTTTGGCCCCTGGGACTGGAAGCCTTCGAGCGGACGGATGATCCTGGAAGTAGGACGCGGGATGGCGCTGTTGGCGCCACCCGGCGGCAATGACTTTGCCGACGTGCGCGATGTAGCCTTTGGCATCCTGGCGGCGGCAGATCGCGGTCGGCGCGCTAGGCAATATATCCTCGGCGGTGAGCCGTTGAGCTACTTGGAAGCGTGGCGAGTGATCGCCGAGGTAGCCGGGGTGCGCGGACCGTGGCGAAAGATGCTGCCGGCGGGTTTGTTCGTCGCCAGCCGAGTCGGCGACCTGCTGACGCGGATTCGCGGCGTCGAGAGCGATGTGAATAGCGCCGCGATCGCGATGGCGCGGCTGGAGCATCATTACTCTCACGCGCGGGCGACGGCAGAACTCGACTATCGTCCGAGGCCGGCGCGCGAAGCGATTGAAGCGGCGTGGCGGTGGTTCGTTGACTACGGTTATGCAACGCCACGCAAGTAGCAAGGTGGGCTTTCAGCGATCAGCTATCGGCCGTCAGCTAGAACTTCGCGCGTAAAGTACTGCTGCACAAGCTGAATGCTGATGGCTGATAGCCGACAGCCATCCTTGAAGGTCGGCAGCTACGGTCTGATCGCCGCCAGCAACCCCGGCATCTCCAACCGCGCGGGCGAGATCGGGGAGTTGTCATGAACCAGCACGCGATCCTGGCCCACGAAGTACGTGCCGAAATCGGCCACGACCAGGTTGTACGCCTCAGCAGGCTCGGCGCTTTCGATCGTGTCGATTGGCAGCGTCTGGCTTTGTGCACAGAGCCAATCGTCATCGCGCAGCTCTTTGGCCATCCGCCAACCTTTGCCAACTACGAAGAACGGATGTCCCCGCGTCGTAACGATCGCTGATTTGCCGCTGCGAACCGTGAGCATCTTGCCGGGGGGCCGAATCGTCGTGCCCAGCACACCCTTGTAAGCCAACTCGCCTGTTTCAGAATTCTGCGCGAGCACACGGTCGCCGACCCTCACTTGCTCAATCGGTTTCGCGCCCGAAAGCGTCCAAACGGGCGTGCCCTTGGCGAAGCACTCTGCCCGCACCGGAGGCTGTTCGTAAGTCCAGCGAGTGTTCTCGTAGGCGTTAGCACCGTAATCGTAGCCATAGTACGGCTTCTCGCCCGAGACGTACTGCTCGTTAAGGTCGTACCACCATTCCCACCAGCGCTTGGGATTGGGTGTGTCGGTTTCTTTGGCGCCGGCCAGATCCTTGAACGGCCCGTCATTGTTGATCGTCACTGAGCACAACAGCGCCGCCACAATTCGCCGATTAAGCTGGTCAGCCTTGACATTGAACTCACGAAGCTGCTTGAGCCGAGCCATGGCGGCGTTAGTCAGCGAATTGAGATGCGAAGCGTTATGAATTTCGTGCGACTCACGCACGCCGTATAAGTGACTTTCGTGCTCTTGAACCGCGCCGGCTTGAAGCAGCTTCTGGCCTAGCCCGTCGTCGACGACGGCGACGTTGTACTCGATGGGCATCGTCAGGCCGGCCAGCAGAAGCGGCACGAACGTGTGCAGATCGCGGCGCGCCAGCGCCAGACCGGCGGTTTCGCGAACGGTGTCGCGGCGGTGCAGAACCGCGAAACGCACCAGCGACTCGGTGGCCGGTTGCGTCTCGAGGTTGGAAATCGCTGCGACGGCCGCCAGCTCGAGGGCTTCCGCAGACTTTTGAACCGGTCGTTGGGAGTTCTCGCGCGGCAAGAAGGCAAGCTCCAACGAGAATACGGAGTCGGGATCGTCGATCGACTCCAGTTCCGCAATCGCAGCCTGGCGGCGAGCCAGGTCGTTTGAGGCCGCTTCGCGGCGGAGCCTGGCGACCGTGCCCTGCCACTTTTCCCACGAGCGGGCAACGTCGGATTCTAACCGCCGGGCACTTTCGACTTGTTCTTTTCGGAAGTACCTGCCGCCGACCTCGACCATTCCCAGCGCTTGGGCCGCCGTCCGATTTGCCGGCTCGTGGTTTAACACTTGCGCCCAATGCACGCGCGCCTCTTCGGGCAATCCGTTCTCGCCGCACCATCGCGCCAGCGACTCCTGGGCCCGCGCATAGCCTGCCGAGTAACCCGCGGTGTTGATCAAGCGCAATTGCTCGCTCGTGTAGGTGTCGCGCTTTTCTCGTAATGTCAAGAGGGGCGTATCTCTCGCGGGCGCCGGAATCGAATCTTCGGGTCTGATTACGTCCCGCGTCGCCACGCGCCGGACGCGGTTCGATTCCGCGGTGGTCACCTTGGAATAATGCCGCGCATCGGCCTGCTCGCGGAGCTCGGTGTATTTCTTTAGCACAGGAGTGTCGCCGGCAAGATACGGAACCTGGTCCACGTGCACCCATACGCCTGCGAGCCATACATAGCCCGAATGCCATCGAGCAGGCGAGAAGTCCGGCAGCTTCTCGAGCGACTCCTTGAGGAACATCTCATGCCGGTAATCATTGCGGTCGCGTAGCGCTTCGAGCGAAGCTTCGACCAGCCGGCTGACTTCCGCCAAGAGCGCCGGATCGGGCGGCGATGGCAATTCGACCGGCCCAGTGGTTGTACGTTCGCTGCTCGCCGCACTGGTGACCCTTCGTTCTGCCGCCTGGCTGACGGCCGCCAGGAGCATGCCCGACGCAAGACTAAGCGCAATCCAGTTCACGTGCCTCTTCATGACCCACCTCCGGAGAGAAGACAGGAACGGGTCGATCCGTTGCGGGGAGCGAAGAAACTCCACGCAAAGCGCATTATGGAGTTATGGCAAGGGTGAAGGCAAGCAGATTGCGCGTGAACCCTTGCTCCCAGGCTCCGCCTGGGAGCACACCGTCTGCGAGGCTCTGCCTCGCAAAGTTCGATGCAGTTGCCCGTGGCGATCGGCAGGCAGAGCCTGGGCTGCGCGAAAACGGTTGTTTGAGGCGTTGTTGTTTTA
>JBBDYH010000114.1:0-86931 GCA_040901795.1 Pirellulales bacterium
ACGCTTCAATCGACCAATCGTCAAGCCCCTGTGCTAGCTACAAAGCCCTGGCCTTAAGGCTGAACTCCAACTATCTACTTCTTCGTGGTCGGCCGCAGCGCGAAGGGACTGACGGGAACGATGGCCGCGGGAGATGTGGCGGAGCGCGCGCCGGGGAGATAGGCCGAGCCGGCTTTGGCGACCGGAGCCCTCTGAAGCGCAGGAGCGAAAGGATTCGGCGCAGCCGATGGATTCGGCGTCGTTGCCCCCCGCTGCGCAATCGGAGTCGATTGGTTCGGCGCGGTTGACTGGTTCGGAAAAGGCAAGTGGTTGAGCCTGGTTGTCGATGATTGGTTGGACAACGCAGGCGCCGGCTGGTTCTCGAGAGCTTGAGCCGGTTCGTGCGTCAGTCCCGAGGACAGCGGGTTCTGCAACGGCGACGCCCACTGGTCTTGCTGCGCTGGCGCCAACTCGCTCGAGTCGCTGGCCGAAGTGGTGGCGTTCTCGTCGGTTTCAAAGACGGTCTTGGGCACCAGCGGCCGCGGCGAATCTTCGGCGGTGGTCGCCTCGTCATGAGTTTCATCCGCGACTTCGTCGCCATAGAACAATGTCGTGTGTTCCGAGCCCAGCTTCGCGCCGGCGGTCTCGCAGACCACTTCGGCCTTGAACATGTGATGGCCGGAGGCCTTGGCCACCGCGGTGATCTTGAACATGGCTTCGCCACCGGGCGGAAGCGCGGCGATCGGCTTGAAGATCACGATGCCCGGCACCAGACGGTGCTCGCCGCCGGTCGCTGTAATCGGATCGATCTTGCCGGAAAAGTAGCCCATGACTTTCACGTCGCTGGCGCTCTTGCTGCCGCGGTTGACGAGGCGGATTTCGTAGCTTACATCGGCGCCCACCGCGATTGGTCCCTTCGGCTCGATCACGTCGAGCCTGAGATCGGCGAGCGCCTCGACCTGGCAGACGTCTTCGGTGGCGGCGGAAAGCTCGCCCACGGCGGTCGATTGGACCGCCAGCCGATTGACGCCAGGGTTGTTGACCTGGCACTTAAGCTCGAGCACGACATTGCCGCCGTCACGGACGGTGGGAATTGTCCAATGGACCTTAGCTCCATCGGCGGAAGCCTGTCCCCCGCTCGTGGCGTTGAGGAACTTAGCGCCCGCCGGCAGCGCCGCGACGACCTGCACATCTTCCGCGGGCGCGTTGCCCGAATTGACGACTTCGACGTGGTACGACGCCACGGTTCCGGCGTACCGGGCCTTGGCGCCGACGATCTTGAGCGCGAGTTCGGCGCGGCGGACGGTCACTTCTTCGGTGACTTCAGCCTGCAGGCCGCCTTCCGCAGTGGCGGCCGCGTGAATGACGACCTGGCCCGCTTGCCGCGCGGTGAGTTCGACTTCGATGACCTTGCTGTCTCCAGCCTTGATTGTGCCGATCTGGTGTTTGGTCGGAGCACCCGGATGGCCGGTCAAGGGCGAGAGGTGAATGACGACGTTCTCGGCGTCGCCGGTGCCCGGGTTCGAGAGGGTCATCTTGTAGATTTTAGTATCGCCAAAGAGCACGTCCGCCGGGCCGGCGAGGTTCATCGCGAGCTTTGGCTCTTGCACTTGTACGACAGTCGATTGGGTGATCGGCGTAAAGGTCCATTGTACGGCCAGATCGAACGGACGGCTTTGTCGGGGAACGATTTGCAAGCTCAAGTGCTGTTTGCTTTTAGGCTCCAATCGCGGCAAAGTCCAACGAACCGCGTTCATATTGGTCGTCGCGACGACAGCGGAGACATTCGCGTCGGCAGACGTCGCCGCGGGCAGTTGAGCGATGCCGGACGATTCTTTCGACCCTACGACATCGGCCCAATCGGGGATGCGGACGGTTACCACGACCTCGTTGGCCGCCACGTCGCCGGTGTTTTGAACGGTGATCGTGTAGGCGCCCTCTTTGCCGACGATCATCGTCCGCGGGCCGGTAGTCTCGATGTTGATCAACGGGCTCTGCCGTTTGAACAACACATCATCGCGGTCCTCAGACGCCGCTGGCGGGCTGCGCTGGGGCAATGACGAGGCAACCCGGTCGGTCGGCGAGACGGGCGAGAAACCGCGCCGCGACGAAGTAACACTCGCGGCGGCTGGCGGCTGAGACGCGGGCGCAGTGACAGGACCTGCCACGGCGGGGCGCGACGAGCGCGCTAGCGAAGGCAGTGGATTGTCTGCTCTGTTTGCGTCCTTGACCGTGGGATTAAGGATCTGTTGAACCCGATTGGAAATGCCGCCCTGAGGAGCAAACGCGCCGCTGCGGTCGTCGGCAAGGCCTTCGACTGCCGGATCGTTGCCTGCCTCGGAGTCGGAAACGTCGATTGGGGCGACGTCGTTTTGCTGCCGAACTGAACCCATCCGCTGGGAAAAAGTCTGCGCTGATGAGGGAAGCAAGGCCGAACCGGCGCCATTGATCGGTGAGTCCGCGCCTGCCGTGGGACGGAATAAAGGCCGCCGAGCGAGCGCGGGGATATTGTCCTGGTCGATCCCACCGGGCGAATCGCCGCTGCGGTCGACCTGGCCGCGTGCGTTATTCACAGTCGCGCGGCCGTTCATGGCCATCGTGCCGCTGTAGCCGCGCTTGGCGTTACCGTACTGCGGATTGTTCGCGTTGGATTGGCTTGGCCGGGTAGGAGCCGGTCTGGGTTCGAACTTCGAATTGGCCGGTCGGCGCGAGCGCTCGCTTGGCGCTCGTGGGCTGCTCCGCTGGTCGTCGTCCGGTTGGCCGCCAAACAAGTTCGTGCGCAGTTGGCTCATCCGTTCGGAGAGCGTGGGAGTGGCCGGGACATACTGCGAGCGGTCCTGGCCATGAACGGCGGCCTGAGGCAATAGACAGGCGACGGCGATAAGCGATCGGACCAAGGGAGCTGCCATGTCGATGCATCCTGCTTCGAACGGACTCTAGTGGCGGTATTCCGTACCCCGTATATCGGATGCCAGGGTAGATGAGGTTGAGAGAAATTTTCCGGTCGCAGCGATGCGGGGGGATAGGCATTCTAGGTAGCTGAGCTCGCTGCAGTGTAGGGTGTAGGGTGGGCCGAGTCCGCGAGGCCCACGCACTTGGCTCTCCTTTGATTCTCGTTCGGCATTGATGCGCCATCTGCGTGGGCCTCAGCCGCGGCGGCTTCGGCCCACCCTACGTGGATGATCCGGATTCTTAGATCAGGCCTGCGATCTGCTGGATCAGCGCCAGGATCGAGCTGCGCTGCTGATCCAACACGAAAAGACCCGTCAAGGCGTTGTCGGCCAGTCCCTCGTTTTTGCTTTGCAAAAGTTCCTCTTCGTCGTCGTCGACAAGATTGACATCGTCGATGGCGTCGTCGAGGTTGTCGCCAATCGCGTCGAGCAATGCGGACGATGAGCTAATCGCCGCGTCGGCAAAGCCATCGACGAGTCCCTCGATCTCCGTAAGCTTGGCCAGGGCTTCGTCGATGACGCGAATGGCTTGCGGGGCGTTTGTGTTCAGTCCAGCGAGTGAGCCCCCGGTCTTCAATTGATCCACATTACCACTCAGCCCTCCTAGCAGAACCGGTTGTAAACCGGGCAGCGAAAGTACGGAGCGGTTCGCCGGATCAGTGGTCAGCGCGAAGGAAAGCGCATCGCCGGAAATCGTGAAGGACGTAAACGCGCCGCTGAAGCCGCCTTGGAAGCGGATTTTCGCGTGAAAGCCATTGTCGACAACATCGAAGCGGTTGCCGTCGCCGGTGTACGTTCTGCCGTCGATCGTGGCCACGGCATCCACACCGCTGTCGCTGCCCGCTGTGAATGTGCCGGAATTGACCGTCACGGCGACGGTTTCGTCGCTGCCGTATTCCACGCTGGTAAAGATGAGATCATCGCCGCTCACACTTGCCGTGACGCCGGTCAGGTGACTTTCGAGGTTGATCTTGCTGGCCAGCGAGGCGTACGTTTCGTTGTTGACTCCGGTAATGGTGACCGTGCCGCGCAAGCCGGTCACATTGAACCAGACGGCATCGTCGAGCTGTACATCGTTGTCCGGGTCGTCGTGGGCATACTGCGCTTGTTGGGCGGCCGTAGTCACCGTGCCGGAGATCGTTTTGGAGGTATTCGGGCCCAGCGAAATCACCTGGACCTCGGCGATTTGTGCAGCGTTCACGCCGGAGACTTCGAAGTGGGCGGATCCGTCGAGCAGGCGGCGACCGTTGATCGTGGTATTTACCAACTCAGTGATCTGATCGATCGCTTCGTCGATCGCCGTCTGGTTCGCCGCACGCTGGCTGGCGCTCAATCCCTGATTTTCGTCCTCCACCGCCTTGGCGCGGATGGTATCAAGCTGCGTACGGATTTCGTCGAGCGTGAGCTGCACTTGACTAACGATGCTCGTCGCATCGGTGACATTGGCCAAGGCGCTAGTCACCGCGGAGCGTTCCGTCTCCAGCTCGCTGAGGTTGATGAACGCGGTGGGATTGTCCGCGGGCGAGTTGATCTTTTTTCCGGTGGCCAGCCGTAGCGCATTGAGCGCTGCCGCGTTGTTCGCTTCGTGCAGTTGATTCAGCAAGCGAAGCTCGACTCCGGAGATGGTAGCGCCGATGCGACCGAGCATGAGGATTCAGGGTGTTGGAGTTCAGCCTTCAGGCTGCTGCGGCAAGCTAAAGCTTGAACTCCAACGAGGAGGAGTCAGGCTTCAGGCGTCTGGGGTTTCGACCTGCGGGCTGAAGATGATTACTCCTTCATCAGCCATTTCAGCACCGTTCCGGCCTCTTCGCGCGGTGGAGAAAATTCGCCGTTGCGGTCGTAGTCGTTCACCATCAGGTAGGCTCGCAGGCTGGTTGCTAAGCGCGTGGCCGGTTCGGCAAGAGCATCGGTGCGCCGATCGCGGCCGGGTTTGGGCCGAATGCTGGCATCGATGCGCGTGCGGCGAAGGCGGGCGTTTCCTTCGTGCTCGGCAGCGTTGAGCTGCTCCTCCGAGAACCTCAGCTCCACGATGACCGGAGGCGTACGGTCGGCGCGGCGGCGGCGGTCGGTGGTTCTGTCGCATACCTCCAGCGTGACGGAATTGGCCTCGGTGCCGACAATTTCAGCGTGTTGGTCGGCAATGAAGCCGCGAAGCTTTTCCACCACGACACGGAGTGGGACCGTGGTGACCCAGGCATGTTGCAGCTCGAACGCGACGGCGGGCGTGTGCCACGGCCACCAGCGGTGCTTGCGGCGCTCGGGCTGCGGTTCACCGATACCGGCGCCAAGCTGCACGACCTTGTTGCGGCCCGTGTCTTTGGCCAGCAACAATGCGCGGTCAGCGCGGCGGAGCATGGTTTCGGGAGTGTCACCGGGCTGCAGCTCGGTGACGCCGAAGCTCGCGGTGATGGCCGCGCCGGCCAGTTCGGATTGCGGCAGCGCCCCCAACAGCCGGCGCAGCGCTTCGGCGCGCTCGGCGGCCGCCGAGTTGTTGCAGTTGGCGCAAAGAAGCACAAACTCCTCGCCGCCGTAACGCGCCGCCAGATCACCCGCTTTGCAGTGTGCCTTGAGAAGCTGCGCAAAACTCTTGATGGCCTCGTCGCCGGCCTGATGGCCGTAGTGATCGTTGATTTGTTTGAACCGATCGATGTCGGTGATGATCAGACTGCAAGGCATCCGCCGTTCGAGGTGAACATTCACGAACAGCGCAAGCACGCGGTCGAATTCGGCCCGGTTGGAAAGTTGCGTGAGCGGGTCGCGCGTCGCCTTCTGGTGCAAGTTCAGGCAACGTTCTTCGAGCGACACCTGCCCGGAGGCATCGTGCAAGACGATGGCCACTCCATGGGGCATGCCGTCATCACCGACTACTGGGATGCTCTGCGCATCGACCATGATGTCTCGTCCATCGCGGTCACGCACCAGGAAACGCCCGACTGATTGCATGCAGGTGCGCAGCGCCGTGCTGGCGGGGCAGTCTTCACCGACGCACAGCTCGCCACGCTCGTTGCGGAGTTGGATTAGCTCGGCCTCAAACACGCGCTGGTAAGCGCTGGCGGATTCAAGGCCCGTGAGTCGTTCGGCGCCACGATTCCACAGCGTGATTTGCCGATTGGCGTCGACAAAGATCACGGCGTCATACATGTTGTCCAACAGCCGCTGCTGGAACAATTCCTGCGGCGAGAGCGCATCTTGTCGGATACAGCTCCGGTTCAACTGCCACTGCAGGTCGATCGTGATAGGGTCGAGCTCATAGAGCCAATGACGGTTTACGTCCGCCGTCCAGGTCGAACGGTCCGCAACATCAAGCGCCGCGAATTCCTGGACCAGCGCAGGATCGAACTGTGAACCGGCCCACTCGAACAACTCCTGGACGGCGCGCTCGTGCGAACGCGCCGGCCGATAGACCTGGCTGGTCGTCATCGAGTCGTACGCGTCGGCAATGGCCAACATCCGCGCTCCCAACGGCAGCGCCTCCCCTTCGGCCTGGAACCGCATGCGGCGGCCGTTGTACCAGGCGGGAGCGTTGCTCACGATATCGAGCACTTTCAACGAACCGCAGCAGGTCGAGAGGATTTCCACGCCCATCAAGCGATGGCGATCGACGATGGCCTGCTCTTCGTCGGTGAGTTTTGCGGCTTTCAACAAGATGCGGTCGGGTAGTCCGATCTTACCGATGTCGTGGAGCAGCGCTGCGATCTCGATCGCGTCCCGCTCCTCGTCGTTCAGCTTTTTTTGGCTCGACCAGATCGAGCAGGTAATTGCCACGCGGATGGAATGCGAAGCGGATTCGACATGTTTGCAGCGCAAGGCGGTGAACAGGCTGGTGGCGATTCCGAGCCTGGCTTTCAGCAGCCGGCCGGCCTGATCGCCGGAAATTGGCAGTGCGGAGACTTCCAATAGGTCCGTCAACGATTCGCGCGACTCAACGCGCGTCTTGCCAGCGCCCGCCGCTTTGTCTGCGGGCAGAGGCGGCGGCAGTGTAACATGATTGTTCCAGCCGCCAGGCTCCGGTACCGAGCCGAGCAAATCAGAACGCGGTGTCAATTGATTCATTGCCTTCGTTGGGACCGTGGGAGGGGGGCTGCCGGGCGGGCCAAGGCAGCCAGGATTAAGGCCGGTGGTCGAAGCGCTTTTGGCTCTATAAACTTAGGCCATGCGCAAGTGCCGTTTGGCGGTTGACCGCAGACCGCTCCACTTTGACCGTCGGCCAAATCGTCCGGATGCAAGGGCGGTAACCGTTGGGAGGGAGATGTGGGGTGCGCATCCCAAATGTGCGTCGTATTCGCGTAGCTGAACGCGGTGTGGGTGACCACTAGATCAGAAAGCAAACCTATGCGATTGGTGAGTTATCACAGTGGAAGGGGCCTTCGAGTGGCCGCCGTTCGAGATCGGGAGTACGTGGATCTTCAACATGCCGATCCGGAAATACCGGTCTCAATGAACGAGTTCCTGGCCGGGGGTCAAAAGATGCTCGACCGTGCCGTCAGCGCCGCGGCACGTGGACAGGGCATGTCGCGCGACAGCGTGCGTCTGTCGGCGCCGGTTCCTGCGCCACAGAAGATCCTCTGCGTGGGTCTTAACTATGCCGACCACGCCCGCGAGACGGGTAAGGAAGCCCCTGCCGAGCCGGTGATTTTCAACAAGTTCGCTACGGCCGTGTGTGGCGACGGCGACGCGATTATGCTTCCCAAGCTGAGCCGCGAGGTGGATTACGAGGCGGAGCTCGTGGCGGTCATCGGCCGCGGAGGACGATATATTCCACGCGCGAGCGCCTTAGAGCATGTGGCCGGCTACTGCTGTGGACACGATGTATCGGCCCGCGACTGGCAACTGCGCAAGCCCGGCGGCCAGTGGCTGCTGGGAAAGACGTTCGACAGCTTTGCACCGATGGGGCCGGCGCTTGTTACGGCCGACGAAATCGGCGACACCAGCAACTTGCGGATTCAACTTCGGCTCAATGGCCAGGTGATGCAGGACTCGACGACCGCACAGTTGATCTTCTCCGTGGCCGAGCTGGTCGCGTATGTCTCCGGAGTCTGCACGCTGGCGCCGGGCGACGTGATCTTCACCGGCACTCCGCCGGGTGTGGGAGTCGCACGCAAGCCGCCGGTTTTTCTGCAACCGGGCGACACGGTCGAGGTGGAAATTGAGCGCATCGGCGTTCTGCACAATCGCGTTGTCGCGGAGTCCTAAAGCGTTCGCGTTCGTGTTCTAATCTCAGATATGTTGCATTCGGATTCACTTCAAGACTGCAGATGATGCCGACAAAAACGACTGAATCGGCTCCGAGCACGTCTGCCGCCGACCAATTGGCGGAGGAGCAGCGTGTTGTCTCCCCGGCCGAGCGCCTGGCTACGCCGGTGCAATATCTCAAGGGCGTCGGCCCAGAACGCGCCGCGCTGCTGGAGCGGCTGGGACTGCGGACCGCCCGCGACGTACTGTTCCTCTTCCCGCGCGACTATCAGGACCTGACCGACTTCCGCTCGATCGCGGCGCTGGAGGAGGGAACGCTCGCCAGCATCCGCGGCGTCGTCGAGGAAGTCGATCTGCGGGCGGGCGAGACCGGCCGCTCCGTGATTGGCGTGCTCGTTCGCGATGGAGGTCAATATCTGCGGGCACTGTGGTTCAATCAGCCCTACATGCGCGACAAGTTCCGCGCGGGCCAACACGTCGTGCTCTCCGGCAAACCGACGATGAAGGCCTTTCGCTGGGAGATGGTCCACCCACGCGTGCAATGGATCGATGCGGACGACGAGCCGCCGGCGGGTAAGCTTTTGCCAATCTACCCGCTCACCGAGGGCCTCAAGCAGCCGCAGGTGCGAAGGATCACGCAAGCAGTTCTCGATACCTGTATAGAGGGGCTGGACGAGGTGTTCCCGGCGGAGTATCGCCAGCAGCACGACCTGCTGCCGCTGACCGAAGCCCTTCCCGAGATTCATTTCCCAGCGAGCCACGAAAGGCTCCAGCGCGCTCGCCGACGGTTCATCTATCAGGAATTGCTCGTGCTGCAGCTCGCGCTGGCCTTGCGGCGACATCGGCAGACTGTGGAATCCAAGGCGACGCCGCTGGAGGCGACAGCGAAGATCGACGCCCGCGTGCGGCGGCTGTTTTCGTTCGACTTTACCGGGGCGCAAGAGCAGGCGATCCGCGAAGTGGCTGCCGATCTCGCGCGCCCCGTGCCGATGAACCGGCTGCTGCAAGGCGACGTGGGAAGCGGCAAGACAGTGGTTGCCGTCTATGCGCTGTTGGTCGCCGTAGCGCATGGCCATCAGGCCGCGATCATGGCGCCCACCGAAGTCCTGGCGCGGCAGCATTTCCGCACGCTGGGCGCTTTGCTCGCGCAAAGCCACGTGCGAACCGCCCTCTTGACCGGCGGCCTGAGTGCGAAGGAACGGCAGCAGACGCTCGACGCCATCGCGCGCGGCGAAATCGACGTGGTCATCGGCACTCAGGCGATTATCAGCGGCGGCGTGCAGTTCTCGCGGCTCGCTCTGGTGGTGATCGACGAGCAGCATAAGTTCGGCGTACGGCAGCGGGCGACGCTGAAGCAAGCCGGCGCAGATCCGCATTATTTGGTCATGACCGCCACGCCCATCCCGCGGACAATCGCGATGACCGTCTACGGCGATTTGGACGTTTCGACACTGCAAGAAAGCCCGCCGGGGCGACAGCATCTCTACACCTACCTGCCGCCGGAGAAGGATCGCCTGCGGTGGTGGGATTTCGTCCGCAAGAAGCTTCGCGAAGGGCGGCAAGCGTATGTGATCGTGCCATTGGTCGAGGAATCGGAAAATTGGGACGCCGCGAGCCTGAACGCCACGTACGAATCGCTGGCGAACGGCGAGTTGGAGGCGTTTCGGCTGGGTCTGTTGCATGGTCGCCTGCCGCCGGCCGAGAAGGACGCGGCGATGGATGCGTTCTACCGCGGCCAGACGCAGGTGCTCGTCTCGACCAGCGTCGTCGAAGTGGGTGTCGATGTGCCCAACGCAACAGTGATGACGATCTTCGGCGCCGATCGCTTCGGGCTGGCGCAGCTTCACCAGTTGCGGGGGCGAGTCCATCGCGGGTCGTACCCTGGCTACTGTTGCCTGTTCGCTGACGGCCACGACGCCGCGGAGAACGAGCGTCTTCAGGCGATCGTCGCGACGACGAACGGCTTCGAGCTCGCCGAAAAGGATTTCGAGCTGCGCGGGCCGGGTGAACTGTTGGGCACGCGACAGCACGGCCTGCCGCCGCTGCGGATCGCCGACTTGCGGCGCGACAGCCCGATCGTGATGGAAGCCCGCGCCGATGCGAAACAGCTCATGGCGGCCGATCCTGAGCTGCACACAGCCGAGCACGCCTTACTCCGCCGCCAGGTGCTCGTGCGGTATGGTAAGGCGCTTGATCTCGGCGACGTTGGATAACATCCCTCGTTCCCACGCTCCGCGTGGGAACGCTCTCCTCGCCGCTCCGCGGCGCGCGCGCCGTGAAACGACTGCTCGGCATAAACACGCAGAGCGCAGGCTACGGGTAATCTCGTCTACTGTCCACCACTGGCCGCTTTACCAGCGCGCTGCGAGCTGGCAACGCCATCACTCGGCACATTGAACTCCTTAAGCTGATACGTTTTGATGAACTTGCGCAGGTTTTCGGTCGGCCGCTCGCGCGCTTCGGCAAGCACAAGGGCGTTCCGGAACCGGCCGAGCGCCAGGTACATCTGGTAATCCGGCGGGATCTGTACGCCAAGGTCGCCAAAGTCGCTATGGCCACTCGCGAAGCTGCGTGCGTTGGGCGAATCCCAGATCTGCTTCACCCACAAGCCGTCGGAAATTGCCGTGTGTGCCAGCCGCTCGAGGAGCGCCCGTTGCTCTGAGCTTACCAGCTCGATCCGCCCGATCATCACGCGCTCGGTTTTCGCGGGGGCAGAGACTTGCAGGGGCAATTGATAATCGGTCCACTTCCGCGGCACTGTGAAGAATACGCGCAGGCCATGTTTTTGAAAGTACGCGCGTTCCCACGTGCGGAGCATCGCGTAGGCTTCGTCCTCGAAGAGTCCTTCCGCCACGAGCGCTTCGTGCATCTGCTGACGGAGCTTCTCGATATTGACCGCTTTGTAGTCTTGGTCTTCAAAGCGGCTGCTCAGCGTAGCCAGCGCGGCGCCCGGATCGCTGGTCGCGGCAAAGGGCTCGATCCGGCGAAACGCCGTTCGGCCGTCGGAGCGGATATGCACCAGCCAAGCACCGTTGATCTTGGCCTGGTCGCCGCTTTCGAGCACGTCGCCGAAGTTGCCCCGGATCGAAAGCTGTCCGCTATCTGTGTTGTGCGCGATCGAAAGCGGAACGTTGAAATTGCCGACGCCGCGATAGAACAGGTACTTCTCGGCTTCCCCTTCCGGCGTGGCGACCGGCGTCGCCTCGGTCTGCCGCGGAGTGGTCCAGACCCGTTCTTCGGTTTGCGGCCCCGATCGATCGGTCCCGATCGTCAGATTTCGCCAGGATAGGCGGCCGACTGTCTGCGGTGTGATCGTGCCAAACTCGAACGAGTTCTCCTTCAGCCCCGGCGCGACGGCGGACGCGTACGGATAGAACTCCGTCAACCAGCCCCCGCGGAACGAAACATCGACATCCACTTGCATCGGTCCGCGCTGCGATTTGGGGGGATAGAAGTAAATCACCGGCGTTTCGAGCCGAACGGTGACGAATGGATGCCGCTGCGGCGCTCCTTTGGAGAAAATTTCGCGTAGTGCGTACGACGACTGTAAGACATGCGGGTTAAGGTTATGGACGAACTTGGGCACAGGCTCGTCGTCGATGTTGATGCCGCCCAGTTGCTCGCCACGCTCGTTTTGCAGCGCCGTGAACGTCCCCCATTCGTGGACGATCAGTTTTTCGTTCGACGCGAACAGGCTTACTGGGAATAGGCACCAAACCGCGACCGCCCAGACGCATTGCCGACAAATAGCTCGTACCATGACTTGCTCCTCCTCTAACGGAAGAATTCCGGATTGCTCGGTAACCAGCCCTGGCTGGCAGAGTTTGCTACTGCATGGTACACTTGCCAGCATAACGGTCCACGCTGTTTGTTTTTAAACAAATAACGGTTTTTGTTCCGATTCGCGAGGGTGCCGACTACGATGCCGGAACGTCTTTCTCTTTCGACGGATCAGGTGGCCGCATTCGTCGAACTGGCGCGGAGCGGTTCGTTACGGCTGGCGGCCGAGGCGCTCATCATTTCCGAACAAGGTCTGCGGAGCCGGCTGTTGTCGCTCGAGAAGCGGATTGGCGCCGAGTTGTACCACAAGGCGCGCGGCATCCGTCGCGGCTCGCCGCTCACCGCGGCCGGCCGGCGATTCCTGCCGCATGCCGAGGCGTTTCTTGACCGGGCCGGCGAACTGACCGAGTTGTTCAGCGAAGACCCGTTAGACCGGCAGGTTCACGTAGCGGCGAGCCAATACCTCGTGCTGTACGTGCTGGTGGATGTGTTGCGGCGGTTTCATGCCGCCCACCCGCAGATTCATATCAACATCAGCGTGCGCAGCGAGCAGGAGATCGAAGAGGCGCTGCGCGAAGACCCAGACGTGGTGCTGGGAATCGCGGCGCCGCACGAGCCGTCGTCCGACTTAGAGTACGTTCACCTCTTCTCGCTCGACTGGAAGCTGATCACGCCGGCGCGGCATCCGCTGGTGCAAAAGAAGCGCGTACGGCTGGCCGACCTGGTCGACGAGCCATTGATCCTCTTCGAGCGCGGTTCGACGGGGCGGCAGCATGTGATTGACGGGTTTCACCTCCAAGGACTGACACCGCGAGTCGAGACCGAGACTACGAACACCGAGATCATCGTCCGCATGGTCGAGGCCGGTTTTGGTGTTTCCATCGTGCCGCTGTTGACTGACGGCGTGGTGACCAAGGGCCGGCGCGTCGGTATCTGCGAGCTGGGCGACCAGATCCGTCCGATTCACTCGGGAATTCTGTTCCGCAAGGGAGCGACGCTGCCGGCGGCGGCGCGGGAGTTTGTCGCGTTCGTGACTCGCGAACTCCAAAGGAGATAAGGGGATGAAGCGGGAGATAGGGAGATACGAAATGCGATAGTGGGATGAGCGAAAAATGAGCCAATCCTGATTCATCCCGCCGATCGCTTTTTGTATCCCCCTATCTCCTATCTCCCGCCACGATCGCCGCCCCTTCGTGCCATTCGCGGTCGGCCCGCTCGACACGGCGGTAGAGCGTGTCGCGCTCGACCGGCTCCCGGCCGGCTTCGACGATCAGGCCGCGGATTTCCTCGACGCTCAAGATCTCCGGCGTTTTTGCCCCGGCGTCGTGGTAGATCAGTTCATGCCGGACCGTGCCGTCGAGGTCGTCGGCGCCGTAGGCGAGCGCCGTTTGCGCCGTGCCGACGCCCAGCATAATCCAGTACGCCTTGAGATGGTCGAAGTTGTCGAGCATCAGTCGGCTAATCGCCATAGTGCGCAAGTCGATCAACGCCGACGGCTTCTTGATGTGGCTAAGGCCGGTGTTATCGGGATGAAACGCCAATGGGATAAATGTCCGGAAGCCGCCGGTTTCGTCCTGCAGCTCGCGGAGCCGCAGCAGGTGATCGATGCGGTGGTAGGGGTTTTCGATGTGTCCATACAGCATCGTGGCGTTCGAGCGCAGGCCAAGCTCGTGTGCCGTGCGGTGGATCTCCAGCCAGTTGCATGCGTCGGCCTTGTGCTCACAAATCTTGTCGCGGACCTCGGGGTGAAAGATTTCGGCGCCGCCGCCGGGAAGGCTGCCGAGCCCGGCGTCTTTTAACTCGCCGAGCACCTGCCGCACGCTGCTCTTCGTCAGATGTGTGAACCAGTCGATCTCCACGGCCGTCCAGGCTTTGAGGTGCAACCGCGGGTACGCTTCGTGCAGCGTGCGGATCAAATTCAGGTACCAGTCAAATTTCTTCTGATGATGCAGGCCGCCGACAATATGCATCTCGGTACAGCCGGCATCGGCGGCCTCCTTCCCGCGGGCGAGGATCTGTTCGTCGCTCATCAAGTAGCCCTTCGGATCGCGAAGGTCCGAGCGGAACGCACAGAAGATGCATCGATACACGCAGACGTTGGTAGCGTTAAGGTGCGTATTGATGTTGTAGTACGCGAAGTTGCCGTTTTTCCGCTCGCGGACCAGGTTGGCGAGCGCGCCCAGATCGTTGAGATGGACCTCGGGACTATACAAGTACAGCCCGTCATTCAGCGACAGCCGCTCGCCGGCTTGCACCTTATCGCGGATGGAATCGAACGTGGTTTTCGCTGTCGTGACCATGGCCTATCGCATCATGAGCTCCAGAGTGACAACCGCAAGTAGCCCCAGACCAATAACCGCGTTCACGTTGAAAAACGCCAAATTTACGCGACTCAAATCGGTTGGCCGTACCAACGCATGCTCGTAAACGAGAAGGCCGGCAACGGCCGCAGTTCCTGTCCAATAGATCCAGCCCAGGTAACTATAGACGAACGGCAGTGCGACGAGGAGGACGACCGCGCCGAAGTGGCAAGCCGCCGCAGTCTGCAACGCCCGCCGAACGCCCAAGCGCGCAGGCAGGCTGTGCAATCCGCGCTGGCGATCGAAGTCGGCATCCTGAGTTGCGTAAATGATGTCAAAGCCGGCGACCCAGAGCAGCACCGCGCCACCGAGCACCGCAGCCGGTATCAGGTCAAGCGGATTGGCCAGAACCGCCTCACCGCGAAGCGCGATCCAGGCGCAGACCGGCGCGAACATGAGCGCCGCTCCGAGCCAGAAGTGTGCGAGGGATGTGAACCGCTTTGCGTAGCTATAGCCCAGCAGGAAGGCGAGTACGGGAAGCGACAGATAGAGTGGCAGGCGATTGGGGAGGAACAGCAGCGTGCTGGCGACGAATGCCGCCACGCAACCGGCGGTAAACAGCGCGACATAGCGGACACTGAGGACGCCCGTGGGGATGTGCCGCACCGCCGTGCGGGGGTTTGCCGCGTCGATCCGCCAATCGACGAGGCGGTTAAAGGCCATCGCAGTGCTGCGGGCTGTCACCATGCAAAAAAGAATGCCGGCGAGCTCTTGCCAACGGAACGGCTGCGAGAGGTCCGAGCGGAGGTTCAACGTCCAAGCCATCAGCGCCGCCATGAGCGCGAAGGGGAGCGCAAACAGCGTGTGGCTGAAGCGAATCATTTCGAGAAGGTGGCGGAGGCGCGTGAGCATTCTTGAATGACTAGCAAGTCGGTGCGTGACACTGCTCGCGGCGAGCAGTGGCACAGGGTGCATCCCCTCGCCTTAACTGTCTCCCGGTAGCGGCGGCGATGGTGCTCTGGCCTGCCGTTCGGCCCCCCACCGTCCGACCAACTCATTATCAACGCCAAGCTGGTCGCAAATCCTGGCAGTCACAAAGTTGACCAGATCGGCGACCGCCTCGACACCGTGGTAAAAGCCAGGACTGGCGGGCAGAACGACGCCCCCAGCTTCAGTCACGCGGCGCATGTTATCGATGTGGGGCAGCGAAAGCGGAGTCTCGCGCGGCACGAGCACAAGCTTGCGACGCTCTTTGAGATGCACCTCGGCCGCGCGGTGGATTAAGTTATGGCCCTGGCCCTGCGCGATCGCGGCCAGGGTGCTGCCAGAGCAGGGGCAGACGACCATGCCGCTCGTGAGGAATGAGCCGCTGGCGATCGGCGAGAACAGATCCTGATAATGGCAGTAATGCACCTGCCCGCGATCGAGTCGATCCGCGTCCACGTCGTGCATCTCGACGGGACGATCGGGATGATCGAGCAGGCGTTTCAGCTTGGGATTCACATCGCGGAGCGCCGATTCAGCGAGCGCCGTCTCTGGCAACAACCGATCGAGGTCGAGCCGTAGGCCCAATTCTTGCTCGATCACGGCCGCGCCGGACGGGCTAATGGTGACGTAAACACCGCGCCCCGCTGCGAGCAGTGTTTCCAAAAGGCGTACGGCATAGACCGCGCCGCTAGCGCCGGTGATGGCAAGCACGATTGGTTGGCGTGTGGTCATTAGGCGGCAGGCTCCGGAACCGGCGTCGCGTCGGTCGTTCGCGAGCCGGATGATCGTTCGCGGCGAGAACGGATCGGCTTCGCGCCGACGTAGAGCGTCGCCACACCGAATGTCAGCGGCATGAAATAAACGTCGTCCAGGCCGGCTTGCCGCATCCGATCGGCGAGGACCTCGTAACAGGGAAACTCACCGACGCTTTCCGGCAGGTATACGTAAGCGCCCGATCCATTTCGCGAAAATGCCTGACCGATCCGCGGCAACACTCGACGGAAATACCAGCGATAAACGCCAGCGAGAGGCCAGTACCGAGGCGTGGTGAATTCTAAGACTGCCACCTTGCCTCCCGGACGACATACCCGAACCATTTCACGCAGACCCTGATCGGTATTCGTGACGTTGCGCAAGCCGAACGCGACGGCAACGATTTGGAATTGATCATCGCCGAACGGCAACCGCTGAGCATCGGCCTCCACGAAGACGATTTGATCACCGACACCCGCTCGAGCCGCCTTCTGCCGTCCGATCGTCAGCATTTCCGGACAAAAGTCGGCCGCCACAATCGGTGCTTGCGTGCGCCGTGCGTAAGCCAACGCCAGGTCGCCCGTCCCCGTGCAGAGGTCCAGCAGCGGCGCGTCCCCCACCGGAGTCACGCGGCGGACGGTCTGCCGCCGCCAGTACTTGTCGACGTTGAGCGACAACAGGTGGTTGAGGAAATCGTAGCGCGGGGCGATCTCGCCGAACATCCGCCGCACGCGAGTCTCTGACTTGTCGACGGGCATGCCAAAAGTACGAAGTACGAAGTACGAAGGACGAAGTACGAAGGAGCTTCTACCCTCTAGTCTCGCTAAACCGCAGGGGAACTCAAGGCATAACCGTGAATCGCGGCAATCTAGCCCCCTGCGGCCGACCGTCGTATGATGACGCGACTTACGTTGGCCTATCCACCATGCCCCCATGCCGACCTCGCTTGCCGTTCATTTTCTGCCCGCACTCGTTTCGCCCGACGAGCTCGCTAACGGCGATGTTGTCATGATCGACGTCCTGCGGGCTTCGACGACGATCACGCATGCACTTGCGGCCGGAGCCACTGCCGTAATCCCGTGCCGTGAAGTGGAGGAGGCGCGGCGATTAGCGGCGAGCTTGCCAAAAGGGACCGTTGTCTTAGGTGGCGAGCGCGGCGGCCTGCCGATTGAGGGGTTTGACCTGGCCAATTCGCCGACCGAATACGTTCAGGCGGCGGTCGCCGGTAAGACGGTCGTATTTTCGACTACCAACGGCACGCTGGCCTTGATGCAATGCACCTTGGCCTCGCGGGTGCTCATCGGCAGCTTTGTCAATCTTTCGCCGGTCGTTGAGCGACTCGCCGGCGAGCGGCCGATTCATCTGCTTTGCGCCGGCACACGGGGTCGAATCACGCGAGAGGATGTTCTCTGTGCCGGCGCCATCAGCGAGGTATTGCTGCAGAGTGTGGTGGACCAAACGCGAATCAACGATCAGGTGCGGATCGCTCTCGATTGCTGGCGCGCCGCAGTACCCCACGGCGCCCGCGCGCCGAAGGCTCTGGCCGGCGAGCTGAGCCTGGCACTGCACGATACGCAAGGGGGCCGCAATCTGCTGGCAATCGGGCTGGAGCACGATATCGATACGGCCGCCGAGGTGGACCGATTCGACATCGTCCCGCAGCTCGACATTGCGACGTGGCGGATCGTGGCGTAGACCGTACGAGGCCCGAATGGCTAGACTGACGACCGTTGCCAATCTGTAGGGAACGGCCTCCGTGCCGTTCCGTTGGGCGAGTTGGTGTTGCGACGCCGATCGGCGCTTCCGGAACGCCACAGAGGGCGTTCCCTACAGATCCTGAACCCTGAACCCCGAACCCTGAACCCTCACGCATGGAAATGGAAAAACTGGTCTCGCTGTGCAAACGGCGAGGCTTCTTATTTCAGTCGAGCGAGATCTATGGTGGCCTCAACGGCTTCTGGGACTACGGCCCCTTGGGCGTCGAACTGAAGCGGAACATCAAGGAAGCCTGGTGGCGCGACATGGTCACTGCGCACGACGACCTTGCCGTGTCGACCGGCGCGCCTGAGGCCTACGAGATGGTCGGCCTCGATTGTTCGATCATCATGCACCCCCAAGTCTGGAAGGTGTCGGGGCATTACGATTTGTTCGTCGATAAGATGGTCGATTGCCGCACGGAAGGCTGCAAAGGTCGCTTTCGGCTCGACCATATTCCGTCGAGCGAATGCCCGCTCAAGCCGAGCAAGCATCCCGGCGAGCACGACAAGTGCCAGCTCACCGACCCGCGCGACTTCAATCTGATGTTCAAGACGATTGTGGGGGCCTTGGGGACCGAGGAAGATGCTGCTTTTCTGCGGCCGGAGACTGCCCAAGGCATCTTCGTCAACTTCAAGAACGTGCTCGACAGCACGCGGGTGCGCGTGCCGTTTGGAATTGCGCAGATGGGCAAGAGCTTTCGCAACGAGATCACGCCGCGGAACTTTACGTTCCGCTCGCGCGAGTTTGAGCAGATGGAGATCGAGTTCTTCTGCCATCCCAGCCAATCGCAGCAGTGGTACAAGTACTGGCGCGACCGCCGGATGCAGTGGTACACCGACTTGGGCCTGGCCAGCCAGCGGCTGCGGTTGCGGGAGCATGCAGCCGAAGAGTTGAGCCATTACTCGACCGGCACAGCCGATATCGAATATGCGTTTCCGTTTCTCGACGAGGGTGAGTTCGGCGAGCTGGAAGGAATTGCTCATCGCGGTGATTTCGATCTTCGCAGCCACATGGAGGGCAAACTTGACCCGGCAGCGCGCCCGCTCGCCGTCGAGCTGGGCTCCGATGGGAAACCGAAGTGGAAAGGCTCCGGCAAGGACCTTACATACCGCGATGATCTGACTAACGAGCGCTACACTCCCCACGTAATCGAGCCCTCCGCCGGGGCCGACCGCGGCACACTGGCATTTCTCTGCGAGGCTTACCACGAGGATCAAGCGCCTGACGACAAGGGGCAGATGCAAACGCGCTTGGTGATGAGGTTCCATCCGCGGATCGCTCCGGTGAAGGCAGCGGTTTTTCCCTTGGTCAAAAAGGACGGCATGCCCGAGATTGCCCAGGACATCTACCGGGCACTCAAGAAGCACATGGTCGCCTTCTACGACGAGAAGGGCGCCGTCGGCCGTCGCTACCGCCGCCAGGATGAGGCCGGCACGCCGTATTGCATCACCGTTGACGGCCAGACTCTGCAAGACAAAACCGTCACGATCCGCGACCGCGACACGCTCGAACAATGGCGCGTGAACGTCAATGATGTCGTCAGCGAGATACAAAACAGCATTGGAGAGTGATGCTCCCCGCTCTCGCCCAAGTCTGCACGCTCAACGCTCCATTCGACCAAGACATTGCGGACTATGCAGCCGGGCAATGTAAGGCAGTGGAGCTGTGGTTCGGCAAGCTGGAGACGTATCTCGAATCGCATACGATCGACGACGTCAAGCGGCTGCTCGACGACCACGAAATGGCCGCACCGGTCGCCAGCTTTCAGGGCGGTCTGCTTACCAGCCAAGGCGACGCGCGCCGTCTGGCTTGGGAACACTTTGACCAGCGGCTTGCGCTCTGCCGCGATCTGGGCGTGAGAACGATCGTCGTGGCTGGCGATGTCGTGCAGCCGCTTAATCAACAAGACTTCGAGCGCCTGATGCTGTCGCTTGAGCAAGCGGCCGAGCAGGCGACCACCTACGGAATTCGCGTTGCGCTTGAATTTCAAGCCACCGCCAGGCTGCCCAACAACCTCCAAACGGCCGCATCGCTCGTCGCTCAGATCAATCACCCGCTGCTGGGAATCTGCCTGGACGCCTTTCACTACGACACGGGCCCGAGCAAGCCCGAGGATCTGCACCATCTTACGGGCGACAACCTCTTCCACGTGCAACTCTGCGATCTGGCCGGCACAGCACGCGAGCTGGCCACCGATAGCGATCGCGTGTTGCCTGGCGACGGCGATATCTCGCTGGGGCCAATCGTCGCACGTCTACGCGAAATGAACTACGCGGGCTATGTGTCGGTGGAACTTATGAATCCACAGATCTGGCAAGTGACTTCGCGCAGCTTTGGAGAGATCGCAATGACGGCACTGCGAAAAATGTTGGGGCTGGCTGGGATGGATTAGAACCGTCATTCTTCGGATGCATCACCACCATCGTCCCACAGTTCGTTCTCTTCACTCATTCCGTACTTGCGAGCAATATCGGGATCGGTCGTCGTAAGATATGCGTAATCGTTCGCCGTACCACCCTGAGGTTCGAACGCGACGCCATCTCGCTTCATGTTCGAGAGCAACTCTGCGGCCCGGTGCAAGCCTGCGATCATTTCATCGATGGTTTTGGCTTCGGCCGTCAACCACTTATTCCGCCAGAGTAGTACATAGCGCTTCTTGATTTGCCGCGTCGCGAGCCACAGTTCGTCATACTTCTTGCGCACGTATTCTGACAGAGCGGCGCCGATATCGCGCTCTAAGTTCAGCAGCTTAATCAGCTCTTGGACATCACTCAGGTCCTTCATCCGCTCGGGGCTGGAGATTCCCGACGCCAGCTTTAGCTCGATGAGAGTTGACAAATTGACGAATTGAATGCCGTCGCGATCCTCTGCTACATCGGCAGGATCAGGAAACGCGACTGGTTTTGGCTTACCATCCCCCGGGAACTGGCCGGCAATCAGAAACTCGATCCGCACTCCGTGCTCAGAGTCGCGAAGATTCTTGCTCCTCTCGAAAGGCCGAATGTAGCCCAGGCCGTCGAGTCGCTCATGAATGAGCCTCAGGCCTTCGGCAGTCACGAGTATATCGACATCCTCGGTAAACCGGCGAAGACCGTGGGAAAAGAGGGCCATCCCATCTGCTACGGCGTACGGGATCTTCAATTCGCTCAGGCGTTGGGCGATTCGCCGCAAAGCGAGGTGGACCTTACTCGTCCCCTCAAAATGGCGTCCACCCTCGTTCATTGCATACCCGGCGTCGCGGGCCAACTGGTCTTCGTAGGGCACGCATTCAACTCGGCGCCCGGTTATCTTGTCGAGTAGTGTATCAAATGCTGACGCCATGACAGCCACCAAATGATTCGCACTTTTTGGACCACCGGTATAATTGTAGGCCGCAAGACGAAACCGCTCCAGCGTTTCGTGCTAATGAGATAAGCCAGGGTAAAGCAGGGAGGGTGGTATGCGAACTCTCGGAATCGGCGTCGTGATCGTCGCGTTGTGGATCTCGGCCAGCACGGCCATCGCTCAGGGCGTTAGTCTCTGGGTCAATGGCCCGCGGTATGGCTACAGTTCTCACTATGTTGCATCGTACGGCTACGGCGCTCCGCTGGCGGTGGGTTACGGCTATCCCGGATGGGGGTATCCCTATGCCAGCTATCCTTACGGCGGTTATCCGATTCGGTACCGCTACTCCTGGCCGTATTACCTCGATACGGGAAGCGGATATTTCGGCCCGTATGTCGCGCCGCCCATTTACGTGCCGCCCGAGCAACTTGGATTCGGCCCGCAAGCCGTGCGGAATCTGTTGGGACTTGGTCCGGTGCAGCGGCCAATTGTCAATCGAAACATTATCGTCGTGCCGCCTGCCGCGCGGGACAACCCAGTAGACCGCGGCAACGCGGTTAACAATGGTGTCAACGTAGCGGGACTTCGCGTGCGCGAGTCGAACGCCGCAGCCCGCGAGCGGGCCCGACAGTTTCTGGAGTTCGGCGACCAACAATTCGCGGCTCCTAACCTTGCCGCCGCGTACGACCGCTACAAGAAAGCAGCCGATGCGGCGCCCGACCTGGCCGAGCCTTACTTTCGGCTTGGCCATACACTGGCAGCCATGGGGCGCTACCAGCAAGCTGCAGACTCGTTCGGTCGCGGACTTAATCTACAGCCGGATTGGCCCGCGCGCGGTTTGCCACTTGCTGAGCTCTATCGCGACAAGGACGCGGCGCGGTTGGCGACACTCGACCTGCTGAAGCGGGCGGCAGCAAACCAACCAGATGACGAACACGTTCAGTTCGTCGCCGGAGTGCAGTTCTTTTTCGACGGGCAGACCGAACTCGCCCGAGGCTTCTTTGAGCGCGCCAAGACTCTTGGTTTCCCGGCAGCGTACATCGAGCCGTTCTTGAAGTCGTGGCGAGCGGCGGAGGCCGGCGAACTGGATATCTGAGGCGCCATTTCCAGGCTCACCTCGGTCTCGCTTGTGGACCGCGATTTTGGGCAGAACTCTTGCCGCGCCGTCATGCGCCTCCGCGGTTCTATCTGATACAATTCCAGCCGGTCGGCGTGTTTTCCGCATCGAACGCGAGGTAGGAACCAACGATGACCAACCGCCTGATCATGCGGCCCGACGGATTAGACCTGGACTCGCCCGGGCGACGCGACTATTGGGTTGCGCTTGAGCACGACAGCATTTGGGGCGATCACCTGATGCCCCTGACCGTGATGGTTGGTCGAGAGGTGCAGCCGGGGCGCGGCCTCGTGGCGTTCGGCTCCAATCACGGCAACGAGTACGAAGGGCCGGTGGCGATCAAGCGTCTTCTGCAAGAGATCAACCCGGCCGACGTATTGGGCCGCATCATGCTGATCCCCGTGCTCAATATGGCCGCGTTTCAAGCCGGCACGCGCGAGAGCACGCTCGATGACGGCGTGAACCTGAACCGCGCGTTCGTCGAGGGAGCGGGCAAGACGCCCGCACTGGCAGGCATCACGCACCGCATTGCGGCCTTCGTGCGCGACCACATCTGGCCGCGAGTCCATGTCGTTCTCGACCTGCATTCCGGCGGCGAAGTGGCGCGGTTCGCGCTATGTGCCAACTTTCATCCGCTCGAGGACCCGGAGCAAAGCCGCGTGATCGAAGAGACCGCGCGCTGGTTCGGCACGCCGCTGTTGATGATCTATCAGAATCAGACGCCCGGCTTGTTGCCGAGCGAAGCCGAGCGACTCGGAAAGATTACGGTGGGCACCGAGCTCGGCTGGGGCAAGGCGGTCAATCCAGAAGGTGTGCGTTATGCCCGGCAAGGTGTCTTGGCCGCCGCCATCCATCACGGCCAGTTGCGCGGCGAGATCGAGCCCATTGGACACCACCGCGCCGGCACGCAACGCCGCGCGGCGATGGTCGATCGTGCCTGCTTCACGGTGGCGCCGTTTGCCGGACATTACGAATCGGTGATCGACTGTGGTCGCGAGGTCGCGGCGGGGGATGTCGTCGGCTATTTGCATGACTTCGACCATATCGATATGCCGCCCTGGCCTGCCGTAGCCGGGGTCGAAGGCATCATCATCGCGCAGGCCTGGGCGGCGCCCGTCATGCGCGGGCAGCACATTGTGGTCGTAGGCCGGATCGTCGATTGATCGACTCTCGTTACCAGGCTCGGCCTGGTAACGCACTGTCACGCGAGGCTCCGCCTCGCATGAAGTAGAGTTCGCGCTCGCACCGTTTCCCCTTCGCGGCAGGCGGAGCCTGCCCAACATTGCGTTCCCAGGCGGAGCCTGGGAACGAGTTAATTCGCCATGCCCTATCGCTCGCCACGAACGGTATCGTCGCCCGTCGAAACGCCCACCAACATCCGCTATTGGGTCCTCGGTGGATTCTGTGTTGCCGCGGCCATTGCTTACACTCAGCGCTATGGCATCAACCTCTTAGTCCCATATATCCAGGACGAGGTCGGGCTCGACAAGGACCAGATGGGCGTGGTGATGGGCGGGTTCTTTATCGGCTATGCGGCCACGCAGGTTCCGGCCGGATGGCTGGGCGATCGCTGGGGTGCCCGCAAAGCGCTTTCGCTTTACGCCCTCGTCTGGTCATTCGCAACTGCGCTCATGGGCGCCGCGTGGGACTGGGCCAGCCTCGTTGCCATTTGGACTCTAGCAGGCGCCGCCCAGGCGGGTCTCTTTCCCTGCGCCGTGATCGGCGTTCGCGACTGGATGCCCAGCACGCGCCGCGCGGTGGCCAGTGGCATGCTCTCGACCTTTATGAACGTCGGCGCCGTCTGTGCTCCGCTCCTCGCCGGGTGGCTGCTGGTCTACTACTCGTGGCGCGAAGCATTCGTGTGGCTCTCGATCCTGGGGATTGCCTGGGCGAGCTGGTATTTCTGGTGGTTCCGCGATTCACCCGCCGATCATCCTTCGGTGAACGATGCCGAACGAAACCTGATTGCCGGCGGCGAAACGGCATCGAATGCACCCGGCCAAAAACCTTCGACGCCCTGGCTGCGTCTGGCGACAAGCCCTCGCATGTGGCTGATCTGTGCACAGCACTTCCTCCGCGCGGCCGCGCAGGTTTTCTTCGGCACCTGGTTTGGCACCTTCTTGCTCGAAAGCGGCATCTCGCAGAGCGAGGTCGCCCTGATCGCCAGCATTCCGCCGGCGCTGTTGATCACAGGGTCGTTGGTAGGAGGAATACTCTCCGATTGGCTCCTGCAATCCACCGGCAGCCGCCGCATTGCGCGGCAGGGGCTCGCGGTGGTGAATCTGTTGCTTTGCGCTTCGATGTTTGCGATCGCCGCGGGCGCGCAAGACGCTTACCTGCGCGTAGGACTGATCAGCGCCGGCTGCTTGTTCATGACGATCGGCGGGGTGAACGCCTATGCCATCACGATGGACGTCGGTGGGCGGCACGTCGCCACCGTCTTCAGCACCATGAACATGTGCGGCAGCATCGGCGCGGCTGCCTTTCCGGTCTACGTCGGCAAAGTACTCGACGCCACCGGCAACTGGGACTACATCCTCTTCTCCATCGCCGCCATCTACATCGCCGCCGCCGCTTGCTGGGCGCTATTGAACCCCAACGGCACCTTATTCGACGAACCGCCCAAACCGTAGGACGGACTTCCTAGTCCGTCCAACGTCGCCTTTCGCTCCGCGAAAGTACGCCCGCATGCGAGCGTGACCCTCCGTAGCCATCTTGCTCCGCGAGATGAAAGCCAACGCGCAGGTCGCGCCGTTCCTAACTGCCCCCTCTTGCCTTCTGCAACCCGAACCCCCAAATGGGGTTCGTCTCCAATTTCTCATTACGGCGGGACGCCAATCTTGTCACACGTTCTGATTGCCGCGCCCGCCAGCGCGATTCAAATTCAGTCCATCTTGTGAATAAATGGATGACATCCCCAGAGCGGAGGACTACGATTGATTCGGCTGCCGGTCTATCAGCCGCGCAGTGCCGGTCAACAATAGGCAAAAGCGTCCTAGAGCAAAGCAGGCGATCGAATGACCTTGGAGGAGTTGTGTCACGGTTTTTACGAGGATCTCAACGGCCGCATTGTCACCGTTGGCCTGGCACTCGACTCATACAACGTGTTCTTTGAATGCGACGATTGGAACGACTCTGACTGGCGCCGCCGATTCGAATTGGTCTTTAACGACGTGCCCGAATCTACGGCGACTCCCTCCGCGTCCGAGTCCCTCGCGGCAGTAGCCGACCATCCGATTCTCTGGCAACACAACGAGGAGCACACGGCCATCTTTTTCTCGTCGACGCCCGCCAATCCCATGGAATTGATGGGCCTATTGTACGAGGTGCACGAACGGCTTTTCGCCGGATGGCGACGGATGGGAGAGTACTTGCACGCCGATTCAACATTGCTGGCCGGCGGGCACGGCTTACTTGCACAAGGACCAAGGAGCGTTATTGCGGAGTACTCGAAGGCAATTGACGGTCAACTTCGCTATACGGTCATACCGTGCCATACGCCGCGGGGCGGTTATCGCGTCATCTTGTTTGACGAGTGCTACGTCGTCTTTCGTGACGTCAAAGTCGTCGAGCACATCATCGCCTGACATGACCAAGAACATCTCCATTGATGCGAGCCGAATCTCAAACTGGGATTCTTTCCACGACACTTTCGCTGAAGCTTTAGGCTTTCCCGGCTTCTACGGACGCAACATGGACGCTTGGATTGACTGTATGACCTATTTGGATGACCCGGACGCAGGCATGACATCGGTGCACGTTGTACTAGGGGACGTTGTCGCGTTGTGCATATCGGCGGTCACCGACTTCAAGAAGCGGTGTCCTGAGATTTACGACGCGCTCATTGAATGCTCATCGTTCGTTAACTACCGACGGATTGAGAGAGGCGATCAGGCAATCCTTGCATTATCCTTTTACGCTTGACGACACTGCCTGACCGTCCGCTGAGCAAACCTCGCCATCGTGCTCCGGAGGCGAATCCCACGTTTCCTGCGCACCCCGTCAGCAGAACTTGGACGTTAGGCTACAACATAAGCATGGAGCATCGCACCTACGTCACGTTTGAATGGGATACTGAGGACAATGCCGAGTTCGACGCTGGCGGGAACATCGTCGCGCCGGGCGGCCGGCAGATCATCGAGGATCTGCAAAGGGGTCTGCGTCAGCGAGGTTTTTCGGTCACCGACGTAGTGATGCACGAGTTCTACGGGTGGTCGTTCAATGCCATTTCGGAGCGAGTGCAGGTCTGGTGCATGATTCAGTATGCGGAACCCTGGCTTCTCGTCACCGATGTTCCGTTCTCACGTATGCACTGGCTTTTGGGCCGCAAGCCGAGGTTGCAGCACTCGCGCGTCTGCACAGCGATTCACGACGTACTTGCGTCGAGCCGCAGAGCGCGGACGATTCAATGGTTCAGTCCTCGCGAGTACAACCAGAGTCAAGGCAGTGAAGGCGCTGACAGACCATAAATCTTGCTGCTTTTCATGCGTCCGGCTTAGATCAATTCAATCTCAAGCATCGTATCCACAGATTGACGCTGTTCAATGCCATCGGGCCTCTCTGCGTCTCCGCGCCTCAGCGGTTCAATTAATTCTCTAGCATGGCACATAAAGGGGCTTGATAACCAGGCCGCTCTAGTGCATAAGAGTTCACAATTCCTCCAGCCGACCAGTCAGGCTCGCCCTGAGCCGCCGAAGGATGCTGTTTCTCGCGGCGTTCTAGAAGAGTTTTCCGCGCTCCCTCCGCGCGCTGGCCAACCCTACAGGATTCGTTGAATGTATCCCTCCCAACAACCGCCTTCCGATTTACGAAACTCGGGTGCCTTCGCCCGACCCTCATCGTCCTAAACCAAAAGGTACGAAGCATTACCTCCAATCCCATCCGTCCTCTGGCCCCGGAGTTTTTTACCAAAGTGACGTGTTTTGTGCACCAGAACTTTGTGTGGTAAAAAACCAAAAGACCATCCCTCCCTGCGTCCCACAGGACCGTCTTGGCCACCATTGCCTTGTGCGAGCGGATCCATGTTTGCCGACCCACTACGAGCGACTCATTGAAAACCCCTTCCACTTCTGCTCGAAAGGAGATTTAAGATCCCTACCTATTTCCGTCTCCGCTCACTGATGAACTGATCACTGATCACTCTCCTGTCTCCTGTCCCCTGCCACTGTCCTCTGTTCCTGACGCCTGACGCCAATGGCCACCCTCCATTTCCCCCAATCCTGCTGCCGAGCCGGCGTCGCCCGCCGCGACATCACTCCGCCGGTCGGGATTTATCACCGCATGTGGGGCGCCGCCACGCATGACCGTTCGACCGGCGTTCATCGGCCGCTTTTGGCCACGGCGCTCGTGCTCGAATCGCAGGATCCTGGGTCTCTCGGGCGTCACGTGCTGGTCGCCGTCGACCATTGCCTGCTCCGCGCCAACGACATGGCGAAACTGCATTCGACGGTCTGCGCTACGACGGGAACCGCGGAGCACGAACTGCAGATCGCGTTCTCGCACACGCACGGCGCAGGACTGATGGATCGCTCGCGCGAGGCGCTGCCCGGCGGTGAACTCATCGGGCCGTACTTGGATCGGCTGGCGGTGTTAATATCCGAGGCCGTACAGGAGGCCGTAGCGCACCTTCAGTCAGCAATGCTCGTTTACGGCGCGGGCCATTGCGAACTGGCGGCGCACCGCGATTACTGGGACGAGGCCAGTCAGCAGTTCGTCTGCGGATTCAACCCGCAGGGCCCGACCGACAACACGTTGCAATTGGCGCGCGTCGAGGATCTGGCCGGTAAGACGCTGGCCGTCGTGGTCAACTACGCTTGTCATCCCACGACATTGGCCTGGGACAATACGCTGATCAGTCCCGACTACATCGGCGCCATGCGCGAAGTTGTGGAGCAAGCTCAGGGCGGCCTGTGTGTCTTTTTTCAGGGAGCGTCGGGGGATCTTGGGCCGCCCGAAGGCTACGTCGGCGATCCCGCGGTGGCGGATCGAAATGGAAGGCAACTGGGCTACGCCGTGCTATCGGCATTGGAGAAGCTACCGCAAGCGGGATTGCGGTATGAATACGCCGAACCGGTCGTTTCCGGCGCTACGATCGGCGTTTGGCGATACGCGCCGGTTTCAGAAAACGCGGACCACCTCCAGATATGGCGCTCGCGGGATTGGACACTGGAGCTACCGTATCGCGCCGACCTGCCGACCATTGAACAGACGAGGGCGGAGCTTGCCCATTGGCAGCAGGCGGAACAAGCGGCGCAACAGACTCATGACGCCGCGACGGCAAGGGACTGTCGTGCGCGCGTGGAACGTATGACTCGACAACTGATGCGAATTGGCCAGCTCCCGCCTGGGTCACACTTTCCGTTGTCGGTCACGCTCTGGCGACTGGGAGATGGTTATTGGCTAATGCTGGAAGGAGAGTATTATCACGCGTTGCAACGGGTGCTGCGCGAGCGATTCCCGTCGACGCCGCTGATTGTGGCGACGGTTGTCAACGGCTGGCGGCCGGCATATCTGCCGACGCGGAACACGTATGGGCTCGGCATTTATCAAGAGCAAGTCGCGGTGTTGGCGCCCGGCTGCCTGGAAACGGTAATCGAAGCGGTGGCGGAACAGATCGCCGCCTGGCAGCGGGACACGGCTCTGTAGGGATCGGCCTCCGTGCCGATCCGTTGGGCGAGTTTGTGTAGCTACGCGAGTTAGCGGTTCCGGAACGCCACGGAGGGCGTTCCCTACAGAGGTTAATTATTATGAGTGTGAGATCTGACGACACCATCGAGCAGGATCGGCGATGTCTGCAAGGCGTCATCTCCGTCTTCCAGACTCCCTATCACGTTGACGAGTCAATCGACTTTGCCGCGCTGGAGAGGGAGATCAACTGGGTCTTCGATTGCGGCGCCAACGGAATCGCGATGGCCATGGTCTCAGAGGTGCTGCGGCTCTCGACCGACGAACGGCGCGCGTTGGCCGAAGCGGCCTGCCGCTCGGCGCGCGGCCGCGGGACGGTGGTGATCAGCGTCGGGGCCGAAAGCAGCAAGCTGGCCGAAGAGTTCGCGCGGCACGCCGAGCAGTGCGGCGCTCAGGCGCTCATGGCCATACCGCCGGTGACTACGGCGCTCGACGAAGACGAGCTGATGCGATACTTCGCGCGGATTCTCGGTGCTTGCGAGCTACCGTTGATCGTGCAAGACGCCAGTGGTTACGTCGGCCGACCCATGCCGGTGTCGCTTTACTGGCGCCTGCTCGACGAACACGGCGAGCGCGTGTACTTCAAACCCGAGGCGACGCCGATCGGCCCGCGGCTTTCCGCCTTGCGCGAGGCGACCGGCGGCAAGGCGCGCGTGTTCGAAGGCACCGGCGGGATGGCCCTTGTGGACAGCTTTCGCCGCGGCGTTGTCGGCACGATCCCCGGCGCCGACCTGGTGCTAGGAATTGTCGCACTCTGGCAAGCGCTTGAGGCCGGTGATGACCAACGCGCCTATCAGCTTTCGCTGCCAATCAGCGCGCTCGTGTCGCTGCAGACGAGTCTCGACGCCTTCTTGGCCATCGAAAAATACCTGCTGGTGAAGCAAGGAATACTAAGCGACGCACGTATCCGGGGGCCAGTCGCGTTTGTGCTCGACGAGGAAACGCGCAGGGAAGTGGATCGACTGTTCGAGTTGGTGATGCGCGCGCTGTGACTTGTTCCTAGGCTCCGCCTAGGAACACACTGGCTGCGAGGCTCCGCCTCGCGTGATGAATTGACGCCAAGAACAGCAGGCAGAGCCTGCCAGACATTGCGTTCCCAGGCGGAGCCTGGGAACGAGTAGACACCAGACGACCAGACACCAGACACTCCTCACATGAAAATCATCAAAATCGAAACCCTCGTCTGCAACGCCCGCATGCGAAATTGGATTTTCGTCAAGGTCCTCACCGACCAGCCGGGGCTCTGGGGTTGGGGCGAGGCGACGCTGGAATGGCACACGCGCGCGGTGGTTGGCGCGATCGAAGATCTGTCGCAGTTGCTCATCGGCGAAGATCCGACCCGGATCGAGCACTTGTGGCAAATGATGTATCGCCAGCATTTCTGGCATGGCACGGGCATTGTCCGCGGCACCGCGATCAGCGGCATCGACATCGCCCTCTGGGACATCTTGGGCAAGACTCACGGCGTCCCCTGTCACAAGCTTTGGGGCGGCCCGGTCCGCGATTATGTGCGAACCTACAGCCATCTTGGCGGCGGCCGGATGGAGGCGATGTACGAGACGCGGCCAAGCGACGCCGGCCGCTTCGCTGATTTGGCGCAGCAAGCCGTTGCCGATGGCTTCACCGCCTTCAAGTGCATGGCGGTCCCCGAGACCGCGCCGATCGACGGCTTGCAGCCGATTCGTTACGCGGAAGCCTGCGTGGCAGCAATGCGCGAAGCCGTAGGCGACTCGATCGATGTCATGGTCGATTGTCACGCTCGACCCTCGCCGCGGATGGGCGTGCTCTTTGCTCGGGCGCTCGAACCGTTCGGGCTTTATTTCCTCGAAGAACCCTGCTGGCCGGAGAACGTCGATGGTCTGGCCGAAGTGCAACGCTCCGTCGCGACACCGATCGCCACCGGCGAACGGCTGGTCAGCCAGCACGCCTTTCGCGAGATACTGGAGAAGCGGGCCTGTAGTGTCCTGCAGCCGGACATCACCCACTGCGGCGGCTTGAGCGAAGCCCGGCGGATCGCAGCCATGGCCGAAGCGTATCGCGTGGCGCTTGCGCCGCACAACCCCCAAGGCCCGGTGAGTACGGCCGCCAGCCTAGAGTTCGGCTTCGCCACGCCCAGTTACATTATCTGCGAGACAGTGCACCTTGACGTGCCGTGGCGCAGCGACGTTGTCCGCGAAGGTTATGTGGTGGAATCGCAGGGTCGGCTCGTTCGACCGAGCACTCGGCCCGGCCTGGGAATTGAGATCAATGAGGACGAAGTTCGTAAGCACCCATTCCAGCAGGAAGTGTTGCAGCGATCGTTCTACGCCGACGGCGCGGTGGGGGACTGGTAAACATCGCGTTCGATGTCAGCTATGCGGTCTTTGGCATTATCTGCACGTAGATCCGCTCGGGGGCCCGCTCAAAATACTTGAACAGCGCCGGACAGAGCCAGCCCTCCAATTCAAACGCCGGGCTATAGTACCAATTGCCGCCGCTCTCCTCCCGCCGCCAAAGGAATTCGAACTGCGCGCCAGGGAATGGCCGCGACGAGAACAGGACGGTCATCCCGGCGGCAGCGTTGGGGATGTTCTCCGCCATCCGATCTAGGATTGTATCGGCGCCCGCGATGAACGGCTCTTGAACAAGCCCCACCTTCGGATCATCAAACACCCACACGCCTTCGTACTTGTAGGGGTGAATGATGAGGATTGAGTTCATCGATACATACCGCTCTCATTTGTCGTGGCTGTGGTCATCCTGGTTTTGGCCACGGTCATTGCTTTTGGAACGTGTCTTTTCCGCAGCACTTCTTGGTTCGGCCTCGGCGACCGTAATTCGGGCGAAATCATCGCCGATCAACACATTGCGGAGGTCTGTGAGACGGACCGTGTACGTTTTGCGACCGACGGAGAACTCAACGCTGTCGCCTTGCGAGAGAGAGGTTCTTTCGACAAGCGGTTCGTCGTCTTCGGCCAAAACGGACAAAAACACCTGGCCCTCGGTGATGTCGCCGAGCCGAATCCGCACCGAGCCGTCCGAGCCGGGAATCGCTCGCTCCTCGCGTTGCAAAACCGACATTTCGACCGATTTCGACGCGAGTTCAAGCGATGGGGCCGCCTCGTCGGCCGACCGTTGTTCCTTTCGCTGCTTGGCGCGCGTGGGATTGCCCTCATCCTGCCATCGTCCGCGAGAGATCCTGCTCCAGCACTGCCCCGTGGAAGTATCGATCACAAAGATCTGCCGATCGGGGCCAGCGAAAAGCTGATATCTGCCGATCTGGCGAGTGTCGCTTGGCGCCTCGACTTTTTGAGCGACGGCAAGCTGCTCGCTCATGGCAAGCGCCGTTGCGGCAACCAGTAGAAATCGAAAGGTTCTGGTCATGGCGATGCTCCTTGAACAAGCGCCCCTCTGCCGAGCCTCCGACAATCTAACGACTCTTTGCACTACTTCAAAAAATCAATCGACAATGGATACCGCCACACCTCGCCTGCACTGGCCTTGAGCCCGCCGATGATGGGGAATACAACCCCCAGGATGCCCAGCGCGATCAACAACGGGACACCCACAATCAAAAAGATCAGGATCACACACAGAATGGCATAGATGAACGCGGAAATGATCCAATTGACGACGATCTTGCCGTGAATATCAATTTCCGGCAACTCAGTCTTCTTGAGTTGCCAGATCACAATGGGCGCCACCAGGCCCGCAAACGGGATAATAAACCCCGCCAGCAGCGAGAGATGCAAAAACATTGCCCACTGGTTCGTTTCGCGCGCAAGCGCGGCGGGATCGTGGGCGGTGAGATCACGACGGTCGAATAGCGCCGCCTTAGCCTGGGCGAACTCCTCGTCCGAGAGGGCCCCGCTTTGGTGAAGCTGCTGGAGCTTCTGAAGTTCGTCAGTGAGGTTCATGGTATCGTCGTGTTTGTCACTTTACGCCCACGGTCTCGGTCGGCAGGACGGTCAGATACTCTCGCACGTCCAACTGCATGCGGTCAATCTCGGCTATGAAGCCAGAAACAGCCGCTCGGTAATTCACCGGATTTGTTTCCGTTTTTCGCAGATTTGCCACCTGATTCTGAAACCAGGCGATGCGCTCCAGAGTTGTTTGAAGTTGTTGATCGTTTGCAATCATCGTTGCTCCAGCCACCTGCGCGACCGTTCAGCCGCGGCGGCGCAGCGACCATGATCTTACCGTTCCATCGTCGGCGTATTCGATTGATTCAATCGCGCTGGATGCCGGCGAATCAAGGCAGAGACGTTCAATCTCCTCGTATAAATGCTTAGCTAGCTTGCTGAGCATCCAGTTGGTCGACCACATATTCCCGAAAGTTAATTCCTGGCGACCAACAGTGGACTTGATCTCGGAATCATCAGCTTTGTTGAGCCGAGTAACTAGTTCCTGCCAGTCAACTTTCGCAGCACCGTGCTCCCCGGCAACCTCGCGCGACAGGACTGCCATTTTGTCCAGCAGTCGGGCAAGTCCCGCACCGGGCGAAAGAACGTCGTCGATGACTGCATCTGACACAAGCTGAAACGCCACCGTATCGGCGTTTGAGCGCGGCAATTGATCGCTGAGTTGATCAGAGTTCGGCAATTGATACTCCCCGAATGCCGTCGTGACTCAGCAGCGCTCGTTTCCTACCCGTGCAGATACGACTTCAGGTAATGGTTCTCCATCGTCAACGCATCGTGCTGCGCCTTGACGATATCGCCGATCGAGACCAGGCCGACCAGTTCGTCGTTTTCGAGCACCGGCAGATGGCGGATGCGGTTTTCGGTCATCACGCCCATGGTGTCTTCGACCGAGTCCGAGGGCGATCCGGTTACCACGTCCGTGGTCATCACTTCACCTGCCTCGGTCGTCTCCAAATGCCGGCGCGCGGCACACGCGCGGAGAATGTCCCGCTCGGTAATGATACCGAGCATGCGCTTGCAGTCGTCCTCGCCGCAGACCATCAGTGAACCGATGTTGTGGCGTACGAGCACTTGCACGACCTCCGCCAGCGCAGCCGAGGGGCCAATCGAATGGACCTTGTAGCCTTTATGGGCCAAGATGTCGGCGAGCTTCATTTTGCAGTTCTCCAGACAACGAACCGGTAGATGAGATGAGGGACAAGAGGGCCTTCACTGTCCGGCGCGCAAATGCGAGAAGACCAGCATATCCCGCCGGCCGCAGCAAGTCAAAGTTTCGCGCAGAAATCGCTTGAAGACCGTGAAAGCTTTCACGAAGACTGTGGTTCGCCACGATGTGCCTCTGCAGCCGCGTGGCAGGACCAGTTTTCAGCGATTGCGAGACCTTCCGCCGAATGCGCACGTTTGAGACCTGCCGGGCACTATGCCACCAACGTCGGCGCTGCGGATTGGTCACGCAGATCTGTCAGCCAGCCGGCGATGCGCTCGTCGATCTCGTCGCGGACTTCTCGAAATCGATCCAGTGGATCATCCTCGGTGTCCTCGCATTTGGCCGGATCTTCAATTCGCCAGAAGTGCCGCTCTTCGACCCCCGGCCACGCCGTCGGGCAAGCGCGATCCGCCGCCGCGCAGACGACGATCAAGAACCGGATCGAGAGCCACCCACGGTACTCCTCGAGGCGCTTTGACCGCAAACGCTCGGTGTCTACTCCGATCTCGCGGAGCACGCGCAAGGTCAGGGGGTTGACGCCGCGCGGAGCAGTGCCTGCGCTAAACACATCGAACAAGTCCCCTGCCCGATCGCGCAGCAGCGCCTCGGCCATCAAGCTGCGGGCCGAATTGCCCGTGCAGAGAAACAGGACATTGTGCTTGGTCATGATATCACCTCACATCGACCTCCATGATAGGAGGCCATTGTTAGGTGACTGTTTAGGAGCGGTTAGCTTTGTTACGCGGCCATCCGAATCGGCCCTTGCGGGCAGCGGAGCTTGAAGAGGCCGAAGATCTCTTGTTGCGTAAAACCGAGGGAGCGATGCGTGTCGGCGTCCGAAAAGATTGTGTCGAACAATTCGCGCTTTTCTTCCAGCACCTGGTTAATGCGCTCTTCGATCGTGTCGATGGTCAGAAATCGCGTGACAGTGACCGGTCCGGCGGCGCCGATGCGATGGGCCCGGTTGATCGCCTGGTCCTCGACCGCCGGGTTCCACCAACGATCGTATAAGAATACATAACTGCAGAATTGCAGATTCAGCCCGACGCTGCCGGCGCCGTAGCTCATCAAGATCACGTGCTTACGCTTGTCGCGCTGGAACTGCTCGATGACTCCCTCCCGCTTCTTCGGCTGGACCTTGCCGTGATACTGACAGACGCCGAACCGTCGCAGTCGCTCGGTTAATACCTCCAGCGTGGCTACCCACTGGCTAAAAACAATCGCCTTTTGCCCGCTGGCCGCGACCTCTTCCAGGTCGGCGACGAGCCGCTCCAATTTGCTGCTCTCGCCGGTGGCGGGATCGAAGTTACAGATTTGCTTGAGCCGCAACACTAACTCGAACACGTGTTGGATCGTGGCGCCTTCGCCCATTTGCGTGAGCCGCAAGACCCCTTCCTCTTCGGCCATCGTGTAGGTCTGACGCTGCTCAAGGCTGAGCTCGACGTCGGCATCGCGGAACAGCTTCGGCGGCAGTTCGGTCAGAACTCGGTCCTTGGTCCGGCGGAGGATGTAGTCGGCCACGGCACGGCCCATGGCGCGCGGTCTCATCTCGCGATGGATCTGTCCGGGCGCGACAAACTCAAAGATGCCGACCAGATCATCGGGGCTGTTCTCGACGGGCGTGCCGGTGAGCGCCCAGGAGCGCGCGCGGCCGATCGACCGGACCACCTCGCTGGTCGTGCCCGCACGGTTCTTGATCCGCTGCGACTCATCCAACACCACCAGATCGAAGCTGCGACGCGGATCGGTGACGATCTCTCGATCGCGCATCAGCAGCTCATAGTTCGCAATTTTCACCGGCACGTCGGCCAAGTTCCATTGCCATTGCCGCTTTGCCTGGTCGCCTTCGATAATCGCGACCGGCAGCTCGGGCGCCCACAGTGAAAACTCGCGTTGCCAATTGCTCACCAGCGGCTTAGGGCAAACTAAGAGCGCGCTTTGGATCTCTCCCGCGTGCAACAACAGCCGCACGGCGGTAATCGCCTGCATGGTCTTGCCCAGGCCCATCTCATCGGCGAGCACGGCCGCGACGCGGGGGTAGAGGAACGCCACGCCCTCGAGTTGGTAGTGAAACGGATGACAAGGAAATTCCAGCGAACCTTCGCTAATCAGCGTTTCTAACGACGGCTGTAAGAGATAGTAAAGCCGATCTTCGAGCTTGATCGTGTCGGCCGGCGGCTTGAGGCGCGTGACGCCAGCGTTGATGGTGTGGAGTTCACGGCGCAGCGCACTGCTGTTCGTTTCGCTCGATGTCTGCTGGCTTGCGCTGTACGACAACGGCACGACCGCTGGGGGACAAAAAGAATAGCTGACCGTCTTAATGTTTGCAGAACGGATCGCGACGGTGAGCCGCCGGGGTTTCGCAGCAGCGGGTACGATTTTTGTCGTCAGTACCGGCGTCGGTACCGGCAGCGGCACGTCCCAGGCCTCGATTGTTTCGACGTGCAGACGTTCAACGGGGAGCGAAACCACTTGTGCCGAAGCGCTCGGCCGCCAGGAAAGCTCCGCCCACGGTTCAGAAAAAGCCGCGAAATTGGTCATTCGGCGTAGCTCATCTCCGGGTAGCCGGTTGGCATCACTCGGCAGGGTACTAAGCTGCAGCCCGTGCGCTGCCACGCTGTGCTTCTTCGATCGCCGCGCGGATGCGCCCAAACGGCTCGCTCAGGTCGAAGGCCTCGCCCACCTTTTGCAACCGCTCGCAGACAAGCTCTCGATCGGCCAATCGTGCGACGGGGACCGCCAGCTTGTTGCGGCCGAACAAAAACCGCATCAGCGCGTTCGATTCGTCTGCGTGATCCTCCGTCCCTGCATCGACAAGCACTGTCGGCAGCGGTACAAATCCCCGCACCGCGAGGGCGGCCGGTCGGTCGGTGCACAACACCAAAACGTCATGCACACATTTCGCCACGAGCGCCTGGCCAATCTGCTCGCCATACAGGTACGGCTCGAGCGTCGGCCCGTAGAGAATCTGCTGCGCTCGATTCGGTTTGACCGGCGCCGTGCAATGAAACTCCAGCGGCCGTCCGGCGAGATTCAACACCAGGTAGCCGCCAAACAAACCGTGTTGCTCATGTTCGATGACGGTCAAAAAACCCAAAGCCGGCGCGGCCTTCTCGTCGCGTTTTGCCATTCGGTCCCTCGTTGGCGTAGAACGGGTCAGCCGCTGGCGGGGTGGCACTGACCCGCCGCGGCGGTCAGTGGGACGATGCAGAACGCATCTTAAATCCACTAACATTCGCGGCGCTTGTCACTGCCACCTATCCAGAGCAAAGCGGCTCGAGCGGCTGTCCATCTTCCATCGGGCGGGCGGCAAGCCGTACTTTAGACGGGTCGTAAATTGCGTAAGGATTGGCGAAGCGGTGTGGCTTGGCGGAGTTAGGTAGATTCGGTTGACGCTTCGCGGTAGCGGAACTCGCCAGGATTCCGGTGCGCTAACGAGACCGCGAAGTCTGGTGACTTCGGCTACATGAAAAAAGTGGCAATTTGAGCAGCGGTAGTTTAAAATAAATGCCTGACTTACGGGAAAAGTGCCATCTCTGCAAGGAAATCGCTCGCTATGCCGTCCGACCCGCACGCCGTCGCTACCCTGTTCACCCAGCTTGACACCACGCTCTCAACGCATCCCGGTTCCGCGCCTAGCGGTCTGGATCATCAGGCGGAGCAGACGCGCTTGCTGCGCGAGATTCTGAACTCCCAGGACCGCCAGAACGAATTGCTCGAAGAGCTGACCACGCAAGTGGGCGCCCATCACCGCCAACGGCAGGCGGAGCTTGGCCAGTGGAAGCAGGCCAATCCGCGGCTGGCCCGAAGCTGCAAGCTGGCGGCCGACGCCTTGAGCAAGGTGCAGGCAGAATTCCTCGATAGCCTCACGCGCGAGGTCAACGACACGGCCGAGGACATGATGGACGGCGAGTTCGTGCTCAACGAGTTCATCGACCGCTTTGGCCCGCGGCTGGCGCATCTCAACGGCGTCTTGCAAGTCCTCTCTCAGCTCAGCAGTGTGCCCAATCCGGCGAGCAATAATCAGTCGCAGTGAGCCGATTGTCGTCTTTCGCTCCGCGAAAGGTCGTGCTTTCGCGGAAGCGAAAGGCGACATTGTTGACTCACTAACTGGCCCTTCCATCCCCCCATCCCCGTCGGCTATGCTGCCGGGCATGAATGACTCGTCGCATTTCAGCCGCAGCCCCGAGTTGATGTCGCGCCACGACACCGCGCTGGCGGTGATCGACGTGCAGCAGAAACTCATCCCGCTCATCCCCGGCCACGAGCGGATCATCTGGAACATCCGCCGGCTGATCGATGGCGCCAAGCTCCTCGGCCTGCCGCTATTGGCGACCGAGCAATACCCGCAGGGACTTGGCGGCACGGTGCCGGAGCTGGCGGCGCGCCTTAACGACATCGCCGCCAAGGTGGCCTTCAGCAGTTGCGGCTGCGAAGAGTTTTGCGAGCAACTCGCAGCAGCGGATACTCCCAAAGTGCTCTTGGCAGGCATCGAAGCGCACGTCTGCGTTCAGCAAACCGCACTCGATCTCATCGCCAACGGCTACCGCGTCTATGTCGCCGTCGATGCGCTCGGATCCAGAAACGAAACGGACTACGAAACAGCGCTTCGCCGGATGGAATTGGCCGGCGTCACGCTTACGACTATCGAAGCGGCCCTCTTCGAATGGTGCCGCGAATCTTCAACGCCGGAATTCAAACAAATTAGCGCGCTTGTACGCGAAACTCCGCCGGCGGGTGAGTGACGTTCGTTCGTCATTCGTCAGTGGGACTTCGTTCGCCATTCGGACTTCGTGATTCGTCATTTTCCAGCGAGACTAGAGAATCTGCCATGCCCCATCCGCCGTTGAATCCTCCTCCCCGCATCTTACTGGGCCCTGGCCCCAGCGACATTCATCCCCGCGTGCTGGCCGCGATGGCCGCGCCGACCGTGGGCCATTTGGATCCATATTACTTGGAGCTGATGAACGGCATGCAGGCGATGCTCCGCGAGGTGTTTCGCACGCGCAATGAAATGACGATGGCCATTAGCGGCACCGGCTCGGCGGGGATGGAAGCCGCGGTCGTCAATCTCATCGAGCCGGGCGACCGCATGCTGGTTTGCATCAACGGCGTCTTTGGTCAGCGCATGGCCGATGTCGCCGCCCGCGCGGGCGCCAACGTCACGAAGCTCGAGCGACCGTGGGGCGAGGTCTTCTCCCCTGATGAACTTAAGCAAGCGCTCGCCGAGGCCAAACCCAAGATCGTTGGAATCGTCATGGCCGAAACCTCAACGGGCGCCTCTCAGCCGATCGAAGAGATCGCCGTGCTCGTTCATGACGCCGGCGCTCTACTGATCGTCGACGCGGTAACCGCGCTGGGCGGCATACCCGTCGAGATCGACCGCTGGAACATCGATTGCTGCTATTCCGGCAGTCAGAAGTGCCTGAGTTGTCCGCCCGGCCTGGCGCCAATCACCTTTGGACCGCGTGCGATGGACAAGATCGAAGGCCGTCAGTCCAAAGTGCAAAGCTGGTACCTCGACGTGTCGATGCTGGCCCAGTACTGGGGACAAGAACGCGTGTACCATCACACGGCGCCCATCAACATGACCTACGGCCTTTACGAAGCGCTTCGCGTGGTCCTGGATGAAGGCCTCGACGCCTGTTTCGCGCGTCACGCCCGGCAGCACGCCGCACTTCGCGCGGGTCTGGCCGCGATCGGCATCGGCTATGCCGCGCAGGAAGGCCACCAGCTTCCCATGCTCAACGCCGTAAGCATCCCCGCCGGCATCGATGATATCACTGTTCGCCGAGGACTCCTGGAGCGCTTCGGCATCGAGATCGGCGGCGGTTTGGGCGCTTTCAAGGGTAAAGTCTGGCGGATCGGCCTGATGGGCTACGGCGCCCGGACGGCCAATGTCCTGTTGTTCTTAGGGGCGCTCGAACAACTCCTCGCCGCACAAGGCCACAAGTTCGAACACGGCGCAAGCGTCGCCGCGGCGAATGAGGTTTATGCGAAAGAGTAGGGTGGGCTCTGCCCACCAACGTTTATGGTGGGCGAAGCCCACCCTACGTGCTACCTGCCCAGCCAGCCGCGGCGGCGGAAGTAGAACAGCAGCGAAACGCCGATTACGAACATCACGGCGAGCGTTGCCGGGTAGCCCCAGTCCCAACGCAGCTCCGGCATGTTCCACGGCGAAGCGTCCGGATCAAAGTTCATCCCGTACACGCCCGCGATGAATGTCAATGGAATGAAAATCGTGCTGATGATCGTGAGCACCTTCATGATCTCGCTCAGTCGGTTGCTCGTGCTGGTCAGGTGCAGGTCACGAAGGTCGGAGCCAAGCTCGCGAAACGTCTCCAACAGGTCCATCAACTGAATGGTGTGATCATAGGCGTCACGGAGGAACAGCCGCGTTTCAGACTGAATCAGTGCGTTGGGGTCGCGCAAGAGTGAGTTAATCGCGTCACGCGCCGGCCAGATGGCGCGCCGCAGGGCGAGCAAGTCGTGGCGGATCGCATGTACGCGCAGCAGCGTATCGACGTCGGCCCGCGCCAGCACCGCTTCTTCGAGCGTTTCGAGCAGCTCGCCGTACTGCTCCAGCAACGGGAAAAAGCTGTCGAGAATCGCATCGATGAGGCGATAGGCGAGATAATCGGCCCCCTTGCCGGTCAGCGGTCCGCCGGTCCGCAACCGCTGGCGCACTGGGCCGAAGCTGTCGCCCGGGAGGTTCTCCTGGAACGTCAACACGAAGTTCTTGCCGACGAAGATGCTCACCTGCTCCTCGGCCAGCACGTCATTACGCTGCATCATCCGCATGACGATGAACAGGTTGCCTTCGTATTGATCGACCTTGGGGCGCTGGTGCGTATTGACGACGTCCTCCAGCGCCAATGGGTGCAGCCGAAACAGTTTGCCAAGGTCCTCGATCACCTGTTTATCGCCCAAGCCGTCGACATTGACCCAAGTGACCGGGTATTTGTCGAGGTGCTCACGAATTTCAGCGACCGACTTAGGCTGTACTTCGACGCAGCGCTCGCCGTTGTAGGCGAAAACTGTCAAGATCGGCGGTCGCGCGTCGGGCGAGACGACGATTGTGCCGGGCGCCGTGCCGGGCGGGGCGCGGCGGCGCTTGAAGAGTCGAGCGGGGGACAGGCGGTGCAGGTTTTTGTGCCGGTGCGGCATAGATTGGTGCCGAGCGAAAGGTTGGCGAGACCGTTAGCGTAGGGGGCCTGAGATGGCGTCGCAAGCGGTTTTTGGAACCCCGCGTCGTGGCAGAATAGTGTCGTTGACGAATGCTAGACCGGCCGGTACGTTGCGGCGGTCGAAAGATGTGGCTACGAAGTATGGCGTAACAGGTACTAACGACAAAAGTTGACAGCACCTTTCCGAGGCGATCGTGATTCCCTTGCTACGCTGTGCCATGCTGGCGGCCCTTACCTTGTTGCTGATGCCGATCGTCGCGTCCGCGGCTGAAGAGGATCACGCGAGCATCGGCCGCGACTTGCCGCTGGCCTCGGTAATTCCATTCGCGGCACTGTTGGGATCGATTGCCATTCTGCCCTTGGCCGCGCCACATTGGTGGGAGCACAATCGCAACAAATTCGTCGTCTCGGCGGTGCTCGGCGCCCCCTTGGCGATTTACCTCGCAGCGGCGTATGGCCACGAGGGTATCTTGCAGCTTGAGCACGCGGGTGTCGAATATGCCTCGTTCATCGCGCTTTTAGGATCGCTGTTTGTCATCAGCGGCGGGATCTACGTGCAAGGCTCGCTTTCGGGTACGCCGATCTTGAACACCACCATCCTGGCGATGGGCGGACTGATGGCGAGCATTGTCGGCACCACCGGCGCGTCGATGTTGCTGATCCGGCCGCTGTTGCGGGCCAACACCTCGCGCCAGCGCAAAGCACATATCGTGGTGTTCTTCATTTTTCTGGTTTCGAATTGTGGCGGATTACTGACGCCGCTAGGCGATCCGCCCTTGTTTCTGGGGTTTTTGAAGGGAGTGCCGTTCGAGTGGACGTTTCAGCTTTGGCCCGAGTGGCTTATGGTCAACGGTCTTCTACTCGTGACGTTTAACCTGTGGGACCAGGCCGTGTTTAACAAGGAGGAGCGCGAGCGAGCCGGCTCGCAGCTCGAACAAGTGCAGCGTCACGAGCCAATTGCCCTTGTCGGCATGCACAACTTTCTGTTCCTGGCGGCGATCGTGGCGACCGTCTACGCGTCGGGCCAGGGGATGGGCAACGACGGCGAGCCGTGGCCGCCGATCGTGCAGGCCGGCGCCATGGCGCTCGTGGCCTTGGCCTCGTACTTTTCGACCGCCACGTCGATCCACACCCGGAACCACTTCGGCTTCGGGCCGATCATTGAGGTGGCAGTGCTCTTTGCCGGGATTTTCGTGACGATGGTGCCGGCGCTGGCGATCCTCAACGCCTGGGGCCAAGGCGAACGAGACGTTTTGGGCCTGGCCTTCGGCATGGCCGAGCCGTGGCAGTTTTTTTGGGCCACGGGCGCTTTGTCGAGTTTTTTAGACAATGCTCCCACGTATCTGACGTTCGCCGCCACGGCGTCGGGGTTGGAGGGCGTATCCACCGACGGGCGTTATCTAGCCGCGTTCCTCGATACCGGGCCAAAGGCGCACGAACTGCTGGCCGCGATCTCCTGCGGCGCCGTGTTCATGGGAGCCAACACCTACATCGGCAACGGGCCGAACTTCATGGTCAAGGCGATTGCCGAGCACGGCGGCGTGCGGATGCCGGGTTTCTTCGGCTATATGGCTTACTCGATCGGCATTCTGATTCCGATTTTCATCGCCGTCACGCTGGTGTTCTTCCGCGGCTAATCGCTTAGAAGATCCCCATCGCATAGAGGCTATAGCGCACCACCAGGCCGGCCACGACCACGCTGACCATGCTCATCAGCTTGATCAGGATGTTCAGGCTGGGACCGCTGGTGTCCTTGAACGGGTCGCCAACGGTGTCGCCGACGACCGCCGCCTTGTGCGCGTCGGTCCCCTTGCCGCCGTGGGCGCCCCCTTCAATGTGCTTCTTGGCGTTGTCCCATGCGCCGCCCGCGTTGGCCATGAACACCGCCACGCAGAAGCCGGTCGCCAGGCCGCCGACAAGCAAACCCATGACGCCGCCGACGCCGAGCAACAGGCCGACGACGACGGGCATGACCAGAGCCAAGAGCGAGGGCACGATCATCTCGCGCTGGGCCGCCTTGGTGCTGATGGCCACGGGCGCGGCGTAGTCGGGCTTTTCGGTGCCCTGCATAATGCCCGGCTTTTCGCGGAACTGGCGGCGAACTTCTTCGACCATGCCCTTGGCGGCGCGGCCGACGGCTTTCATGGTCAAGGCGCAAAACACGAACACCAGCATCGAGCCGACCAAAACGCCGACGAGAATCTTGGGGTTCATCAGCGTGACGTCGTAGTAGCGCATGAAGTCGGCCATCGTAGCTGAGCGGACGGGAACGAGCCGACGTTCCTCTTCGAGCAAGGAGGGGTCGAATTGGGCAGTCACTTCGCTGTGCGGCGGCAACTCCTCAAAGCCGGCGATTGCTCGATCGTCGAGCACGAGATACGGCTCGTTTTCGTCGGGACTTCCGCCTAGTTCGACAACGACGCCGCGGTTGAGCTTGACCCAATCGCCACGCTCCATCAACGTCCGTTCGCCCTCAATGGTCAGGTATTGCGTCGGTTCGCCTTCGACGTTCTCGGCCACGGCGTCGGCCCAGCGGTCGAAGCCGACACGCACTTCCTCGATATAAGCCGCCAAGAGCGCCAGCGCCGTCAGGGCCGCCGAGCCAATGGCGAAACCTTTGCCGGTGGCCGCCGTTGTGTTGCCCAAGGCATCGAGTGCGTCGGTACGCTCGCGGACGATCGGTTCCAGGCCGGACATCTGCGCATTGCCGCCCGCGTTGTCGGCGATCGGGCCATAAGCGTCAGTGGCCAGCGTAATGCCCAACGTGCTGAGCATGCCGACTGCCGCAATGCCTACGCCATAGAGCCCAAGGGCGAACGCCCCGGGGCTAGTGAAGTCCCAGTCATTGGCAAAGCCAAACGCCGAGAGCGTCGCCGCGCTGACGACGAGCACCGGCACCCACGTGCTGAGCATTCCTTCCGCGATGCCGCCGATGATGATCGTGGCGGGCCCAGTGAGCGACTGATCGGCCAAAGTCTGGGTCGGTTTATAGTCGTTGCTGGTCGAGTATTCAGTCCACTTGCCGATCAGCCAGCCGGCCAAAAGTCCCACAATCACACTCAGTGAAACCTTCCAATATTCAGCGCCCAAGAGCCAGTAGGACAGGCCAATCGAGACCACGACGATCAACACCGTCGAGAGGTTGATACCGCGGGCCAGCGCGGCCAGCAACGTTTTCTGCGTGGCCGTTTCTTCGGTTCGCACTGCAAAAATGCCCAGAATCGAAAGCGCCGTGCCAAAGCCAGCAATCAACATCGGCAAAAAAATAGCGGCAAGTTGCATTTCTTCAGTGGCAAACGCGGCCACACCCAGCGCGGCCGTCGCCAGGATCGAGCCGCAGTACGACTCGTAGAGGTCGGCCCCCATACCGGCCACATCACCGACGTTGTCGCCCACGTTGTCGGCAATGGTGGCGGGGTTTCGAGGGTCGTCTTCCGGGATACTGTGCTCAACTTTGCCGACGAGGTCAGCCCCCACATCAGCCGCCTTGGTGAAGATGCCGCCGCCGACGCGGGCAAACAGCGCCTGGCTGCTTGCCCCCATGCCAAAGCAGAGCATCGTAACCGTGATGTCGATAAGCGACAGCCGGTATTCCTCGCCGAAAGCGGGCACGATCCAATAGAGCACCAGGAACCAGAGCATGATGTCCAGCAGGCCCAGCCCGACGACCGTCAGGCCCATCACCGCGCCGGAGCGGAACGCCACCTGCAAGCCCTGGTTGAGTGACTTTTGCGCCCCCGCGGCAGTCCGGCTGCTGGCCCAAGTGGCCGTTTTCATGCCGAACCAGCCTGCCAGGCCGGAGAAGAATCCGCCCGTGATGAAGGCGAATGGCACCCAGCGGCTCTGCGCCCCCAGACCAAACGAGACGTAGATCAAAAGCCCAAAAATGACCACGAAGAACAGCGCGACGATCTTGTACTGCTGCCGCAAGTAGGCATTGGCTCCCGTGCGGACATAGCCGGCAATCTCGATCATGGTCGGATTGCCTTCGTCGCAGTCGAGCATCCAGCGGTAGAAGCGATAGGCGAAAACCAGCGCCAAAATGGATCCGGCGAACGCCAGCAGCCAATAAAGTCCGAACACGCTGAAAAACGATTCGTGCTCGCCCACGGAATCTTCGGTCGCCTGTGCCGCCGCCGTGCCGTTGGAAAGCAATGGAATCAGGACCGACGACACCAGCACACCCCACGTTCGCCAGCGGTTTTGCCCCACAATCGTCGACAGCATCATGCGTTTTCGCTCCCGCGTCACAACAGTTTTCGTCCAAGGGACTTGAAGTGCCCTGGAATGTACAGAACGGGCGCGAAAATTGTCAACCTGTGGAAAACAGGAAAGTTTGGGCGATGTTTGTTGCGGCGTGGAGCAAATGATGTTCCGCCCCGCGCGCGCTCGTTCCCAGGCTCCGCCTGGGAATGCAACGCCAAGCAGGCTCTGCCTGCCGAATTCAGATGTGCGCTACCTTCGCGAGGCAGAGCCTCGCCGGCAACGCGTTCCCAGGCGGAGCCTGGGAACGAGTGTCTCTGATCACTGACCGCTGACGGCTGACCACTTCCATCACGCCCGCTTGCGATCTTCCTTGCGCCGTTCGTGCTCTTGCAAGAGAATCTTGCGGAGCCGGATGCGGTCAGGCGTGACTTCGACCAGCTCGTCCTCTTCGATGTACTCCAGCGCCATCTCGAGCGACAGCTCGCGAGGAGGCTTGAGCAGGATGTTGCGGTCCGAGCCCGACGCCCGCATGTTGGTGAGCTTCTTTTCCTTAGTGGGATTGACCACCATGTCCCCCTCGCGGCTGTTCTCGCCGACGATCATCCCTTGGTACACCTCGTCGCCCGGGCTAATGAACAAATCGGCGCGGGCTTGCAGGCCATCGAGCCCGAAGGCCACCGCCTTGCCTCCGCACATCGAGACCAAGACGCCGTTGGGCCGGCCGCCGATTTCGCCGTCCAGAGGGCGATAAGCCTCGAAACGGTGATGGAGGATCGCGGTCCCCTGCGTGGCGTTAAGCAACCGCGTGCGCAACCCGATCAGCCCCCGCGCCGGGATCGAGAATAACAGGTGCGCGTACTCGCCGCGGGTATGCATCTCGACGGTGCGGCCGCGGCGGCTGCCAACCATTTCCATGACCGGCCCCATCTTGTCGTGCGGCACTTCGACCACCAGCGACTCGAACGGCTCTTGGACTACGCCGTTTTGCGTGTGCGTGATCACGCGCGGCTTGCCGACGGAAAGCTCATAGCCTTCGCGGCGCATCGTTTCGATGAGCACCGAGAGGTGCAGCAGCCCGCGGCCGGAGACGAGGAACGACTCGCTTCCCGCCATCGGCTCGACACGCAGGGCGACGTTCTTCTCCAGTTCTTTGTCGAGCCGCTCGCGAAGGTTGCGCGTGGTGACATACTTGCCGGAGCGGCCGGCGAAGGGAGAGCTGTTGATGGTGAACACCATTTGCAGCGTCGGCTCGTCAACCGCCAATCGCGGCAGCGCGACCGGCTGTTCCGGGTCGGCTACGGTATCGCCGATTTCGACGTTTTCCAGGCCGACAATGGCGGCGATGTCGCCGGCAGTCGCCTCGTCGACTTCGGTCCGGCCCAGCTTGTCGAAAAGAAACAGGCCGTTGACCTTTGCCGGCGCCACGCGTTCATCCGCTTGCATCAGAGCTACGCGCTGCCCTTTGCGGATCGTGCCCGATTGAATCCGGCCGATGGCGATGCGGCCGACGTAGTCGGACCAGTCGAGCGTGGTGACCAGCAGTTGCAATGGCGCTTCCATCTCGACGTCGGGACCGGGCACCTTTTCGAGCACCAGGTCGAGCAACGGCTTCATCGAATCGCCGTGTACGTCCGGATCGTGCGTTGCATAACCGGCACGACCCGAAGCGAAGATGTACGGAAAATCGGCGAGCTTCTCGTCGGCGCCGAGCTCCATAAAGAGCTCAAAGACTTCATCGAGGACTTCGTGAACACGCGCATCGGGGCGGTCGATCTTGTTGATCACGACCACGGGTTGCAGACCGCACTCCAGCGCCTTGGTGAGCACGAACCGCGTCTGCGGCATCGGCCCTTCGGCGGCGTCAACGAGCACGAGCGCGCCATCAGCCATCCGCAGGACGCGCTCGACTTCGCCGCCGAAGTCGGCGTGGCCAGGCGTGTCGATGAGGTTGATCTTCAGTCCCTCGTAGTGGATTGCGATGTTCTTGGCGAGGATGGTGATTCCGCGCTCGCGCTCCAGGTCGTTGCTGTCCAGAATACAGTCGCCAACCAATTGATTGGCTCGGAATTCGCCGCTTTGACGCAGCAGTGCGTCCACGAGCGTGGTCTTGCCGTGATCGACGTGTGCGATGATGGCGATGTTGCGGATATCTTGGCGACGCATAAGCAGTGGTCAGAGGTCAGAAGTTAGTGGTCAGTGATTAGCCGGCCGCCGGGACGGCGGCGTTCAGAGCCGGCATGCCCCAACGGCGCGAAATGCTCAGCAACGGCGAGCGGGGCGACGTAAGTCCCCCGACAGCGTAGATGCCGCAAATGCGGCGTCTGGCGCGAAATGCGACGCGGGCGCGCCGCTACCGTCCGTTCGGCGGATGCGACCAGAGCGCAGCCGAGCGATGGTTCTGCTCGAAGAGCGGACGGGCTATTGTGCGGGCTGCGCGCATGGAAGGAAGATGAAAGGAAGCCGTTGTACGGCCCTGGCCGGGGTTCCGGCCTTGTGAACAGAGATTCTACGCAGCTTGCCCCGGCCGGGCAACGGCAACCAGTGCAATTGATGGGGATTGCCGCGTGCGGCCGGCCGCGAGCTCAGTCGAGTGGACAGGCCGGCTCTGAGCACTTCCCACTGGCAACCGGCCACTGCCTATTTCGCCGCCTGTTCGTTAGCTCGAATCGCGTACAGCGCCTCAAAGCTCCGCAGGTAGATCGTACCGTTCGAAATCGCGGGCGAGGCAGAAATCGGCTCGCCCATGTTATTGCTCGCTAGCTTCTCGAACTTCGGGCCAGCCTTAACCACCGTCACCATCCCATCCCGTCCGGTTACATAGATCTTTCCATCGGCATATACCGGTGAGGCACGGTGCTTATAGCCGTGTGCCCGCTGCTCAGGATAAAGTTCCTCGCCCGTCTTGGCGTCTAACGCGTAAAACGTGCCGCCTTCGCGGCAAAGATAGACAATGCCGTCGACCACCAACGGCGAAGGCACATCTGGCGTACCTTCCGGCCGCACCCAATGGTGATGCTCCTCTTGGCCGGTAATGTTTCCTTTGCCTGTTGGCTTGAGCCCCAGCACGGGTCGGCCTTTCGCGGATGGGACGACGATTAGCCCCGGCACAGCGACCGGACTGGCAACCAAGCGCAGCGTGCGACTGTACGTGCCGACGTTCAGGCCGCCCGACCGCCACAATTCGCTGCCGTCCTTCAGGCTATGACCGATCGTGTAGTCGGCGCCATGCGTGATCAAAAACTCCCGCTCATTGTCGCGATACAACACCGGCGAAGCGTAGGAATCTTTGCACTCATCGCGGGCGTCGCTGGGGCGCTCGATTGCCCAAATCTCTTTGCCCGTCGCGCCGTCGAGCGCCGCAACATGCGCGCCGCCGCGACGAATCATTTGAATATACAGCCGCCCGTCATGGACCACCGGTGACGATGCGAAAAAGTAATCGTTATTGAGCCGGCCATAGTCGTCCTCGATGTCCTTTTTCCAAATCTCCTTGCCGTTGAAATCAAAGCAGGCCATGTCGCCGGTGCTCATCAACACCCACACGTGGTTGCCGTCGGTGCTGGGAGACGGCGAGGCCTGATCCCCTTCGTCGCTGGCGCGCTTGTCGACCGTGCCCACGACGCGCTTCCATAGCTCCTTGCCGCTGGCCGTATCGAAGGCCAATAAGACCAGGTCTTTTCCGTCCACGGAGCTGACAAAGACTCGGTTCGCCCACACGACCGGCGTAGCGCCCCCGCGCCCGGGCAGCGGGGCCCGCCAGGCGACGTTCTCATTCGGCCCGAACCTGGCAGGCAAGTTCTTTTCGCTGCTGACGCCGTCGAGCCGCTCGCCGCGCCACTGCGGCCAGTTCTCGGCCTGCGCGGCGGAGGTCAGAGAGAAAGCAAGAACGGTCGTTGCAAGGGTGAATAACGATCGTCGTCGAAGCATGGGAGACTTCCTTCAAAGGCGGGCGGAAGGGGCGGATTTCCCTCCAAGTGTGGCAGCCCAAATGACTTGGGTCAAGCAATGAGCTTCGCCGTCCATCTCCCTGTCTCCCTCCGCATCTCCCTTATCTCCCTCACCATCCCCTTATCTCCGAATACAATGGATAGATCTCCCTGCCGCTCGGCCGCCGGATCTTGATCGATGCGCATCTCGACCATCCCCCAGATCTACCGCCATTTTAATCGCTGGGTCGAGATTTTCGCGGTACTGAGCAAGTATGGCCTGGCCGACTGGATGAGCCGCTTTCCACTCCGCTTCGCGCGCAGCGTGGTGGCCGACCGCGGCGGCACGGCGCTAGCGCGGCACTCGCGCGAGATGCGAATTCGTCTGGCGTTGACCGAACTAGGACCGACCTTCATTAAGCTGGGCCAGATCCTCAGCACGCGCCCGGACCTAGTGGGCGTGGAACTGGCCGACGAGCTCACGCTGTTGCAGGACGACGTGCCGGCCGACCCGCCCGAGGTCGTCCGCCGCATGATCGAGCGTGAGCTGCGACGGCCCATGAGCGAGCTGTTCCGCGAGTTCGACCCGTTCCCGCTGGCGTCGGCTTCGATTGGGCAAGTCCACCGGGCGCGGAGCAAGGGTGGCCAACTCGTAGTGGTCAAGGTGCAGCACGCCGGCATGACCGACCGCGTGCGTGTGGACCTCGATATTCTCGCCGGACTCTCGCAATTGGCCGAGCACATCCCCGAACTGCAAAACTATCGCCCCCGCGCGGTCGTCGCCGAATTCCAGCGCACCATGCGGCGCGAGCTCGACTTCAGCCGCGAGCTGCGCAATCAAGAGCAGTTCGCCAAAAACTTCCGGCACGAGCAGACGGTCCGCATTCCGCGTGCATACGCGGAGCTGTCCAGCCCGCGCGTGCTGACGATGGAGCTGTTGGGGGGCGTCCCGATGACCGACGCGCCGCGGATCCACGACGGCAGCTTCGATCTCGACCTGGTGGCCCATCGCGGCGCGGATATCTATCTGACGATGATCTTCAAGCACGGCTTTTATCACGCCGATCCACATCCGGGCAATATCTTGCTGCTGCCCGGCGACGTGATTGGGCTGGTGGATTTCGGCATGGTTGGCCGCATCGACGACACTCTCCGCGAGCAGATCGAGGAAATGCTGGTGGCGATCGGCGAAGGGGACGCCGCCGAGCTGACGAGCATCATCACGCGGATGGGTGAAGTGCCGCCGCGGTTGGACCACTCGGCGCTCAGCCTGGAGGTTGCCGATTTCATCTCGCACTATGTGAACCAGCCGCTGGAGACGCTCAACCTGAGCGCGGCTTTGAGGGAGATGGCGGGCATGATCCGCCGCTATCACATCATGCTGCCGGCGCGCGTGGCGATGCTGCTCAAGTCGCTGATGATGCTGGAGGGCGTGTCGCGGCTGGCCAGCCCCCGCTTCAGCCTGACCGAAGCCATCCTGCCGCATCGCCGGAATATCCTGTGGCGGCGGATGTCCCCCGCACGGCGGCTCCGCAAAGCGAAGCGGGTGTTCTTCGACGCGCAGCGGCTGCTCGAAGTGTTTCCCCGGCGGATGTACGAGTTTTTGGAGCAGGCCCGCGACGGCCGATTCGACGTTCACCTGGACCACCGCGGGCTGGAGCCGAGCGTGAACCGATTGGTGCTCGGCATGTTGGCTAGCGCTTTGTTTGTTGGGTCATCGCTGCTATTGAGCCGCGATTCGCCGCCATTGATCGGCGGCGTGTCGGTGTTTGGCGCGAGCGGCTGCCTGCTGGCGTTGGCCATCGGCATCCGCCTGTTGCGGGCGATCAATAAGAGCGGGCACTTGGACCGGCGGGAATAGGTGGTTGGGGCGGGATTTCCGTACCCACGGGACGAGTTTTTTCCATTTGGCGAATTGTTGCACGAAAACGGGGGTCGGGCGGAAACAATCCCAGTCGGCGTGTGGCCTTGTTTTGGTGCTAAGTCTTCTTCGCCGCACGATTTCAGTCGATTGCAGCGGCTGGGTTGGCGGCGAATTATTGCACTTTTGAACGCACTTTGAAGTTCGGCGGAGTCAGCCGAAGCGAACTGACTGTTGTTGAGTTGTCAATGAGCGGAGTGGCACGGATTAATCCTAGTGGCCATTAGTATACGCAATGGGTGGCACAGTTGTCAAGGTGGCAGCGATTGATGCGTCGCCAGCCGATTTAGGGCGAACGCGCGGCAGCCCTTTGCCCGGTAGATCTATCCACCTTCTCTCTTCCCCCGGCCAAGTCCCAAGCCACCATTGTCCCGCCTTGCCGAGGGCTATATACTGGTGGGGAGTAGGAGCATAGCCATGAAGCAGAAAACGACGTTGCCGATTTACGCGGACGAGATACGCCAAGACTTGACGACTCGGTTGACCAGGGTTGAGGGGCAGGTACGGGGAATCGTCAAGATGGTTGAGCACGACCGCCCGTGTCTGGAGGTGTTACAACAACTTGCCAGCACGCAGGCGGCCATGCGTGCCGCCAGTAAGGCAGTGCTGCGGAACTACCTTGAGAAGTGCGCGACGGATGCCATTCGTTCCGGCGATTGTTGTGTGTATGACGACTTGATGGAAGCGATTTACAAATTCGTCAAGTGAGGCGGGCGCGTTGCCCGACTTACGTGGCGATTTACCTGTGGAGGATTGAGCTATGGACCGACGCAGTTTCGGTGCGGTGCTCTTGGGCTTCGTGCCCTTAACGCTCGTCGGCGGACTGGTCGTTGCCAGCGCCACCAGCGACTCGGCGCCCAAAGTGGAACAGTCATGTTGCGCAGGCTTTATCTGCCCGGCTACGGGTGAGGAATTGCCTTGCGAGAAGTGCTAACCGCGCGTTCTCCCCAAAGCCCAAAGCGGCCGAGGACAGGCAACCTTTCGAGAATTGCAGATCGGATGCCGGTGATCGACTCCACCTCGAAGTGACTGGAGAGCCATTCCTTAAACTCAGAACGTGAAAAACTGAAGGCGTAATCCGGACCGTAATCCTCCTTTAAGCAGCGTCCCGATTGGAGCGCATTGCGAAGTCGCTTTAACATGCTGTAATGGTACACGGTGATGATGAACCTACCGCCCGGGCCCAGAATCCGTGCGGCCTCGGCCAAGCCATCGTTCCGCGCTTGCGCACTGAGCAAATGCTCGAATACCTCCGGCGAAACGGCCTTGCCAAAGCAGCCCGTTTTGATCGGCAGCCGGCAAACGTCGGATTGCACCAAGCAGAATTTGGCGCCAACTGCTTCAAGTCGGCTTCGCGCGATCTCCAAGCTCCTCCGCGATAGGTCCACACCAAGTACACCTCGCACAAGGGGTGCGTATGCGGATGCCATTCGCCCTGTTCCTACTCCAAGCTCGATCACCACATCGTCTGCGCTGGGTTGCAGGGCTGCTAAGATCGATTCCTTTTCTACGGATGTGGCAAACTTTGAAAAGTATTTTTCATAGACATCTGCGCCGCTGTCCCGCCGCTGCATCTCCGTCCACTTCCGGGATTCCTCCAGGCTGTTGTCATTCGTCGGGCGGTAGAACCGCACAATGCCATTTTCAACGGCCATGCTGAATTCACAGCTTGAACAACGAAGTTGTCCATCGATGAGGAACCCGCCAACAGGCGCGGCTGGCTCGGCTTGAAGTGAGCAGCCGCAGTCGGGGCAAGCGAAGTAGTCAATCCAATCGAGATGCATCTGGATGAGATTCCTTCTTGTGCTGTTTGCAAAAGGTGGTCGTGTTTACCGTACTTGCAACGCTCTGCGAGCCAGCCCGCATTACGCGTGTTGGTCGTGGGCGACCGACAGACGGTTGCCTTGGTCAACAGGCCGGTGCGCCCGGTGGCGCGCTCGTTTCGCGCCCCGCCGGAGGAACGGGTTTGCGCTTGAGTTACTTCAAAGGTCAGTGCTACTAGCGCGCCGAGAGGCACTACTTATGGTCAGCGTGCCCGCCCTCGTGCGCTTCCTTTTGGAGCTTCTTCAAGTGTTCGATTTCCTGCTCCTGGTCTTCGATCATCTTCTTCGCCATCTCCTTGATTTCTGCACTCTTAGCGTTCTCCAAGGCATGCTTGGCCATCATGACAGCGCCCTCATGATGCGGAATCATCAAGTCGATGAACCGGTGGTCATATTCAGCGTCGGGTTCGCCGAGGTGCTTAACCATCATCTCATTCATTCGCTCCATGTCCTTTTCCATATCACTCGAATGGGCTTGCTCTCCACTTTTGTCGGCCTTGGCCGCCCCCGATTTCTTAGTGTCGCCGCAGCCACCTAGAAACAATGTCGTCGCCGCAAGAATTGCAATCGCTCGCATGACAGTCCTCCGGTTTGGTGACGGAAATCCAGAACGCCCCTCTACACTTTGGCTCGCAGTTCTTCTCCATCCATCTCATGACGGCCAGGTTTGCCATCGGAGCGCTCGCGCGGGAGTCCAAACCGATCGGCAAGAGTTGCCTCGTTCACCGTCTCCTCCTGATCAAAACGGTGCTCGTAGACTTTACGGCCAAACTTATAAAACAATGCGGGCGTCACGATCTGATCGAGCAACGTCGAGCTAATCATGCCGCCAACAACGACGACCGCGAGAGGATAGAGAATCTCCTTGCCCGTCTCCTCCGCGCCGCCGAGTAGCGGCAGCAACCCAATGATGCTGGTCACGGCGGTCATCATGACGGGCGATAAGCGCTCCAACGATCCGCGGATGATCATCTTCTCATCGAATTTCTCTCCCTCGTACTTCATCAGGTGAATGTAGTGCGAGATCATCATGATCCCATTCCGGGTCACAATGCCGGTGAGCGTGATGAAGCCGACCCAGTGAGCAACCGAGAGACTGGTCGCCTGGAACCAGACCACGGGCCATTGCCAGAGGGGGGCTTGGGCTAGAGCCTCGTGTGAGGGCACGTTGGTAATAAGTAGCGCGATTACCGAGCCGATGAACGCCAATGGCAAAGTGGCCATCACTTGCACAGAAGCGCGCCACGATCCGAGCGCCTTGGAAAGCAGCAGGAAAATGCCGACCAGGACTACAGGAACGAGTAATAACAGACGGCGATTCGCCTGGCCCTGTGCTTCGAACTGCCCGCCATACTCGACGAAATAGTCATGGGGAAGCGTGACGCTTGCCGCCACCGCATCACGAATATCATCCACCGTGCTGACCAGGTCCCGGCCGGCTACGTTGCATTGCACGACAATCCGCCGCTGGACGTCCTCTCGGTTGATGGTGTTCGGTCCGGTCGTATCCAGTACGTCGGCCACCTGTCCCAAGGTGACCTTGGCGCCGGACGGCGTATCGAGCAATGTGGATTGAATGATCTCGATGTTGTTGCGCGACTCTTCGTCGAACCAGACCACCAGGTCGAAAGTGAGCTGTTGATCCAAGACTTGCGAGACGACTCGACCCCGCAGCGCCGTTTCGAGGACCTCGGCAATGTCGCCTGGAGTCAGCCCGTGGCGGGCGGCCTCTGCATGATTGACCTCCACACGTAATTGACGGATCTCGACCTGTGGCTCGATGGCGAGATCGACGACGCCTTCAACGCGCTGCATAACGTCCTGAACCTCGGCGGCTTTGGCTCTCAATACTGTCAAATCTGGGCCCGAGATTTTCACGGCGACTTGCGCGCGGATGCCGGACATAATGTGGTCGAGGCGATGCGAGATCGGCTGGCCGATGTTGAGCGTCACCCCCGGAATCGCCGTAAGCCGGTCCCGAATATCAGCCAATACTTCGCCACGTTCTCGCCCGACCGTTTCGACGCCATAACGCTGTAAGCCGGGAATGGCGCGCAACACCGCATTCCACCATCCGGCCTTGGGCTCGTGTGGCTCCCGCACGCCGACATCGATCTCGGAGTAGCTTACGTTTTCAGCGTGCTCATCCAACTCCGCGCGACCGGTGCGGCGCGACACATGCGTGACTTCCTCTATCTCCATGAGCATTTTTTCGGCGAGTGTGCCGACGCGATTTGACTCTTCAAGACTCGTGCCAGGAGGCGTGATTACGTTGATCGTGAATGTGCCTTCGTTGAACGGCGGAAGGAACTCGCCGCCCATGAACGGGATCGTGCTGAGCGAAACGGCGATCAAAACCAATGCACCAACGAGAATCTTCATCGGGTGACGGAGCGTCCAGTTGAGCACGCGTCGGTCGACGGCCTTCAACCACCGTACGACGAAGCTGTCCTTCTCATGCTGCAGAAACTTGGCCTTCGGAAGCAGGTACGATGCCAGAACCGGCGTGATTGTCAACGAGACCACAAGCGATGCCATCAGCGTGAGAATGTAGGAGATGCCCATTGGCGTAAACATCCGGCCTTCGAGCCCGGACAGGAAAAATAGCGGCAGCACGACCAAGCACACGATTAGAGTGGCGTAGACAATCGAATTGCGGACTTCGCTGGACGCCAAGAAGACGACGCGCAGAGGATGAAGCGGCCGGCCGCGTTGCCTGTTTTCTTTGAGCCGGCGGAAGATGTTCTCGATGTCGATGATCGAATCGTCCACGAGGTCGCCGATCGCGATCGCGATCCCGCCGAGTGTCATCGTGTTGATCGATAACCCGAAGTAGCCAAAGATGAGCGCCAGCATTACGATCGGCAAGGGAAGCACCAATAGCGTGATGATCCCCGTTCTCAGATTCCAAAGGAAGATGAACAGCACAATCCCGAGCCACAGTACGCCATCTCGGATTGCCTCCTGGACGTTGTGGATCGCCGTTTCGATGAAGTCGGCTTGCTTGAAGATCTCCCTCTGGACGATCACGTCAGGGTGCTCGCGATGAAGTTCCGCAACGATCACGCCGAGCGTTTCATTGACAGCGGCATCGAGGGCGAGAGTGCTTGCGCCTGGCTGCTTTTGGATCGCAAGAATGACTGCGGGCTCAGCGCCGACGCTCCCGGTCCCTCGTTGTACCGGGCCGCCGTAGCGAACGTCGGCAACATGCTTGACTAGTACCGGGGCCGGCTCCCGCCACTCGACGACGGTGTTTTCGATGTCCGCCAGGCGGATGCTGCGGCCGGTGATTCGAATCAGCGATTCGTTGTACTGGTCCAGGATAAACCCGCCGCCTGTGGCAACGTTTGATTTGCGAACCGCTTCGGTCAGTTCGGGAAGAGTTACGTCGTACTGGGTGAGCCGGCTAGGAGATGTGAGCACCTGGTACTGCCGCAATTCTCCGCCCATCACCGTCACCTGCGAGATCCCGCCGATGGAGAGCAGCCGTGGGCGCATGACGCCGTCGGCGATGGTCCGCAACTCCATGGGTGAAGTTCCGCCATCCTTCGACTGCAATCCAATGAGCATGATTTCGCCCATGATCGACGAAATAGGCGCCATTACGGGACTGACCCCTTCTGGCATCGGCTCCTGGGCGAGGGGTAAACGTTCTGCCACAATCTGGCGGTCATCCTTAATGTCAGTGCCCCACTCGAACTCCACCCACACGACTGACAAACCAATTCCCGAAGCCGAGCGGACGCGAACGACGTCGGTGGCGCCGTTGAGCATGGATTCGAGCGGGAAGGTGACGAGCGCCTCGACCTCTTCCGGCGCAAGCCCGGGCGCCTCCGTCATGACGGTGACCGTGGGCCGGTTCAGATCCGGAAAGACGTCGACCGGAAGCTTACCGGCCAGGTAGCCGCCCCAGCCGATGAGAATGAGCGTGACCGCGACGACGAGCGCCCGGTTCTTCAGGGAGAATGCAATGATCTGGTTAAACATGAGGGACGTAACTGCGACTACTAAAGCCTTAGAGCAGGCACTGATTCACCTGACCGATGCAAAAGCGGTCTGCAGTTGCTGTACTCCCGATACTGCGACCTGTTGGCCCGCTTTCAGTCCCCGCCGAACCTCGATGAAACGATCACTCCGATTTCCGGTTTCGATCTGCCGCCGCTCGAAGCGATTCGCCTTCCAGGGAACTTGCACAAAGACGTAGTTCTCGTGCCCTTGCGTGAGGACCGCCGAGACCGGAACGGCGATCGTCGGTTCGCTCTTTCCGACAACCACGGACATCTGAGCCAGCATGTTGTGTTTGAGCTGTTTGGTGGGATTGTCAATCTCGGCCCAGACCGAGAGCACGCGGGTCGGGCCGCTCACGATATTGTTCGTCCGAACGATTTGCGCGGTTGCTTCAAACCTCGGATCGGAAGTGACACGAACGCGCGCGGGCTGAGCGACGTCAATCTGTTCGACGTCTTGTTCGAATACGTTGCCGCGCACCCAGACCCTCGAACGGTCGTGGACTTCGATCAGCGGCTCACCGGCCGTGATCACCTGACCTGGTATTACGGCAACCTCCACTACCGCCCCGTCAATCGGACTGCGGACAGTCAGGGAATTGAGTGGCTCTCGACCGTCGCGGATACGTTGAACTTCCTCCGAAGACAGGCCCAGTGAGAGGAGCTTGTCTTCGAGCACCTGCAACTCGTTTGCGGCCTTGAGATAATCTGTCTCGCGTTGCAGGGTTTGCTGTCCGGCGACCACGGAACCTGCTTCGCGGCTGGCTTCCAACAAGGACTTTGCCAACGCCGCACGTTCAGAAAACTGAAGAAGACTGAGCTGGAGATCTTGAAACACCAGGCTTTCCACTTGCACGAGCGGCTGGCCCTTCGTCGCGCGATCCCCGCGATCAATCAGAATCTTGGCGATCTTTCCCGCAACTTGCGACGACGTGAAGGCCATGCGGTCTGGCGGGACTTCGATAACGCCATTGATGGTCACCGTCTTGTCCACCGGCCGCGATCCGACTTTCTCCAGCTTCAGGCCAATATTTCGCTGCGTTTCCACCGGAACGTCAAAGGTCCCCTGAACGAAAAACGCCGCGAGTTGCCGGCTTCCGTTCTGTACTACGAGGTCACCCGCATATACGCCGCCTTTGATTTGCACATCACCGTTGTTTCTCGCGCCCAAAACAACGTTCTTCCGCAGATAGGCGCCCGGCTGCTGTTGCACGAAGAGCCACGATTCTGCGCCACTCGCGACGATAGCCGCAGAAGGCACGACCGTCGCATTTTTCGCTTCGTCCGTCACGATTTCCGTACGCCCGAACATGCCAGGTCGCAGGGCCGGTTCCCAATTGACTGGGTTTAGCAGTTCAATCCAGACCGGCAAAGCGCGCGTGCGAGGATCGGCCTGCAAGCCCACGACGTCGATCTTGCCCTCGAACACTTTCTCGGGAAGTGCCGCCACCGTAACGCGGACCAGTTGTCCCTTGGCCACACGGTACGACTCTGCTTCGACCACCGACGCCTTCATCCAAACTTTGGAGAAGTCGACAATTTCAAACAAGTGCGTCGTTGGCTCGACGACTTGCCCAGGATTGACATCGGCGTGAACCAACGTACCGCTGATCGGTGCGATAATTGGAAGTGTTCGTAACAGTTGTTTAGTTTTCATCAGCTCCATCAATTGGGCGCCCGAAAATCCAATGGCGAGCAGCTTCTGGCGAACGATCTCGATCGCGCTCGATTTCTCGGAGCGCGTCGCACGAGCGGTCGCCACATCCTTGCCGGGAACAATTCCTTGCCTGCCAAGCGATTCGGCCCGGGCCAGCGTCTTTGCCGCTAGTTCCAATTCCAGATGGTCTTGGATCAACTCCAGTTGTTCGTCGATCAACTCCAGGCTCTCAACTTCAGCTAATAAGTCGCCAGCCTGTACCTGGTCACCTGGTTTGCGAGTCACTGAGTTGATTCTTCCCGTCACCCGAGTCGTGGCGTACGCGTGCTGATGCCACGGGATCTCAATCGCTCCATTGGCAATCAGCGTTCGCTCCAAATCCTTTGTTCGCACTTCGATCATTGAGAGCCCGACCGCTTTGCGGGCTTCGGGGCTTAGCAGGACTGTGTCGCCGCGCACGCTTGCCCCTTTTGTCGGTAAGGCTTCATGGCCCTCGTGGCCCAGCGCGAGCGTCGCTGAGCACGTCATCAGGAGGACGCTTAAAAGCGCTACCCGTGTCGCTGTGCGGCTTTGCGAGCAGTGTCGTTCAGCAACTCTCATACAACGTCTCGTTTCGCTGAGCCGAAGCAGGTTCATCCAAACGCTCAAACTCGAACGCTGCGTCGAAGGTGGAAAAAAATGACTTGTCGACGACTCGCCGGATGAGCGCGTCGGTCCCTTTCGGTTGGTAACCGTTCTACTTCTTCACGTATTGATCGGGTTCCTTCAGGTCAGCCGGATTCTCCTTGGCCATCTTGACGAACTCGTCCACACACGGCGGGCAGCAGAACTCATAGGTCTTCCCGCCCACGATCCAGGAGCACTTTTCGTTCGCCTTGGTCAATGTGACGGGACAGATTCTGTCTCCCGATTTAGGACTCAAATCGTGAGCGGCTCGGAAACCTTTGAACTTTTCCGAGGCAGTCATACTCCCGTTGGCCTTGATATCGGCTTCGGTATACTTCCCGCCCGACGTCAGGTAGAGGGACTGCTCGTCGTCATCGGCCACCTTGACCGGCATTTCATCGCTGCTGTGCTCCTCGACCGCCGAACTGAAGGCAATTCGATAGCGGTCAGCGCCGATCTTGAGGCTCGGAATGGTGATAGTCACTGGCTTACCGGTCATGCCTTCCGGCAACTTTCCGGCAAAGGCCGACGTTTTGCCGGCGCTGTCCCCAGGCTGTGGATCGGCATCAAGCGATGTCTGGACTGATTCACTTTCTCCCTCAACCTTGACATGCGCAACCAGCGATTGTTTCTCGACCTCCAGGACCGCCGACTCATCCTGGCCAAGCAGATAGAACTTAATCCCGCCCCCTTTCTCGAACACCGCTTCTGCGTGGTACGCATCACGCCCGATCGCCACGATGTTCCCACCGTGCGCGCCGGGCTTGTGGGCATGATCGCCGTCCGACTGCTCAGCGTTCTGTTGAGTATTTGGCGCTGTACGATTCGCAGATTCTCCGCAGCCTGCCAGGAATGCGGCAGTTACCGCGATCAAGGCGTATGGCCATTGCTTCAGCATGGGGAATATCCTCCTGTAGAAATTGAAGCGCCACTCAAGTCGAGTGCGCGCAAACCAAGTGACACACAAGAAACAGCATGAGCGCCCGACAAGTTGGGCGAAAAGAAGAGCCTGCCTGAGCTAGCAGCGCAAGACATGGAGCGCGCGCAGCGTCTCCCGGCAAGATAGTCTTACGCTCGGCAGTGCGTGAGAAGCGAATACCGATGCACGGATGTCAACGGATACGCCATCCAGTATCGCGTCGTCCAGCACAACTCGTCGCAGGTCGTTCCCGCTGGCAGACGGAACCGACGACTCGACCGGTAAATCAGTGACGAACGGCTGGTTTTTGAACAACTTCGCGGAGCAGGGCGCTTCGTCACACGGTTTCTTGTCCCTTTGCCCGGTGTTGCTCTGATTGTCCTGACCGCAACGGCACTCTGTCGGAACCGGGCCGCTTTCCTCGTCCGCTGCCAATTGCGAGCCAAACTGCGTCGTTGTGCAGCAACACAGCCACGGTCCGGCAAGCGTCAGCGCCGCGAAATGCGCGGCCAGCAGAAGACGAAACATTGGCGAGAACGGTCCCTAGAAAGCACTTAACCGGGAGACACGGTTACATTCATTATTGTCGGACTGGCTAAACCGGCAAGATCAGTTCCTTCGGTATAGCCGGAAAATCCTCGCGACGACGGGCCGGAGAACAGACTAAGCAGCGAAGCGGATCGTCAAAGGGGTGGATCAGTCGGCCGGACGAGCTTGAGATTGCTCTGGCATTCGCGCAGCGTGCGCTCTAGCTGGGCATCGAGTTCATCGAGGCCGCGCAGGACTTCGTCCTGGCGGTGTTCGATGTCTGAAAGCAGTTCCACCGTCGGGGGCAGTTCCATAATCACTCGGTCGATGTTGGCGATGCCTGGCACATCGGCTTATCGGCACAGAGCGCAGCGGGGAATTCCTGGTCGGGTTAACAATCCGGTTGGAGAAGCTGCATAAGCCTTTTGGCCTCGTTGAACCTCGCTGCCGAAAGGTAAGAAGTTGACTCCCTCGCCTGCGGCTGCGGGTTAAACAAATGCCTGGATTCCAATAGACATCCGCCACCCAGCCGATGTAAACTATGGGGTTCCCAGTCGGCCCATGAACCGCTTGCCGCCCGCGCGGACGGTCCTGGCCGTTCACCATTTCGTTGTTTCAAAGAAGGAGGATCTGTGGTCAAGCTGAACGTGCGCGACAAAGAATCGATCCAGGAAGCGGTTCGCCGCTTTCGCAAGCTAGTCGAACGCAGCGGTATTAAGAAAGAAATGCGGAGGCGCGAATACTACGAGAAACCGAGCGAAACGCGGCGCCGCGCTCGCTTGCGCGCCGAGCGGCGTACCCGCCGCGTGGTTCGCGTGGGCATGTGATTTAACGCGGTGAAGAAGTGGGACAGGCGCTGAGACATAGTAACCCGAAGCGTCAGCGAGGAAAGATAGATTCAGCCCTCGCTGACGCGTCGGGTTTTATTGGTTTTTAGCGCTGCTGCGGATTCCAATCCGACTCGCGCGACCAGCTTGCAGGCTCTGCCCGGCCGTTCCGGCTCCCACAAAAAAAAGGGGCCAGCCAATGCGGCTGGCCCCGTACGTTTGAGTTTTGTCACGAGGTGCTTACTGGCACTTCCTGCGGCTATGGGCGCCGAAGTTGTGCTCCAGCCGCACAAACAGGCCGTCGAACGAGAGAATGTTCGAGTCTGCCGGGCACGACGGGCAAAGGCCCTCGATCGACTCGAAATGGCTGAGTTCCCACCAGGCTTGGAACTGGTAGCCGGCGCTGAGCAATGTGCGGCAACCAATCTGCCGCGAGAGGCCTACTTCGATCTCGGAGACCGGCACCGTGCGGATAAGGTCCTGGACTTGCAAGTTAGTCGCGAGGCCCCCGGTCCTGGAGTGCGCGACCTCTCTGTCACCCAGCAAGAGCGAAAAGGCGCCGATGCCATAGGCGGACCATTTGCGATTCCCACCGAAGTATCGTCGGCCTTCCAGACCGGCGCGCGGGCCAGCGCCGGTGAATTGCATGTCTACGTCGCCCACAGCGATCATATTGCCTGCTGCATCGAGCACCGAGTTATTGTGATTGACCTCGAAATCGACGATGCGAGCGCCGAGCGACCAGGCCCAATCCCATTGCGGACAGCAGTGTCCGCAATCGGACGAACGTCCCTTGATCACGGGAATCCGCTTTTTGTAATCGATGTCCAAGACGTCCAAATCCATGTTGAAGTCGGACTGTAGAATCTCGCCGGGGTCATCGGCGACGTTGCCCGCGAAACCGACGAACTGCTGTGTGACTGAGGCCGCAGGCGAGACGAAGGCGTCGTCGGCGTCGATCCGCCAATAGGAGAACTCGAGCGCTTCGCCGCATTCGCCCCAGCGATAGCCGCCGAAAATTCGGAAGGTCGAGTCGTAGGAGATGTCAAATTCGACGGAGCGGTCGGTAATCGTCGAGGCATTCGTGTTCGGATCGACGAACGTGCTCGTTTCGAGGGCCGCGCCGGCCACGGCAAAGTTTGGCCGGCGGTGCAGGTACTCCGCGCCGGCGTACCAGCCCTTGCTATAGAAGTAGGGATCGCAGCAGTGCTGGCAGCGGCAGGGGTTGCAGCCGCCCTGATCGCAGCCGCCCTGCGGACCGCAGTTGGTGCAGGCTCCGTCACCAGCCTCAACCGCCTCGGGAACGATCGCCGGCGCCAACGGCTCGGCAACGTACGCGCGATTGGCGGTCTCGTACTGGCTGAACAGGCGGTTCGCGGGCGGATTGGTCGGCGCGGGGGCGGGTTCTGTTTCGGTGCCATGCGCCTGCTGATACGTAGTCCGCTGCGTGGCAGCAGCGGTCGTTACCGGCGGCTTGGCGGCCGGTTGTGCGGTGGACGCGGCAGGCTTTGCCGCGCCGGCGACAAGTTTCACCGCGCTTGAGTCGTTGTTGGCGGTCGCCGGTTGCGAGACCGTACCGCCGCTTTGCGTTTCACTCGTCAACTGATTGGGGCGGCTCGCGGCGCCCGTGGTACTGGAAGCGGTTTGCGCCCGTGCGGGCAGGCCGGCGGTAGCCCAGCCGATGGCTGCCAGCGCAGCGAGACGCTGCCATGAAGAACTCGACCTCGTCATTTTCATCCCCCCGAACAAGAAGGCCGGGTCGCCGCGGCGACCCATGAAGTGGCTTAGGACAGGACCCGGGCGAACGCGCCGATTGGCGCGCCTGGATATTCGCCCGCTTGCCTGTTTATCGTCACCGGAATCTCAGGCACTTGCCGAATTTCCGGCATATGTGGCAAGTACCGCAGGACGGGATTGTGAGGAAGAATCGCTAGAGTTAGGGCACATTTCCCAGCTTCAATCGCAGAATCAACCTGTTGTACCCGTACGTCCCAGATTGCCCCCTTGCGAGCATAAGAAAGCCGCTCACTGTGCTGCAGCAGCTTGGCGATGGCGATTGCAGGCTGCGCGGGAACTCGCCTGCAGCCTCTGCCTGGATGCCATGCAAGCAATCGCTTCAGGCCAGTCGCCGGCGGGCAATAGCGGCCGAAACAAGCAGCCCGCAGGCTAAAAGAGCAATTGTGCCGGGTTCGGGAATTAGCTCAACGGCGCCACCGTGCATAAACGCAGTCACGGACTCTGGACCGCAGAGGGCGATCGGTCGGAAGCCCAGATTCGTCGGGCCAGTTGGCGCGAAATCTGTGAGCTGAGTTACCGCAACACCCGGAAGAAAGCCAGGCGCTGAGAAGCTGACGTTGACCTTGGCGTTATCCAAAGGATTGCTGCCGCCGAGATCAAACAATGTTGCGCGGTAGTCCGTTAGAGCATCGACTGCGCCCTGGTCATTGTCGATATCGGTCTGGAAGCGAACGAGCTTGCCGGCGGTAAACCCGGTGAAGAGAATGTCGATCGCATCGCTGCGCACGTTGCCCGGCACGGCGTCGGGCATGACGACCTGCCAAGTGATACCCGGGGAAAAGTCGAAAAACCTCACCCAGTCAAAGTGCTGCTGATTGTTCATCAGATCGCCGATGGTGATCGACATCCGGGTGATCTCGACGCCGCCATCGGGAGATGTGTTCATCAACTGCATAAATGGCGTATCGCGACCTACAAACAGCTCGTGCTGAACGCCGGCCGACGCAAGCCCGATGTTTTTTTGCTTCGATGGGTCGACGGTGAGGTTAGCATCTTCGGAAATGCGCAGTTCGAACGCCGCAGGCAGAGGCGCTGCATTGGCCGCTGGCAAAACCATGAACACCAGCGACACAATCGCCGCCACGGCAACACAGCTCTTGAGCACATGTCGTCCAACCATTGCAGTCCCTTTCGATGCGGTACGCGTGTAGATGCGAAACTTAGCGAGTGAAAAACAACAACACGCAGGCAATTGGCATCCTGCCTAGAAGCACGCAATGCGTACACCGCACGTGGGTCCAAATGCGTGCAGTTGAACCTGCCGGTATGCCCGTCATCTTACCGCTGGCTCAAACACAGAAGCCGCGGCGCTGGCTTGCAGTCAACCGAGCGAACTCCCCTGCGTGTACCACAAAGTACTGGGCAGTTTCGCTCCCAAGACCTTTGACACTTAGCGAGGATTTGCCGTCTATAACAGGCTCAGCGCCCATGCTAATTGCGTATTTCGTGCCGGTCAAGGAATTTGCGAATCTGGGCAAAGGAAATTGCCAAACGGGTTTGGGGGGCGCCCGTTGTTCCGGCAGAGGCCGTCGCAGCCTCCGTGCCCGACGGGGATTGATAGAGCGGCGAATGAAGCCAACGTGTGCCGGCCGTTTGGGTTACGGCGGGAGAATCGTCGAAGTGCCGGCGCCGACCCAGTGCCCTGACACGGCGTTATTCGCGAAACCCCAGGGGTGACGCACGACTAGAGCCAATCCAGCCCGATGTCTAGCGCGGGCGCTGAGTGGGTCAGCCCTCCGACGCTGATGCGATCTACGCCGGCTTCCGCGATCGCTCGGACGGTCGTAAGGCTCACGCCGCCAGACGCTTCCAGCTCGACAGCCGGCGCCGTTCGATTTCGCAGCTCGACGGCGGCTTGGAGTTGCTCTGGAGCCATATTGTCCAGCAAAACGATGTCCGGCCGCTCAACGAGCATCGCCTCGAGTTGAGCGAGCGAATCGGCTTCGACTTCCACGATCATCTCTGACCGCGCGTCGCCGGCAAACGTTTGAGCCAGGAATGCCCGAGCGGTTCGAACCGCGTTTGCGGCGGCCGCGACTCCTTCTGCGGTATCGCGGCCGGAAGCTTCGCCCGATGCCTCATTGGAATTGCTCTGCCTCCGCACCAAGGCCAGGTGGTTGTCCTTGATCAAGATGGCGTCGAACAAGCCTGCTCGATGATTATGGCCGCCCCCCTGATGAACGGCATACTTCTCGAGTCGCCGCCATCCCGGCGTTGTTTTGCGCGTATCATAGATGCGAGCCTTCGTGCCCGCGACGGCGTCGACATAGCGGCGAGTGTGCGTGGCGACGCCGGCTAATCGGCCAAGAAGATTCAGAATCAGCCGCTCGGCGGCGAGCAGGCTGCGTGCCGGACCGGATAAGATCGCGATGGTTTCGCCTGCAGAAACCGCCGAGCCATCGATGGTCTGCGGTTCGAACCGCAGCGCCTTGTCCATCTCATCTGCCACGAGTACCGCGGCGGGTAATCCAGCGACCACACCCTCGCTCCGCGCGACAACAGCCGCGCGGCCGATGGATTCCGATGGCACTAGCGCCACGGTCGTCCAATCGTAGCCGCGATCCAGATCCTCCAGCACCGCGGCACGGATGATCCCCCGGCAATCGGCTTCGATGGCGGCATCCCAAATGATTTGCTGGAATTCTCGGGCCATGTCTCAATACGCGTTTCCCGATGGGAACGTCATCGGGGGACTCACGTCGCCCCGCTCGCCGTTTGCGACGTCCCCCGCTCGCCGTTTGCGTCCGACTCTCCCAAACTGTAAGGTTTGAGACCTAACAAGGCAAAGGGTTCCCGCGTGAGCCACGAACCGCTCCAACGCCGCTCGGTGTTTGACCGCCTCTTTCGAGCCAGTGACGCCTCTCCGCTGCATGGGCCGTCCGATCGCCGCCCATTGCTCACGCGAGGCGACCAGACAGCAATTGCGGTATTCGCTTTGCTCGCACTGGTCTTCATGGCGTCGAGCTGGCTGGCTTCCGGTGGGCTCGGCGGGGGGCTGGTGGACATTGATGCCGCGGCGCCCCAGGAGGCGGCGTTTAAGACGGACATCAATTCGGCCGATTGGACTGAATTGATGCAGCTTCCTGAGATTGGCGAAGCGCTCGCCAGACGGATTGTCGAATCGCGCGCCAAGGATGGACGCTTCACCTCGCACAACGACCTCGACCGCGTCCGCGGAATTGGACCGAAGACGCTCGAGAGGATCCGGCCGTTTCTCCGGCCGATCGAGTGAACCGGGGTTCGCGATAAACGTCTATTCGGTGCAGCGTTGATCGATACGTCGACTGCATCGGCTTCCTGTGCCGGGACTTTGGCCGCTACAATGCCGCTTTCCGCTGTCTCACGCGAATCCAATCCCTCTTAATGACCCCACGCCGCATCCTGGTCACTTCCGCCCTGCCGTACGCCAATGGCCATATCCATCTGGGCCATCTGGTCGAGTACCTGCAGACCGACATCTGGGTGCGGTTTCAAAAGTTGCGCGGCAACCGCTGTATTTATCTGTGCGCCGACGACACGCACGGCACGGCGATCATGATCCGTGCCCGGCAGGAGGGACGCAGCGAAGAGTCGTTAATCGCCGAGATGCACGAGGCGCACGTCCGCGATTTCGCCAAGTTTGACATCGAGTTCGACAACTACGGCAGCACACACAGCCCCGAGAACCGCGAGCTGTGCGGGCGGTTCTGGCAGTCGCTGCGGCAAGCGGACCTGGTTGTGGAGCGCGACGTCTCGCAGCTCTATGACCCGCAAGCTGGTACATTTCTCGCCGATCGCTTTGTCAAAGGCACGTGTCCGGTCTGCAAGACACCCAACCAATACGGCGACAATTGCGAGAAGTGCGGCAGCACCTACAGCCCCAGCGACCTGATCGACCCGGTGAGCACACTCTCGGGAGCTCGCCCGGAAGTGCGCAGCGCCAAGCACTTGTTCATCCAGCTTGAGAAACTGCACGGGTTTCTGGCAGAGTGGACGCAGTCGGGCGAACACTTGCAGCCAGAGGTGGCGAATTACCTCAAAGGGCATTTTTTGGGCGAGCCATTGCGCGATTGGGACATCTCGCGGCCGGCGCCGTACTTTGGCTTCGAGATTCCCGACAGCCCCGGCAACTACTGGTACGTCTGGTTCGATGCGCCGATTGGTTACATGGCGTCGCTGGCGGAATGGTGCCGGCGGAGCGGCGAACGGTTTGACGATTGGTGGGCAAGTGCGCATGCACACCCGCAGGATGCAGTCGAAATCCACCACTTCATTGGCAAGGACATTACTTACTTCCACACGCTGTTTTGGCCCGGCATGCTCAAGACCGCCGGCTTCGCGCTGCCGCGCAAGGTGCACATCCACGGTTTTCTCACTGTGGATGGTGAGAAGATGTCGAAGAGCCGCGGCACGTTTGTCCTCGCGCGGACCTACTTAAAATACCTCGACCCGTCTTACCTGCGGTACTACTACGCCAGCAAGCTCACGCCGCGCGTCGATGACCTCGACATGAATCGCGAGGAGTTTGTCAACAAAGTCAATTCCGATCTGGTCGGTAAAGTGGTGAACCTTGCCAGCCGCACCGCGCGGTTCATCGAATCAATCGGCCTGTCGAAAAAGTACCCCGATGATGGCGGTTTGTTTCAGCAGTCGGCCGCCGTCGGAGCCGAAATCGCGCAGGCCTACGAGGACTGCGACTACAACCGCGCGATGCGGCAAATCATGCTTTTGGCCGATCGGGCGAACCAGTACGTCGATAGCCGCGAGCCGTGGAAGCTCAAGAAGGATCCCTCGCGTATCCCTGAGCTGCAAGACATTTGCACCGTCACGCTCAACGTGTTCCGTCAGCTTGCCATCTACCTGGCTCCCGTGTTGCCGCGGTTGGCGGAGCAAGCCGGCGAGCTGCTGAGCCGACCGATCAAGCATTGGGACGATTCAAAACAACCGCTCACCGGCACGCCGGTTGCCCCGTTCAAGCCGCTGCTCACACGCGTTACCTTGGAGCAAGTTGAAGCCATGATCGAAGACAGTAAAGACAAGTCGGCCCCTGAGCCGAGCGGTGGCGAAGTTCGCGTACCTGCCGCCGCCGTTGCAGCGAGCACCACCGGAACGGCAGGCGCCGCTGCCGAAATCGCAGCGGGGGCCACTGGCCAAACGTGGCACGACGGGCCAGAATCGCTGGCCGCTGAGCCGCTGGCCGCCGAGTGCACGATCGATGATTTCGCCAAGGTGGACCTGCGCGTGGCACGCGTTGTTGCCGCCGAGGATGTGGCTGAAGCTAAGAAACTCCTCAAGCTGACACTGAGCTTGGGCGGCGACACGAAGCGACAAGTTTTCGCGGGCATCAAAGGCGTTTACAAACCGGAGGACCTCATCGGCCGGCTCGTCGTGTGCGTGGCGAATCTGCAGCCGCGGCAGATGAAGTTTGGCACGAGCGAAGGCATGGTTACCGCCGCCGGCGCAGGGGGGACGGAGATCTACCTGCTTAGCCCCGACAGCGGCGCCAAGCCGGGGATGAGAGTGCATTAGGACCGCTAACAATAGTAACCCGACGCGTAAGCGAGGCCGAATCTGCCGGTTCCTCGCTCACGCTTCGGGTTACTGTGTGCCGGTTGTGTTAGCGGTTCTTAGAATAATCAGCCGGCACGCGTCCGGCTTTCCAAAAACCGTGGGCTAGCGCCCAGCGGCTGATGGTGCGGTTCCCTCGCCGTCAAAACAACTCCTGGATCACTTCGCCCGAGTCGATCGCCGCAACAGGCCGTCCGGCATGATTGAGGAAGTGCGTGGCCGGATCGATACCCAGAACGTGATAGATCGTCGCGTGCAAATCGCCCACGGTGACCGGCCGCTCGATGGGCGCCTCGCCGCGCGAGTTCGTTGCACCGACGACGCGGCCCCCCTTCACGCCGCCCCCCGCCAGCAGGCAGAAGGTCGCGTTCCCCCAGTGGTCGCGGCCGGGGGTGCCCATGCTGCCTGCCGCGCCGCCGTTGCCGCCGTCGTTCATCCGCGGCGTGCGGCTGAACTCGCCGCAGAGCATTACCAGCGTCTTCTCGAGCTGGCCGCGGTCGCTCAAGTCGGTTAACAGCGCCGCCACTGCCTGATCGACCGGCGGGACCTTGCCTTCGTAGCCGGCCTTGAGATTCCAGTGATCGTCCCAGCCGCCGCTGTGGACCGTGACGAACGTTGTGCCCGCTTCGACCAGCCGCCGCGCCAACAGGCAGCTCTGGCCGAAGTTATTGCGGCCATACGTCTCTCGGAGCTTTTCATCCTCGCCGCCGATGTCGAAGGCCTTCCGCGCGGCCGCGCCGGCAACCAGCTCGAACGCCTGCTCCTGAAAGCGGTCCATCGATTGCGCCATGCCGGACGCATCGACCGTGCGGTGCAACTCATCGAAATACTTTCGCAGCGCCCGTCGCTCGTTCAGCCGCTCGATTGTCATGCCGCCATTGAGGTTCAGGTTCTGTACGCGGAAATCTTTAGCGTTCGGGTCCCCCTCGGTTTCGAAGGGATCGTAGGTGCTGCCAAGATAGTTGGCGCCAAAGTAACCCGGCCGAATTCCGATGCTGCTGGCGTACGGCACCGCCACATAGGGGGGCAAACCAGGCTTGCGCGGGCCCAGCACGCGTGCCGCAATCGAGCCGATCGACGGCGACTTGCCCGTGGTATCGCCGCCGTTCGCGCCGCCTCGGCTGGTGAGCATGTAGTGCGCGCCGGTGAAATGATCGCCGTTGTCGTGGTGCAGCGACCGCAAGATGGCGAACTTATCGGCGACCTTGGCCTGATGCGGCAAGAGTTCGCTGATTTCAATCCCCGGCACGTTCGTCTTGATCGGAGACCAAATCCCGCGGTACTCGCTGGGGGCCTCGGGCTTCATGTCGTAGAGATCCAGGTGGCTGGGTCCGCCATCGAGCCACAGCAGAATCACGGCCGTGTCCTTCGCCGGGCTTCCGGACTGCGAAGATGCCTCCTTCGCCTGAAGAATCGTCGGCAACCCCGCCGACGCCATGCCGGCGACGCCAAGCTGCACAAAATTGCGCCGAGTCATTCCGTCGCAGTAACGCTGGGAACGGTTCGAGCGGCTGGCTTCGATGCGGAACATGGCAATCCTCCTTGCGGGTGGGGAAGTTTGGGAGGGCTCGTTAGGCGGGAGGCGGTGGCGGGACCAACGCGGCTGGTGGTATGTGCAACTGGAATGCCGTCCATCAGCCAACGTCGATGCGTTAGTCTAAGGCTGCGGGTTTCCGCCGGTCAACAGAAGAATGTGGAAATGCGCAAGACAAGGCCACATTGCCGATCGCGTTAGCGGAATTCGCCAGAATTCCGGTGAACGGCCAGGAGCCCCAGAACTTTGGCGAGTTCTGCTGCAGGCCGCCACTCGCGCCGGTTATGCGGGTGACGGTAAGCAGCGCGACCTATCCCGTTTTCGTCCAGCGCGAAAACCGCCCGTGCCGAACAGGTCACAGGCGGTTCCTGCGATGGAGAAGCAATCGATGAAGCGACGGCCCACGTACGGCGTTTTTGTCATTTCCGTAGACGTTGCCGGTGATTCAGCGGGGGTTTCGAGTTCTAATCGTTCGATCGCATTGGCCGAGGCAGCGGCCACGCTAAATGCCACCGAATGGCTACGTCAGTTGCTCGATCAGTACCGGCTGCCGGCGACATGGTTTTTCGCGGATCCAGGCACGAGCGCTCTTCGGTCGCAAGTCGTGAACGCTGAAATGGAGCATGAGGTTGGATTGTTGGTTGCGGATGACGATTCCGGCAGCCGCACACGTTTTGAGTTTGGGCAAAATCTGCAGCGGCGACTGTTGGCCGCGCGGGCAACGGGCCTTGAGATTTCCAGCCTGGCCACCCTGACGGCCCGGAAGATCGAACATCTCGACTTGCTCGTCAAGCATGGGATTCGAGCGCTGCGATTGGGCGCTGCAAACTCATTCTGCAATGGCGCCGGACCGTCCGGCTGGGCGGCAGTCGCCACGTTGCGGTTTGGCATTTCGAATCTGCCGACTACGTTGCAAGCCGTCGATGCGCCACGTTGGCAACGTTGGATCAAGGCCTGGGAGAGGCGCCGACACATCCTTGCTGCGGCGAGGCAAAGGCAGTATTGCCATTTGATGCTGGATATCCACACATTGGCGAATTCCGGCGCGCGCGAAGTTCTACGTCAGACGTTGGGCGTCGCGGCGCGGCTGGCTCGTGCGTCCCAGATTCAGGTCGAGACCGTCTCGGCCGTCGCCGCCAGTCTCTTGTCGCAACCCAGCACACCTTGTGCTCAATCGATTCTGCGAGCGGCATAGGTGCCGAAACTTAGCCGCCGGGCGCTAGGTCGCGATTCGCGGAAACCGAACGCTAGCGCGTGCCGGCTGACTTAAATCAGAGCGACCGTTCCTAAGTTTGCTCTCGATAGGTCGCCCAGCTCATGTACCCTAAGAGAATGGCGCAGATGATAAAGCCGACGTCGGCGATCCAGCTCGCGCGGCCAAACGGCATCTCGAGAGCCAGGTCGAGCGTAAAAACGAGGAGGAAGATGATGGACACCACCATCCCGAATACCGAAAATGCCTTCGCCATTCAGTATTTCCTCGGAAGCTCGCCGATAGCCCAACAGCCAAGGACGGTGACAAGATAGGTAAGCAGCGCGTTTGAGGGACTCAGTATAGTTTAATTGCCCGTAGTGTCACGGGGGCCGGCCAAGTCGGGTTTTGCCGCAACCTTTTTGCGGCAGTGTGCCACGTCTCGGCGAGCGATGCAAACCACATTGCCGGCACACGTGCTACAATCGGCAGCCGGCGGCTTAGAGTTCGGTTTGTTTCGTGATGTGGTTGGCGCTAGATGGCCACTCCAAAATCAGACCCGTGGGACACGTTTCGCCGGCAAATGCCGGTGGTCGGGCGGTGGGCGTTTTTTGACCATGCTGCCGACGCGCCGATCCCGGAACCAACCCGCCAGGCAATCCTGCGGTGGGCCGACGAAGCCGCCACAGAAGGAGGCATGGCCTGGCCGCGTTGGAACCGCCGGCTGCAAGAGGTCCGCGAATTCGCTGCACAGTGGGTCAATGCCAGCCCCGAGGAAATCGCACTGATCCGCAGCACGACCGAAGGGATCAACCTTGTGGCTGAAGGGCTCGACTGGCGGCCAGGCGACAATGTGGTCACGCTGGCTGACGAGTTCCCCTCGAATCAGTATCCGTGGCTTAACCAGGTTTGGCGCGGTATCGAAGTCCGCCGCGTCCCGACCGACGAGGGACGCGTCGGTCTCGATCGTCTCGCCGGCGCTTGCGACAGTCGGACGCGCGTTGTGAGTATCAGTTGGGTCGGCTATGTGAGCGGTTGGCGGAACGACTTGGAGCAGGTCGCCGAAATCGCACATCGTCATGGTGCGTTCTTTTTTCTCGACGCCATCCAAGGGTTGGGCGCTTTTCCGCTCGACGTGGCGCAGACACCGGTGGATTTCTTTTCGGCCGATGGTCATAAATGGATGCTCGGCCCGGAAGGGGCGGGGCTGTTCTACATTCGGCGCGAACTTCTCGATCGCCTGCGGCCGACTGGCATCGGCTGGAACAGCGTAGCCCACGCCAGGGATTTCACGCGGATCGAATTGGAGTTTCGTCCTTCGGCCGAGCGGTTCGAGGGGGGGGCGCCCAATTCGGTCGGCTTCATCGGTCTGGGCGCCAGCCTGGAGCTGTTGGCCGGCTACGGCGCGGACGCGATCGGCGCGCGGATTCTGGCGGTCACGGATTATGCCTGTGAAGAGCTACGCCGGATTGGCGCCGTTCTCTACAGCCAGCGTGACGACCGTGAGCGATGCTCGGGAATCGTGACGTTCGAATTGCCCGGCTTTGACGCTCGGGAAGCGCGGCGGGTTTGCCTGGAGCGAGGCGTAGCACTGAGTTTCCGCTCGAGCCGACTGCGAATCAGCGCCCATGCTTACAATAATGAAGAAGACGTCGCGCGGCTGATCGAAGCGATTGAGGCAGCGCGGAAGGCTTGATCAATCATGCGGAATGCGTGAATGCGGAATCGCAAGCGGATTTTATTCCCCATTCCCCATTCCAATCATTCCCCCTTGGCTCCCTCACCATGCCAGAATCCAAACCGCGCACGGCAGTGTACATCGGCTCGTTCGATCCGGTCACGCTGGGACATCTCAATATCATCGAACGCGCCAGCACGCTGGTCGACCTGCTGATTGTCGGCATCGGCATCAACATCGAGAAGCAACCACTGTTCTCACTTGAAGGGCGGATCTCGATGCTACTTCGCGCCACCCAGCACTTGTCGAATCTCGAAGTCCGTTCGTTTCAGGGATTGGCAGTCAAGTTCGTGCGCGACTGCGGCGCGCGCGTGATGCTCCGCGGCGTGCGTTCGCTGAGCGACATCGAGGCGGAGTTCACCATGACGCTGGCCAACCGCAAGCTCGACGCAGGGATCGAGACGGTGTTCCTCATGGCGGACGAGCAATTCACACACGTGTCCAGCTCGCTCTTGAAACAAATCACGCCGCTGGCCAGCGATGAAGAGCTGTCCCGCTTCGTGCCGCGGAACATCATTATCGAGCTGCGAAAGAAGTTTCCGGACGGATGAAGCGAAGAAGTACGAAGGACAAATTACGAAGGACGAAACGGCAACCGACCCCTTCGTCCTTCGTCCTTCGTCCTTTACCCCGACGGGCTCGTCACATTCACCAGCTCCGGCTTCTCGACCGCCGGCCGCGTGATCTGCTGCGACAGGTCGGGGAGTTTTTCGGGCGGCAGCTCCGCGAGCTGAATGGTCTTACCCGTGCGCGCCGACTCGTAAATCGCCCGCACAATATGCACGTCGATCAGTCCTTCTTCGCCGGAGGGCTCGGGGTGTTTGTCGTTGAGAATGCAATCGGAGAAGTAAATGAGTTCCGGCGCAAATTGATCCTTCTTGGTGTAGGTCTTTTCGCTCGTCTTGCCGTCGAGCGTCAGGAAGTGTTTCAGCTTGGTGACGTAGTCGTAGGCGGGTTCCAACCGCAACATGCCCTTGCTCCCTACGATCTGGTACGACGAGATATCGGCGCCGCTGAAGCTGCACACGAATGCCGCAATCCGCTCGCCGGGAAATCGCATCACGACGCCGGTCGTCTCATCGACTCCTTCGAAGCGGCGGTCGCCGCTGTTGGCGCTCATGGCAGTGACCTCGAGCGGGTTGGACCGGAAGAGATACCGTGCGGCATTAATACAATAGATGCCGATGTCGTACATCGTGCCGCCCCCCATTTCGCGCTCGACGCGAATGTTTCCCTCGACCACCGGCAGCGAGAACGACGAGTTAAAATACTTCGGTTCGCCAATCACGCCCGATTTCACGACTTCCATGGCGTTCAAATTCGCCGGCTCGAAGTGCAGCCGGTAAGCGATCATCAGCTTCACTGCATGCTCCGCGCAGGTGGCGATCATCGCCTGGCAATCCTCCTCGGTCATCGCCATAGGCTTTTCGCACAACACGTGAGCGCCCGCCTTGGCGGCGCGCTCGGTGAATTCGCGATGCATGGTGTTGGGCAGCGCGATGTACACCGCGTCAATCCCCCCGCTGTGCAGGCACTCGTCGTATGCAGCGTACGTATACGTCTGTTCGACACCGTACATCGCGGCCACTTCCTGCCGCTTTTCGTCGTCGTCGGAGACCAGCGCTGCGAGTGCCGAGTTTTTGCGAGCGTGGGAAAACGCGGGCAACACGGCCACTTGCGCGATGTGCCCCAGTCCAACCACGGCATAGCGGATCTTCTTCGATTTTGTGGTGGAACGAGCAGCCACGGTTCCGTCTCCTCTATCGCGGGAACGCCCCTAGCCTGGTCGGTTTCGTAGCGCTGACCGAGATCACCTCGCCAGCGTCGAGCGTTACATGGGCCCTCATCCCCGTACGGATATCTTCCAGATGGGCCATTTTGCCCTCGACCATCACTTGTGCGCTTGAACCGACCGAGTGCGTATGACTCTTGTTTTCTTCATCCTTGACGACCAAAGTCCCAGCCTGCGCGGACATGACAATCCCGTCGATCATTTCCAAGTTGTCCTTGGCATGCAGCTTGTACGAGCCCGCGGCGAATAGGCACGCCAGCAGAATAAGTATGGAATGGAAAACTGGACGCATTGAACACCTCTCTGTTCGCCCTTGGTTCACACGCGGAAAGGCGGCGATTGTTGAAGGCGCCGCTGCTCGCCGCCTACATGAAGAGGTGCAAGGGACGTGCCGTAAAGTCGTTCGCGATGCGCAGTTATTACTGGAAGATACGACGTATATGTGGTTGTCGCCACATCCTCTGTTTGCTTCTCGCACGCGCCGTGGAATAATGTCCGGAGCCAGACACTACGCGCTAACAACGGATCTGCATTCATGCGAGTTCTTGTGATTGGCAGCGGCGGACGCGAACATGCGCTCGCCTGGAAGATCAAGGAAAGTCCGCGCGTCGAGCGCGTGTTTGTCGCGCCAGGCAACGCCGGCACGGCGCTCGATGCCGAGAACGTCGATATTTCCCCGACCGATTTCGTGCGGCTGATCAAGTTCGCGCGCGAGAATCAGGTGGGGCTGACCATTGTCGGGCCCGAGTCGCCGCTCGTCGCCGGAATTGTCGATGCGTTCCAGAAAGAAAAGCTGAAAATCTTCGGGCCATCGAAGCTGGCCGCCGAGCTCGAAGGCAGTAAGGTGTTTTGTAAAAATGTGCTTCGCCAGGCCGACGTTCCCACGGCCGAGTACCAGGTGTTCCGCGAGGCGCATCGCGCGATCACTTATTTGCGCGATCGCGAGGACGTGCCGGTCGTCGTCAAGGCCGACGGCCTGGCGGGGGGCAAGGGCGTGTTCGTTTGCGGCGGGCGCACCGAAGCGATCGACGCCGTCGGCCGGATTGCTCGTGACAAGGAATTCGGTGAAGCGGGCAACCAGCTTGTGATTGAGGAGCGGCTGGATGGGCAGGAAGCCAGCGTGCTCGCCCTGACCGACGGCCGCACTCTGATCACACTCCCGGCCGCCCAAGACCACAAGGCCGCTTACGACGGCGACCTGGGACCAAACACCGGTGGCATGGGCGCGTATTGCCCTACGCCGATGGTGAGCAGCGCCGATCTGCGCCGCGTGGAAGAGCAAGTGCTGGTGCCGGTCGTCCACGCCATGAAGCGTTCGCGCCGCCCGTTTCGGGGCGTGCTCTACGCCGGACTGATGATGACCAACCAGGGGCCAAAGGTGCTGGAGTTCAACGTCCGCTTTGGCGATCCGGAGTGCCAGGCGCTGTTGATGCGCTGTAAAAGCGACCTGGTCGATGTGCTCGAAGCGGTGGCCGACGGATGGCTCGAGACGGCGGGTCGAATCGAGTGGGATCCGCGGCCGAGCGTCTGCGTGGTGATGGCGGCCGCCGGCTACCCCGGCGCGTACGAGAGCGGGCATACGATCCGCGGACTCGACGAGGCGGCCCAGGTGCCCGACGTCAAAGTGTTTCACGCCGGGACGCGCTTAAGCGAGGGGCGCGTGGTCACCCACGGCGGACGCGTGCTGGGTGTGACCAGTCTGGGCAACACGCTGGCCGCGGCGAAGCTTTCGGCATATACCGCGGTAAAAAAGATCCGCTGGGAAGGCGCCTGGTGCCGGAAGGATATTTCGGATAAGGCGCTTGGATTCTGAATGCCAAATGACGAAATCCGAATGCCGAACGAATTACGAAATCCCAATGACCAATGAAGCTGTCGGTGCGCCCGTTTAGTCATTGGCGCGTCGTCATTGGGATTTCGCTCGTCATTCGGATTTCGTCATTCGAGCTTCCTAATAGAGGTAGATCACATCAAACGCCGCCAGCCACTGGTGGTCTTTGCCGCCGTCGTCGAAGGGATCGTGACCGGCTGCATTTGGGCGACCGTCGTACCAGTCGTAGCGGAGCTCGGGGCGAATCGTCAGGTTGCCCGTCGGCTTGTAGTTCAACCCCGCCGTCAGCGCCCAGAAGCTTCCTTCGAACCCACCGGCCGAAGTGGGATTGGTGCTCGCGCCCAGGGCCGGATAGTCGCCGGCCGGAGCAACGCGGAAGCCGTCGTCGTCGCGGAACCACTCCAGCCGCGTGCCCAGCGTCCAGCAGCAGTTGATCTTGTAGAATAGATACTGGTTCAGGCCGTACCACTCGGCCGACTCGCCCGAGCCCAGCGCGTTTTCTTGCCAGCCGTGGTCGTGCTCGAAGACCCAGGAGATGCGGTCGGTCAAGATGCTGCTGTAGACGATGCTGTAGACGGTGCGTTCGTCGTTGGGTTCCACGGTACCGAAGGCTTGCTCTTCGTCTCCCGTGTGCATGGCCAGCGCGAGCTTGGAGTTCTTATCGCTGGCGGTGAAGGTCACGCCGCCAAGGAACGACACGTCGTCGTACACGTCTTCAAAATTGTCCCAACCGTATGTGCCGCCGCCGATCACCGAGAGGTGTTCGTTGGGCGTCCAGGTGGCCATTGCTCCGGTATGCGTGAACGGCTCTCCGAACATGTGCGTATAAGCGTGCGAGTAGAAGAAATTGTCCGGCGCGGTGACGACCTCGTACCCGATGATCGTGTAAAAGTGACCGAGCTTAATCGACACATCTTGAACGCCGACCTCTCCGTAAGCTTGCGGCATGGCAAGGCCATAGAAGCGGTTCGTGTGCCAGCTCGAAGTGAAGTCGTCTTCGGCGTCGAGCCCGCGCGAGAGCGTGAAGCGGTGATCGGTGCCGTAGAGCAAGTCGACCCGGCCGCCGAGGTCCCAGCCGGAACACTCGGTGTCGATCGCGCGCTCCAGAATCAAGTACGATTGATTGAGCTGCACTTCGTCGCGATCGTTGAACGTGACCGGCCCATTGAAGTTGCTCGCCGGGTCCTGAAAATTGGCCGTATAGCCGCCCGAGATCCAGCCGCGGATGTCTAGCCGGTTTCGTTGCAGCGTGCAGCAGCGACCGAAGAGGCGCCACGGTTCATCCGTCTCGCAGACGAGCCGGCATGGATCATCGTCGCCGCCTTCTTCGGTGTCCCCCGCGCCCATCCCGCCCTCAAGGCACTGGCCGTCGGTGCATCCGATGTTGTCGCCCGGTAGATCGCCCTCGCCGATTTCCCCGTGCGGGACCACCTCGGCTTCGCCGTGCGGCGTGTCCAGTGGCGGCGGCTGTGCAGGAACGCGAGGATCGTCGCTCGCCACGGCGCTGCCGACAGCCGTAATGTCGTTGAGCATGATTTGAGCGGTCGGCGTCGGCGTCGGCAGCCCCAATTGAGCGTGCGCCATATTTTGCGCAGCGACGAAAGCCGCGAGCCCCAATAGGTTCCAGTGCAGTTTCATCTCTGGACACTCCCCGCGTGAATTTTCGCTACGACCCGTAGACATCTTCGGATCCGCGTTTCCGGCATATCCAGTTCACCGGGAAGAATCGACAAGGCTTGCCTGGTTTAGCCAGAGTGCCAGGGCCCACGTGGACGCGTCTCTCCGAGACGCGGGAGGACCAGGGCCAGTCTCGGAGACCACGTGGAGCGCTTCACCCAGACGAGCGGAGTAGTGGCGAAACTGTGAATCAGCGGCTAATTCGCCGGAAGAATAATGCAACGAGGCCCATTACCATGAGCATTCAAATCGTCGGCGGCTCGGGCACCGCGGCCACGCTACACGCGCATCCTCACCCGCGATTTGAACGTCCAGGTGCGTTCGGGCTCAGCGCAGAGCTGTTGTACCGCTGTAGCGTCGAGGAAGACGGCGGAGTTCCGTGCGGGCTTGTCCGCGGAGGCCGTCGTTTGCAATGACGCGGGGGCTGTCGCGGTTGCTGTGGGCGGACTCTGCAAAAACTTTAGCAGGAAAATGTCCCTGGAATTGTTGACCGAAGTCTGCGTTTCGCCATTTGGGAAATCTGCCATCCCGGCAAATGAGCCGTCCATCCACAGATTGCCGGCCGCGTCGACCGTTAGACTAGACGCGAACTCGTCGCCCGATGTCCCGCCCATCCTCCAGCTCTTGAGAAATTGGCCGCTGGCGCCATTGACCTGGGAGACAAAGAGGTCGCTGTTTCCGGACGACACAAGAAGGTCCGCGCCGAATTGGGCGGACGCGGTTCCGTCATATTGGTCGCGGAAGTTTCCCGCAACGAAGAGATTGCCCGACGCATCTGCGGTGATGGCACGTGGGTAGATTTCAGTTCTCCCACTGCCGACGCCGGCGGCGCTAACGGCCCAATTCACTTTTCCGTCGGACTGCAAACTCGCCAAGAACAAATCAGGGCCCGGTTGGGAATTGGTAAGGCGTATATTCCCAAACGTGGCGGTGTCTTCAAAAAAGCCCGCAACAACGACGTTTCCGTCGACCATTGCCGCACAGTGGCCTGTGCCACCGCCGTCGAGCGATTTTGCCCAGAGGAAATTTCCCGCCTGGTCTGCCTTGGCGACGAAGCCCTTTGAATTGAGATTGTTTGCTTTCAAAGTGGTCGATCCAATGACGGCCTGACCGGTGTAGCCTCCGGTAAGATAAAGCGAACCGCTCCCTGCGTCGAAAACAATGTCGTTGAACCACTCGCTTCCCTTGCCGCCGGTCTTCGTCGTCCAAACGAACTGGCCCGTCTCGGCATCCAGTCGCGACAGAAAACCGTCCAAGGAATCCCTTCCATTGCTGATCGCGGTGAGCTGCTGATGCCCGAACTGCCGCGTACCATCGAACTGTCCAGCTACGTAGATCGAGCCGCTGTCATTTAGCGCGAACCCATCAGCAAACGCGCCGCCAAACCACGTTGCCCACTCCAACTTGCCTGAGGCGTCGAACCGCAACACAACATGGTCCGTCGTGGAATCGGCTGTGAACGTAAATGTGCCGAGGTCTCCGAACGTTGGATCTCCTCCAAACGTGACCGTGCCGCTAAAGTCACATACAACATAAATCTTCCCACTGGCGTCGAGCTTAACTCCGCCCTGAGAGAGGGAGTCTGCGCGGGGTCCACCAAACCGTCGAGCCCAAGCCAGTGTTCCATCGGCCTGATAATTCGCCACGAAGATGTCGCGATCACCATCGCTGACAAGGTTGGTCACGCCGGGTCCTGGATCGAAGTCGACGACGTCTCCAAATCCACCGGTGAGGTAGTAATTGCCCGCTGAGTCGACAGCTACGCCGCGGGCAGCTTCATGAGCTGGGCCGCCGATGGCAACGACGGAGTCTGGAACAACAACGGCGAGAAGGCGGCGCCCTTCCAAATGCTCGAAGGCCAGTGGGCGGGCGTGGCGCAAGCGATTGAGACAGGATTTACGGTCTACAGTGCGGCGACGTGAGCTGTGAGTTTTTGAGGCGAGTCCGAACATGAAGGTTCTCCTTTAGTCAAGGGTCGAAAAAGGATGATGCGAGCGCGCACGGGGAGCGCCAGCCCCATCGCTAAGGAAAAAGGAAGACGTTTGGTCAAAAGCAACGAGTCACGGCCCGTTGGGCCTTAACGGCGTTTGATTCGCCGGTCAACCCAGGCGTTCCGCCTGGGCTGTCGGGTCTCGGGCCTTCAGCCCGATTGGTGTGTACGGCACAAATTTGGAACGGCTGCCACTGCACATAGGGACCTGCTAGCACACGGATTGTTAACACGCCACTCGCGACCCCGTTTTGCGGAGCCTGGCAATGCCGAGCGGTACGAGGGCGGCCAGAGCAATTACGATCATTAACGAAGTTCGCGGCTCGGGGACGGCAGCGACATGATTGGCGGCTTGGGCCAGCGCGACAAGCGGCGGGGCGCTGGGATCATAGAACACGCCCAGCAACGTCACGTCGTCGTCATCGACGAAGCCGTTGTAGTCGAAGTCGCCGAGAGCCCAATTGGGCTGTGTAACACCAGGCGCGTACGTTGCATTGACGATCGTCACATCGTCGTCGTTAACGATGCCATCCAGGTTGGCGTCGCCGGTTCGCGTGTAGGCGATCAGGAGCGATGTGCTGTCGGCCGGCTGGCCGCGAAACATCGTGTACGGACCAAGCGGCAAGGCGCTGTTCTCGGCATAACCGATGGAGCTCGAATCCGGATCACGTCTGTTTGCGGCAGCCGCGGCGCTGCTTGTGATGCCATTGCCGTTCCAAGTCTTGCCATGTCCCGATCCGCCGCGGCCGGAAATAATCTGCTGACGGACGGTGGCTGACGGGCTTGCCTCGGTGTAGTCGATAATGACGGCGTTGTTGCTGAGATCGAGTTTTGGGGTTAGTACCTCCCCGCTGCTGAGCGTGTGGCTGAGTGGCGAGATTGTCAACACACCGAGAACCGATGTCCCCGCCGACGTTCCGTTGGGAGCGATAGCCAGCGTGCCGCCATTTAGATTCAGTTGCGCGGCGCGGATATTGTTCGTAGTGAATGTGCCAAAGCCCGTCTTCGTTACGATCTTCCCCGTCGAGTTAACTTCGCCACTGATCACGAGGTTGCTTGTGCGCGGTATTACGTTGATGATTGTGTCATCGAGGAGCGTCAGAGGCGCACTGATCGTATGGCTGCCGGTGCCCGTGGCGATTTTAATTTCCGCGGGCAGCCTTGAGGGTCCGTCCAGCGTGATTCCTCCGGGGCCTGCGATCGTGTAGGGCTTCGGCTTCGTCTGATCCTCCTCAAAGATATTCACGATATTGAAAGTGATGCGGCCTACGGTAACCGGGACATCAATTGTCACGGTGCGCGGCGCTGTGATGACCTCGCTGAACGTTGCGTCGGTACCAGGCCCATTGGGAACACTGCCGATCCAATTGCCAGCATGTGACCAGTTCGCGTCGGCATTGACGTTCCATGTTCCCCACTGACCTGGTACCGGCAGCACTCGGAGCGTGAACGGAATATCCTCTGGCTCGAGTCCCTGCAGATTGGTAGGCGGGTAAAGGGCTCTTGCCGAAGCAGGCAAATCCGGTATGTCGAGCGGCAGCTTAAACACAGCGCTGCCGTAAAACTCGCTCCGCGCGAAGTGCGCGCTGGTTGAACTTCCCTGAAAGATCAGAGTATCGCCTTGATGGTCGATGAGTTTAAGGCGCGGAGTCTTCTCAAACGGGGACGGGAGGACTGCTGCCAAAGGAGAATAATAGTCTTCTACCGCCGGGCTGACAGACCGTGGATCGTCGAACACAAGTCCCGGAGCGATTGTGCCGGCGCGAACGAAGTTGTTTCCCGTACCGAAGCCCAGTTGGACCATGAACTGACGATCGAGCGTAGCCCGTGAGTCCTGGCGAGAATGGGAGTCGGCATTTATCTGGACGGCGTACTCCGTCACACCGCCCGAAGGACGCGTGGCGATCAAACGCTCGGTATTCGCAAGAGTCTGGGTGTGGTCGCGTAACCGATTGACACTAAGAAAGTTTGAGTTGTCGGAAAAAGTTCCGTCGTAATCATCATTGTTTAGGTGCCCGGTGATGGCATCGGCGACCCAGGGCAAAACGGTACCCCCGACGAGCGGATCAGGAAGTCGCCCCGCTTCGGCTGGTCCGGCGACCAGGAGTGCCAGGATGAGTGGGATTTTTTTCATGGTTTGTTCGCCTCCGTGGTTGACTCCTCAGTCTTGCTCTGGCTACGCAACAACGCTTGCGCCTCTTCCCGCAGCTCCACAACCTCGATATGAGGGTTGTCGCCCATCATTTTGGTCGCGTAATCGAGCCAAACCCGCGCCTCCTCCTGATTGCCCAGCCGGTGATGGGCCATGGCGATGTGTAAGCAATCGTCGACGCGGCCGCCGACGCGGATCTTGCCGCCAGCCTCAGAGTCCCACCCCGCGGGTTGTGAACTGAGCAGCGTACGCTGGATCAATTCCGTCTTCCATGCGGGCGTGGGCATGTTCTTATACAGATCGACCTTCTCGGCGGGCAGTTGGCCGGCGCCATCGCGGATATGCGCACTGATGGTCTTGCGTGCTTGCGGCGTGAGGTCGGGATGCTCAACGGCTTGCGGGAAGTAGACGGCCACGGCGCGCCAAACGGTGTCGGCCGCCATGCGCAACGCGTCTTCCTCTTGCGGACGCGCGGCCGCCACGAAATCGGCCGCGGCCGACCAGGCTTTCCCGTACAGCAACATGTAACGAAGATCGTGGCCTGACTCAGCGCACAGAAAAAATGCGGTCTGCACCAGTTCGCCGAGGTGCAGTTCGGCCTCGTACGGCCGGCCGACCGTCTGAAGCAAGATCGCAAGCCGCAACTGCGTCTCGGCAAAGCTGCAAAAAGGAACCGCCTCATTGCCTTCCTCCGCGCCTCGCTTTCCAAGGAAACTCTCGACCCAGAAAAGGAACGGCCGCTGCTTGGCGCGCAGGTTTTGCTGCTTGAGGCGGAGCGTCTCGCGGAGATGGACGATTGCGGCTTCGGGTTGCCCAAGGGCGATTTTCACGGACGCAAGCTGGTCGTGCACTTCGGCCTCAACCTGGATCAGCTCGCGCGCATCGTATAACGGGCCCCACTGCGCGCGGTTAATTGCGGCCAGCATCTGCTTCGCCTCTTTCTCCGCCTCCGTCAGGCGGCCAAGCCGGCGCATGACGTCGATCGACAGAAGTCCGGCTCTCAACCCGGCCCATTGCCAGTCCAGCGCGAGGTCTCCGCGCAGATTTCCAACGCCTTGGATTTTTTCGAGCGCTGTAAGCTCCTCAAATGCAGTACGCGCAAGCGTCTCGGCTTCTTCGAGACGGCCCCCTCGAATCGCCAATTCCGCGCCCAGCATTCGAAACAGCGCCAGCTCGAATCGATGCTCAGGCCGGGCATCGGCATGATTGACGAGCGACTGTACGTAACCGTAACCGGCTGCGTACGACTTCTCCGCATTGTCCCACTCTGCAAGGGCAAGCTGCACTTGGGAGAGCTTGCGATGGGACATGGCCAGAGCCGCAAGCGTTTCCTCGCGCGCCGTGGCGTCGTCTTTATCCACGTTCAGAAGGGCAATCGACTTCTGGAGCGCTCCGGCCGCTTCCCGTTTTTCGCCCAGGAAGTGTTTGATCTCGCCCACTCGCGCAAGTGCAATGGCGGCACTGCGCCGCGATGCGGCGTCGGTTGCCGGCAGATCGGCAAGCCGCTCATAGGCCGCTAACGCGCGCCGCATGAGGTCTATTTGAATGCCTGACGGCGCCGTTTCCTTGGCCAGCCAAACGCTGGCCACGCGGGTATACATATCGTCCACGGCGGTGCGCGCAAGCGCCTGCCCGGTCTCGGCTCGTTCCTGCGCGGCCACGGCGAGCTGGCGCTGACGTTTGGCTTCGTCCAATGCGGTTATCGTCTGATCGCGCTCGATGGCCAAACGCGCCGCGGCAACTGTGGCCAGCACTGCGGCCACGGCGAGAAGAACCGCGCATCCGGCGACGAGCTCGCGATGGCGGCGCGACCAGCGCGTGAACCTTTGCCATGGCATAGCGCGGCGGGCGCGGATCGGTTCGCTTGTGAGGAAGCGCTTGAGATCGGCGGCCAACTCCCGGGCGGAAGCATACCGCTCAACAGGTTCTTTCGCGATGGCTTTGAGAATGATGGTTTCCAAGTCCGAGGGAATCGACGTATTCAACCTCCGCGGCGGCGCCGGTTCCTCGCTGACAATCTGGCGGATGAGCGTTTGGCGGTCGCTCGCTGGGAATGCGGCGCGGAGAGTAAGGAGTTCGTAGAGTGTGATGCCCAGCGAATAGATGTCGGTGCGGTGGTCCAGGATGGCGGATTTGCCTTCGGCTTGCTCGGGGCTCATATAGCGGAGCGTGCCTACGAGGTCGCCTGTCATCGTCAGTGAGCCGCCCGAGTCGATGTGCGCCAGGCCGAAATCGGTGATCCATAGTTTGGAGTGCGGAGCGCGGAGTTCGGAGTTGCCCTCACCCTGCCCTCTCCCGAGGGGAGAGGGAGGTGCTGTATCTCGCAGAGCGAGATGGCTGCGGTCGAGAGGGCTACCCTCGAGGATCAGGTTCGAGGGCTTGATGTCGCGATGGACGACGCCCATCTGATGGGCGTGATCGAGTGCTTCGGCGGCCTGGATGCCGAGCTCGGCGATGGTGCGGAAGAAGTCGCGCGGCTTTGTTTCGCGGAGGGTGGAGAGGGCGGCGGCAAGGGTTTCTTTGGAATGCTGCGACTTGTCGCAGCTTTGGATTTCATTCGCGTCATTTGGTAACCGCACGCTATTTGAAAAAGAAAGCGATGACGAGTCATCGCACTCCAAAGTCGGCGTACCGCCGACTGCTAAACCCGCCGTGCCGGCGTCGGCTAAACGGAGAGCGTCGATGACCGCCGCAAGCGTCTGCCCCTCGACGTAGCGCATGGCGTAGAAGTGCACGCCCCGCTCGCAGCCGACTCCGTAGACCTCGACGATGTTGGGGTGATCCAAATGCGCCGCGGCCAGCGCCTCGTTTTTAAATCGCTGCAGGTGCCGCGGGTCGAGCACAGCCGCAAAGGGGAGGATCTTGAGCGCCACGCGGCGCGCCAGGGAAATCTGTTCGGCCTCGTAGACCACGCCCATGCCGCCGCGGCCGATTTCGCGGATGATCCGGAAGTCTCCCAACGGCTGGCCAACGAGCGACTCGGCCAGAGCGAGCCGGTCCAGCCCGTCGGCCGAGGCTTCGATTTCCGGCACCGCCGCCTGCACGAACTCGAGTCCGCCCAGACACTGACGAAGGAGCGGCGCAATCTCGGCGCGCTCGGCGACGAAGGCCTCGACCTCGGGCGGCGACCCTGCTTCGCACAGGCGAAGGTATTCCTCGACAGCGGCGATCACGCGCGGGTCGTCGTTAGCAGTGGTCAGTGGTCGGTGGTCAGTGGTCAGAGCCAGCGTGTCCCCACGCCGGGATTCAACCCCCATCCCGCATTCCCCATTCCGCATTTGTGCCGTCATGATTCCCCCTCCCAGGTGGTTCGCAATTGCGCAAGTCCCCGGATCCAGAGCTTCTTGACGCTATCCACCGAGCGACCCATTCGCAGGGCGATCTCGGGAAACGTCAGCCCTTCCAGGTGGCGAAGCACGACGGCCTCGCGGTAGGCGGCCGGCAGATTGGCCAAGGCATTGGCCAACTGCACGCCGCGCTCTCGGCGGGCTGCGGCGGCGCTCGGCGTCGAGGGGTCGATCAGCCGGGTGTCGAACGTGCGCGAAGCGTTGTCGAGGTCTTGCTCGAAGTCGCGCTCTAAGTCGAGCCGGCGGCGGCCCGTACCGTGATACTGCCGAGCAAGATCCACCAGGCACGAAGCGAGAATCCTCCGCAGCCAGGCAAGCACCTCGGGCTCGGTCTGGCCGCGAAACCGACCAAACGCACGATGTGCCCGCAAGAGGGCATCCTGCACCACGTCGGAGGCGTCGAGCTTGCGCTGCAAACGGCGGTCGATCTGTACGCGGGCCAACAGCTTCAGATAGTTGCGGTAGAGTACCAGCAGGTCGCCCAAGGCTTGCTCGTCCCCCTGCCGCGCGAGGTGCAAGAGCTGGTCCGGGTTGGGGCGGGCGAGGGCATGCATGGGAGGCGTCAGGCTTCAGGCGTCAGGGACAGGGGAGGATGCTTAGCCCGCGACGCTCGGTCGGCGGCGTAAGTCTCTACCAGATAAGACGGAATTCGGCTGCCGAGCGGGCCGCGCAACGTGACATGGTTATAGTTTTTTCCAGTCAGGAAGGCGAGAAACCCGTAGCGGGGGGGGG
>JBBDYH010000114.1:86941-90030 GCA_040901795.1 Pirellulales bacterium
ACCCCCCCGCCAGCGCGCAAAATAAAACCCACGCGTGCCAGACGCGTGGGTTTTGGAATAACGATGGTGGTCAGCCTTATCGGGGGACTGACGTCGCTCCGCTCGCCATACGACCGTTAGACGACCTTCGTTATGCCCGGAATGGCGCGCGCGTACTTACCCTCCTTGTCAGGGAGCACCGGCGGAGTGGCGTCGAAGGCAAAATCGGTGGGCATGATGGTGACGTTGGAGTTGAGGGCTTGGTCCCAGGTCAACTCCTGTCCGGAATAAGTGCACATACGGCCGAGGATGGCCGTCATGCTGCTCTTGGCGCCGTACTCCGCCTCATTGATCGGCTTGCCGGCTGCGATGCTGTCCAACAGGTCGATGTGCTCTTGCTTGTAAGGATTGGCGTCGCCGCGCGCGCGTCCATAGCGCCAGCGCTCGCCGCCGCTCTTGGGCTCAATAACGTAGCGGCTAATATCGCAATAGCCATTGCTGCCGTGAGCGTGCTCGCTGACGCTGTTGAAGCAATTCGGAATGTGGCGGCACTGGCTATACATTCGCGAGCCATCGGCGTATTCGAACTCCACATAATGGTGGTCGAACGTCTCGCCCGTGTCTTTGGCGTCGCGAACTTCGCAGCCGCCCATGCCATTGGCTTTGACGGGGTAGGCGTCCTTGAGCCAGTTGCCGACGTCAAGGTTATGGATGTGCTGCTCGGCGATATGGTCGCCGCAGATCCAGGTGAAATAGTACCAGTTGCGGCATTGATACTCCATCTCGGTGAGTGGTCGGCCGTATCGCTCCTCCCACTTTGCGCGGGCCTCGGTCCACGGCGTAGTGCCGTTCCAATAGACGCGCATGGCGATGATGTCGCCGATCGCCCCATCCTTGAGGCGTTTCATCGTCTCGAGATAACCCTTTTGATGACGGCGCTGTAAACCTACGCCGACGCCCAGACCCTTCTGCTTCGACTCTTCGGCTGCGGCAAGCACTTTACGGACGCCGGCGGCATCGGTGGCAACAGGTTTCTCCATGAAGACATGCTTGCCAGCTTTGACGGCGGCCTCAAAGTGAATCGGCCGAAAACCGGGGGGCGTGGCCAAGATGACCAGATCAGCGCCCGCCTCAAGCGCCTTCTGGTAGGCGTCGAAGCCGACAAACTGGCGATCTTTAGGCACATCGACGCGATCCTTGTATTGCTCGCGGCGCTGCAATTCACGGAGCGAACCAGTTAAACGATCGTCAAACAGGTCCGCCATCGCGACTAACTTGACATTCGGCTTGGCGTCCAAGCAGTCGGATATCGCACCCGAGCCGCGGCTGCCGCAGCCAATGAGAGCGACTTTGATCGTCTCGTCGGCGCCGGCGTGCGCCGTGCGCGCAATGCCCAGGCTGCCGGCCAATGCGCCGCCGGCAACGACCAACGACGAAGTCCTGATGAATTCGCGCCGCGTGGCATGCCCGGCGCCGGCACTTGGAGTTGTGTTATTCACGATTGGGTCTCCCTCACCTGGTTAAGAAGCGGACGTGATTGGATGAGTATCCGACGACAACGCGCCACGCGGCAGAAATACCCGGCGTATGTCGAATGGTCTATCGAGATCACAAGTTAAACGAGTCAGGACGGAAATTCAATCAGAAAACGAGGCGGGCAGGCCATTTTCGAGTCCATGTAAGACGGCCTTCCGCCGCGAAAAATACATCGGATAGCGTCAATTCCCACTTGCCGGCGCCTGGTTCTCACTGCCGGGAAACACCACGCGGCCCCCTTCGCCTTCGATCTCCAGCCCGGTGTCCCAAATCTTCTGCTTTTCTTCCTCGCTCGGCTCCACGAGCGGCCGCAGGAGACGGAAGCCCGAGAATTGCGCATCGGTATGGTACCAGACACTCTGCGGAAGCTGCGGATCTTGCTGCTTCCACTCGATGTCCGAAGCACGGCGAACGGCGCTGCGCAAAGCCGGCGGGTCATCGTCCCAAGCGCCGCCGCGGGCGACGTGCGGATAGAGCTTCGTCGTCGCCACCGGCAGCGCTGATTGCCCGGCGGTCAACCTGTTGTAGCGGTCCGCGACGTATTGATCGAGCACCCACTCGTTCACGTTGCCGTGCATGTCGTAGAGACCCCAGGGGTTCGGCTTGAGCTTACCGACTTTGTTGTACTTCTCGGTTTCGCCGTCGTGGTAGAACAAGGCGTGTTTGGCCAGCTCGGATTGGTCATCGCCGAACGAATAGGCCGTCGTCGTACCCGCTCGGCAGGCGTACTCCCATTCGGCCTCGGTGGGCAACCGGTAGTAGCGTCCGGTCTTCATGCTCAGCCACTTGCAGTACATGCGGGCCGCATAGTGCGTCATCGAGATGGCAGGAAAACCCTTCTTGCCCATGCCGAAGGTCATGTCGGTGTAGGGCTTGGTGGGGTGAGCGATGGCGTCGGCGAGCTTGTCGTTTGCGCTGGGGTCGATCTTGAGTACCTGCCGCCGCTGGTGGTCCAACGCGAACATGAAGATCTCGTACTCGTCCCAGGTGACCTCGTGCTTGCCCATCCAGAACGGCGCAACCGCGACTTCCTTCTGCGGACCTTCGTCCTCGTTGCGGCCCTCTTCGTCGGACGGGCTGCCGATGGTGAACTTCCCCCCCTTGATCGGCAGCATGTCAAAGCCGACTTCGGTGTTGGGGATGAGCTCGCTATACGGCTTCATCTCCGCCTCAGTTTTCGCTTCGGCGTCGGGATTCTTGAGCGGATCGACATCGGCAGCCCGCGATGATATGGGGGCCAAAGCGCACAGGTAGAAGAATGTCGCGACGACCAATCGAAACTGAATCCGATCAACCGCTTGCCCGGCGCGGCTCGGGGAACGTACGCTAGTCATAGCTGAATTATTTGATGTTGGTGAGGCTTGTACGGCACCATGAAACACAAATCACCGCCAAGATGCGCGACCGTGTGCTGTCTTTTCAGTTCCGCGCTCATCGCCCTCGGTCCTGGCGACCGTTCGGCGAATGCCGCAGAGCCAACCCTGTCGCGATACGAGTTCACCGAACCCCAAATGGGAGTGCCGTTTAAGATTGTAGTATATGCCGCGGATGACGCGGTCGCAAACCGGGCGGCG
>JBBDYH010000115.1:0-17973 GCA_040901795.1 Pirellulales bacterium
ATGGGGAATGGGGAATGGGGAATGGGGAATGGGGAATGGGAGACCAGCCTGAAAAAGCCGTGCTTCCGCCGAGCCCCCTAGTTGGCAACCAGAGCCAGAATAGCAATAATAATGGGTCGGCGGGGGTATAGTCCTACCTATCTGGGCGTAAGCTGGTCTCGGCGCTCAAACCCTGGCCTTGGTGTTTGATGGAGTGGCTCGCCGGCTCGCGAGCCGGGAGGTTCCTCTGAACTGCTGCCGTTTTACGATCGGAATTGCCAGCGTCGTGCTGCTCGTCGCTTTGCGCGTGGCGCTCGGCTGGCACTTCTTCTCTCAAGGGGTCGATCACTACCACGACCCGAACTGGTCTAGCGAGGGCTTCCTGCGCCAGGCGAAAGGGCCGTGGGCCGAGTTTTACACGTCGAAGGCGCCCGATTTCCATGGATTTCACGAGTTGATTTCGCATCCGTGGCAGGACCCATCGCAAGCTTCCGCGGCGAAAAAGTCGGACGAGAAGGATTCGGCCAAAAACAAGCCGGCCCCGTCCTCGAACGTCCCCACCGAAGGGGACCCACAGCCGGGCGACGCCAAGGCAAAAGCCACGGCTGACGGCGCTCAGCCCAAGGACGACGCGAAAACCGCAAAACTGCCCACCGAGGGAGATCCGTCCCCGGAGCCAAAGAAAGAAGACCCGGCCCTCAAGCGGGTGGAGGAAAAATTGGCCGAAGACCTGGCGTTGTCGCGTCCGGTCTATGAAGCGTTCGCCACGCGCGTGGTGGACGACTGGAACGAGCGGGGCCGACAGATCGCGGCTCATTACGACTTTGATCAGGAGCAAAAGCAAAAAGCGAACGCGGTTTTCGAACGCTACAAGCGCGGTCTCTTGGATTACCTGGCGAGCATCGAAAGCGATTTGATCCTGTATCAGCGGGAGCTGCGCCGCTTGGATCAGATGCAATCGTTTCAGGGTGCGACGGACGTTCCCTTTGCCAGCCAGCGGCTGGCGGACAAACGCCGCGAGTTGGCCAACCAGCCGAACGCCTGGCTGGCGGACGTGCGGCGGATGGAGCGCGAGTTTAACCACGACATCGCGGCGATCGCCACGGACGAACAGGAGAAGCAGGGCGAGCTTGCGCAGCCGGAAACCGCGCTCAAGAAAAACGACCGCATTCTTACCTGGGCAATGATGATCTGCGGCGGATGTTTGATCGTGGGTTTGTTCACGCGACTGGCGGCAGTTGGCTGTGCGGCGTTTTTGTTGATGGTGATTATGTCGCAACCCCCGTGGGTGCCGGGAACGATCACGACCTTGTTCCCATATCAACTGGTAGAAATGCTGGCCCTGTTGGCCTTGGCGACGACCGCCGTGGGCCGTTGGGGCGGCCTCGACTTTTTTCTCCATTTTCTCATCACGGCCCCGTTCCGCGGCCGGAGGTAGCCTGTCATGTATATCAAGCCGGAAGACCGACCTATCGGCAAAGAGAATTTTGAAACGGCCATCGCCGTCGGCAAAGGCCCCAAAGACGGCGTGTCGCGCCGCGACTTTCTGATCGGCACGGTTGCCGCCGGCGCGGTTTCCGGCGCTGGATTAGGGGCGATGTATTTCGGCTACGACAAGTCGATGGAGAACCCGGTGCGAATCGGGTTTATCGGCACCGGCGACGAAGGCAGCGTGCTGATTGGCGCGCACACGCCCAGCTACGTGCAATGCGTGGCGATCGCGGATATTCGCCCGTACAACATCCATCGCGCGTTTCACGGGGACTATTCGAGCGACAACGCGTTTCAGGCCCGGCCCGGATTGATGGCCAAGTACGGCTGGTCGAGCGAGGAGGAAGCCCGCAAGCAGGTCAAGGTCTACGAAAACTACAAGGATCTGCTCAAGGCCGTTGAAAACAAGGAGCTGGATCTGGAGGGAGTGGTCATCTCGTTGCCGTTGCACTTGCACGCAGAGGCGGCAATTCTGGCGATGAAGGCGGGCCTGCACGTGCTGACTGAGAAATTGATGGCGCGCACCGTCGCGCAGTGCAAGGAGATGGGGCGCGTGGCGAAGCAGACCGGCAAGTATCTGGCGACCGGTCATCAGCGGCACTACAGCATTCTGTACGACAACGCGATTCACACGATTAAGAATGGCTTGTTAGGCGACCTGCACCACATCCGTGCTCAATGGCATCGCGCGAAAGACACCTGGCAACCGCCGCTTCCGGGCGACGAAGCTTTGGTCAAGCAAATGGCTTCGGTCAAACGGCGCATTACCGACGCCGAAAAAGCCAAGAAACCGGCAGAAGTGGAAAAGTGGCGTCGTTTTCTGGTGCAGATCCAAAAACAGGTTGAAGACAAAGCTGTCGACGCGGCATTCTATGGTTACCAGGAGAAGAGACTGCCGGGCGGATATCACGTCTCGCCGATCGAGGAGCTGATTCGTTGGCGGCTCTGGGAACGGACAGGTGGCGGGCTGATGGCGGAGCTGGGCAGCCACCAGCTCGACGCCGCCGGAATTTTCTGCACCGCCGCGCGCAATGACGGCGAGAAGGCGCTGCCGCTCACCGTTCAAGCCACCGGCGGCCGGCATCTCTACGAGGAAGACCGCGAGTGCGAAGACCACGTGTACTGCATGTACGAGTATCCGGGTCCGAAGTACGAGGAGGACAACAACAAAAAGATCGTGGTCACCTACTCCTCGATCAATGGCAGCCCGTTCGGCGATTACGGCGAGTGCGTGATGGGCACCGACCGCACGCTCGTGCTGCTCAAAGAGCAGGAAGCGATGATCTTCGACAATGCCGGACCGGCGACGAAGATCGACGTGAGCAAGGCCGACACGTTGGACACAACGGCCAGCGGCGGCGGCGCAGCCATCGGCAAGGCGGCGATGGAAGCCGGCCCGATCAGCCGCGGCTATACCGAGGAAATGGAGCACTGGGCCTGGTGCATCCGCAATCCGTCGGCGGAGAACCAGCCGCGCTGCCATCCCAAGGTCGCCTTGGCCGACGCAGTGATCGCACTCACCACGAACATCGCCATCCGCAATCCCGAACACTCGCGGATCGAGTTCAAGAAGGAATGGTTCGACATCGACAGCGACGAAACGCCGGAGCTGGCTTACCTCGAGGACGCCAAGTACAAGGTCACGCTCGACCGGGCGGAGTATAAGCCGAAGGCATGAGGCAATGACGAATGTCGAAATCCGAATGGCAAACGAATGACCAATGACTAAGTCCCAATGACCAATTCACTCGACATTGGTCATTGGTGCTTTGACATTTCATTCGTCATTCTTCCCCCCCGGAAACTGATGGCCAGCGGCGTGCATCGGAATCTTATAGAGGCTAGTCCTCGCCGTGACATACAGTGTCTTCAGGTCCTTGCCGCCGAAAGTGACGTTCGCCGGCTGCTCGGGCGTTTGAATAATGCCCAGCAATTTCCCTTCGGGCGTAAAGACTTGCAGTCCAAGTTTTGAAGTAATATAGAGATTGCCTCGGCGATCAACCGTCAGCCCGTCGCCGCCGCCGTTACGCTGCCCTTCGGCCTGCTCCAGCTTGCAGAGCACTCGGCCCTGACCAAGCTTGCCGGGTGACTCCACCGGATAAGCCATCATCTCGGCTTGTCCTGAGGGTATCACGTACAGAGTCTTCTCATCGGGCGAGAGGATCACGCCGTTGGGATTCGGCAGGTCTTCGATCAGCCGGCTCGCCTGCTGTCCGGACTGCGCGAGGTAGTAAACGCACGTCTTCCCCTGCGGCAGCGGCTTGGGAGCGCTGAACGCCGGATCGGTGAAGTACACGCCGCCCCCGGCGTCGATCACCAGGTCATTGGGCGCGTTGAAGCGGTGCTCGCCGAATTTCTCAACTAATACCCGCTCCTTGGCGCCGTCTACGGTGTACGCAGCCAGCCGGCCGTCCATCTGGCAGGCGTAAATCTCGCCGCGGCTGTGTGCAAAGAGGCCGTTGGCGTGCTTTGACTTTTCTACAAAAACGTGAACTTTTCCGGCGGCATCAAGGCGGTGAAGGCGCTCATTGGGAATGTCCGTGAAGTAAAGCGAGTCACTGATCCAGACCGGCCCTTCGGTGAAATCGAACTTGCCGTCGATCCTTTTGATTTTTCCCGCCGGACCAATGCCTTCCATGGTTTTTTCCTGCCCCCGCGCCAGACAGGGATGCAATAGCACCACCGCCAGGCCAATCGACGTTATCACGCAACGACAAGGGCGGTTTGCGAAGACGCGCCGGATCATGACGACCTCCAAACGTTCGAGAACGTACCCCCTTATTCGCTCTCTAGGATAATACCACGAACCAAATCAGTTCAAATGTCTGGCAATTCCGCCCAGCGGCGGATGGCTGAGAAGGCCCGCAATGCCGGTTTCGGCACCCCCTCAAGGTCGAAAAGTCCGCGATCGGCAAACGGCTGGCCTTGGCCGTCCAATAAGCGTCCCCAAAAGACCGCTTGGACAGCCGGCTTTCCCAATAGCACTGGGATGACCTGCTCGATCCACGACTGTTCGCTCGGGTGGGCAAGAGAAACACTCGGCGGCAGCGTGAACTCGATCAGCAGCGGCAGGTTAAAGACGCTCCAGCGGTCGATTTGCCGGCTGATTTCGAGCGCGTCGCGCGGCAAAGTCGCGTCTCGCGAAAGACCGATATCAACCCGCAGCCCGAGGCCGGCCAGCCCCAGGTCGCCGCGTACGAGCGCATCGGCGAAATGGATCGGCGAAAGCTGCCGTCGCTCGTCGCGCAATGCCTCTCCCCACGGTTGATCCAGCGTCAGGATCACAGGCGTCTGGCGGTCGGCGGCGCGCACGGTCTCGATGGCGCTGACCGCCAGACGCAAGCGTTGCTCTTCGGTGAGCGGCAGCGTCGCGGCTGTATTGAGCGCCGCGCCACAGTTCCACAGGTGGACTCGTCCTCGGTACCGCTCGACCACGCCCTGCACATGGCGTGCGACAGAAGCTTGCAAAGTACCGAAGTCAGTGGCCGTTCCGATCCAGTCCGGCAAAGCATCGCGCTCGAGCCGCAAGAGCGGCCCACCACAGATCCGCTTCTCGTGACCTTGACACCAGGCAATTTGGACATCGGAAAACTGCCAGGAGGGGGCGCCGGCGGTCGCTTCGACATTGCGCCAGTTGAACGGAACGGACAGCGTGTTGCAGGCCTGCAGCAAGAATTCTGCAAACGGCTGGTCCGGCGAGCGATCATCATCAAGCGGCACGCCGACTACAAGCGGAGTGCGCTTGGACATGGTGCGGCGCGCCCGGCGAGATTGATCTGCGTATGCCGCGCATAGCAGCGCACTGCCGGCAAGCGCGACGACTAGCGCCTGCTCGGCGCTCTCTGCGGCTGCCGCCGGCTGGTCCTGGGACGTGGCCGCGCGGGCCAGGGCGCCGAGTGCCTCCTTCAGCAGCGGCGACAACTCGGCGGGCACGACCAGACCCAGCGCCTGCCAAACAAACGCGTGCGTGCGCAATCGGTAGACCGTTCCTCGTGCCAGCTCGACGGGGAGTAGGTACGGCCGCGTCCGCTCGACGAGTGTACCCGTCGAAAGCGCGAGCGGCGGGCGATCGCCGATCATCCAGGGGATGGTGAACGTCGCTGATTCGGCTTCGTCGCGCTGGACCACCAGCCGATCGCCCTGCCAGCTCGTTCGCGTCTGATACGGTGCTTCCTCGTGACCTGCGAGATAAGCCAACTCGATCGCCCCGTCGGGCAACCGGTCGCGATGCGGTACGATGAATTGCATTCGCCCCATCGCGGGTGCTTGGCAAGAGAAGACAACAGGCGTCCAACTGTTGTTATCGCTTGCCGGACACGCCGAAGACAAGACTCAATTTGTGTAGGGTGGGCCGAGGCCGCCGCGGCCGAGGCCCACGCGCATGCAGCGATTATTTATCGATAAATACGCGTGGGCCTCGCGGGCTCGGCCCACCCTACTTCCTCTGCTGTTCAGAACGTCGTTCGGTTTTCGAGCCCCATCGTAATCCAAAGCGATGACGAGTGATCGCACTCCATACCCTTCGCGCCCGGCGGCGGGTTGGTATACTGCCGCGGGTTGACTTGCCCTCAACCATTTGGAGGAGATCGCCATGCGACGGGCCGTGACCACTACAGAGATCAAGCGCTTTCCCGTCCGTCGAGGCAAGGTCCGCGACGTGTACGATCTCGGCGACCGGCTACTGTTGGTGACCACCGACCGGATCAGCGCTTTTGACTGGGTATTGCCCAACGGGATTCCCGACAAGGGGCGGGTGCTCACGCAAATTAGCGCGTTCTGGTTTGACCGGCTTGGCGAGCCCAACCATTTAATCGCGACAAACGTGCGGCAGTTTGGTCTGCCGGCCGAAATCGAGCTTGCGCCACTCGAAGGCCGCGCGATGTTGGTACGTAAGACCAAGGTGGTGCCGATCGAGTGCGTGGTCCGCGGCTATTTGTCCGGCTCCGGCTGGCGCGAGTATCGTCAAAGCGGCATGGTCTGCGGGATCCGCTTGCCATTGGGGCTTCGCGAAAGCGAGCGGCTGCCCGAGCCGATCTTCACGCCCGCCACCAAGGAAGAGCAAGGGCACGACATCAATATTTCGTTTGCGGAGATGGTCGCCAAGGTGGGTGATTCGCTGGCCGCGGAACTGCGCGAGCGGAGCCTTCGGATTTACCAGCGCGGCGCGGAGTATGCGCTTTCCAAGGGGATCTTGATCGCCGACACCAAGTTCGAATGGGGCCTGGTCGGAGATGAGGTGATTCTGATCGACGAGGTGTTGACGCCCGACAGCTCACGCTTCTGGCCGGCCGATCAATATGCGCCGGGCCGCTCGCCGCCGTCGTTCGACAAGCAATTTGTGCGCGATTGGCTGGAAGGCGCCTCGTGGGACAAAAACAGCCGCCCCCCTGCCCTGCCCGACGAGGTGGTCGACCGCACGCGCGAGAAGTACATCGAGGCGTACGAGCGGTTGACCGGACAGCCGTTCGCGTGGAAGTAGGTAGTTGGAGTTGAGCCGCCCGTTGGAGTTCAGCCTTCAGGCTGTTTGAGCAAGCTAAAGCTTGAATTCCAACTGAGCAAGCTAAAGCTTGAACTCCAACGCGGCAGCCGCTCTACCGGCCATTTGGCAAAGCAGGTAAGATTTGAGAGAGAAGCGGCGTTTGCGATGCTTCTCTTACGGTGGGCCGATGCCACGCGCCACTGACAAGCCTGAGAGCTTGTCAGTGCCACCCATCAAATCATAACCTGTTGGCTTTCTTCATGTTACGCTACTGGACCGCCGGCGAATCGCATGGCAAGACGATGGTCGCGCTCGTCGATGGGTTCCCAGCCGGGGTCGCCATCGAGACCGATTCGATCGACTTCGAGCTGCGGCGGCGGCAGGGAGGGTACGGCCGCGGCGGCCGGCAGCGAATTGAAACCGACCAGGTCGAAATCCTTTCCGGCATCTGGCAAAACACGACGCTTGGCAGTCCGATCGCGCTGGCCGTGGTCAACAAGGATTACAAGCTGGAGCGGCTCGGCGACTTGCCCCGTCCTCGTCCTGGCCACGGCGACCTGACTGGCGCGATCAAATATCTGGGCAGCATCCGCGGCGTGCTGGAGCGGGCCAGCGCCCGAGAGACGACCGTTCGCGTGGCGGCGGGCGCGCTGGCCAAGCAATTGCTCCGCGAATTCGGCATTACCGCGTTCGGATATGTCGTCGAACTGGGTGGCATCCGGCTGGAGCCGCGGTCGGGGGATTTGGCGGAACACCGCGCGATCCGCGACGCCAGCGACATCTACTCGCTCGATCCCCAGCACGACGAAGAGGTCAAGCGGCTGATCGATGAATGCGGCAAAGACGGCGACACACTGGGCGGGATCGTGGAAGTGCGCGTCGAGGGACTTCCCTTTGGCCTGGGCACGCACGCGCAATGGGACCGCAAGCTCGACGGCCGATTGGCCCAAGCGGTAATGGCCGTGCAAGCGATCAAAGGGGTAGAGATCGGCTTGGGCTTCGAGGCGGCACGTCGCCGCGGCTCGCAGGTGCACGACCCGATTCACTACGACGCCGCCCAAAGTGACCAGCCGCATTTGGGCTATGTGCGGCCGACGAACAACGCTGGCGGTTTGGAGGCAGGGATGACCAATGGCCAGCCGCTGGTGGTGCGCGCCGCAAAAAAACCGATCAGCACGCTCCGCAAGCCGCTGGAATCGATCAACCTCGACACCAAAGAGCCGGAGGCCGCGTCGTATGAGCGGAGCGACGTCTGCGCAGTCCCGGCGGCAAGTGTGATCGTCGAGAACGTGGTGGCGTTCGAAGTGGCGTGTGCCCTCGTCGAGAAGTTCGGCGGCGATAGCCTCGACGAAATGAAGGGACGGTACGAGTTGTTTATGAAAATGGCGCGAGAAAGGTGAGCACGTTACTTGGGGGACACAGATGTTCCTGTTGCACGAACGAACACGAAAATCGCTCTGCAGAGTTGGCTTTGTCGCGCTGTGCGTGCTGCCGACGTGCGCGGTCGCGCTGTGGGCGGCTTCGCGCAACGGCGACGGACATCGCGCCCGCTGCGAGGCCGAACTGAGCCGGCTTTTGCGATTGAAGGTAACGCTGGGCGACGTCGAGTACCCGGAGCCGGGGTTGGCTCGCTATACGGATTTCCTGATCGCTGATCCCGAGACGGACGCTCCGATCGCTTCGGCCGCCGCGCTCGAAATTCAGAGAACTGACATCGGCGTGGCAATAGCGACGGCCGACTCCAAGATCGAGCTCGGCATGGCCACGACGCTTGCCGAGTTGCTCCACCATCGGCTGAGAGACCGCACCGCCCGTGGAACCACCCCACTCCGACTGGCAGTTAGTGAATTGCTGGTCGCTGCTTCCAACGGCGATGTCTCGCTGCGGCATGTCCATGTTCGGCAGGAGCCGACGAGTGAGGGTCGAGCCGCGCAGATTACGTTTCGAACTGCAGAGATGAAAAGCGATGCGCAGCCAGCGGTGCTAACCATCATCCGCGAGCCCGATGCAAGAATCCGCTTTGAGCTTTTCACGCAGGGGGCGTTCGATGGGACGGGGAATCGCTTCAGCCCGATCGTGCAATTGCTTCGCACGCTGGTAGGGGATAACGAAGTGCTCGTACCAGAGCCAGGCGAAGCAGAGGAATTGCTGAAGGTGTCACCATTGTCTCGGTAGCGTCCGGCGTTGTGCCGGCGCCGGGCTCATCACGCGGAGCGAGAGGGCTACGGTGAGCGAGAACGCTACACTACGCCGCGTTGATGTTCGCCGCGCTGGCCCAAATACGCTTGGGTATCGAACCTAGCGCGATGACGATCATCTGCGAAAGGACGAACATGCCGAGCACAAACAACGCGCCTTCCGTGAAACCGTAGGAGTGCAACCCCACGCGCAGCTCGTTGACGCCGAACCAGGACCAGGCGGTGACGATGTTGCCGCCGATGGCCAGCACGGCCAGGCCACGGTCTTTGACCATGCCGCCCCACCGCGCGTGCAGCACCAGTACGTTCCAGAGCACGATGATCAAGGCGCCGTTCTCCTTCGGGTCCCAGCCCCAGAAGCGGCCCCACGAGTCGTCGGCCCACAGCCCGCCCAGCACGGTGCCTACGAAGCTGAAGAAGATCGCAAAACAAATCGTGCCGTAGGTCATGCGCGTGAGGTCTTTGGCCAATTCGGGCGTCAAGGCGCGGGTGAACACTCCGCGAATGACGTAGACCAGCCCAAACAACCCGGCCATGAACGTCGTGGCATAGCCCATCGTCACGCAGACTACGTGCGTGGCCAGCCAGAACTGCGTATCGAGCACGGCCTGCAAGACGGCCATCGTGTCGCCGCGGTCAGCGGGGGCTTGTGTCATCAGCAGGTGCGCGACTACCAGTGTCGAGGCGCCGGCCACGGCGGCCACGGTATTGCCCAAGCCCAGGCGATAAATCCGCTCAAAGATCAAGCCCAACAGCACGCATCCCCAGCCGATGAACACCGCGGATGAATACAGGTTCGTGACCGGCGGCCGGCCGGAGATATACATCCGCAAACAAAGCGCGACGGTGTGGTAGGCAAAGGTAAACACCACCAGCCAGAACGCCGCCCGGTTGAGCGGACGAGTCCAACCAAGCCAGGCGAGCGCGGAGAGGACAAAGGCAAACAGGTAGAGCACGGCGGCGTAATAGAACGGCTCGGCGTTGTTGAAAAACGCCTCCCATCGCGGTACTGACGCTTGCAGCGAATCGGGGCCGTGCTGGTCCAAGTAGCGTTGATAGCGATCCACAGCGCGGTTGAAGTCTCTGGCGTTGCCGCTCTTGTACGCGGCAATGATTGCGTCCCAATGCCCAACCGCCTTGCTCGGCTCATGGTCCGGCATGACGCGAAGCAAGTTCTCGGTGTTCTTGGCGATCGAGAGGGGCGTCCACTCCAGCTTGGTCTCAGGCGCAGGCACTGCCATGGGCGGTCCGGCTTTTTCGAGCTCACCGTGATACTCTCGAATCTTCGCGAGCCGTCGAAATGCCATCTCCTGATCTTGCCGAAATTCCTCCAGCGTGGGGAAAGCTGACGTGGGCAGCGGATGGAACGACGCGGTCAAGAGGGTGTAGCTGCGGATCCGACTATCGACTTCGAGCAGTTTCTTTTCGTACGTGCTGCGGACTTCCTCCTCGACTTCCTTAGCCTTCTCCGCCTCGGCCAGAAAGTCTCCGTACTTTGGCAGGATTTCGGCGATCGAGTAGCGGAAGCCCTTGCGCGGTTCCAGGCCCAGTGTGTTGAGTACGTCGGTGTTGTCGACGCGAATGATCCAATGTTGCTCGCCGACCGCAGGGTTGGCGATCATATCGAAGAGCCATTTGATTGCCGGCTGCGGCTTGCTGGCGCCGTCGCCAAACAGCTTCATCGACAGCGTAACCTCGTCCTCGGGCACTGCCATGCGAGACGTCTGCCGATTGGACATCACGCACATGGTCTGCCGGGCCAACGTATCAAGCGGCTTGGCTCGCCCTTGATACATGATCGGCAGCTCACCGGCAGTGAAGAGGTCCATTTCGCCTGGACTGGGCGACGGGGTGCGCGTCTTGCTCAGCGCCCAGCCGCCGAAGGCCAACACCGCCAGCAGTGGGAAAAACCGGGGCAACCAGGCTTCAAAGCCGCGCGCCTCGGCGGCGGCCGCCTGACGCGCTTTGCGCTTGGCGCGCGGCTCTAGCACCACTGTGGCAAGCGGCACTTGTGACCGCCGCGAGAGGAAGCGCAACAGCGTGATCGAGAACTGCGCGAGCATGCCGACCGCGACAATCATGCAGGCGACATAGGGAATCATCCAGCCGGTGTTGCTCACGACGGAGAGGGTGGTGAATTCATTCCCTTGCCGATCCTCCGTGTAACCGGATTGATAGAAAGTATCCCCGCCGTAGCGGTGCGGATTATTCATCCAAATCTTAACTTTGCGATCGACATCCGCGCCTTTATCCACCAGTCGAAATTCTGAAGCGTAGTTCCGTGGAGTGTCGGTACCGGGATAGTCGTCTTTGCGAATGTCGTAAAGGTGCACGGAGTAAGGCTTATAGTGCCGCTCGAAGCGGAGCGCGAGTTCGTATTTTTTGCCGCTCACCTTAATTCGTTGGGGAGGAGTATCGGGCGACGGTTCGGCGAGCCAGATGGAAGTCAGGAACGTGCCGAGCGGATTGCCGGTCCTCCTGTCCGAGAGAGTTACATACGCTGAAGCGGCGTCTACCTTTGCGTCCGCATCGGTACCGGTCCCTGCGCGCTTTTCAACAGCAGCCCATTCAAGACCAAGGTCCCGATCGGCAAGATTGGGACCCGCTGCGAGAGTGGATCGAACGAGATCCGAATTTGCGAAATACTCGGCTACTTTGATGTCAAATGGAAGTCGCTCGTCTTGGATCACCGCGCCAGGCTTGAGACTTGAACGCGGCACGACGACAACCTTATCGCGCCGCGGGTCGGATTTATCAATCACGGCCAGCTCCACAGAGCGGATGTCCTGCACCCAGTCCTTCGTTTCTCCTTCGCCAAGCGACAACTGTGTTTCGACGTGCGTCCCATACACGACCAGCTCATTGGCCATCATCAACAGAACGCCCGCGTGCAAGAGCACAATGCCGGCCCGCTTGCGAAACACCAGCACGCAGCCCGCCAACAGGACCAGGCCCGCCGCCGTCGCCTTCATGAGCTGCCAGAGAATCCGCATCGAAGACCCGCCCAGCGGCCACTCCCGATCGGTCAAATAGAGATACATCAACCAGCAGAACATTGCGCCGGCGGCCATGCCCGCGATCGACAGCGCCCAGCGTTGCCAGCGGGGCGCGTCCTTGACTGTGAACAAGCGGTACGCGGAGGCGGCCCAAATGCCGGCCAGTATGACTTTGAGCAAGAACCAGATCGGCTGCCAGTTGGAGGACGAGATCGCGGTCAAGCTGGCGCTGTCTTGCTGTGTGACAATGACCAACCAGGTGAGCACCATGCCGGCCGCAATCACACTCAGGCCCGCCCACAGCCGCGCGCCCTTGGCTTGCATCTTGAATCGCAGGCCGTGCGCAGCCAACAGGTTGACGGCCATCAGCACGCCGATCGTAAAGCCGCCGGGAAAATAAAATCCGCCCGGCACGTTGCCCAGGTCTGGAAAGAATGACTTTGGAAAGAAGACTTGGAACGGCACCCAGGCGACCCAGGCGCGAAAATACTCCCGGACCACGACCCACACGTCGGCGCTCGTCTGCGCCAAGGTGCCGACGAAAACCAAGATAATGGCCAATGCAAATAGCACCACCGTCAAGCGCAGCGAAGCCAGCGGCCGCACTAGCTGTTCGATGTCCTTCCAAGCCGACTGAGTCGTCTCGCGGGCGAGCCGCTGGGGAGTGGCAAGGGATTGGACGTCGGTTCGTAAGGCGTCGGTGGCCATAGGTCTCTCTGTACGACGGCCTTCCAAGGCCGTCGAGTTTGGACGGCCTTGGAAGGCCGTCGTACTGAATCACTTGAACTTAACGGACTTCACATACTCTTCGAACGGCGCTTTTTGGCGCTCGACGACGACTGCCGGGCCACGAAGCTTGAAAAACCAGACTCGGTCGGGCCGCCGCAGGATCACGCCCAGCGTCGCCTCACGCGGCGAGGCGTCTTCCGGTCCGACCAGATGCACGTAGTCGGCCTTCTGACCGTCGACTTCGATCGATTTGGTGAGCTCCGCGAGCTCTCCAGTCGTTGCCGGTGGCAGCTTGATCTCACCCCGCCAGCGGTCGACGTTGGCCTTCAGGTCGCCGGCGGCCGGCCCCAGCGGCGTGACGGTCATTTCGGCGGTGGCGCCACTCTCGCTGCCTCCGACGTTATACGCGGCCACGCGGAATTCGTTCATTCGGCCCGGCTTCCAATCGCCCGGCACCACGGCGTCGAACGGCAGTGGCCGCTTAGCACCAGCAGTGGCGGCGCCGCCGGCTTTTGTTGCCGCGTCGCGCGACGGAGTCGCCGCCGCAGCAGTTCCCCCGTGAGCATCTTTGGCGGCGAACATTCCGGCTGCCGGCGGTCCGGAGTACGCCCCGCGGAAATCGACCTTGGTGGCAGTCTCGTCGCCGGCCTTAAGTTCTTCGGTGTACTCTTCCAGCTCGCTGCGGGCTATGGATGGAAGTTGCAGTTGCCCCCGCCAGCGGTTGATGTTTCCCAAGAGCCAACTCTCGCGGCGATCTTTCGGCATTGGCAGCTTGCTCACCGCAAGCTCAAGCTGCGATTCGCCCTGTCCGACGCGGATTGTCGCCTCGCGACCAAATTGGCGAGCTGCCGCCGTCGAATCCTCTTTCCAACCCTCCGGCAACGTCCACTCCGGCCGCTCTTCCTTGCCCATACGGATCGAGGCGACAAATTGATCGAACGCAGCGGTCGCTTCTTTAACCTGATCAATGGGACCGACGATTTTAAAAAACCAGGCTTGAAGCCGCTGGGGTTCTTTCGGTCGGTCCTTGTCGCCTCCGACCACCTGCTTTCCTTCGACGGAATCCTCGGCCGCCTCCGGCGAGCGTTCATCCGGGACCACCGCCGCCAGCATCCGATGAGTTTCGGCCGGACCAGGTGGATTTGCGACCGTGTAATCCCGAATCTCATCCGCTTTTTTACACGCGCCCACGAGCAACAACAGAATAGCGGCCCAGACCACAGCCGGTCGGATGCCGAGGGCGAAAGGCTGACGTAACGAGTGACAAGCCATGTACGGTGTGGTCAACGGTAAGAACAACCGGCGAGAGCCGCGCTCCCCTCGAGGCGAAGCGCGGTCGAAGACAGGCGGGACGGAGAGCGCGAAGGCGGGCATGACGACGACCCCATTATATCGCGGCCCCGCAGCAAAAGTATAGCGGTGAGTAGGTTTCGCTTGCAGTTGTGGGGCGATCGCTAATGTAGGGCGGATTGCCAATCCGTCCTGTCCGGCGGAACGGACGGATTAGCAATCCGTCCTATCGTCGAGCCCGCTCCCCAGCCGCCAATTGCTGTTCGGCGTCGATGAGCTTGTCTTCCAGCCGCCGCGAGTGCGTCTTGAGGTTCTCAATCTCGGCGAGCTGAACACGGTTCTGCTCCAGCAGACTGCGATTCTGCGTCTGCAGCGTTCCGAGCTGCCCGCCGGTGGACGAGCAGCCCGCCGCGAGCAATAGGGCCAGCCAAAACATGGCCGAGATCCGAACCTGTGAAAACATTTCGATTCCTTTCGAACTGACGCGCGGGCGCGTCACTCCCATGTAGGACGGCCTTCCTAGGCCGTCCGAAAAGCTCGACCGCCTCGGAAGGCCGTCGTACAGCCTCCTCACGCCGTCGTACAGCGTCTTCAGGCCGTCGTATACAACCTCGCCCCTATGGCAGGTACTGAGCCAGCGAATCAATCAACGCGCCATTCCACGGATACGGTGAATCCCAGCTCCACATATGGCGCATCAAGTCGTACATGAACATGCCGCCGACAAACATGAACACGAAGCAGATCACCAGCACGGCGATGTTCCAACCGCTATACGGGGCCTCGTATCCTTGGGTCATGATCGGCGCGCCAGCCAGCGCGGCCGCGGGAACTAGCCCCGGCGCCACCAGCGGTGTCACCGTGGTGAGATCCTCCTCCAACATGCCCGGCGAGGAACCGAACCCGCCGCCAAACTCCTCCTCCGCATCCAGCGCGATCACTTGCGAGCTGCTGTCCGGCTCGTCGCTGGCATCGTCAATTGGCGTCAGCAGGAAATCCTCGTCGCTCTTGCGCTGCGTCTGCTCGTCCTCAGCGATATCTTCGTCGAGCGAAATGATGTCCTCGTCGCCCAGATCAAACGAATCCGCCCCTGAGTCGCCCAACTGAAGCGGCTGCTCGAGCGACAGGCCGCTGTCGTGGGGGTCCACCAGCGAAATACCACTGTCGCTACCCCCAATCGTGATGTCGCTCTCCGGTTTCGACCCCAGAACGAACTCGTCATCATCCTCCGCCAGAGGCAGAGCGGAGTCTTCCTTTTTGGAGGCAGAGCCCTTGCGGCCACTCGATCCAGATCCGGCCAGATTGAGATCCTCGGGCGCCAGCGATAGCGAGCCCGACCCAAACAAGTCGTCGCTCCCGCTGGTGTCCGCAGTGATGTCGTCGAGCAGGCCGCCTTTCGACTTCGGCATGTCGCCGATAACGTTCGAGTCCGATACCAGTCGCACGTCGCTTTCTGAAATGTCGCTGGCCGCCGTCTGGGGACGTTTGTTCTTCCCGATCACGGTGCTGCCGCCCGGCTGGGAGGGCTCATCGCCAAGCACGATAGAATCAGGCTCGAGCGATAAGTCATCCAGCTCCAGCGAGCCGTCATCCCACGAGCCTCCGCTACTAGACTTCCGCTCGTCGGCCAGCCGCTGGATCTGTTCGAGCTCGTACTTCCAGACACCCGCATCCCGCTTGGGAAATACTTGCTTACGATCGCGCATCGAGTTGAGCTCGTCGGTGCTCACACCGAGCAAGCGGGCCGCTTCTTCCTGGTCAATCAGCTTCTTGGCCATTCGGTTCTCCGTGGCCGACGGTCGCACGCTAGCTCCCGGCAAATTGACGCGGAGACGAGAAGCGCGGTCGGCGGCGTTATTTGTCCAACAGGGCGCGAATCTCCCCCGGCAGGGGATTCACGCCATTAAACTCTCTGAGCAACAAGTCCCAACTAATGTTACGTACGCTTTTGAGCGTGATTGCTCCGCTGGTCAGCTCGACGTGATAAACGCTCATCACCCGCGAGCGCGGGTCGATGACCGTAAGCTGCTGGAATTGCGGCCTGTCGCCGACCATGGCCGAAACGGTGATCAGCTCCGAGCCGGCATCGATGCCGGCGCCGCGCTGGGCCCAGGCCTCGGATGTCAATCCTAAACCTGCGATGGCCAAAGCAGTTACGGCAGCGCCGAGCAACACGCCAAAGACCGTAGATTTCATACGCTTCCCCTGATCGTTTGAGGTAGCTGGAAAAACTGCGGCCTTTGTCTCATTCTAAAAGCCGCAGGGGCCAATACAAGGCTTTATCGCGACGCCTGCCAGGCGAATGCCACCGCGGCGGCGCAATTCGCCTGCCTGACGATGTCGGCCCGCGCCGATCGAAATACAGCAAACCGAGTGGAGGTAAGCGTTTACGCTGCCTGGTTTATCGTAGGCACAGCGCCGAATTGGCCGAGCGTCGGCGAGTTTAACGGCACGGCCCGCGCGCGACAATATCGCCCTCATCTCCGCAACACTCGCCCTGCGCGGCGCAAGCACCTACAATGCCGTCGATGAGGACGCCTCAGGCAACCAACATGCTGCAAGCAAAACGGATTCAAAACGGTCAGCCCAGCGAGCTTGTGGCCTTGCTCGTAAGCGGCGGGTTGGACAGTTGTATTTTACTGGCGCACTTATTGGCGAGCGGTCGCACGGTGCAGCCTATTTACATCCGCACGGGCGTGGCCTGGGAATTGGAGGAATTGACCGCAGTTCGGAGTTTTTCGAGCGCGGTTCAATCGCCCCGGCTGCGGGAGCATATCACGCTGGAACTGCCGCTCGATGACCTCTACGCGAATCACTGGAGCATCAACGGCCGCGGCGCGCCGGGGGCAGACAGCGCGGACGAGGCCGTGTATTTGCCTGGCCGCAATCCGCTGCTGTTGGTCAAAGCGGCCGTCTGGTGTCAGATGCACGGTGTCGAGCAGCTTGCACTAGCACCGCTGGCGAGCAATCCGTTTGCCGACGCGACTGAGGAGTTCTTCGCCGCCTTCGAACGGGCAATCGGCCTGGCGGGCTCAACGCCCTTGCGGATCGTGAGGCCGTTTGCCGGCATGACCAAGCGCGAGGTAGTGCAATTGGGACGATGCTATCCGCTGAACGACACGTTTTCGTGTATCGCCCCTGTGGACGGCCTGCATTGTGGGCGGTGCAATAAGTGCGGTGAGCGCAAATCGGCTTTCGATCTGGTCGACCTGGCCGATCCCACGCGATATGCGAGCGAGCTGCGTTCTACACCACACCAGCGCGTTTACTTATAGTCGGTATTGTTATGTTCCGCGTCACACGGCAGATCGACTTTTGCTACGGACATCGGCTGCTCAATTACGAGGGCAAGTGCAAATACCTGCACGGTCACAACGGGCGGGCGATTATCACCATCGAGTCGGACCAGCTCGACCGGCGCGGGATGGTGCTCGACTTCACCGACATCAAACGCGTGGTCAGCGGCTGGATCGACGACAATCTGGATCATCGGATGATCTTGCACCGCGACGATCCGATGGTGCCCGTTCTTCGCCAGATGAACGAGCCGCTGTACCTGATCGACGTAAACCCGACGGCGGAGAACATTGCCAAGCTGATCTACGACTTCACGAAGAGCCACGGGTTTCCGATCGTCGAATGCCAGCTCTGGGAGACGACGAACTGCTTTGCGTCGTATACGGGCGGAGTGTCTGGTGCCTAGTGTCTGGTAGCTGGTTAAGCGTTATTGTGGCGTTGCCCGGGGAGGAGTGTCTGGTGCCTAGTGCTTTGTCACTCGTGGATTAATGGATATAACCGCTTGAGTTTGATG
>JBBDYH010000116.1:0-17813 GCA_040901795.1 Pirellulales bacterium
ACTTATCACTTATCACTTATCACTTATCACTTATCACTTATCACTTATCACTTATTCCTGAACCCTGAACCCTGAACCCTGAACCCTCTACCGCACTAGGCCGCGCTTCCGTAGGTAGCTCGACACAAGCTGATCCACCGGCACGTCGTTGCGCGCCAGGAGGTAATTCATCCCCCGCCGCGTGCAAAACGACTTCGCCCCTTCGACGAAAGCGTTGAGCGTTTGCTTGTAGCGGGCGATCAAGGGGGCGCTAATCGTGACTTCGGCGATGTCGGCGTCTTCGCAATCCACGAGCTTCAGGTCTCCCTTCACGTCCGGGTCGATCTCCTCTTGCGAGAGGATCTGAATCACGTACACGTCCATCTCGCGCGACACGAGGTACCGCATCGCCGACTCGTACCCTTGCTTGTCCATCAAGTCGCTGATCAGTACGAGCACGCCTTTGCCCGGGTTGCGGAGGCAAAAGTTCTTGACCCCTTCGGCGAGCGGCGCATTCTGGCCCGGCTCAATGGCGTCGAGGTGTGCCAGCATTCGCCACAGGCTCTTGCGGCCGCGGAACACCGGACCGGGCGATCGCAGCGCCTGACCGATTGACTCGATCCGCACTCGGTCAGCGCGCACCAGCCCGATAAACCCCAGCGCCGCGGCGAGCTGCTTGGCATAATACAGCTTCGTCGGCTCGCCAAAATCCATCGACTGGCTGGCATCGATCAAGGCGAAGAAGTGCAGGTCTTCTTCCTCCAGAAACATCTTCAGAAACAGCCGGTCGAGCCGCGCGTACGTGTTCCAATCGATAAACCGCAGATCGTCTCCGGGCACATAATTGCGGAAGTCGGCGAACTCGACGCTTTGCCCCTTGCGCTTGCTGCGGCGCTCGCCTTTCATGCGGCCGCGGAAGATGCGGCGCGTGACCAGCTCCAGCTTTTCCAACTGGGCGAGCAGCTCCGGACTCAACAGCGGCGTGGCGGCGATCGACATGTTGGAAGCAAAACGAGGAATGAGTGTGTCTTGCTACCAATCTAACCGATCGCAGGCAGGCGGGCCAATTGGATCCGGCGTGGGTGGTGTCCTTTTGCCATCCCAGCGCGGCGTCATCCTGAGCGAAGCGAAGGATCTTCGTGCACCAGATGCTTCGCTGCGCTCAGCATGACTCGTGTAGCTTGACGCAAATAGTACACCACCCCGACGTGAATCGCATCGACTAGCGCGCGGTGGGGCCGGGCGTTGACGGCGCTGGCACGGGGGTCGCTTTAGCGTCTTCCCGGCCCGCCGGACGAGGTTCCGCGACATCCGCTGGACCTGCGGGCGTCGCTGCCGCGTTGGCGCGATCGACAGCGCCCGGCAGCGGCGCATCGACGATGCGGAAGAAGAACAGCACGCGCTCTCGGCCGAGCGAACCGGCTGGTGATGGTTCGCCGGCCAACGTTTCGGTTCGAGCCGGTGGCATTCCATTTCGACCGGCCAGGCCGCCGGCAGCGACAGTGCCGTAGTTCGTCACTGGCTGAAGCGTCAGTCGTTGCCCATAGCCGAGCGGTACGTTGGCGGTTGTTGCCGGCGGCGCGGTCGTTCCGTCCGCAAATCCGCCTGCGCCATAGCCGCCACCGCCGTATCCGCCGTAGCCACCGCCAGACCTTCCAGCTTTTTCATTCTCAGCGAATCCCGCCTTGCTGCCGCTGCCGCCGGTCACCACTGGCGCGGCGAATCGTCCCACGCCGCCACCGGCAGTGCCGTACGACGGCACCGGGACGCCGCGCGCCGCTCTCGATTGCCGAATCTCGTCGGCTTCCGTCGATGCGGCGCCCGGAGGGCCGGCCGCAGCGGACGTGGTCGTCGATTTCTTTGACCTGGCAGGTTGTGCGGCGGTTTCGCTCTCTTCCGCCGGCCGTATCTGCACCGCTTTCGCGTCTGCTGGAACGGTTTCGGTTTGTGCGTCCTTATCAACGGAATCCGCCGCAGAATCTTGCGCCTTGCCATCGGCGGATTGAGCCCCGGCGGTTACGTTCAACTCCTTTTTGCCCGCGCGATCGACCGATAGTTGCCCCGTTTGCGACGGCCGGTTTCTTCCGTAGCCATACCCGCGGCTACTCTGATTGAGGCCAAGCGCCCCGACCGTCTGCTCATAGAGCTGCTCAGGCGCGGAGGCGTCGGTGACTTTCATGACGCGGAACTGCTCCTGCTGTTGAAAGTCGTCAAGCGCCGCCGCTATCTGAGCCGATGGCGCGCTGACCACGAACAACTCCATCTCTTCGGCCCCCGCCGGTCGCATAGCGAAATTGACGGCGCGCTTGGCTTCAACCTGGCCGCGTTCATTGGCTTTGTCGCCGGAAGATGGCGCGGTGGACGGCGACTGTGTCAGTGCCTCAGTTGACGTTGCGTCGAACACTGCGATCCGATGATTACTCAACACCTCGATGACCGCCCCGCTTTGCCAGGCATCGCGCGCAACCAGCACTTCAACCACACGCAACGACTCAGCCGGTGCGGTAAACATAAACGCCGGATCGGCGTTTGTCGTATCGACGCCGTTCGTGACCGGCGACGGAGCCTCGCCGGGCGCTTGAACGCTCTGATCCAGATCAGCCGCCCCCTTCTCCAACGTATCCGCCCGCGGCGCAGCGGCGGGTTCACTCAGCGGCGGCGCCGCGGGCTGCTGTGGAGCCAAACGCAAGTCCTCCGGCGCCGTTTGCGTCGAGGGTCTTCGCAGTCGCACGCTACTGGTTGTCGCTTCGGTTTGGATCTCGCTCGTCTTCGCATCCAGGGCATCGCGATCGAGCATGGTCTTCGCGGAGTCGTTGAGGGGCATCGGTTCTACCCCGAACGCTCGCGCGCCTGCTGGTGCTCCACGGGGGCGGACGACGTTCTTTCGATATTCCGGCGGTAGATCCTTGGCGGAATCGGGCTGTTCACGGACGCTGCGTTGTAACTCCGCAGACTCCTGTTCGAGGAATGCCTTGGGGTGGTTGGCGACATCGTCCGCCGGCGGGGTGGCGTATTCATCGGCCGTAGCGGTCTTAGCCAGTTTGCGCTCTTTGTCCGTCGGATCTGTGTTTGTGCCTGCCCTGTCCTCCTTGCGGATCTCAGCCACCGAAAGCTCGACGTTCTGCTCCCGAGCGGCCCCGCGATCTCCGCTCTTATCCGCCGGCGCGTACTTCGCTTCCGGCCCGCGCGCGATTGGGTCGCGATGGATTGCGGGTTCGCGATTGGTGACGAGGATCAGAATTGCCGCCGCCAGAGCCGCCACCGTCCACAGAAACGGCCGTGCACTGCCGAACCGTGCACTGCCAAACCGTTCGCGACGGATCGGAGTAACGCTCGCAGCGGGCGAAGGCGCTTGATGATCCGCCGCCGCCGTCGCCGCTCGCGTCAAGCCGCGATCGCCCGTCAACACCTCGCGCTCCGCGCGGCGCAGCACCCGCTCGGCAAAGTTTGCCTCCAGTCGATGCTGCGGCAAAACTTCCAGGCTCGTGCGTACGTTGCGGAGATCGTCGACAAGCTGTCGCAGCTCCGGACTGGCTGTGATTCGCGCTTCAGCGTCGGCTTGCTCGTCCGCCGTGCATTCGCCGTCGAGATATGCGCTAAGCAGCTCTTCGTTTAGCACCTCGTCGCGCTCAAACGCATCACCCCCCGGCTCGTCCGGCAAGCGATCGAAGTCTGACGGGTTGTGATGGCGGTCGTTCATGTTATCGGAGTTTACCGTTCTCGTGTGCCACTGCTCGCCGCGAGCAGTGCCACGGTCTATGCCGCGTATGCTACTTCACGTCTTCTTGCAGCACTTCTCTCAACTGTTCCCGCAGTTCGAGCCGCGCTCGGTGCAGCCGACTGCGGACGGTGCCCACCGGCAGATCGAGGATCTCGGCGATCGTCTCGTAACAACACCCGTCGATCTCGCGGAGCACCAGCACACCGCGGAACTCTTCGCTCAAGTTGGCAATGGCCGCGCGGACTTGGGCCACTCGTTCGTCGCGATCAAGCCGCTCGGTGGGCGGATCGTCGCGCGAAACGGGTTCGCTGCCGGTCAACTCCCGCGCTTGCTCGACCGAGACGGTTGGCTTGTGCCTTCTCCGCCGGCTGACCGCGAGGTTGAACCCGATGCGGTACAGCCAGGTGTAAAAGGCGGAGTTGCGGTGAAACGTCTCCAGCTTGAGAAACGCTTGAACGAAGGCGTCTTGGGCCACATCGTAGGCCTCGTCGGCCGACCCGACCACGTGGACCAGCGTATTGTACAAGCGGTCTTGATACCGGGTGACCAAGCGCCCAAACGCCGCCGAATCGCCCGCCAGGGCTTCGTCGATGAGCTGGGCGTCGTCGTTCACAGCAGCTCCACAATTTGGGACGCAAGCTGAGGGAGAAAAGTTCCGTCGCCGCTTGGATTTATGGCACGCAGAGAAGTTGCCGCGGCGAGCCTTTATCTTGCCCAAAGGCGAGGGGCCTGTCAAATCATTGCGGTGCTGCCACTTACGATGCCGAGCCAAGTGAGTGCCGCCAACGGTCCCGAAAGTTCATTGCATTTCTATGGTTATTTCCGGACTGTTGGCCCGACCTGATTCGCAGGCCATGCCGCAGGCTTTGCTTGGTAACACATTGTTGGCAGGGTCTGCGGCGGCGGACTTTTTGGCGCGATTGCGAAATACTTAGGGGGGTCAAAGTACAGAAAGTCGGGCTGATTGGGAGCAGTGAATCGGCTGAAGGCCTTGTAGGGCTTCCAGTTACACTTTCAGTGAAACGCCGGACTTACTGGACTTATTGGAGTTTGGTGCTGCCATGCAGGACAACCGATCGGTCATGAATTGGCGCGCGTTTCAACCGGCCGGCGAAGGGGCGCTTCGCGGATGGTGGCCGGGTTCGAGTTTCCAAAGATCGAGCCGTTCGCCGGTAGTCCAAGCGAATAGCGTCTGACCAGGCGCGCTTCTTTAGGTTTGGCTCTCCGCGTCCTTCGCTGTCACCCCCGCCACGGCGGGCAGGCTACAAGCACACGTCATATTCCTCAGCGAACTCGGGACAGACGGACACAGGCAGACAGGCTCACCGAGTCTTTTTGGCGTAGTGTACCCAATTACACAATAGTTGCCAAGCCCAATTTTGGGCCACGGTCGGGAATTCAGCTTTCGGCCGGCTGCCGTCAGCTATCGGCTCTCAGCTTAAAGTTCTCGGTTCTATCCCCTCCACCGCCGCAGTCTTGGGCCGAAGCCGTTCACTTCTTAGGTGCCTTCCCCGTCCGCGCGTACTCGCGATCTGCCTCACTGAACAGCTCAAGCGGCACCTTGATCACCGTGCCATCCGCCCGCTTGAGATTGACCGTACCGTTGGCGTGAAACATGAACTGAGCCTCGACGTTGTGACCGTCGGTGCTGGTCCAAGTGCGCATCTCGTGCTTGGGCTTCTTGCTTTGGGTTCCCTATATTGCTGCCCGAAGCTGCACCGATAGCTTCGACACGATCAGTTGGTTGAGACTCACGCCTTCCGCTTCCGCTTCGGCCAGTAGCGCTGCATGGATGCTCTTCGGCACACGAGCCAGTATCTTGCCGTTCAGGTCACTACGCGGCCTCCCGACCTGCGCCTTTGGTTCCGGAAGCTGCTCAAGAATCTCTGTGATCTCAGCCGCTTCCTTTGTCTCGAAGAAAGCAGTGCGCTCGCGTTCACTCAGTTGCGCTAAGAGACCACCGACGCCATACAGCCGATTGTTTGCCTCGACCCACGAGACGCCTTCCGCGTGCATCTGCTTGGCAAGCCGCAGGGCAGCCTCCACACTTCGAGTCACGGATGGTGTGGTTCTCGTCTCACGAGAACTCAATCGAACGGTTCCATATCGGTCTGAGTAACCTTCCGACGTTCCGCCGCTAACAATATTGGTCGGTGCTCGGGCCGCTTTAGCTGCGTATTTCTTGACTTTCTTCATGCTTCTCTCCCAGGTTGGCCCAGAGGCGTTGTGTCTCTGGGCCATTTTTTGTTATGCCACGTCCAGGATTTGCACTCCATCATAATTCCGCACTTCAAAGTACATCGCCTTTTGATCCAGGCGACGGCCGATTTCCAGCACCCATTGCCGAGCAGCTTCCAATTGCGAGCGGTCACAGTTGACAACCAGCGGATGCGTGTTGTCGAAGTACGTCTTGCCACTCTGCGGATCAAGCCACGCGCCCTTCTGTAAACCGCCAAGCGTGTAGCCGCCGAAGCGACGGGCACTCTCGTTCAGGATCGCTTGCTGTTCGCGGCGGGTGACAGGTGAGCCGTCATTTCGCTTCGTCGGGATGAACGTCGTGAACGTCATTTCGCTGACCCTTTATGTCGCGAGAGTCTCACCCCCCGACAGTGGTGTAATATCATAGGTGATACTATGCGTCAAGCGTTTGGCTAGAGATGTTCTGGGCTTCCGGCGATACTAATCGGATGGGACGAAATCCGAAGTTGCGACAGCAATTTCATTCGGCTCGTCAAGCAACGCATGGAAGACGCGGATGGAAGCAAAGAAGTACAAGTAATGGCGCCAGCCCATACATCCGTACAAAAAGCGAAATGATTTGACGCGGCCGAGGCAGCCGTCAAGCCGTCGCCGCCCGTATATCTTGCCGCGGCTGCCGTAGGATATACGTCCAGAGAACCGCGGCGCCCGCGAGCGCGATGATGCTGATGAGCTGCGAGATGCTGAGGCCCGTGCCGAACATTGAGGCTTCGTCGATGCGGATGACCTCCAACAGGAATCGCGAGATGGGGTGGAGGGTGAGCAGCAGTGCGAGCAGTTCGCCGCTGCGGCGCTGGAACGGTTCGTAGGCCAACAGCACGAACAACAGCAGAAACCCGTCGATCGCACTATAAATCTGCGTTGGATGGATCGGAATGCTACGCGGAAGCTCGTCGGGCAGTGTCCAACTGAGTGTTTCTGACGTTGCGTCGCTGCCGCCCGTAACGCGAAGGCGAACTTCAGTGCCGGCATCGCGAAGGTGCAAGAGCGCCGCCAGGGCATCGGAGACGGTGTCGACCTTCCACTCGCGGACGCGCTCGCTACCGGGCGGCTGAGCGACAATGCGAGTGACCTGCTGGCCGGCGACGAGACCGGCGCGGTCGGCCAGTGAATCGCTCTCGACCGAAGCGATAGCCGCGGGATCGTTGTCTCCCCCCTTGAATTGCAGGCCGTGGAGCGTCAGCTTGCCTTGCTCGACTTGTTGAATGTGCGGCGGGCTGCCGAAAGGAAACTGCACGGCCCACGGCAACTCGCAAGCGCCGCCAAAGCAGCAGCCGTTGAAGAAGCAGCCAATGCGGCCGACCGCCATGCCCAGCACGATCGAGGGGGCCATCAAGTCGCCCATGGTCAACACCGGCAGGCGATGCCTGGCAATAAAGATCAAAGCGGCGATGGCGCCGCCTATCAGCGAGCCAAAGACGACCAGTCCACCTTGCGTAATGTTGAACACGGCGGCCAGCGTTTCGGCGAGCGTGTCCTTGTGAAACTGCGGCTCCCAATACTCGATCACATAAAACAGCCGCGCGCCAACAATTCCGGCGAGAAACAACCAGAACGACAACGACAGCATCAGCTCCGGATCATAGCCGCGCCTTTTTGCGCGGTAGACGAGCAACCCCACAGCCGACGAAACGGCCAACAGCAGCATCACGCCGTAGCCGCGAATGGGCAGACCGCGCTCTTCGCCGACGATCAAAGGCAACGCGTAAATGAACAGGCCGAGCAAACCCAGAACCGGCAGATACGCCTTGGTGTCGGCGTTGAAGCCTTGCTTGCGGACCAGATAGACGACGAGCGCAATGGTGGCCAACGCCCAGACGACGAGCAGCAGGCCAAAGCCGAACAACGGAATGCCGAAGACTTCGACTGGTATGTAAAACAGCGTTTGACGCACGAGTGATCTCAGGTTGAGGGATGGCCCGCTTCTCTCTCGTGTACGTTACCCGCGGCGTGCGGTTCGAAGAAGAGTGATTTGGCAATTCCAGACAGGCTAAAGCCTGAACTCCAACGGAACTCCAACACCTCGCATCGTTTTTCCACCGCAAGTATCATAGGGCTTTGGGCTAGTCGCCGGTCAGAACGGAGGTCGGTCTTCCCAGGCCGACCCAGACGCCTGGACGGCCTGGGAAGTCCGTCCTACACGAGCGAGGACCTACCGATGCCTCAGAACAGCGTTCCATGGATGACCCGTTCTTGCTGGCAGGTTGTCGTTTCGACCGTCATATTTTTTCAGAGTGGCGGTGCGATGACGGCGGTCGGCGCCGAACCGGCCGCGGCGGCTGTCGACCGCTACGGCGATCCGCTTCCTCCCGGCGCCGTGTCGCGACTCGGTTCGGTTCGCTTCCGCCATCCGGCGATGATCGCCCTGCTGGCGGTCGCGCCGTCGGGCAACGAGGCGATCACGCTGTGTCAAGGAAGCTCGATCCTGCGGCGCTGCGACTTGAAGACCGGGAAGATTTCCGATTTGCACGATTTAGGCGCAGGGTTTGGCGCCATTTCCAATCCCCGCCGCAGCTCTCTATTCTTTACGGACGGTGGCAAGCGACTGATCGCGGTGAACGCCAACTTCGTTCAGGCGATCGACCTGGAAACGAAGGCCTCACCATGGAAGAACGAGAAGACCGATCTCGGCCAGGGCTTCGTCAATTGCGCCGCGATCTCGCGGGACGGGAAGTGGCTGGCCCTGGTCCAGACGCGCGATGGCGGTCGTTTACTCATCATCAACACCGACACCGGTGCGATTCGACACTCCATCCCGCGCGCCGCAAGCAGTCCCACCGACGTGGCGTTTACGCATGATGGTAGCGCGGTGACGATTGCCACGCATAACCAGCGCGAGGGACTGCGAAGCTGGAATGTCGAAACCGGCAAGGAGTTGGCGGTTCTGAAAGAGGTTCCCCACAGCGCGCTCGCGCTGGCTTACTCAGCCGACGGGAAGTGGCTGGCGATCGGCCACTCGCAGCCTTCCGTCTCGCTGGTCGACCTCGAGACGCGGACGCTCAAGCACGCTTGGGGCGGCTTCTCTTCGTCGTTGCGGTGGGTCGATTTTGCCGCCGACGGCAAAGCCGTCGTGGCCTGCGACAACTCCGGAACGGTGAGTGTGTTCGATCCTGCAAAAGGCAAGGAACTGCGCAAGTTCGCGGTCGGTCCCAGCCAGGCTTTGCCGGCACTCTCGCCGGACGGCAAAACGGTGATCACGTCATCGGGCAACGTGATCGACGCTTGGAACATCGAGACCGGCGAGACGGTTCATCCGTTCGAGGGGCACCGCTCGTACGTGACGCATGTGGCAATCAGCCCGAATGGCAAATTGGGCTGCACCTTCGGTCAGGATTATGCATTGCGGCTCTGGGATCTGGAGACGGGAGAGCAAATCTATATCCAGCGACGACCCCCTCGTTATGCCGCCCCGACCGTGGCATTCAGCCCGGATGGACAGCACTTGCTTTGGGCGAACACAACGACATCGATCGAGCTGCTCGACGTGGCCGTGCTCACGAAGGAGAAGCCGCCGCCTGCGACTGCGCAGCTAGTAATTCGGGGCAATCAGTTCGCCACTTTCGCGATCTCGGACGACGGTCGGACGCTCGTCGCGAACAATAGCGCCGGAGGCGGAACGCAGATTTGGGACCTGACGCAAAAGGCTCCCAGCATGACCCACGTGCCGCCCACGTTTCGGGCGCAGAGCGTACCGCTGGCCTACTCGCCCGATGTACGATTCTCCGCCACGCGGTTCAACGTTGATGGAAGCGGTCAGCAAGTGGTGATTGCGGATGTCGCACGCGGGCGAGAGATCACGCGACTCGTGAGCGATGCGGGGCAGCAGATCCTGGAAGGGGCATTTGCCGGCGCCCGGCTGTTTGCCTCGCGATCGCAGCGGCAGGTCTCACTTTGGGACGTGCTCTCCGGCAAGACGGCGGTGAACGTCAATGTGGCTGATGGGAGCGCGGTGGCAACGGCAGTTGCCTGCTCGCCGGACGGCCGGTTGTTGGCTTGGGCGGAAAGCGACGCCGCGCGGACGATTCGGCTCTTCGATTCACTCAACGGGCGTGACGTGGCCAAGTTCGCGGGGCACCAGGGGATCGTCCAGTTTCTGCGACTGCACACGGCCGGGGAACGTCCCCTGCTCCTTTCGGGCAGCCACGATTCGACGACGCTTGTCTGGGACTTGCGCACCGTGATGGACGAGCTTCGCCGTACTACGCCGCGGCTGGCGGAACAAGAGGCCGGTCAGTTGTGGGCGGATTTGGGCGCGGAAGACGCCTCGGCGGTGCATCGTGCATCGTTGGTGTTGGCGGCATCGGGAGAAGCCTCGGTCCCGCTGTTGGCTCAGCGGCTGGAGCCGGTACCGATCGATCGGGCGCTTGGTGAGAAGATCGAAAAGCTGGTGGCGCAAATGGATGACGATCGGTTCTCGGCGCGCGAACAGGCATCGCAGCAAACTGCCGAATTGGGCGAGGCGGCAGAGCCGTTGCTCAAGGAAGCGCTCAAGACGACGACCTCCGCCGAGGCCCGCCACCGCATCCGCCGCCTGCTGGCCGACATTGCCGGCCAGCCGCTGGTCCTTTCGGCGGATCAGCAGCGGACGATCCGCGCCGTCCAGATTCTGGAGCAAATCGGCGGCAGCGAGTCGCGCGAGATCATCGAGCGGCTCACGCAAGGGCAACCTTCCGCACGGCTGACGCAGGAAGCGAAGAACGCGCTGGAGAGATTGGAAGAAGCCACAGATGAAAACTGATGAACATTTTTGGAGTGCGGCGACTTGTCGCCGCTTTGGATTTCAACCGACGGTTTTCACCGCCCCGGCGCAGAGGTGCGGAGAAATTCTTGAACAGAAGGAAACGAAGCAAACCAAGGATTATTGTGATCTTCGTTCCCTTTTGCTCGTTTCTGGCCTGTGGTTTATTCTCCGGCTTTTAGCAGCTCCGCCAGTTCGATCGCCCGAAAGGGTAGCTTCGTCGAGGGCGCTTTTCCGAGCGCGAAGCGCCCGCGGAGTCGGGCCGGCTCGAAGATCTGCGACTGAATGGTGTAGGCGCCTTGATTGACGTCGTCCAGCGCCTGGGCCAGGTCCTCGACGCTCATCTTCTTCGCGGCCCGGAGTTTAACGAGCTTGTCCATACGCCAGCAGTTGTTGAACGTCGCCAGCTCCGGCGTGCGGAAGTGATTCGTCGCCGCGCAAAACGCCTCGCTCGATTTGATCACGCGCACATTTTTGGGCGTGACCTCGAACACACATCCCTCCTGGCGATCGGCGATCAGGAATAGGTTCGCCGTCGTCCAGTTGATCTCGCGGATCAGCTTCTCGGCGGATTCGACATCGTCGCACTCTTCCATGATCCGCCGCGCGGCCAGCGCGATCGGCGTGCCCAACGGGTTGTACCGAATCGAGCCGTCGCCGGCCGAGAGGATCTCGTTCTGACCGAGGCACAAACCGGCGTCGTTCATCGCCGCGCCGAAACCGACCGCGCCGGGGAACGAGACGGCCGCGAAGGCGTGCTTCCCCTGCGGCCGACAGACGACAACCAGCGAGTACTCGTGCAGCTTATCGACCGGCGGCAAGTCGGTGTTGCGGCCGAAGATTAGTTCACCGGTGGCGCTTTTGGCTGGCTCGATCACGATGTCGGAACAGCCGCGGAGCTTGAGCATGTCGTGCAGCGCGTGACCGGCGATGAGCAGGTCCAAGCTCAAGCCGGAGGCTTTGGAAATCGCCTCCATCTCCTTCAAGTGGTCCTTCGGAAAGGTGCCACGCAACGCGCCGACGGTTTTGAGAAGCAGCGGGAAGAGTTTCGTCATCCCCTTGGCTTCGAGGTAGCCGTTGAACAGCCGCTCGGCGTCCTGGATCGCCGGCTTGGCCAGCGTGCCCATCTGCTCACCGATCTCCTGCGGAGTTCCGGCGAGAGTCATCACCGGCACGTCGTTGATATAGCGCAGCTCGCCTTGGCCGTGCCTGCCTTCAGGGTAGCGGAAGGGCCCGGCGGCCGCCTGGCGTGAGCACACGAGCAACACGATCGCCCAACTAAGCAAATAGCGATTGCACACTGGCATGGTCACACCCCTAGAACAACAGGCCGAAATCTCGCGCTCCGTGTACGATTCGCAATACACGGATATCGTTGGCAACTATTTCGTAGAAAATCACGTACTTCTCGTACGAGAACATTCGTGCGCCCTGCCGTAGTCCTTCGACGCGTTCGCCCATTTCACGGTCGACTGCCAACCATTGACAGGTTGCTTCCAGGTGCTCGATAAAGCGCTGCGCCGCATCAGGTCGATCTTGCGCGATATACTCATAGAGTTCAAGCAAGTCGCGCCGTGCCGCGGGCGAATAGATGCACTGGTTCATGCGCGCTTGCGGTCTGACGAACTTGTTAGAATTTTGTGTCGCTCACGCAATTCCGCAAATACATCGGCCGCTGGAATCCCTTCACCTCGATCAAGCTGATCGGCTCCCTCCTGAAGCTTTGCGCGCAGGTCCGCAAGCTGCCGTTCCCTTTCTCTGAGGAGGCTAAGTCCCTCGCAAATGACCTCTGCGGGCGACTCAAACGAACCTCGTTGAACCTGGTCTGCGACAAACTGCTCTAGTTCGGATGGAAGAGTAACCTGCATGGCTGGAGCTTTACGGTTTGGACAATGATGACCGAGCCTTCTTAATCATATCTTGTCGAGCACAGCAGCGGCAATTGTTTCCCCAGTTTGACCCCCGTCGCCGGCACTTTTACAATCGCTAGCAAGTCCCCAATCGTCGCTCGTATGGTTTCTCTTTTCTGCTCGCCAACTGGAGTGATCCGATATGTCCAAGTCTCCCGCGCCCACCGGTTCGTCGAACGCCGCACCGCCTGCCTCGGCCGGTGGGCAGCTCGATACGGTAATGCAGGAAGAACGCCGATTTGCACCGCCAGCGGAGTTTGCCGCGCGGGCTCGTATCAAATCTCTGGCGGAATACGAGCGGATGTGGAACGACGCGGCCGGGAACATTGAGAAGTTCTGGGGCGACCTGGCCGATGAGTTGCATTGGTTCGAGCCGTATACGAAGGTGCTGGAATGGAACGAGCCGTTCGCCAAGTGGTTTGTCGGCGGCAAGACGAACGTGTCGTACAACTGCCTCGATGCTCATCTGGGCACGTGGCGCGCAAACAAGGCGGCGATTCTGTGGGAAGGCGAGCCCGGAGAACAGCGGACGCTCACCTATCAGCAGCTTCATCGCGAGGTGTGTAAGTTCGCCAACGTGCTGAAGCAGCTCGGCTTGCAACAGGGTGACCGAGTGTCGATCTACATGCCGATGACGCCCGAGCTGGCCATCGCAATGCTCGCCTGTGCGCGGATCGGCGCCATCCACTCGGTCATCTTCGGCGGCTTTTCCAGCGAGGCGATCGCCGATCGCAACAACGACTCTCAGGTCAAGCTCGTCATCACCGCCGACATGGGCTGGCGTCGCGGGCAGCAACTGCCGCTCAAGGCCAACGTCGATGCCGCACTAGCCAAATCGCCGTCGGTGAAGCACTGCATCGTCCTCAAACGGGGCGATTTGCACGTCCACATGCAGGAGGGCCGCGACCATTGGTGGCACGAGCTGGTCGATGACGCGAGCGCCAATTGCCCAGCCGAGCCGCTCGACAGCGAACATCCGCTCTACATCCTCTACACCAGCGGCTCGACCGGAAAGCCAAAAGGGATTAAGCACACGACGGCCGGTTACAACCTGTTCGTCAAAAAAACGTTCGAATGGGTCTTTGACCATCGCGACGAAGATGTCTTCTGGTGTACCGCCGATTGCGGCTGGGTGACCGGGCACAGCTATGTCGTCTATGGGCCGTTGTCAGCCGGCGCAACCGTGGTGATGTACGAGGGCGCGCCCAATTGGCCGGACGAGGGCCGCTTCTGGGAGATCGTCGAAAGGTATCGCGTGACGATTTTCTATACCGCGCCGACCGCGATCCGTTCATTCATCAAGTGGGGTGACCACTGGGTCGAGAAACACGATCTCAGCTCGCTGCGCCTGTTAGGTACGGTCGGAGAAGGGATTAACCCTGAAGCCTGGATGTGGTACCACCGCAAGATCGGCGGCGAGCGCTGTCCGATCGTCGATACCTGGTGGCAGACCGAAACCGGCGGGATCATGATGTCGCCGCTCCCCGGCGCCATTCCCGCCAAGCCGGGAAGCTGCACCAAGCCGCTGCCGGGAATTGTGCCGGCCATTGTCGATTCATCGGGCACTCCGGTGCCGCAAGGTCAAGGCGGGTGGCTGGTGATGACGAAACCCTGGCCCGGCATGCTCCGCGGCATCTGGGGGGACGACGAGCGGTACCAGGAGCAGTATTGGAGCAAGGTGCCGCACATGTATCTGGCCGGCGATAATGCCCGCTGCGACAAGGACGGCTATTACTGGATCATGGGGCGCATCGACGACGTTTTGAACGTGGCCGGGCACCGGCTGAGCACGATCGAGATCGAAAGCGCGCTAGTCAGCCATCCCGCGGTCGCCGAAGCTGCTGCCGTTGGCCGCCCGCACGACGTAAAGGGCGAAGCCGTGGCGGCCTTTGTGACGCTCAAGAAGGGCGAACCGAGCGAGTCCTTACGCGACGAATTGCGCCAGCACGTGCGCAAGGAGATCGGCGCATTGGCCGTACCCGACGACATCCGCTTTGCGGCCGTGCTGCCCAAAACACGATCCGGCAAGATCATGCGGCGGCTGTTGCGCGACATTGCCAGCGGCAAGGAAACCGTAGGCGACACGACGACGCTGGAGGATTATGGGGTGCTGGCGAAGTTAAGGAGTGAGGAGGAGTGATTCGCGCTCTCTAACTCTTAGCCCGCGAACAGTTTTGGCCAATTGACCCCGCGCGGCGTGCCTGATAGGATTTGGGACTTGCTCCGCGGCACGGTCCCGCGGCGCCAGGCGGCGGCCAGACCGCTGTCCCCCGGACAGACTGGCGGCATCTCTTTGCCAAATGCCCTTTGACCGTACCCAAGAACGCCGGACGCCCGCGCGCGGCCAGCCGCCTGAGGCTACGCGGGGGACCTTTGCCGGTGTGCCCTAAGGAGTTATTGTGCCAATAGTTAGTGCCAAGGAATTGATCGAAGCGGGAGTCCATTTTGGCCATCGGGCCAGCCGTTGGAATCCCAAGATGCGGCCTTATATTCACGGCCGCCGGAATCTCATCCACATCATCGACGTCAAAGAGACGCTCCGCGGCCTCTTGCGTGCTAAGAAGTACCTCCGCCAAGTTGCCGCCGCCGACAAGCTGATTCTCTTTGTCGGCACGAAGCGGCAAGCTCAGGACTCGCTGGAGCGTGAGTGTACGCGCTGCGGCATGCCCTATGCCGCCGAGCGCTGGCTGGGTGGTACGCTTACCAATTTTCGGACCATTCGCAGCCGATTGACGCGGCTCGAAGAGCTGGAACGGCTGATGGGCAACGAGGTCGAGTTCGACACCTACAGCAAGAAGATGCAAGCGGCGCTGAAGCGCGAACATCGCAAGATGTTCCGTAATCTCAATGGTATCCGCACGATGGTCCGGCCGCCGGAGTGCATGGTGGTGATCGATCCAAAGAAAGAGAAAAACGCGGTCCGCGAGGCACGCAAACTCGGCGTGACGGTCCTGGCCTTGATCGACACGGACTGCGACCCGGATTTGGTCGACCTGCCCATCCCCGGCAACGATGACAGCATCCGCTCGATCGAGCTGATTTCGCAACAACTGGCCGACGCGGTCCTGGAGGGCAAGTCCGAGGGCGCCACGCGGCAGATGGAGCGGGCGGAAGGCGTGGCGGTCGGGCGTTGAGCCAACGGTATTTGCATAAGAACGGAGCGTGTTATGGCTGAAGTATCCGCGGCTGCCGTCAAATCGCTGCGCGAGAAGACCGGCTTGCCGATGATGGAATGCAAAAAGGCGCTGGCCGCCAGCGGCGGCGATGAGGAAGCGGCCATCCGCTGGCTGCGCGAGCAGGGAATCAAGACGCAAGAGACGCGACTGGGCCGCGAGACCGGTGCCGGGCGGATCGCGGTTTATGTCGATCTCGCCAAGCAGGTCGGCGCGATGATTGAAGTGCAGTGCGAAAGCGCACCGGTGGCCGGCAGCCCGGATTTCAAGCAATTCACCAATGACCTGGCGAAGCAGCTTGCGCTGGGGCCTGGCGCCAAAAACGGCGAAGAACTGCTCAAGCAGCCGTCGCCTTCCGCGGCCGGAAAGAAGCTAGCCGATGTTAAAGACGACCTGTTCAACCGCATGCGCGAGGTGTTCAACGTCGGCCGGATCGCGCGGATTGATGGACCTTGTGGCGGCTACGCACATCACGACGGCTCGATCGCCGCGCTCGTTGAGATCGAAGGCGGCAATGCCGAGGCCGCGAAGGATGTCGCGATGCATGTTGTGGCCCAGAACCCAAGCGCGGTGTCGAAGGAGAACCTGGATCCGCCGCTCGTGCAAAAGGAGCGAGAAATCCTCAGCGAGGCTGCCCGCAAGGAGGGCAAGCCGGAGAACATCATCCAGAAGATGATCGAGGGCCGGCTACGAAACTTTTACGCCGAGCGCGTGCTGCTGGAGCAGCCGTTTGTCAAAGACGACAAGAAATCGGTCGGCCAGTATGCCAAGGAAAACGGCATGCAAGTCAAGCATTTCATTCGTTGGCAGATGGGCAAGACGACTGGGGCATAAGATTCATGGCCATTGACGCTTCCTCGATCGTTCCCCTGCCGTATCGGCGAGTCGTGCTCAAGATGTCGGGCGAGAGCTTCAGCCGCCCGGGCGAGCGTGGCATCAGCATGACTGAGGTCGTCGAGATTGCGCGGCAAACCGTGCGCGCCGCCCAACGCGGCGTGCAAATCGCCATCGTGATCGGCGGCGGCAATATTCTGCGCGGAGCTCAATTCACCGCCGGCAGCTCGAGTATTCAAGAAGCCACCGGTCATTACATGGGCATGTTGGCCACGGTGATCAATGGGCTGGCGCTGCAAGACGCGCTCGAGTCGCTGGGCTGCGAAACGCGACTGCTGACGGCCATCCGTATGGACGGCGTTGCGGAGCCATACATCCGCCGCCGCGCACGCCGGCATCTCGAAAAAGAGCGGATCGTGATCCTCGCGGCGGGGACGGGCAGCCCATTCGTGACCACGGACACGGCCGCTGCGCAGCGGGCGCTGGAACTGGAGGCCGATATCCTGCTCAAGGCCACCCGCGTGGACGGCGTCTTTTCCGACGACCCCGAGAAGAACCCGCATGCGATCTTGTATAGCGACCTGCACTACAACGCGGTACGCGAGCAGAACCTGCGCGTGATGGACCCCACGGCAATTGCCCAATGCATGGAACACGATATGCCGATCGTGGTGTTCAACTATCGCAAAGAGCGGAACATCGAGCGTGCCGTCGCGGGCGAGAAAGTGGGCACGCTGATTTCGAGTCAGAAAGGTTGAAGTGTAGGCATCCTTGTTCCCAGGCTCCGCCTGGGAACACACTGCCCGAGAGGCTCCGCCTCGCGATTATACATTGTGGTTCGTTGCGCGACGAACCAGCAGGCGGAGCCTGCCAGGCAGCCCGTTCCCAGGCAGAGCCTGGGAACGAGAGCAACAGAGCCTGGGAACGAGAGCGACAAGGAGAGACCGGATCATGGCCGCCGACGACATCTTGTTGGACAGCGAAGAACGCATGGAAAAAGCCGTGGACGTGTTCAAGCATGCGTTGGGCGGCATCCGCACCGGTCGGGCGAACCCCGGCCTTGTGGATTCGCTGCGCGTCGAAGTCTATGGCTCGCAATCACCACTCAAGGCAATTGCCCAGGTGGGCGCCCCCGAGCCGACGCAGATCGTCATCCGACCCTTCGATCCCGGCACGATCAAGGACATCGAGAAAGCGAT
>JBBDYH010000117.1:0-17731 GCA_040901795.1 Pirellulales bacterium
TGAGCTTGGCCCACTTGCCGTCGAGCTCCAGGCTGTCGTTGTAGATCGAATCGGTGAGGTTGGCCGTATCGTTGCCCGTGCTGGCGTAGCCGGCCATCAGGTCGAAGAACACCGCGGTGTTCTTGTAGCCGGCCCCCTGCATCCAAGCGTAGTTCGATCCAGCCACGTAGCTGTCGTCGCCGGCGGAGTCGTTCAAGTAGGCCATGTCCCATCCGCCATAGTCCGCCCGCGCAAGGACCGCGTCGAAGCCGTCGGCCTGGTTCGACCAACCCGCGCCGTAGAACCGCGCCGAGGTCGGCGTGGCGCTAAACACGTCGTTGCCCGCCGAGTCGAACATCGTCGCGTTGTCGCTGCCGCCGTTGGCCGACTCAGCCCGGGTACGATCGAACCCGAATGCCACGTTGAAATACCCGCTGCCGATAAGCGCGCCGTACGACGGCGTGGCGATGTAGGTGTCGTTGCCCACCGAGTCGTGGAAGGTCGCCTGATCGTTGCCGCTCGACGCATACGCCTCGACGCGGCTGAAGCCGTGGGCGACGTTAGCAAAACCACCGCCATTGAACGTGGCTGATGACGCGAAGGCGATGAAGGTGTCGTCGCCGGCCGAGTCGTAGAACCGCACCGTATCGCCGCCGCCGCCGGAGACGAGCGTGGTGTTGGAAAACCCGCTGGCGTTCGCCTGGTACCAGTTTGCGTAGAGCGACGCGGCGCCCGGCCGCAGCACAGCGTTGTCGGCGATCGTCGTGCCGTTCAGCGTGACTGTGTCACTCGTGCCCACACCGTAGAAATTAAAACCTTTGATATGCTGCCAGCCGAACGAGTAGTCGACCCCGTTGAGCGTCAGACGATGCATCGTACCGGCCGTAAACGAGAACGTGTCGCCGCCGGCCGTGCCGTTGATGTACAGCGTCGTGCCGGCCTGGCCGATGAGGTTCGTCACGCGGAGCGACACATCGCCGTTGGTGCCGAGCAACTGCACGTAGTACCGCTGGCCGGCGAGGACCGACAGGTCGATCCGCTCGTTGCCGCTATTGGAGCTGGTGCCGATGAGCTGGTAGCTGTTGTTGTACAGCTTGAGGTCAACGTTGCCCCCCGCCTGCGAGAGCAACGCCTCGATAGTCAGCGCCCCGGTCCGGCCGGCGGCAAAGCTGTACCACTCTTCGACGTTGACCGCCTCGTTGTTCACTTCGTGAAAATCGACCGTGCCCAGTTCCGTCGCCATAATGCCCGTCTCGGCATTGACCGAATAAACGCCGACGCCGGCCGTGGTGCAAATGCCAAGGGTGTAACTCTGGCCGGCGACGACGTTGATCGCAAGTGTGCTGGCGTCATGAGTGGTGATGGCGCCGCCGGACCCGACGACTTCCCAGCGCACCGAGAGGTCGTAGGCAGCGGTGGCCGTAAAGTCGATCGTTCCGCTGGCGGCGGCGGTGAATGTGAAATAGTCGTGGTCCGACGTGCGGCCGATTTTGCCTGTGAACGAGGCCGTGGCGGCGATCGTCCCCAGCGAGTGCGCCGTGGCGACAGTCGAGCCGTAGTCGTCGGCGGGCATCACATAATCGAGTGCCCGCTCCATGTTGAGTTTGCGGTAGTTCTGCGCCGTCGCCGGGTCATAAACCCAATCGGCCGTCGCGGTCATCACCTGGTAGATGTCGTCCTGGGTGATGTTCGTGCGGCCGGCGAACGACATCGCCTCGCGGATCAACACCGCCGCGCCGGCAACGTAGGGGCTGGCCATGCTGGTGCCCGAGTAGTTGGCCCAGTCGTCGCTGATGCCGTTCTGGTTACCGTAATAGTCGGGGATCGTGCTGCGGATGCTCACGCCGGGCGCGGCGATCACGCGATCGAGCCGCTGGCTGAACGACGCGAGATTGCCGGCCGAATCGATCGCGCTCACCGGCACGACGTACGTGCTGGCCGCGGGATAGCCGAGGCCCGGCGTGCCGTAGCTGGCAAACGAATTGCCTGCCGCGACTGCCACAAAGATGCCGACGTTCTTGAGCGCCTGGAACTCATCCTCGAGCATGGCCCAACCCGGCGGCGTGGACCCGTTGTACGCGGCGCCCAGCGACAGGTTGACCGTAGTGATCGGATTGCGAAAGGTGTAGCGGTTGTCGTAAACCCAATCCAGCGCGCTCTCCACCCAACTGAAGTAGCCGGCGCCATTGTCCGCAAACACGCGGAGCGAAACGAAGTCCACTCCGGTGGCGACGCCGGGGTTTGTTCCGTCGCTGTTGCCGATGATACCGGCGACGTGCGTGCCATGCGAACCGGCGGGGTCATCGTACGGGTTGGCGTCATTCTCGGCGTAGTCCCAGCCGCCGACGACGCGCGCGCCCCAGTTGCCGCCGAGCGCCACGTGGTCGAACGCGATGCCGGTGTCGATTACCGCCACGGTCTGCCCCCGTCCGGTCAAGCCGTACGCCGTGCGGGCGGCCGCCAGGCCGGTTTGTACGTGAGCATTGGCCAGCGACTGCGGCGAAAGCGACATCTGCGCTTGTGGCGCAGGCGAGCCGCTGAAGCTGAATCGACTGATCGAGTGGTTGATCGGCTGCTGCACCGCCGGGGCCACGTCCGTGAAATAGTCGAGGACAAAGTCGGCGTCGCCAAGCAGTTGCAGGTCGGGCGGCGACGAAGACATCATCGTCCGCGGCTCAAGGGACTCTACTCGAGCCGAGCGAAAGATCGACCGCTGCGCGAGGGACCTGCGCATAACGACTTGTCAGGCATGTTCCTTCGCGCGCAAGCCGCCGTCGCCGGCCATGTTCGGGTAGTCCCCGCCCATGAGCCAGGCAACATCAACCGCGCATCCCTAGCCGCCGACCAAACGCCGGCCGCGCAGGATGTCGAAATACGCTGCGAATGAAAGAACGTGAACCTGTTGAAGTGAGTTGTTGAAGCCGCGAAATGCGGGTCGCCGGGGCGACCGAAGTCCGGAACCGGACCGTGCGGGGAAGAACTTCCCCGTTCAGAGCAACTCTAGGTCAGGAATAGCCGACGGGGCTGGCTGAAGAGCGAGAATCGGCAACAATTGTAACCCGAAGCGTAAGCGAGGACTGCTGATTCCTCGCTCACGCTTCGGGTTACTTGAAATCGCGGCAGCTCGTATGTTGTGAATATCCAACGATGTCGCCAAATGGCAACGGCCCATTTGGAGTGCAGTAACTCGTTACCGCTTTGGATTTCACTTTCGGTCGGATAGGCTAAGGTCGTATTGCTACCTGACGTAGTTTGAAAAAGAAAGCGGCGAGTCGCCGCGGCGACCCGCACTCCATAAAGAGGACAACATGCCCAAAGTTTTGGTTACGGGCGGCGCAGGGTTCATCGGCTCGCATATCGTCGATGCGCTCGTGGCACAAGGCGACCGGGTCACGGTGCTCGATAATCTGAGCACCGGGCGCACCGCCAACCTGGCGCAAGTCCGCGATCGCATCGAGCTGATCGAGGCCGATCTGACCGACCGAGAAGCGGTGCGCCGCGCCGTGCAAGGTGTGGACTGCATCTTCCACCAGGCCGCGCTGGCATCGGTCCAGCGCAGCGTCGAGAAGCCGCTCGACACGCACGCGGCGTGTGTCACCGGCACGCTAATCCTGATCGACGAAGCGCGACAGGCAAAGGTGCGCCGGATCGTCTACGCTGCCTCCAGCAGCGCGTACGGCGATCAGCCCGCCTCGTCGAAACGCGAGACCGACCTGCCGTTGCCGATCTCACCTTATGGCGCCGCCAAACTCGCCGCGGAGTATTATCTGTCGGCGTTCGCGGCGATGAAGGAAATCGAGACGGTTGCCTTGCGGTACTTCAACGTCTTCGGCCCGCGGCAAGACCCGCACGGAGAGTATTCGGCGGTCATCCCGCGGTTCATCACGGCGATGCTCCAAGGGCGGGCGCCGACCGTGTATGGCGACGGCCACCAGTCGCGCGACTTTACGTTCATTGAAAACGTCGTGGCCGCGAATTTGCTCGCTGGCAAAGCGGCGGGTGTGTCGGGACGCGTGCTCAACGTGGCGGCCGGAGGCAAAATCAGCCTGCTGGAGTTGATTGCGGCCCTGAACAAGCTGCTCAAAATGAAAGTCGAGCCGCGGCACGAGCAGGCGCGTATCGGTGATGTCCGCGAGAGCATGGCCGACATCACGCTCGCCCGCCAATTCCTCGGCTACGAGCCGCACGTGAGCTTTGAGGAGGGCCTGCGGCGGTCGATCGACTACTATGTCGGTCTGGTCCGGCAGTAGTTTTAAACCTCGTTCCCACGCTCCGCGTGGTAATGCTTCCGTGCCGCTCCGCGGCGCGTCACGTCAGCCGCTTAACCACTGTCTCATCTTCAACGTCCCAAACAACACCCGCGCTCATCGCAGCGAGTAGTACGCGGCGATCCCGTAACCAATCGCGTCCGTCGGTTTTGTCATCGCCGAGGGACGAGAAGAACTGCACGAGCGCATCGGCGGCTGCCTTGCTGTTGTTATCGGCCGGCATAACCGGCGCCGGCGGGGGAGACGGAGCGAGTGGCGCAGCACTGGGGTTATACAACGCCCCCAGCAGCGTCACGTCGTCGTCATCCACGAAACCGTTGTAGTCAAAATCGCCCAAAGCCCAACGCGGCTGGGGCTTGCCGGGAGCATACGTCGCCCCGACAATCGTCACGTCGTCATCGTTGACCACGCCGTCGAGGTTCGCATCGGCCGTGCGCGTGTATGCGCTCAGGACCGCCGTATCATCGACCGCCTGACCACGGAAGCTTGTATAGGGACCCAGCGGCAGCGTTGCATTCTCGGCATAGCCGGCCGACCGCGCGTCCGGCTCCGTGGCATTAGCCTGCTGGGCCGTAGTGCTGGTAATGCCCGTGCCGTTCCATCTGCCCTGGCCGACGCCAACGCCGCCACGACCAGACGCGATCCTCTGACGAATCGTCGCCGCCGGGCTATCGCCGGTGTAGTCGACGATCAAGGCGTTGTCGTTGATGTCGAGCGTAGCGCCCTCTTCGATCGTCAGGACGTTGAGGACCGAGGTTGCGGCAGGCGTCCCGTCCGGCAAGATCGTCGCCCGGCTGCCGCTGTCCAATGTGAGCGAAGTCTGTCGAACGCGATGCGTAATGAGCCGCGCGGCGCCGGCCACCGTAGTGCTTAACGTGCCGCCGGTCTCCACGGTGGCATCCAGCCGTGCCGTTCCGCCGTTGATCGCCAACGTGTTTTCTCCTCGGCCGCTACGGTATTGCACAAAACCGAAACCGCCGGGCACGACGCCGTCGGCAGTCACGGTCAACGAATCGCTTCCGCTTGCACCGTCGTTCGATGCAGCATCGATGATAAATGACCCGATGTTGGTCGCTATCACTGGCGACAGGGCTACCGCGCCGCTTGTGCCGGCGAGTTGCATCATCCCAGCGGCCGGGGTGGAGAGCATTAGCACGTCCTTGGCGTTGGGCGTGACGACGCTGAGCGAATTGAGGCCCGACACGTAGAGTGGCTCGACGCCCGCGAGAGCGATGTTGCGGCCGCCTACAGTTACCGTGCCGTCGCCTGGGGTGGTTGAGTGTGCGATGTACGTTCCGTTTGCCGTCCCACCGTCGCGAACGACCAATCGGTCTCCCGCCGCGCCATGATCGCCTCCAGCAAACTGAACACCGCCGGTGGGTATGGGATTGCCATTTACGAGGTCCATGATCAACCGGTCATCGCCGCCCAGCGTGTCTATCAACAAAAGGCTCGACGAACCAACCGGCATCGACAAGAGCGGCGTGCCGGTGGCGGTGTCGTTGCCGAACACTTGCACGTTCGCGCCTCCGGCGTCGCGCCGGACAAGGAACACATCATCGCCCGCCGTGCCTTGGAGATCGGTGTCCACGTTGATTACGGTGACCGTCACCATCGCCGTCGCTGCGCCGCTGCCGTCGCTGACCGTATAGGCAAACGTATCGATCCCAACAAAATTCGGATTAGGCGTATAGAGAACGTTGCCTCCGTTTGAGCTGACCGATGCGCTGCCGTGCGCCGGCTGTGTGACCGCGGCAACGATCAATATCCTGCCGGCAGGCCCCACATCGTTGGCAAGGACGGGGATGATGTTGTTCGTTGTGTCTTCGTTGACGGTGGCATTGTCGTGAGCCGCTTCGATGCCCGCTTGACCGAGCGCAAACTCAAAGGCGCCGATATCGACGAGGGCGATTCCGTCGCCGTTGCCGTCTCTTGGTCGGCGATTCCCGCGCTGATCCGTTGATGGCGCCCCCGTATTGTTTCCCGCATCGATCGCGGGGCTGTCCGGCAAGAGAGGTTGCGTCATCGTCGGCCCACCGTTATCGGCAAGTGGGCCCAGGCGCGGATCGGTGTCCAATTTGTCGCTTTCGATCCAGCCGGTACTTGAAGCCTTATGGCCAATCAGGTTATTTCCTAAGCTTACGGCTGTGCCAGCAAAGTCGCGAACGAAGCCAGTGCTGTCGTTCTGCGCGATAATTGTGTTCTGGAGCGTCAGGGTGCCACCATTTACAACACCGCCAGGACCACCAAGCCCAAACCTGGGACCTGGTGCGCTGTTGCTTGCAATCGTGCTACTTTTGATAGTCATCTGGCCGCGGTTGTGAATCGCACCGCCGAAGGCTGCTCTGTTGCCCGAAATGGTGGTATTTGTGACTGACATCGTGCTGGAGTCGTTGTAGATTCCACCACCATCACCCGCGACGCTCCCAAGGTTCATGGATCCAGGGACTGGAGCTACGGCCGAATTCCCACTAACAGTGCTACTTGTGATTGCCAGAGTCCCCGAGTTGTAGATACCGCCGCCGCTGAGATCGGGGGATCCTCCAACGCTGTTTTGGCTAATCGTGGTGCTTGCCACGGTGGCGTTTCCAGATGCGGAATTGTAAAGGCCACCGCCTTCTCCGAAACCGAACGCCATACCCAATAAGGTCCCTCCTCCGGCGAAGTTAGCGAACACCGTGCAATTGATCATTGTCAGCGTCCCACTATTGTAAACGCCGCCTCCTTTGTGATTTGCCGGTGCAGTGTCTTGCTGACCTCGGTTGCCGGTAATCGTGCTGTCGCTGATAGTCAGCATTGCACCTGCGGCGTTGTGAATCCCGCCACCAAAATTGAAAGCCACGTTTCCTGAAACAGTGCTGTTGGTAATGGTCAGCGTGCCAGCGTTAAAGATCCCGCCCCCGTCGCCAATTCCGTGTCCAGCAGGAGCCCGGACGACTCGCCCATTTCGAATCGTTACGCCGGATACGCTGAAATTCGCGCCTGACAGTACATGGAAAATGCGGTCGCCGATCTGGCCTAAACCGCCCGCGTCGACAATCGTTGCGCCTGCGCCTGCGCCGACAATCGTCAACGTTTCCACGCCGCTAATATCCAAATCACCTGTGGCAGATGTATCCTCGCTATGGCCGGCAAGCGTGAGCATGTAGGTGCCTGCCGGAAGATTGATCGTGTCATTTCCGGCTAGTGCATTGGCCTCCATGATCGCCGCGCGGAGTGTCGTCTGGCCGGCGGCGTCTTGGGCGATTTCGTCGCCGGGGTTGGCGTCTACGGTATCGAGCAGGCTATTTACCATGAACGCCGCCAGCAGCGCCCGATCTTCGAGCCGCTCGAATCCGCGCAGACGCTTGCGGCCACCGCGACGCCACGATCGAACGGCACTTTGCGAGCGATCTATGCAACGAATAGGGGTCATCTGAGCCTCCTCCATCTGCTCCATAACGATATGCGGCGTCTGCGCTTGCGCAGGCCGCAACCCCCTCCCGAACTTACTATCATTGTAGGCGCCTGTGCTGTCAACGTTGCGGCAAGCTACGGGCCAATGCGAGTCGCGTATTTTCGACTCGATTTGTGGCTTGCCACCAGCCGACATTGGAAGAGGGCGCGTTCACACCGCGCAAGCGCGCGCATCGTCAGTTGCACGCGCTCCTGCTCGACGATCCATCCGGCTGCCAGGGAGGGCATCGGTGTCTCTGTTCTCGCGGCTTGCGGCGGTCTGGAATGCTTGCTTTGCACAACCCGCTGTGGAGCGCTCGCTGGAACAAGCCATCAAGCGCCAGCGGCCGAAGCGGATCCTTGAGATTGGTTTGGGCGACGGCCAGCGGGCGCGCCGTGCAATTTCGCTAGCACAGCGATATCACGCCCGGCATGAGATCCACTTCACCGGCATCGATCTGTTTGAAGATCGCCACCGCGACCAGCCGCCCTTCCCGCTCAAAGACGCCTATCGCCAGTTGCGCTCGACTGCGGCGCGGATTCGATTAGTCCCAGGTGACGCATACGGCGCGCTCGTGCGGGCGGCGAATTCGTTGAGCGGCGTCGAACTAGTGCTCATCTCCGCCGATGTGAGCAAGGCGTCGCTGGCGTCGGCGTGGTTCTACTTGCCGCGGACATTGGCGAAGAACGCCATCGTTCTGTGGGCCGATGGGACGTTGCCCGACGGCGAATATCGCCAGGTGCCCCGCGCGGAGCTTTTGGCGGCGGCGCGGCCGGTGCGGATGGTAAGGCGGCGCGCGGCCTAGACCGGCAGTGCTGTAATAGCGTATCGATGCCACCTCAAAGTCGGCGATAGTAAATGTGGACCATCTTGCTGCTCGTGTGCTCCAACGCCTTCATGACGTTGGCCTGGTACGGTCATCTCAAGTTCAAGACCTATCCGCTGGTCGCGGTGATCCTCGCAAGCTGGCTGATCGCATTGCCGGAGTACCTTTTCCAGGTGCCGGCCAACCGGATCGGTCACGGGTACTTCACCGCCCCTCAACTGAAGATCATTCAAGAGGTGATCTCGATCACGGCGTTCGTCGTGTTCAACGCCATCTATCTGAAGGACCATATCCGCGGCACCGATTGGGTCGCGTTTGGTCTGATCCTCGTCGCGGTCATCGTCATGATGACGCCGCGGCTGACGGAGGCCGTGCGATAGGGTGGGTGGACCTTGTGCCACTGCTCGCCGCGAGCAGTGCCACGGCGTCGATTCCCGATCTGTCTTAAGCGTCGGCCCGCAGCACGCTAGGCCGGCCTGTTTCGATGAAAAACGAGGCGAGCGTCGACATCGCGCCCCCCGGCTTAATGACCTCCTCGACCACTCGATAGTCGCTCCGCCACGTCTTTTGAGTGACGGTGCAGCTCACATAGCCGCGTTGCCGGTTGTGAAACTTGACGCACGGGTTCTCGGCCAGAAGCAGATCAAGCTGCTTGTATTCCTTCGATCCATTGCCGCCGCTGGAGAGCGAAGTGCCCACGAACTCAGTCGCCACCACTGACGTATCCGTCCGGCGATCGTCCACTCGCAGCTCGTTCACCCAGTTCGAATGAATGTCACCGGTCAGCACTACCGGATTGGCGATCTTGCGCTCGGCCAGAAACTGCACCAGCTTCATCCGCTCGTAGGCGGCGCTGCACCACTGGTCCATCGAGTAGCGCTTCGCCTCGCCCGTGTCGACATCAGCCATGCCCATCATCACCTGCTGTGCAAGCACGTTCCACTCCGCCGTCGAACGCAGCAGCGCCCGCTTGAGCCAGCCGGCTTGCTTGGCGCCCAAGAGCGAGTTCTTTGGATTCAACGCGTCGTCGTTGAGATCCGATCCCTTGTCGCCGTTCGGCTGATCGCTGCGATACTGACGCGTGTCGAGGACCTGGAACGTCGCCAGCCGGCCGAACGAAATCGTGCGGTAGAGCTTCATGTCCGGCCCCTGGGGGATCGATCGAGCCCGCAGCGGCATCATCTCGTAAAACGCCTGATAGGCGTTGGCTCGCTGCTCAAGAAACTCCCCCGGGTCGACTCCTTGCCGCTCAGAGATCTCAGCGGCGTAGTTGTTCTCAAATTCATGATCGTCCCACGTGACCACCCACGGGCAGCGCGCGTGCATGCCATGCAACAGCGGATCGGAGCGGTACTGCGCATGCCGATTACGGTAGTCTTCCAGCGTGGTCAGCTTCCCGCCGACATGTTTGCGAACCCGCTTATCCTGGCCGGGTCCCTCGTAGATATAGTCTCCGAGATGGACGACCAGGTCCAAGTCCTCCTGCGCCATGTGCTCGTACGCGGTGAACAAGCCTTGTTCGTAGTGCTGACACGATGCGAACACAAACCGCAGTTGATCGGGTAATGAGGCCGACTCGGGCATCGTCCGCCCGCGGCCGGTTGTGCTGACACTGTCGCCCGCTTGGAAACGATACCAATACCAACGGTCCGGCTTGAGTCCCTCGACTTCCACGTGAACCGAATGCGCAAGCTGCGGCGTGGCCAGCGACGTTCCCGAACGCACGATGCGCTGCATCGCATCGTCTTCGGCGACTTCCCACCGCACTTCGATGTTCTCGGGCGGCATGCCGCCCCCTGCCAGCGGTTTGGGCGCCAGCCGCGTCCAGATCACAAAGCCGTCGTGCGCCGGATCGCCCGACGCGACGCCGAGGGTGAAGGGATCGGATTCGAACCGCGCTCTCCGCAGCGTGCGGCCGATTGCTTGTGTCCCCAGGAATGGAACCGCGGACAGCGCTGCGCCGTACGCTAAGAAAAGCCGCCGGCTAACGCCCCCCTCGTCGCGTGCGGCCTCACGAATCCGAGACAAATCAAGCATGATGATTTCCTGTGTTGAGCAAGACTCTAAGGCGAGGCAATCCAACCTTGTTTAACCCGCGGCCGCAGGCGAAACGAAGCCGCTGGCTTCATCAAGCACTCAGCCGCGACCCCAAAGCGCCCCGATCGCCTTGCCTTCGCAGAGCTCAATCGGCCGGTCAAGCCGATTCATGAGCGCCGTATTGGGCGGAATACCCAGAGCATGATAGACGGTCGCCGCGTAATCAAGCGGCGACACCGGGTCGTCCGCTGGGCGGCCGCCGAGGTTGTCGCTCGCTCCGTACACCCTGCCGCCGTGGATCCCCGCTCCCGCGATCAACCCGCTATAACAGCCCGGCCAGTGCTCTCGGCCGGCGTTCCCCGGCGTAATCTGCGGCTTGCGTCCGAATTCGCCGACCCAGCAAACCAGAGTGTCGTCGAGCAACCCGCGCTCATCAAGATCGCTCAACAGCGCCGACAGCGCCTGGTCGGCCGGAGGAATGAGCTCGTTCTTCAATCGATTGAAGTTGTTGCCATGCGTATCCCAGAAGAACTTGCCGTCGTTGTGCCAATTGACGCTGACGATCGGCACGCCGTGCTCAACGAGTCGCCGCGCCAACAGCACGCATTGTCCGTGCACGTTGCGGCCGTAGCGCTCGCGCACCACGGCCGGCTCGCGACCCAGGTCAAACGCCTGCCGCACCGCCGGCGAGCCGAGCAGCGAGAATGCCTTCTCCTGGAACGAGTTCACTTCCGACAGCGTTCCGGTCAGGTCCATGCCCGCCCGCAACGAGTCCAGCGAATCCAACAACTCGCGCCGGCTTTCCAACCGCTCGGTGGTTACCGAGTCCAGCAAGCTGAGCTCGGGGATTCGCCATTGGGGATCATTCGGGTCGCCGGTGATCAATAGCGGCGAATACCGCTTCCCCAGCCAGCCGGCGTCCTGTCCCGGCGCATGACCGCCCGGCGCCGCCGGATGGTAACAAAGCCAGGGTAATGTGACGAACGAGGGTAATTCGGCGGGCCCAGGTCGAAGCCGCGCCACGGCTGAGCCAATGTGCGGGCTGTCGCGATCGCTCGGCGGTTCGGCGTCGCTGCGAACGACCGGCGCGAGATGGCCGGTCAATGAGGCATGTCCGCTGGAGAGGTGCGCCGGGTCATCGTGACAGAGCGACCGGATCAGGCACAGCTTGTCCATCACGCCGGCCACACGACCAAAATGCTCGCAAATTTGAATGCCGGGGACGTTGGTCGGAATCGGCTGGAATTCGCCGCGGATATCGGAGGGCGCGCCGGGCTTGAGATCAAAGGTGTCGAGGTGGCTCGGCCCGCCCCACATGAACAGGAAAATGCAGCGCTTGGCGCGGCCGAAGCCACTGGTCTGCGCGGCGCCGCGAGCGCTGGCCTGGGCTTCGAAAAGCCGCGGCAACGACAAACCGAGCAACCCCAGTCCGCCGGCCTGAAGCACACGGCGACGACTGATTCGCGCGAGGCGCCGCAACTCTCGACAGCCTTGATCTTGACGATTTGGTTGCATGACGAGCACCCTGCTATTCCAACTCCTTCAGGATCTTGCGTGCCTCGCCGATGCCGCCCACCTCGTGCACTCCGCGAATGAACCGAGCCAGCGTCCGCAGATCCGTTGGCGGTGCGCTGCTGTTGGCGATTGCGCGGCGGCGACCGATCTTTCTGGCGGATTTCCGCGCCCGCATGTTGCTTTTCACGGTCGACACCATTTGTGCGCTGACCTTGATGCCGCGGTCGGCCAGTTTGGCTTGTACTTCGGCCGGCTTCTTCAGGCCGCTTTTGACTAGCTTACGGATCTCTTCGCTCTTGTTGACACTTTCGCTGACGGCTCGCTTTGCCATGATGGTCACTTCCTGGGACAGAGGGTAGGACGGATGCGAGGATAGCCCATTTCACCCTGGATGTAAACGAAGATCGACGCCCGGTCGCCGAAGCTGATGTGGCTTCGATGCACGGATACACCGTAAAACTCGCGGGCGCCGAACGCATCCATTCCGACCGCTGCTGGAAGAGCGCCGCAAAGGGCTGTAAAATAGCCTCAACGCGCCTGTAGCTCAGGGGCGGGGTCGCTGGTTGCGAGAAACAGCGTTTTTCTCGGTGTTTTTGAGGGTTTTCGGTCTTCCGAAAACCCCTCTTTGCCCCCGAATACCCCCCGGAAATTGCCAGCATACGCGAAGAAAATAGTGCATGGTTGAGAACAGCACTCTTGCTATAGGAGAACGCAACAATGACGAAGATTCGCCTACACCTCAATTGGCTGTTCGCAAGCGATCGCCCGAAGTGGAAGAAGCGGGAAAAGGTAACCGAGGTCGTGGCCCACACGCACGATCTCGCCGATGCTCTTTTGAGCGACGGGTACGATTTCGACGACCTGGACGACGCGCTCGCGATTGCGATCTACGAGGATCGGCGTCAAGCGGCATGACGAAATGCCACTGCTGTTATCAGCCGTGGCCTTGATGGAGAATCGAGCCGTGGCTTGGGCGAATTCCACTAACGCTTCTTGGCATGCAGACCACGTCTGATAACTTAGAAATGCGAGTCTTCCCTACGCAGCCTTATAGAGGCGATAGTCTTACCGCCATCAGCGGATCACGCGATTCGAGGTTCAAACGGACGGCGGCAACACTGAGGACGTGGAATGAGTGAAACGTGGTTCAATGTGGACAAACGCGGCCTCGCGGCGCTGATGAAGGGCCGATCGAAGGCATATATTCTTCACGAGTTAGTTTCTAACGCCTGGGATCAGCAAGTCACGACGGTCGAAGTGACCATTGAACCGCTCCCAAACAAGGCCGCAGCCGCAATCCGGGTCGTTGACGACGATCCCGAAGGGTTCACGGATCTCTCGCACGCATACACGCTCTTCGCATCAAGCGAGAAGAAGGCCAATGCAGAAAAGCGGGGTCGATTCAACCTCGGTGAGAAGCTTGTGCTGGCCTTGGCCCACCGTGCTGAGATCATCACGACGAAAGGCGGCGTCCGCTTCGATGAGAGTGGTCGGCACACGTTGCGGGGTTGTCGGTCCAAGGGTTCGCAAATCGAGGTCGAAGTACCGATAACTCGGGCCGAAATGGACGAGATGATCGCGTCCACACGATGCTTGATCAAGCCACCCGGCATCAAAACCACCGTTAATGGGGAAGAATTACCCGAACGTGAGTCGGTGGCGAACTTCCAGACCAAGCTGCCGACGCTGATCGCCGATGAGGAAGGCGTGTTGCGTCGGATCGAGCGGAAGACTCGCGTTCAGGTCTATGAGCCGCTCCCCGGTGAAGTCGCCATGCTTTATGAGATGGGGATACCCGTCGTCGAAACAGGGGACCGCTTCCACGTTGACGTTCAGCAGAAGGTGTTGCTGAACTCTGACCGAGACAACGTGACGCCGGCCTACTTGCGAGCCGTGCGCGTTGCCGTGTTGAACAACGTCGAGATCGAGCCTGAAGACGCCTCACAAACCTGGGTCCGAGAGGCTTGTAGCGACGAAAGAGCCGCTCCCGAGGCCGTTAAGAAGGCCCTTACTGCGAGATTCGGCGAGAATGCGGTCGCCTATGACCCCTCGGACCCGGAAGCCAACAAGATTTCCACTGCCGAAGGCCGCCAGATCGTCTACGGCGGGAACCTGACGGCCGCCGAGTGGGAGAATGCTCGCCGCGCCGGCGCACTCCCGCCGGCCGGACAGGTCACACCCAGCCCGAAGCCGTTCCACCCGGACGGGACGCCGCTGAACCCCGTTCGACAGTGGACGGACGGGATGTTCCGAGTCGCGGACTTTATCTTGAGAGCACACGAAGAACTCATCGGAAAGCCGATCGATGTTACGTTCGTCAACGATCGAGACTGGAAATTCAATGCGACTTACGGCAGGTCCGGCTTCATCCTGAACCTTCACTGCCTCGGCCGCGATTTCTTCGAGCAAGGCATCAGCGAACGAGTGATCGACCTCGTGATCCACGAGTTCGGCCATGCTCACAGTAGCGACCACCTGAGTCGGGCGTACAACGACGCTTTGACAATGCTGGGAGCAAAGATGACCCGGCTGGCGCTGGAGAAACCGGAGTTGTTTCGGTGAAGTTCGCAACCTGGAAAGATAACGCCGCCTCACCGTTTGCCACGGCCGATACGCTGTCTGCGGGCTTTGCCCAGTACGCCCGCACAATCCTAACCCTTAACCGAATTTATGGACAGATCGTGATTCTGCCCAGAAAGTCAGAATTGAGGCAACAGACAAGCTGTCTACCGAGACCCACGACCCGCCGTTGACGCAGATGCCCGAGGGCGAGGTTGCGATCCGCTTAGCGTTCTATCTTCTGAATCTGCCCACGGCTTCGCAATCCGTAACAGTCTGTCTCGATAGGCACCATGTTCAATCCGGCGGCAAGATCGTGTTCCCAGCACGCGAATTCATGCTGCAAGAGGGACGGATGCTTGTCGAACAGAATGGCAAGCATTCGTGGTTGGGCATCTATGAAAAGCAACGCCACCGGTTGATTATCTCGGCGAATTCTCGCGGTGGGGACGTAATCGCCGAGGTTGGGAAAAAGCATGTCCGCGCTGAGTGCAAGAGAGGCAACCTTGAGCGATCGGCCGGCAATCCCGAAAACAAGCTGATCCATGAGGCCATCGGACAGCTTATGACCGTCGAAGAATATGCAGAGAACGATGTGCTGTTGGTAGCAGTGCCGTCGGGTACATCGCAGCGGGCCAAGCTCGTTTGGCAGCGCCGCCCGTTGATGGTGAAGGTTGGGATTTCGCTCGTACTTGTCGGACGGGACGGAGCGGTTGAAGGGCTGCCCAACTTGTCTGGCTGAAGTTTTTGGGCAGCCGCCCAATTTATTGGGCAACGGTGATTATTTAGGCAAAGCCATGTCTGCTGCAAAGGCTGAGGCGCGGTCTGTGGCGGTGAGCAACGGTGAACGAAAACGGTTCCGAATCACTGACACGGACGGCGTACTTATCGCAACGTGTGGTTACAGCCCGGAGAACGGATGCGATGGTCAAAGAGATGACCCATAACGGAGACCCGATCGAAGTGGAGATGGAGTATTCATCCACCGGGCGCGGTGATCCGATTCGCGCCAAAGCGAAGGGAAAAGCGAGACTCACTAAAGCCCAGAGATCACAGAGCAGTTTGGCAAAGGCACAATGATGGTTGGCAGCCTTCCGATCCGATTCAATCGGAGAGCTATCAGGCGCATCCCTTACTTTCCAATGGACACGTCTTAGCGTTTAGCGTCCGAGACGTAGGAGAAGGATGGTCGATATTCCCCGCCCAATGTTCTCGCTCGGCCAAACTGTGGTCACTCCGGGGACGGCAGAGGCACTACAGGACGCACGACAGACAGCCGACGAGTTTATTCGTCGGCATGTCAGAGGTGATTGGGGTGACGTGGATTCCGAAGATGCCGAGACGAACGAACGGGCCTTGAAAGAGGGCGCACGCATCGTCTCGGTTTACCACACAACGAAAGGCGTGAAGGTCTGTGTCATTACCGAGGCCGATCGCTCGTCTACCTGCATCCTGCTGCCGGAGGAATACTGATGAAGAACGTCATTTTGACTGCTGTGCTGTGCCTTGTCGGCGTGGCGACGCTGATGTTTGGCGACTGCAAGCTCATGGAACAGCCACGGGATGAATGCTGACGAGGCAAAACAAGACACTGCTTCGCCTGATTCGTGGTTATTGAGCCGAGGCCGCAGTCAGCCTGAGCCGGCCGATCAATGGTTCGAAGTGGGTTGCCGATAACCTGGAAAGGATGAGCCGATGATCTTGTTCGATCCTTTGACGGATTTCATCATTGGGCTGCTCGTCGGCTGCGTCTTCTGGTGTTTGCTTAAATGAAGGATACACGACCGTGGGGTGCCGCTTGGGGTCACGTTATTCTGATCGGCCTCCTCTGTCGGCCCTGCCTGGAGCCAATGCAATTCCTGACCAGCCATCGCCAGAAGAGCGACTTCGCGATTGGGCTGCGGCCCAACCACCAACCCAAAGTGAGCCTACGTTCCCGCCCGAAGTAACCAATGCCTTGTTGGGCTTTGGAACCGTACTCGTTTGCTGTTTGGCGGCCCGTCGTCAAGTCCCTCCAGCTACCAGTCATATTCCGCGCCAGCTACAAGTCCGACGACCGACTATGCGTCTCAGCTTCGTCGGCACGCCGAACTGGGCAACAAGCGAAACCCGACCCAACAAGAAATCCGCGAGTATCTGATGCTGGATGGGCGACTCGGTGTGCCGGAGGGCCATTGGTCGGCGCAAGAGTCCGAGAGCTATTTCGGTCAGGAGTATTGAATGCACAATTCCAAGAGTGGTTTCGCAAACAGTGTGACCGGCTGACGAAGCATGAGGTGGATTCGGACGAGCACCCGTCGCACTGGACCAATCAGAGCAGGGTCCGCGTCTTTCTGCGGAAGCGCGACTATCAAGAATGCCCGCCGACTGCCAATCTCAGCACAGATCAGATAATAGTCCCCCTGCTGACGTACCAGGCATAATTCGAGCCGTCATGCCGGAATCAGCCGGACAACACGCACAAGCGGGCCGGAACCCCAGACCGACGACAATCCAGCAACGGCCACCGGCCCCGCCTCCGCCACTTCCCAAGAAACAGTAGAGCGCGATGGGGATGACCAGCGCGCAGATCACCGAACTGCGGCGCATTGCGGAGAGAATGCGCAACGTGCTTGAGTCGGCGAACTCGCCACGGCTGGCCAATTTTCCGCGCGAGAAGTGCAACATCGCCTGCCGGCTACTTGCCCGCTATGTGCTTGAGCACACGAAGATCGGGCCTTGCGCCGAGGTCTACGGCAAACGCCCGGATGGCAAAGTCGGCGGCCACGTTTGGTTGCAGATCGGCGACGTGATCCTGGACATCACCGCCGATCAGTTCGGCCAGCAGCCCGTGATCGTGGCGAGGGAGTCCGCCTGGCACGAGTCACTGAGGAAGGCCGAAAGCGACGATACGCTGTGTGACTTCGGCTGGCGCAACAGGATCATTGAAGCCGATGGGGACGAAGCGATCTACAGCTACGTCGTCAGTGAAATGACGCGAATACAATGAACCGGCCGGCTCTCCAATGGAGCCAAATTCCATGTGGCGGCGAACCTAACGCACGGCGGAGGGGTCGGATATAATCTATCGCTGAATCACAAGTGGAGTTTGGAGAGATGACCGTCCCAGTG
>JBBDYH010000118.1:0-13892 GCA_040901795.1 Pirellulales bacterium
GCGCTCGATACAAACCAAAACAAACCACGAACTTCGGCACAACGCAACCGGCTCGTTCCTGGCCTCCGCGCTGGCAATTGGGCGCAGAAGCGGGTATTCTAAGGCGTTCGAACGGCCATCAGCCGGTTCCCAGCCTGGGAAACACCGGGTTTGCTGTTGACCACTCAATCACTCACAACTCACCACTCACTCCTTTCACCCACCGCCGACAGGAGCCTCCCCCATGTCGCACCTATCCCGCCGCCAGTTCTTGGAAGAATCGATGCTTACCGCCGCAGCCGCGGCTGCCGTTGGCGGTACACCGCTCGCGACGTTTGCGCAAGTCGAGAAGCAAAGCACTAGCCCCAACGAAAAACTGGCCATCGCCACGATTGGCGTCAACGGTCAAGGCAGCGCGCACCTGCAAGAATTCACTAAGCGGAAGGACGTGGATCTGGTGGCGATCTGCGATGCCGACTCGCGCGTCGGCAACCGCAAGTGCGAAGAGGTCGAACGCCGGACCGGCCGCCGGCCGAAGTACGTGCAAGACCTGCGGGAGCTGTTCGACGACAAGTCGATCAACTGCATCAGCACCGCCACCCCGAACCATTGGCACGCGTTGGTCGCCATCTGGGCCATGCAAGCTGGCAAGGACGTGTACGTCGAGAAGCCGGTCAGCCACAACGTCAGCGAGGGCCGCCGCATTGTCCAGGTCGCCCGCAAGCTCGGCCGCATCTGCCAGACCGGCACGCAATGCCGCTCGATGAAGGGGACGATTGACGCCATCGAGTACATGCAGGCCGGCAAGATCGGCGAGGTAAACCTGGCACGTGGACTGTGCTACAAGCGACGTCCCTCGATCGGCTCACGGAAGGAAGTAAAGGTCCCCGATAGCGTCGACTACAATCTCTGGACCGGCCCCGCGCCGTTGAAGCCGTCATATCGAAACGGCGATAAGGGTCCGATTCATTACGATTGGCACTGGTTCTGGGACTATGGCAACGGCGACTTGGGCAACCAGGGCATTCACCAGATGGACATCGCCCGCTGGGGATTGGGCGTCGACACTGTCAGCCCGGCGGTGCTCAGCTACGGCGGTCGCTTTGGCTACAAAGACGCCGGCGAGACAGCCAACACGCAGGTGATTATTCACGACTACGGGCCAAAGACGCTGGTCTTCGAAGTCCGCGGTCTGGTGACCGATAAGCTCAAGGGCGCCGGTGTAGGCGTGATTTTCGAAGGAACCGACGGCTATGTCGTGCTGACTGCTTATGACGAAGGCGCTGCGTTCGACAAGAACGGCCAAGAAATCGAACGGTTTACAGGGGGTAGTTATGGCCATCACTTCGCGAACTTCATCAAGGCCGTCCGCAGCCGCAAGCACGACGATCTCAACGCCGACATCCTCCAGGGACATCTCTCCAGTGCTCTTTGCCACACGGGAAACATTTCGTACCGGCTCGGCGAGGAGACTAGCCTGGAAGAAGTAAAAGCTCGGCTCAGCACCGCGAAGAGCGCCGACAAGAACCTGGAGACCCTCGAGAGAACCATCGCCCACCTCAAAGACAACGACGTGGAGATCAACGGACAGACCCGGCTACGCCTAGGACCACGACTGGAGATGGATCCGCAAACGGAGACGTTCGCCAGCAACAGCGACGCCAACGCGATGCTCACGCGCGACTACCGGGCGCCGTTCGTCGTGCCGACTGCTGACAAGGTCTGAGAACTCCCGTCAACAGTAACCCGACGCGTAAGCGAGGGCGAATTAGTCGGTTCCCTCGCTGACGCTTCGAGTTACCACCCTGCATGCGGCTTGCCACTGCTCGCAGTGAGCAGTGCCGCGAACCCGTCAATAGCGCTTCTTGCGACCGAAGCGCTTCTTGATCATTCTTAAAGCATGGCTGGGGCCTCCTGGTCGTCGATTCTGCCGGCGGCCTGAGACCGGTTATGGGGAGTACCTGCGGCGCGCGAAGGTGCGGTTGGCGTGGATGCGCGCTTGCGGCGTGAATTTCACGGACTAGGAACAGGAATGCGACAGTTTGTCTCTCGAATTGCCCGCGCGTGCGGCCGCGGACTGAACCGTACCCGGACCGTGAAACGCCGCACCCGTCGTGGCCCGTCGATGGTCTCAAGCCTGGAAAGGCTCGAGCCGCGGCTGGCGCTGGCTGCCCAGTTCATCATCAGCGAGTTCATGGCCTCGAACACTGCCGGGATCGTCGATGTGGACGGCAGCCGTTCCGACTGGATTGAGGTGCAGAACATCGGCGACAGTGCCGGCAATCTGGCGGGTCACTACCTCACCGACGACGCCGGCGAGCTGGAGAAATGGCGATTTCCGAGCACGCCCATCGCGGCCGGCGGCTTTATCCGCGTGTTTGCTTCGGCGAAGGACCGGGCCGTCGCCGGTCAGGAGTTGCACACGAACTTCGCCCTGGAACAGAACGGCGAGTACCTTGGGCTGGTCGGGGCGAACGGCTCCGAGATTCTGCACGATTACGATCAATTTCCCGAGCAGCTCAATAACGTGTCGTATGGCGTGCTCCTCCAACCGAGCACCGAGCAGTTGATCATCGCCGGGGCAAATGTTCGCTGGCACGTGCCGGCAACCGCCGCGCTAGGGACGAGCTGGACAGCGCCCGGTTTCGATGACGCGTCATGGGTGTCGACGCCGCAGACCCGCACCGGCGTGGGCCACGAGCGCGGTAGCGGCTACCAGTCGCTGATCAACGCCAACACCGAAACCGCCAGTTACAACGTGAACGCCACGGCGTACATGCGCATTCCGTTCGATGTGGATCTAGATGGCGAGGCGACGGTCGATTTCGAGGCGCTGGAATTGAAGATGCGGTTCGACGATGGGTTCGTTGCGTATCTCAACGGCGTCGAGGTTGCCCGTCGCAATGCGCCGGGGGCGGTCGGAATCCCGCCCGCCTTCAATGCCGATGCCACAGTCGCCCGGGAAGGGGCGCTGGAGAGCGTGGTCGAGACGATCGACATCTCGTCGTTCATTCAGTTGTTGCAACCCGGCGGCAACGTGTTGGCAATCCATGGCCTCAATGACACTGTCAACGACTCTGATTTCCTGATTCTCCCGGAACTGATCGGCATCGAGGACCGGCTCCTTACTGAGAATTACTTCACCACTCCGACGCCCGGCGCCGCGAACATTCCCGGCACGCTTGGTTTTGTCGCCGACACGGCATTCAGCGTGGACCGCGGATTCTTTGAGTCAACGTTTCAGGTGGAAATCTCATCCCCCACGCCGGGGGCTCAGATTCGCTACACGCTCGACGGCACGCCGCCCACGGCCACCACTGGGCTGGTCTACAATGGGCCGATTCCAATTAGCACGACGACTACGCTCCGCGCGGCGGCGTTCAAAGCCGGTCTGACACCGACGAACGTTGACACCCAGACGTATATCAAGCTCAGCGACGTGATCCGGCAGAGTGGCGCAAACCTGCCGGCGTATGCCAACTGGGGTCATGCCGGGCCGGACTGGGAAATGGACCAGGATCTCGTCGGTCCGGGACGCCCCTACTCCGACACCATCATCGACGACTTGAAGAGCGTGCCCACGCTGTCGCTGGTGATGCCTTGGAACGACTGGTTTGGGAGCAACGGCCGGGGCATCTACATCAGCGGGACGGCCATCGAGCGTGCCGTCTCGGCGGAGTTGATTAACCCGGACGGCAGCGAGGGCTTTCAACTCAACGCCGCCGTCGAGATCCAAGGTGGCACCAGCGATCAGCGCTGGAAAGACGACAAGCTGTCGATGCAGCTCAAGTTCAAAAGCGCCTACGGGCCGGCGGAGCTGGACTACGACTTCTTTGGCGGCGACGCGGTCGATCGCTTCGACACGCTGGTTCTCGACAGCGTGCTCAACTACTCGTGGCTGCACCATCAAGATGGCAGCCAGCGCGAGAACGCGAAATACATACAGGACCAGTTCGTGGCCGACTTGCAGCTTGCCACCGGCGGTGCAGCGCCGCACGGGCGGTTCGTGCATCTGTATTTGAACGGCCTGTATTGGGGCATGTATTACGTGCACGAGCGCCCGGACGAGAACTTCGCGGCGGCCTATCTCGGCGGCGACGATACCCATTACGACATCATCAAACATGCCAGCAACCGCGTGGTGGCCGGCTCGAACACCAACTACTTGCAACTGCTCAACCTGGCGGGCCAGAACCTCACGATCGATGCGAATTATCAGGCCGTGCTCAACAAGCTGGATGTCACCGCCTTCATCGACTACATGATCGTCAATTTCTACGCCGGCAACACCGACTGGGCACACCACAATTGGTACGCATCGTTCAACCGCGTGGACACCAATGGCAAGTGGCACTTCCATAGTTGGGACGCTGAGCACGTGCTTAAGCATCATCAGAGCACGACCGACGTCACCGGCAAGAACAACGCGGGCAGCCCGACCTATCTGCATCAGAGGCTGGCGACCAATGCGGAATATCGCCTATTGTTTGCAGATCGAGTGCACAAACACTTCTTCAACGATGGCGTGATGACACCCGCCAACGCCGCCGCCGCGTACCAGGCCCGGATGAACGAAGTCGATCGCGCGATCGTCGGCGAGAGCGTCCGCTGGGGGGACAACGGCCGCGCCACGCCATATACGCGCGACACCGACTGGTTTCCCGATAACCGGTCGCTCATTATCGGTTACTTTCCGGCTCGGACAAACGTCGTGAAGAACCAGCTTCTGTCGCGGGGTCTGTACACGTCGGTGACACCACCGGTGTTCAGCCAGCACGGCGGCACAATCACGCCCCCGTTCTCGCTGTCGATCAGTTCCTCGTCCGCCGGGACCATCTACTACACGATCGACGGCTCCGACCCGCGCTTGCCCGGCGGAGCGATCAACCCTACAGCGCAGCTCTACGGCGGCGCCCTTACGCTTAATGCCAGTACGCGCGTCAAGGCTCGCGTGCTGACCGGCGGCAATTGGAGCGCGCTGACCGAAGCATTGTTCCTGCTGCCGGAACAGCCCCTGCGAATCGTCGAGGTCAATTATGCTCCGGTCGGTCCACCCGCCGGCTCACCCTACGTTGCGGGCGACTTTGAATTCGTCGAATTGCTGAACACCGGCAGCGGGGCGATCAATCTCAACGGCATCCAGATCAGCGAGGGAGTTACCTACACGTTTGGCAATCAGTCGCTGGGCGCCGGTCAGCGGATTGTGGTGTCCAAAAACGTGGCCGCTTTCCAAAGCCGCTATGGGACCGGCGTCGCACTGGCTAACGGTACATTTACCGGCTCGCTTAACAACGCCGGTGAAGAGCTAAAGCTCTTGGGCCCATTCGGCGAGACGATCCAGAACTTTGCCTACGACAACTCGAATGATTGGCCGGGCCGGGCCGGCGGCAACGGCTCGACGCTCGAGATCATCAATCCACTCGGGGACTCGACCGATCCCGAAAACTGGCGCAGCAGCACGGAGTACGGCGGCTCGCCGGGGACAGTGGGCATCGGCAGCATCCAGAGTATTGTCGTCAATGAGGTCCTGACGCACACGGATCCACCGCTTGCAGACGCAATCGAGCTTTATAATCCCACCAGTGCGCCGATCAATGTCGGCGGTTGGTACCTCAGCGACAGCAACGACAGTTATCAGAAGTTCCGCATTCCGACCGACACCGTGATTGCCGCCGGTGGTTATCTGGTTTTCGACGAGTCGCAATTTGGCCAAGGCTCGCTCGGCTTCGGCTTGAACAGCGCCGAAGGAGACGATGTCTATCTACTCCAGGCGGACCCAACCACGGGCAAGCTGTTGAACTTCATCGATCACGTCGAATTCGCCGCAGCCGCCAACGGCGAATCGTTCGGCCGCTGGCCCAACGGCGAGGGCAGCCTGTACCCGATGCAATCGCGCACGTTAGGGACCGCCAATAACGGCCCGCGCATCGGCCCCGTGATCATCAGCGAGCTGATGTACAACGCGCAGTCGGGCAATGACGACCTGGAATACGTCGAATTGACGAACATTACCGATGCCGCAATCAACCTCGCTGGTTGGAAGTTCGATGCAGGCATTGATTTCACGTTCGGCGCGACGACGCTGCCGGCGCGCGGGACGCTCGTCGTCTTGCGGTTCGATCCCGCCAACGCCGGCAATGCCGCGAAGCTGACCGCATTTTGCGCGGCCTATCCAAGCCTGCCGCAGAACGCGCAACTGGTGGGCGGCTATGCCGGGGTCCTCAACGGCGGCGTTCTCGACAACGGTGGCGAAACCGTGCGGCTGGTGCGGCCGGACACGCCGCAGCCGGGCGGTTTGATCCCGTACCTGTTGGTTGATGAAGTCGATTACAACGACCAAGCCCCCTGGCCAATCTCGCCCGATGGAACCGGGACCTCGCTGACGCGCGCGAGTCGGTCGATCTACGGCAACGAGCCGACGAATTGGAGTGGTGAATCAGCGTCGCCGGGCGTGGCCGACCTCGAGCAGCCACTGACCACGATCACCGGCAGCGAAGGCAACGACACCTACTACGTCATTCGCTCGGGCGCACAGTTGCACGTCTATGAAAACACTCCGCCGATTGGCCAACCGACGTATGCAAGTGAACTTTCGGCATTGGGTTCCAGCTTGACGATCGACGCGCTGGGCGGCGACGACTCTCTGATAGTCGATACCGGCACACAAGGATCGTTGGGCCTCGGACAATTGATCTACAACGCCGGCGCAGGCGTCAACACATTGTTCCTTCAAACCGGCAGCGCACGGATCGACAGCGCGGCCGCAGGCGGAACGCTGAACACCACAGTCCAAGCCGGCGCGCGGCTCTCGACCGGCCGGCTCTCGCAAAACGGCCTGGCGCTAGAAGACAACAGTCGCGTGACGCTCTTGCCGGACGGCCAGACCAGCGTCATTTCTAGTCTGACATTGGGGAGCGGGGCCACGCTCGACATCGGCAATAACGCCGTAGTGCTGGACTACACCGGGGCTTCGCCGGTAGCTACCATTCGCCAAAGGATTCTCGCCGGCCGCGGCGGACCAGGTTTGGGCGCCAGCTGGAATGGCGCAGGAATCACGAGCAGCGCCGTAGCGCAAGCGAACACAATGGACCCAGAGTCGCGCTCGATCGGCTATACCGAGAACGTTACGCTTCCGTTGGGCGCTTATACGACCTTCCGCGGCGTACCGGTGGACATGACTTCAATCCTCATCGCCGACACTCGAACCGGAGACGCCAACCTCGATGGCTTCGTCAACGACGATGACGCGACGGTGGTCGGCGCTTCGTACGCGCCGACAACAGCCAACGCCGTCTGGGCGCTCGGGGACTTCGAGTACAACGGCTTTGTCGATGACGACGACGCGACGTTGTTGGGGGTGTTTTACAATCCGGCGGTGAATCCGCCGCCCCCTGTCGCCAAGCTGAGCGGTCGAGTGGTGAGTGGTGAGCGATGGCTCGATGCTGAAGTTCTCGCCGCGCTGGCGACATCCGCCGGCGAAAAAAGACGCCTTTACAACAGCTCTGCAATCGCACGTCCCTCCGAGAGCGGCATCGGACGGCCGTCGGCGGTCTCATAAGTGATTGTCTGCGCGTCGTATCCCAGCGCTTGGAACACCGTGGCGTGAATGTCGGCGGGTGTCACCGGCCGAGTGCGCGGATAGGCCGCCTTGCTGTCCGATTCGCCGACGACCTGGCCACCGCGAATCCCGCCGCCCGCCAGCACCATCGAGTTACACTGCGGCCAGTGGTCGCGGCCGGCCGTCTTGTTGATGATCGGTGTGCGGCCGAAGTCCCCCATCCAAACTACCAGCGTACTGTCCAACAAACCGCGCTCGTCCAGATCGTCGATGAGCGCCGCATACGCTTGCTCCATCGGCGGCACCAGCCGGTCCTTCAGCCGCTTGAAGTTATCCTCATGAGTGTCCCAGGTAATGCTCGGGCCGTTGACCGTGGTGACGAAGCGCACGCCGGCCTCGACCAGCCGCCGCGCGAGCAAATGCGACTGGCCCCACGAATGACGGCCGTACCGTTCTCGCACTTTCGCCGGCTCCTTGGAGAGATCGAACGCCCGGCCGGCGACATCAGACGTCATTAGCTTAAGCGCCTTGGCGCGGTTCACCTCGTGATCGCGGACCGCTTCCGTGGGCAGGCGCGGCCCCTCGTCGAACGCCGCCAGCAGGTTGCGCCGCTCTTGCAGTCGCTCCACGGTCATGCCTTTGACCAGACCCAGATCGGGCACGCGAAATTTCGCCGAGTTCGGGTCGCCGTTCACGACCAACGGGTCGTACCGCGGCCCCAAGCAGCCGCCGAACTGGCCGGGCGTGATGTACTTCGTGCTGTCGCAATGCGGCGCTGGTGTGATCACATACGGCGGCATCAGGCTCGCGTGCTCATCGCGCTGCGCGAGCCAGCCTACCAGCGTGCCGAAGCTCGGCAGGTCAGTGCGGCTGGGATTAATCAGCGTGTTATCGATCCGGTACGGCTTGCCGACAATCGACCAATACATGCCGGAATTGTGCGCGCCGTGCGTGTGATGTACCGTGCGGACAATCGCCAGCTTGTCGGCTCGCTCGGCCATCCGCGGCAGCAGCTCGGAGATCTGAATGCCAGGCACGTTGGTACTGATCGGCTTGAAGATCCCCCGTATGTTGTCCGGCGCCTCGGGCTTCATGTCCCACAGATCGATGTGGCTCGGCGCGCCGCAGTTGAAGATCAGAATGACCGACTTGGCGCGCTGCTGCTTCTCGTTAACGCCCCCTGCGGCGGCATGTAGCCAATTGCTCCAAAACGAGCCGACGGCGCCAAGGCCGGCGCAACCAATTTGCAACGCGGCTCGCCGCGACAGGCGGACAGACGACGCGGAATCGCCAGGCTCGTTCATCGGCAGATCTCCTGCGGTCGATGCGTCGGGTTGTGAACTCACGCAACCGTGGTGGGCGCTCCATAGGATACCCGGGAACGCTCTGGGAGTACAACTCTTTACGCATGCGTGCAAAGCCATCGTCCGCTCCTTATAATCGCCCACGAGAGAGAATCGGTAGCATTACTTGCGCCTGGCAACGTGTTGAGGGATGTTCCATGGTGGGCCTTTGTGGAAGCCGATTTATGCGCCGGTTTATCTTAGTGCTGGGGATGCTGCCGATTGCCATCGCCTCCGCCGCCGATGGAAACCGCCTCGCCTATCTTGACCAGGCCGATCCTTACTACCCGTCGCGAACATTTCCCAAGCTCATCACGCCGCAGTGGGTGGGCGAGGAAGGCGTCGAGGCGGTCGTGGTCCTGGCGATCGACGACATGCGCGGCAGCGAGCGATGGGAGGCATATCTGCGACCGATTCTCGAGCGGCTCAAGCAGATCGACGGCCGCGCGCCCGTCAGCATCATGACCTGCACGATCGACCCCCAGGATCCGCACCTGCAGAAGTGGCTCAAAGAAGGACTCTCGATCGAAGTTCATACCATCGATCATCCTTGTCCGCTGCTGTCCAAAGGTGATTTCGCGGCTGCTAAGAGCACGTATGACCGCTGCGTGGATTTGATGGCCAGCATCCCGGGCAATAAGCCCGTGGCGTACCGGATGCCGTGCTGCGATTCTCGGAACACGAACAGCCCGCGCTTCTATGCCGAGATCTTTAACGGCACGACCGAGAAGGGCAACTTCCTCGCAATTTCCACGTCGGTGTTCAATGTGTTGACGCCCAACGACCCCGACCTGCCGCGCGAGCTTGTCCTGGATAAGGACGGCCGCGACAAATTCCGCAAATATCTGCCGTTCCCATCGTTTGTAAACACCATCGACGACTATCCCTATCCGTACGTCATCGGCGGCTTGTGCTGGGAGTTTCCCTGCGTCACGCCCAGCGACTGGTCGGCGCAAAACCTAAATAAGCCCAATAATCCGCAAACGCTCGAAGACCTAAAGGCGGCGCTCGACGCCGTGGTGATCAAACAGGGAGTTTACAACCTCGTATTCCACCCGCACGGCTGGATTCGCGCGGAGCAGATCAACGAGCTGATTGATCACGCGGTGAAAAAGCACGGCCGCAAGGTGAAGTTTTTGACGTTCCGCGAGGCGGCCGAGCGGTTGGAAAAGAATCTCTTGGCGGGCAATCCGCTGCGGAGCGCGAAGGGACAAGACAACGGCGTGCGACTGATGGATCTCAACGGCGATGGCTATCAGGACGTGGTAATCGGGCGGGCGGCCCATCCAGATGCGCCAGGCGGCCAGAAACAGCTCACGCGCCTCTGGTCGCCGGCGGAGCGAAAATGGCGCGATAGTAAGCTCCCGGCAGCGATGGTCTTCCACGATGCCGAAGGGCATTCGCGACCGGCCGGCGCCCCGTTTGGTGTCGTTGAAGGCCATCCCACCGTGCTCGTGAATCACCGCTGGGCTCAGGCCGCATGCCAGTTTATCGACGGCTCGTGGGTTGAACACCCGCAACTGTTGCAAGTTCTGACGAACAAAGACGATGCAGCATCGCAAACGGTTGTCGACGGCGCGGAACAGGGCGTACGGTTTCGCGATCTCGACGGCGACGGCACGTGCGAACTAATCGCCGGCAACCCACAAGCCCGCGCGGTGTTTCGCTGGACCAAGAGCGGGCGCTGGGAGCGGGTGCCGTTTGCGCTGCCGGAGGAAACGTCGATTGTCGACGATCTGGGCCGCGATGCTGGCCTCCGCTTCATCGATGTTGACGAAGACGGCCATCTCGACGTCCTTTTCTCCAACGACGACCGCTATTCGCTGCACCTCTTCGAATCGATGGATAAAGGCTGGTCGCGCATCGCGGTTGTCGGCAAGCGGGACGAAGCGCCGAAGACTGGCCGCGGCATTCCACCAATCGTGAGTGCCAGAATGAACACCGGTGCCTGGATGCACTCGCGGCACGTCTGGTGGCAAAACGAATCCACCGACCGCCTGCCCGACCTCGTCGATCGCCGCTCGTTCAACGAGCTGTTAGCCACTGTTGAGCCGCGCGCCAAGTCGCGCGACGCTTCACTGCGCTCAATCCGCGTGCGGCCCGGTTTCCAGGTCGAAGAAGTCGCCGCCGAACCGCTGGTGATGGACCCCGTCGCCTTCGCCTGGGGGTTTGATGGCCGTCTGTGGGTGGTGGAGATGGCCGACTACCCTATGGGCGAAGACGGCCGCGGCAAGCCGGGCGGTCGGGTGCGTTGGCTGGCCGACACCAATGGCGACGGCCGCTACGGCCGCTCGCAAGTGTTTCTCGACGGCCTCGCTTCGCCCACGGGCGTCATGGCCTGGCGCAAGGGCGTGCTCATTACCAGCGCGCCGGACCTGCTCTACGCTGAAGACCGCGACGGCGACGGCCGAGCGGACCATCGCGAGGCGCTCTACACGGGCTTTGTCGAAGGGAACCAGCAGCATCGCGTCAACGGACTGCGTTGGGGACTCGACAACTGGATTCACATCGCCAACGGTGACAGCGGTGGCGAGATTCGCTCCCTAAAGACCGGTAAGAAAGTCAACATCAGCGGCCGCGATCTGCGTGTGCGGCCGGACACCGGGGAGATCGAGGCCGTTGCCGGCAAGTCGCAGTTCGGCCGCGAGCAAGACGACTGGGGCAACTGGTTCGGCAACAATAACTCGAACCCCTTGTATCACTTCGCCCTCGACGAGCGCTATCTGCGCCGCAACCCCCACGTGCCGACGCCATCCGGCATTGTGAACGTACCTGGCGTGTCCGGGTACGCGCCGGTTTTTCCAGCTAGCCGCACCGTACCGCGGTTCAACGATCATCACACGGCCAATCGGATCACGTCGGCCTGCAGCACCATTCTATATCGCGATGAGCTGTTTGGACCTGAGTTCGCCGGCAACAGTTTTGTAAGCGAGCCGGTGCACAATCTCGTCCACCGCGAAGTCGTGAGCCGCCAAGGCGTGTCGTTTAACAGCCGGCGCGCCGACGACGAGCAAACCAGCGAGTTTTTCGCATCGAGCGACAACTATTGCCGCCCCACAACGATTCGCGTGGGTCCGGACGGCGCCCTGTGGATCGCCGACATGTACCGCGAGACGATCGAGCACCCGGAGTGGATCCCCGATTACTGGCAGAAGCGACTCGACCTGCGCGCCGGCCACGACAAGGGACGGATCTATCGCGTGCTTCCCGTCGGAGTCAAGCCGCGCGAGATACCGCGCTTTGATCAGTTAAACGCGGCGCAATTGGTGGCCCTCCTGGAATCGCCCGGGGGCGCCGTGCGCGACATGGCACAGCAGCGGTTGATCGAGCTGCACGATACGTCAATCGCAGACGAACTAGAGAACATTGCCCGCACCAGCAAACGCGCCACTGTCCGGCTGCACGCCTTGTGCACGCTTGATGGGCTGAAGCAATTGACCGCCGAACGGGCCGAGTTGCTGGCCAGTTGTCTTGCCGACGAGCATGCTGCCGTGCGGCGGCACGCGATTCGTCTGGCCGAGCCGCTCTTGGATCGCTCACCGGAGCTGCGAACCGCTTGCCTGCGATTGCGCGCCGATTCCGACGTGCAAGTGCGTCAGCAGTTGGCCTATACGCTAGGCGAGTGCCATGATGCAGAATCGGCAAGAGCGCTGGCGGACTTGCTGATCGACAATGCCGGCGACCGTTTCATCGCCGCGGCGGCCGTCAGCTCGCTTCATGGCGACAACATCGACGCCGTATTCGACGCGGTCCGCAATCGTAGTCATCTCGCTCCGCGAGATGTTTCCTCTCGCGGAGCGAGAGGTCTACCGTCGAACAAAGAACCGCTGCCGCACGGCGCTCTCGACGCCGTGATCGCCACCGCCGTCGGCCTCGATGCAAAGCGGGGTTGGCAGCCCGTCGCAAAGCTGCTCGCTGCGGAGCAAGACGGCGGCTTTGCGGCGTGGCAGCTACGCGCCGCCGGCGCTCTCGTCACTGCCTTGGAATCGCGCAGCGAAAACATCGGCGACTTGCTTGCCGGCGGAGGCGAATCGGCCGGAGCTCTCGCTGGCTTGCTTGCTGCTGCCCCCCGCCTGGCCGGCGACAACGCCGCGCCGCTTGCAGTGCGAGTGGCCGCCATTCGGCTGCTCGGCGTCGGCAACGATGCAGACAAGCAACTTCAGACGCTGGTTTCGCCCGACGCTCCTCTGGCCGTCCAGTCAGCCGCCATCGCCCTCGTCGGGCGTCTGCAAAGCGCAGACATCGCTGACCGGCTGTTCGCCGATTGGAATCGCTATTCACCCCAAATACGCAGCCAGATCATCGATGCGCTACTGGCTCAAGCAACGTCCTCGGCGCGGCTGCTCGATGCACTTGACCAGGGAGAGGTGCAGCCTAGCGACTTGAGCACCGCGCAGCGCGACCGCCTCATCGGCCACCGGCAGAGAAACATCCGGCAGCGCGCCGAAAAGCTGCTGGCTCACTCGATCGACCGCAATCGCGAAAGTGTGGTCGAGCGCTTCAGCAAGCTCGCAGTCAGTGCCGGAACGTCGTCCGGCGATGCAGGACGCGGCCTGGCAGTGTTTGAAAAGCGGTGCGCCACCTGTCACCGCTGGGGCGACCGCGGACAGGAGGTGGGACCGGATCTCGCGGCGCTTACCGACCGCTTGCCGGGCACGATGCTCGTCTCGATCTTCGATCCCAACCGCGCCGTAGAAGCGAAGTACGTAAGCTACACCGCGACCACCCGGCAAGGCCTGTCTCACACGGGCGTGTTGGCTCAGGAATCCGACACCAGCATTACGCTCGCTAAGGCCGACGGCAAGCGCGAGGCCTTGCTCCGCAGCGAGATTGAAGAACTGACCAGCAGCGGCAAGTCGCTGATGCCCGAGGGCCTGGAAAGTGAACTGACCGAACAGGACGTGGCGGACCTGTTGACCTTCCTCAGCGGCTCGCCGGACGTACGCTGATCTCGTTCCCAGGCTCCGCCTGGGAACGGGCTGCCCGGCAGGCTCCGCCTGCCGATCCGTAAG
>JBBDYH010000118.1:13902-17729 GCA_040901795.1 Pirellulales bacterium
GGGGACAGTGCATTCCGAGGCAGAGCCTCGGAACGAGGTACTTATGCGCTTGATGATCGACGCCCATCTCGACCTCGCCCTCAACGCGATCAACTACGATCGCGATTTGAGGCTCCCGCTGGCTCGGATGAACGAAGCCGAAACGGCGATGGATGACGGCCCCTTTCGTGGCCGCGGGACAGTGACGCTTCCCGAGATGCGCCGCGCCGGCATTGCGGTCTGCATCGTCACGCTCCTGGCCCGCTCCGGCCCGCGGCACGAGCGCCAGCGGCGGTATTTGCGCGCCGATCTCGACCACGCCACGCGCGAAGGAGCGTACGCCGCCTGCCACGCGCAGTTGGCGTACTACCGGCTGATGGAGCGCCGCGGCGAGCTGCGCATGATCACGACGGCCGAAGAGCTCGACGACCACTGGCGGCGATGGATCGAGGCGTCGCCCGGCGATCGAAACTCGCTCCCCATCGGCGCAATCCTCAGCATGGAAGGCGCCGATCCGATTCTCAGTCCGGCCGATCTTGAGTACTGGTGGAGCCTTGGCCTGCGAGCCATTGGCCCGGCGCATTACGGCTACAGCCATTACGCGGCCGGCACCGCGGTGGAGGGGCCGCTGACGCCCGACGGGGCCGCGCTTTTGTCGCACATGCAGCGGCTGGAAATGATCCTCGACGTCACGCACTTCTCGGATCAGAGCATGGTCGAAGCGCTTAATCGCTTCCAGGGCCACCTCTGGGCGAGCCATCATAATTGCCGCGCGCTGGTCCCCTGGCAGCGGCAACTCACCGACGACCAGATCGAAAAGCTCGTCGAGCGCGACGCCGTGATCGGCATCGCCTTCGATGCGATCATGCTTTTTCCCGGCTGGGTTCGCGGCGAGACGTCTCCCGAGGTACTCGACATTTCCGCCGCAGCCGATCACATTGACCACATCTGCCAGTTGGCCGGAGACGTGCGTCACGTCGGCATCGGCACGGACCTCGACGGCGCCTACGGCACGGAGCAAACGCCGCACGACCTGAAGTCCATCGCCGACGTCCACAAGCTGGAAGACATCCTCGCCAATCGCGGATATGAGAGCGAAGATATCGACGCTATCTTTTTCGGCAATTGGCTCCGCAAACTCCGCCAGGCACTGCCCTGACGCCCGACCCGCTGGCCCCTGCCCCAGCCCCCTGAACCCTGATGTTTACTGTCGAACACCTTCCCGCCGACCTTGCCACGCCCTGTCTCGTAGTCGACGCTGAAACCGTGCGCGCCAACATCGCCGGCATGGCCGACTATTGCCGCGAGCATCGGTTGCGCCTGCGGCCGCACACCAAGACGCACAAGTCGCGCTTCGTCGCCAGGCTGCAGTTGGCCGCAGGGGCCGCGGGACTGACGGTCGCCAAAGCCGGCGAAGCCGAAGTCATGGCGGAAGTCTGCGACGACGTGCTCATCGCCTACCCGGCGATCGATCCGCCGCGCACGCGGAAACTCGCACAGCTCGCCCGCAAGCGGACTGTGCGCGTTGGCATCGATTCGGTGGAAGCGGCGGAGGCGCTTTCGGCCGCCGCGGGCGAACAGCACGCCGAGTTGGGAATCCTCGTCGATCTCGACCTCGGCTTCGGCCGCACCGGAGTTCAAACCGCGGCTGAGGCTGCAAACCTCGCCCATGCGATCGATCGCCTTTCCGGCGTGCGACTCGACGGCGTGATGTTCTTTCCCGGCCACATCACCGGTTCGCCGGAGCAACAACGCCCGCACATCGACCGCGCCGCCGAGCGCCTTGAGGAAGTGCTCAATGTCTGGCAGCGCGACTGGATCGCGGCTCGGATCGTCTCCGGCGGCTCAACGCCCACCGCCTTTCAATCACACCACTTCAAACTGCTGACCGAGATTCGCCCGGGCACCTACGTGTTCAACGGGGTCAATGAGCTTTACGGCGGGTATGCGACCCTCGACGATTGCGCCGCGCGCGTGCTGTGTACCGTCGTCAGTACCGCGGTGTCCGGCAAAGTGGTGCTTGACGGGGGCTCCAAGGTTTTTACGTCCGACCGTTGCGGGCCGCGGCCGGAAAGCGGCCATGGCCTGATCGTCGAATACCCCGAGGCGAAGATCGTCCGCCTCAGCGAGGAGCACGCCGAGGTGGATGTGTCGATGTGCAAGCGCCGACCGAAGGTCGGCCAGCGCGTCAGCGTTGTGCCCAACCATATTTGCCCTTGTGTAAATCTGCTCGACACATTTTGGTGGTGGGAAAACGGCTCGGCGGTTGCCATCCGCGTAGATGCCCGCGGCCAGTTGAGTTGAAGTGTATTAACCCTCGTTCCCACGCTCTGCGTGGGAACGAACCCGTGCCGCTCTGCGGCACGAAAGCGTGTGTGCCACTGCTCGCTGCGAGCAGTGATGCTGTTTTCAGATTCCTCGGCGCCTCTGCGGCTCCGCGGTTCAATACATGCCCAATCAGTCGCCACAGACTATCGAGCCGCTCAACGCCGCCTCCTGCGTCCGCTACCGCGTCGTCGGCATGCTGGTGCTGATGGCGTTGCTCCTGTATCTCGACCGCTTTTGCATCGGCGCCGCCACTCCCGCAATGATCGCCGAGCTAGGCGTCAACAAGGAAGAGTTTGGCCGCGCGGTTGGGGCGTTTTTCCTGGCGTATGCGCTCGTGCAAGTCCCCGCCGGCTGGCTCTCCGATCGCTTCGGCGGACGCATCACGCTGACCGCCTACGTGGCGCTCTGGTCGCTGGCCACGCTGCTCATGGGCTTTGCCTACGGCCTGACGGCGATTTTCTTCATGCGGATTCTGCTTGGCGTTTTCCAGGCAGGCGCGTACCCTGCGGCAGCGGCGACGATTCGCAACTGGGTGCCTCTGGCGGGCCGCGCCCGCGCCAACAGTTGCGTTTCCACCGGCGGGCGTTTGGGCGGCTTGCTGGCTTTCGCCGTCACGCCGCTGTTGATGCAGGCAGTCGCGGTATCGTTCGGATGGTCGACCGGCCTCTGGCGTCCCATATTCATGATCTACGGCGTTTTGGGACTGGCGTGGTCCGCGACGTTCTGGTGGCGGCACCACGACCGCCCGCGGCTTGATCCACGTTGCAATCCAGCGGAAGTCGCCCAGGTCGAAGCCGACTCAACTGCCGCATCCGAGGATCCCGCGCGGCGTCTCGCGCTTGCGTCGATACTGTTCGACTACAACGTCTGGGTCTTAAGCTCGATCAACTTTCTGCTCAACATCGGCTGGGTGTTCCTCGTCACCTGGATGCCAACGTACCTGGTCGAGGTGTATGGCACGGAGCTCGACCGCGTCTTCGCGAGCTCGGAGCAAACCGGCGATCTTCGCACGACGGTGGCCGGCCTCCTCACCGCGGTAACCGCTCTCTCCGGCATGGCCGGCAACCTCTGCGGCGGCTGGTGGGGCGATCGCGCGGTCGCGCGCTACGGTCTGCGTTGGGGCCGCCGCGCCACCGGTTTAGTCTCCAGCGTCCTGGCGGCGCTCATCTATCTGGCGGCGCAATGGACCGATAACGTCTGGCTCTTCGTCGCCGAAATGGTGGCTATCTCGTTTTTGGCCGACCTGGTGCTCGGCTCGCTGTGGGCGATCTACCAGGATATCGGCCGCAGCAACACCGCGGTCGTACTGGGCTTTGCCAACATGTGCGGCAACCTGGGCGCGGCAGGTTACGGCTGGTTCATCGGCCTGTTGGCGGACGAACGCCAGTGGTCGCTGGTGTTTGCAATCTCAAGCGTCGGTTTTTGCATCGCCGCCGTCTGCTGGCTGATCGCCGATGCAACCCGCGTGGTCAAGGCCTAGTGTCGCCTTTCGCTCCACGAAAGTAGCGACTTTCGCGGAG
>JBBDYH010000119.1:0-13017 GCA_040901795.1 Pirellulales bacterium
AATGGGGAATGCGGAATGGGGAATGCGGAATGGGGAATGCGGAATGGGGAATGCGGAATGGGGAATGCGAGAACCGGAAACGGCCAAGAGATAGCCCTACGGCGTATCCTTGGGGCGGATGCCGATCACCAGCTTGTCGCCTTCCTTCAACTCGCCGGAGACCAGCTCCGTGTTTTCGTTATCGCTGATGCCCGTGCTGACCTCGATGGCCTTGAGCAGCTCGCCGTCGATCACCCACACATGGCGGCGATTGCGCGTGCGCGAGGCCTCGACCTTTTGAGCGGCGCTGCGGCGGCTGGCGTTGGCCTCTTCCTCGGCCTGTGTCTCCTGGTCAAAACCCGTTCCTTCGAGCAGCGGCCGGAATTCCTCATGGACCTGTTCGGTCCGCGGATAGAATCGCAAGGCCGCGTTGGGAATCCGCTGCACGTTGTCGTCCTTCTCGATCTGGAACGAGAGGTTCGCCGTCATTCCGGGAATCAGCTTCAGCTCGGGATTGGGCGCTTCCACGACGACCGTATAAGTCACCACGTTCTGAACGGTTTGGGGGTTGAGACGAATTTGGTAAATCTCGCCGTGGAATAAATCGTCGGGGTACGCGTCCACGGTAAACTTGACCGGCTCGTTGCGGTCTTTGGCGGCGCGAATCAGGCCAATATCTGCTTCATCCACCTGGGCATAGACGTACATCCGCTTTTCCATTTCCGGAGCGACGACGAACAACACGGGCGTTTGAAACTGCGCGGCCACGGTCTGACCCGGATCGATCTTGCGATCGATGATCACGCCATCAACAGGAGACTTGATCACGGTGTACTCAAGGTTGGTCTCGGAGGTGCTGAGTGCCGCCGTGGCTTCGTCGATCGAAGCAGCGGCCAGTTCGAGCTGCGCCTCGAACACTTTGCGGTCGGCCGTGACCTGGTCGATTTCCGCTTGCGAGATGTAGGACGACTTGGTTTTGCGCAACTCGAGGGCGCGCCGTTCGTTGTTACGCGCCTGTTCCAACAGCGCCGCCACGCGCTGCCGATCGGCGGTGCGATGCGCCAGCGCCGCCCGGTCTTGGGCGATCCTCGCCTTGAACAGGCGCGGATCAATTTTCGCCAGTGTATCGCCCGCCTTAACGCGTGAATTGAAATCGACTTGCGTGGTGGCGATGGGACCCGAGACGAACGAACCGATCTGAACGCTCAGCACCGGTTGCACGGTGCCCGTGGAATTGACTACGGAGATTACCTCGCCGCGGGTGACGGGCAGCTCTCGATAATTTGAAGCGGCGCTGCGTCCCCAAAGTCCAGGAGGTACCAATGTAAAGCCATAAGCCGCGCCGCCAATAACTGCAACGATAGCAAACCACCGTAAGAATCGTGCCACGCTGGCCCCTTCATGAACCGTTAAACCGGCTGTGCTTGGTCAATCTGAGCGCAGCGAAGATTCTTCGCTGCGCTCAGAATGACAAGTTCTTGCAGGCTCTTATTCTACACATTCGCCGGCGGCGCACTCGCCCATCTTCCAGCGTGCGGCCCCGGAAGTGGCTCAGGCTCCGCGGGATGCAAGGCGGAAACCGCTTCGTCAAAACGAGTTGTATCGACGATAATTCGCCCATCGCGAAGGACGAGAGTCCGCCGGGCGTTGCGTCCGATTTCCTGGTCGTGTGTGACCAAGATCATCGTGATCCCATCCCGCTGGTTCAGCTCGGCGAAAAGGGCCATGACGTCGCGGCTGGTTCGCGAGTCGAGGTTGCCGGTCGGTTCGTCCGCCATCAGGATCGCCGGCTCATTGGCCAAGGCGCGAGCAATGGCAACGCGCTGCTGTTGGCCGCCGGATAATTGCCCCGGGTGATGGTCCATGCGATCGCCCAGCCCGACGCGCTCCAGCAACTCGCGCGCGCGCCGATGCCGCTCGCGTGCCGTCAGTCCGCGGCCGTACATCAGCGGCAACTCGACGTTTTCCAGCGCAGTGGTGCGATTAAGTAGATTGAAGCTCTGGAAGACAAAGCCGATCTTTTCATTGCGCAAGCGCGCCCGCTCGTCGCGCGACATGGTCACAACTTCGCGGCCGTCCAACAGATAGCTGCCACGGTCCGGGCGATCGAGGCAGCCCAGCGTATTCATCAATGTCGATTTACCCGAGCCAGAAGGCCCCATCAGCGCCACGTAGTCGCCGCTCTCGATCGTGACCGACACGCCATCGAGCGCCGTGACCGTGGCCTCGCCGAGCGAATAGGTCTTGTGGATGTCGTCGAGCTCGATCAGGGGCATCAGTGACAATACCTTCCCAAGGCCGCAGTTGTTTCGAGGCGAGCGAAACACTTTAGAGCATAGTTGGCGGCGTGCCGGCCGTCTTTAACGGTGGGCCGGTGTAGCCACGTCAATTCGTGGTTCCGGAACGCCACGGAGGGCGTTCCCTACAGTGGGCAGCCGTTCGGACTACAGCTCTTTGAGCCGGCGCACCGCCTCGCGGGCCCGCTTGAGGAACTCGACCTTTGGTTCGCCGTTCTCCAGCCAAATGGGGGGCCCGAACGTGATGCAACTCAACAGTGGCACCGGCAAGAACTCGCCGCGCGGCAAGACGCGGTTCATGTTATCCAGGTATACGGGAACGAGCTCTAAATCCGGGCGCTTCTTGCCCAGATAGTATAACCCACTTTTGAACTCGTCCATCTCCGTGCTCGTATTGCGGTGCCCTTCCGGGAATACAATCAGGGACTTGGTGTCGCCGATCTCGCGGATCATCAAATCGACCGGGCTCTGGTGGACCTTGATCTCCTTGCGATCGATCAAGAGCGCGTTGAAGACGTTGCGCGCCAGGTAACGGCGAATACGGCCCCGCTCCCAGTATTCCTTGGCGGCGACCGGACGAGTCACCGCACGCACGTCCGCCGGCAGCGCCCCCCAGACAACCAGTGCGTCGAGGTGGCTCGTATGGTTGGCGAAGTAAACGCGCTGGCAGGTGTCCGGCTGACAGTCGATCCAGCGCACGCTGGCGCCGCTCAATAACCTGGCGATGGCGGCCAATAGCGTGCCGGTCATGTGGCAAAGCGGCGTGCGGGAATCGTCGCGAGGTCGGGTGAGCCCCAGTCCGAAGTGTCGAGCCCAAACCTTGCGTTGCAGGGAGAGTTCCATATTATCGTGCGTCTCAAGCCGTTGCGGAAGGGCCATTGGATTAACCGTTTGCCGCAAACGTAAATCTGTGCCGCATTTGCGGCTCGTTCCGAGTCCGCCCAACGAGAGATTGTCGGCGGAAGTTCCAAGGCTCAGTTGCCGGTAGATGGGAGAGCGTCACAGTAGCGGAATTCGCCAGAATTCCGGCGGCGGTGCTGATCGCCCGAAGTCTGGCGACTTCGGCTACAACTGGGGTTCATGCTTCCGCTTGACACTCGTTCGAACATGGATTCTATTGGTTTGATCCTGCCTCGATCGCCTGAGGGTTTCCTGGGCGACCGAACCTGCGCGACATGGGAGTTCCGCGTCGCGTCCCACCGGCTGGCGCGTGGAACCGCGCTTCTTTCGACGATCGTCCCGGAGAGACCCATGAAAAGACTGCTATTAAAGAGTTGCCTATTGGCGATACTGGCCGGAACTTGGACCGCATCGGTATGGGCCGACAAGAAGTTCGAGATCGAGTTTAAGAACTTGTATTACAAGCCCGATGCCAAGGACTCCAAGGAAAAGAGCCTGGCCGAGGCAATCGACAAGGTCAGCACCGAGATCGAGCTCGAAGACACTGTGATCAAGAATGCGTGCAACGTCTGCCACGTCAAAGGCAAGGCCAAGAAGATGCGCAATGAGTATGGTCAGAAACTGTCCGAGCTCCTCGACCGGAAATCGGACAAGGACAATCCAAAAAAGATCCAAGAGTCGATCAAAAAAGTCGGCGAGGTAAAATCGTCGAAGGGACCGACTTACTCGGAATTGCTCAAAGAAGGCAAGCTTCCGGCGGGTTAGTTGCGGACGAGAGCAGCCGCGCTGCCGGACGCCAAAGGATTTGGTCGCAGCACCCATTTGTGGCACTGCTCGCGGCGAGCAGTGGCACGCTGGACAACAAGTTTGTGACTTCTTCAGTTCCATGCAATGAGCTTGTTGACCAGTTGCGCCGGCTGGATAGCGCCGACCCGCAATATGCTGTTGAGTTCGTCGATCGGCTGTTGAAGGCGCTGCCGGCGGCGCAGGTGAGCGACATGCACCTGCGGCCGGACGGCGACGGCCTCGAGATCCACTGGCGTAAAGACGGCGTGCTTGTGCCCTTGGGGAGCTTTTCGGCGGGCGTCGCGGCCAATATCATCTCACGGCTGAAAGTTCTTGCCGGGTTGCTCACCTATCGCAACGACGTACCACAGGAAGGACGACTTCGCACGGCCGCCGCGGGTCTCGACATCCGCCTGAGCACCTTTCCCACGCTGCACGGCGAAAAAGCCGTGCTGCGGCTGTTTGCGACGAACGAAGAACTGCGATGGCTCAACGAACTTGGCTTTCCGGATGCTCTGCGCGATCGGCTTAAAGGACTTCTGCGAGAAACGTCCGGAGCGATCGTCTTCGCTGGACCGGCCGGAAGCGGCAAGACCACCACCGCGTACGCCTGTCTCCGCGAGATTGTCGCCCACAGCGGCGGCGGGCGGAACGCTGTGTCGCTGGAAGACCCGATCGAGGTTCCCCTGGTTGGCGTGGCCCAGTCACAGGTCGATCCGTCGGTTGGCTTCACGCTGGCCAGCGGGCTGCGTTTCTTAATGCGGCAAGACCCGGAGGTGATCCTCGTCGGCGAGGTGCGCGACCGGGAAACTGCCGAGGTGGCGCTGCAAGGTTCGCTCACGGGCCAACTTGTGCTCACGACGTTTCACGCGGCAAGCGCCGCCGGAGCGATCTGCCGGCTGGCGGACATGGGAATCGAACCTTATGTGCTGCGAAGCGGACTCCTGACGGTCGTTTGCCAACGATTAGCGCGCCGGCTGTGCGAATGTGCCGGCGCGACAGAGGAGACGGACAGATGGTTGGGGCTTCCGGTCCGGCAGGCGCGCGTCGCCGTGGGCTGTGACAAGTGCGACGGAACCGGCTACCGGGGTCGTATCGTTTTGGCGGAAATGCTGCCCATCGAGCAGCGGGATATTGCCAAGGCACTCGTAGCCAAAACAGACGCTGACACATTGCAGCGGCTCGCGCAGACGGGGGGCATGTCGAGCCTCTGGCAGCAAGCGCTGGAAGCGGTTGAGACTGGACGAACCAGCCCGGCCGAAGTGCGCCGCGTGCTGGGGATGGGCGTGTAGCGTGGGCCTCGCGGACTCGGCCCAGCCTACACTCTGCCCGAGTTCTTGCGAGCTCGGCTACTGCGGAATTGGCAACGCGCAAGCCGCATGTTAGAACAAGTGCGGGGAATCTCAGCCCGTTCGGGCACGTCGACTGTCTGGCAAACGCAACGGATCAAGAGGCGATGGGTGGCTGGCCTATTCGGCATTGCGCCGCGCGCAATTACGCTTGACGACTTGATCGCGCTGAATGACGAGATGATTTCGCTCGTCCGCGCGGGTGTTCCCCTTGCGCAGGGCCTCGGCGAGCTGGGCGGCGACTTCCCGGGGCAATTGGGCGTGATCAGCACGCGGCTTGCGACACGCCTGGAGCGGGGAGAGAGCCTGGAACATGTGCTCGGGCAGACCGACTTCGACTTTCCGCCAGTCTATCGCGCAGTCGTATTAGCGGGCGTCCGCGCCGGTCGCTTGCCCGCGGCCTTAGAAAGTGTGGCGGCGTCGGTCCGTCGCCTGTCGGAGCTGCGGCGGGCTGTTTCCTTGGCCATGCTGTACCCGCTTGTGATTTTCTTGCTCACGTACGGCCTGTTTGTATTTCTCGTCGTCAATGTGATTCCGGTATTGGTCAGCTACGATTGGACAAATACCACGCCAACGTTGGTTGGATGGGTGAACGGCCTGGGCGACAGCGTCCACGTGTGGGGGCCGGTTGTACCAATCGTGGTAATCGGCCTGGCGGCGGTGTGGTGGCAGCGTTCGCGGCGCGCGGCGCTTTTACAACCGGGGTTTGGAGACCGATATCTCGGTTGGGTTCCGTCGTTGCGGTCGGTATTCGCCAGCAGCCGCGCGGGCGCTTTTTGCGAAGTCTTGTCGGTGCTCGTCGCGCATGGGGTGCCGCTGGCCGAAGCGCTCCGGCTGGCGGCGCAATCGAGCGGCGACGCACGCATTCTTGGTTCGGCCGAGGAAATGGCCGTCCGGATCGAAGCCGGCGGCAAGCCGGACGAGGAGCTGGATCAGGGGCGGTTTTCACCGCTGGTGAATTGGCTCTTATTGACGCGAGGATCGAAGGGGGAGCTCGTTCAAAGCCTGCGTTTCGCCGCCGACTCGTATCAACGCCGCGCTTCACGGCAAGCCGAATGGCTTGGGTTGTATTTGCCATTGATCCTCACAGCGGTCATTGGCGGGGCCGTTGTGTTCTTGTACGCCATGGCGCTGTTTGTGCCCTGGTCGATGATGATGTCGGAAATCGCCGCCCCATGACCGAACCTACGCAGGCCTCAACGAACCCATTTGAACCGAGCCTGTCGGCTCGAGAAGGATGGCTTTTGGGGCAGGAGATCGCCAGCTTGGCCCAGGCCAGCCTGCCGCTGGCGGAGGGGCTGCGCGTGTCGGCGGCCGAGACGCCGTCGCGCCGGCTGGCCGATGCCATGCGCAGCCTGGCCGCAAAACTGGAGCGCGGCGCGGCTCTCGACCTGGCACTGCAACAATATGCCACTCGGCTGCCCAAGCATTTCCTGGCGTTGGTTGCTGCCGGACTGCGAACGGACACGCTTACTTCCGTGCTCCGGGACTTCGTCGAGCAGCAGCGACGAGCGGATGACGAGTGGCACGCCGTCCGCCGGGCATTGGCGTATCCGATCGTCATTCTTGTACTGGCAGCGGTGCTGTTCGTCTTCGTTACACTCTTGATCGTGCCCCAAGTCGCCTTGGTGTTGTACGAATTCCAAGTGGAGTTGCCGATTTCAACGCGGTTCATGTTCTGGATGTCGCGAGAGGGACTCGCGTGGCTGGCAGTAGGAGTGGTATTGGTTCTGGGAGTGTTGCTGCTCTTTCGCTGGCTCAACGGACCACGGGTTTTGCACGCGCTGGTGGGAGGAATCCCAATCCTGGGGACGATGTGGCGGCTGGGGAGCTGGTCGGGGTTCAGTCGTCTGATGGCCTTGTTGCTCGAGCATGGCGTGCCACTTCCCGACGCGTTGCGGCTGACGAGCGAAGCAGTGCGCGACGAGCGGCTCGGCCGAGCGACGCGCCTGCTCGCGGAGCGGTGCGGGCAGGGCAATCGCGTCGCCGACGCGCTGGGGGGACTTTCCGCCTTTCCGGCAACACTGCGGCCGGTGATCCAGTGGGGCGAGGACCGTTCGGCGCTGGCAGCCGCGTTTCGCGCCGCGGCCGAGATGTTCTCGGCACGATTAGAGCTGCAAGCGCAGTTGGTCCGGATTGTCGCGCCGCCGCTGACGTTTCTGGTGGTGGCCGCCGTCGTGTTATATACCGTGGGCGCATTGTTTGGCCCTTTCATCAGGTTCATCCAAATGCTGAGCATGTAACATGACCGGCCGTCTCATAGTCTTTTGGAGCCTGGTGATCTGGGCGGGGATCGCCTGTGTGGCGTTGTTTGGCGGACCGGGCTTTTTTTTCTGGAGCGCCATGCTGGTGGTGATCGCCATGACCTACTCGCGGCACCGGCAAACTCGGCGCGATGCGTTCGTTCAACTACTGGCCCTGGCTGCAGAGAGGCAAATGCCGCTGGCGCCGCTGGCGGCGGCCTTCGGGAAGGAAACGCATAACCGGCGTTATACGGCGCTGGCCGCGCGACTGGAAGCGGGCGAACCGCTGTGGAGCGCGTTGGGACAATCCGGCAATCTGGCCTCGCCCGCGGTGGCGGTTGCCGCGCTGGCCGGTGAACGAACCGGGGCTGTTGGACCAGCGCTACGCGACGCGGTGCGCGCTCGCGGTTCGCAAGTCTCGTTTTGGAGCGTGGCGGGAGAGCAGACCTTGTATCTCTGTATGATCTTACTGGTAGCCCTGACGTTGATCGGGTTCTTTTCGCTGCAAATTGTGCCCGCGGTGCTGCGGATTTTCGAAGATTTTGACAGCGAATTGCCGGCGTTGACGCAACAGCTCATTCGGTTTACTTCGTTCCTTGAACGTAGCGGTCTGGCGATCGCGTTTTTGGTTTTGCTCGTCGTGGCAATCCTCGTGCTGTTAGGCTACTACATCGGCTGGATCCGCTTTCGCATCCCCATCGTCGGGCGGCTGACGGATCGGCTGGATGCGGCCGGTATCCTGCGGGCGCTTGCGCTTCCGGCCGAGCGGCAGCAGTCGTTCGAAGCAGTGCTCGTGGCGCTGGAAACGAGACATCCCAACCATGCCGTTCGGCGAAAGCTTCAGCTTGCGATTAGCCAGATCGGCGCTGGCGGCGATTGGATCGACTCGCTCCTTGCGCGTCGGATGATTCGCGCGGCCGAGGGGGCGGTGCTGCGCTCGGCCCAGCGAGTGGGCAATCTCCCCTGGGCCTTGCGTGAAATGGCCGACCGGATCGAAAGACTGCTGGCGTATCGCCTGCGGGCGCTATCGCACCTTGTCTTTCCACTGGCGGTTTTGGCGATTGGAATGGTGGTCATGATGTTCGTCGTGGGATACTTTCTGCCGCTGGTCCAACTCATTACGAGCATGGCTGTTTAGAGAACGATCTCATGTCACACGCATTTAAGTACGGAAATCGACCGCGCAGGCGACGAGGCTTTACCCTGTTCGAGGCTACCGTCGCCGCGGTCGTGATGAGCGCGCTTTTGGTGTTGTTGGGGCAAGCGGTCGGCTGGGTGGCTCTTGCCCAGCGGCAGGCCGACCGTCGGCAGATGGCATTATTGGAAGCGAGCAACGTACTGGAGCAGGTGACCGCGCTTGCGTTCGACGCCATTGACGTCGAAAGCGCGAAATCGATCGGACTGTCGGCCGACGGACGAGCGTTGTTGGGAGCAGAGGCGCTCCACGTCGACGTTGAGGCCGATACTGCAACACCGCCTGCCAAGCGAATCGTTATCGAAGTGCGATACGGCGATCAAACGCCCGAGGCGGCTGTGCGGTTGACAACCTGGGTCTATGAGCGAGGCGACCTATGAATCCACGTCGCGGGATGTCGCTCTTGGAAGTCAGCGTCACCATTACAATCAGCACGGCGCTGCTGTATGGCGCGGTCCTGTTATTTGCGAGCTTTCAACGCATCGACCGCACGGCCCGTATGCGAGTCGAAGGGGCCCGAGAAGTTATGCGATTGGCGGAGCAGTTTCGCAGCGACGTTTACGCGGCACATCGTGTCGAACAAAACGAGGGTGGCGAGGAAACGGCTGCTGAAGGCCCGATTATTACGCTGGACATCGGCGGAATGCGCCGCGTCGAGTACCGAGTCGCCGTAGATCATCAACTGGCCCGGACCGTTTCGGTAGCCGAGCAGATTTCCGAACGAGATTCGTATGGGGTCGGGCCCGAGACGGTATTCTCCATCGACGTTGTCCAGCAACCGGCGCAATTTGTGACATTAATACTGAGCATGTCGCCCGACACCGACGCTCAAACCAACGTTCCTCGAACGGAGCGACGCATTACGGCGCTTGTCGGCAGGGATCATCGGTATGAACAGGACTCACAGGAACAAAACCCATGATCGCCGGACAGCCCACTCTGAGCCGCAATGCATGTGCAACGCGAGATCATACGCCGCTTCGGTCCATCGAACCGACCACTCGGCGCGGGATCGCACTTTTGCTGCTCTTGGTCTTTCTTGGCCTGGCGGCGGTATTCATGGCCGGCTGGGTTACCTCGGCGGCCATCGCGCGAAGGGCCGATCGGCTGGCGGAACTGCGAACGCAAGCGGCCTGGCTTGCCGAATCGGGCGTCGCACGCGCCGCGGCACAACTCGGCCGAGACAATGGTTATCAGGGAGAGACGTGGCGAACGCCCAATGATCAACTCGCCGGTGGATACATCGGGATCGTCGAGATCACCATGGAGCGCGACGACGATGCGGACAATCGCGACCACGCGCAAGCGCTTGTCGAGGTTCAACTGCGCGAGGGTGACATAACAGTAGCACGAATACGCAAACAGGTACTCATCCGCCTGAAAAGGGAGGAAACATGATGAACGTCCATCGCCGCACGGCGTTTACGTTAGTCGAGCTGCTCGTGGTGATCGCGATCATCGGCGTGCTCGTGGCAATTCTGCTGCCTGGCATTCAGGCCGCCCGGGAAGCGGCACGCCGCTCGACGTGCAGCGCCAACCTGATGCAACTGGGTATGGCGGTCCATGGTTACGAATCCGCGCACGGCGTGCTCCCGTCGGGAGTCACGAATCCTACCGGTCCGATTCGAAATCAAACGGTGGGGCAGCACATTAGTTGGCTTGTGCACCTGTTGCCGTACCTGGAGGAAGGGGTCGCTTATCGCCACATTGACCTGGAGGCGGGCGCCTATCACCGGACGAACCGTGCCGTCCGCTCGTTATCGATCGGCGTCTTCGCCTGCCCTTCGGATCAGATCTGGGGCACGACCACAAGCTATGCCGGCTGCCATCACGACGTCGAGGTCCCCATCGACGCCGACAACAACGGCGCGTTCTTTCTGAACAGCCGGTTGCGAATGAAAGACATCAGCGACGGCTCAAAATACACCATTTTCGCCGGTGAAAAACTGACCGAGCCGAACATCCCTGACTTGGGTTGGCTGAGCGGAACACGGGCGACGTTGCGCAACACCGGCACACTGCTCAACGACACGGGGCCGACTGCGAAGTCGAAGCTGGGTCCACTCGTGGTCTATAAGCCGGGGGCGGATGGAGATTCGGTCATCGATCCCGATGCGGCGGCAACAACGACTGACGGTTCAACGGCCACGCCGCCAGAACAAGGAGACTCAACCGAGACCGAGAAACAGGATGCCGGAGAGAACGCCGCCACAAAACCAGCCGGCCAGGCGCCGCTAATGCCCGCTGACCCGCTCCTCTATGTGGGCGGCTTCGGAGGGCCCCATTCGGGCGGTATTGTGGTCTTTACTTTCGGAGACGGGTCGGTGCGTGTATTGTCTGATACTATTTCACTTAGTGTCCTCAAGCAGCTTGGCCATCGCGCGGACGGTGCGCTACTCGATTTGCGAGAGATCCAGTAAGCCCCGCGAAGCTTTGGAAGGAGTCATTCGATGCTGTCGCGGCGCAACTCGACGTAGCGGATCTCGGTCATTTTGCCATCTTGTTCGACCCAGGCCTGGATCTGCGCGGCGTCCGCAGAAAGCGTGAGCGCGTCGAACGTCACTTCGCTCTGACCCCGGGGAACGTCGCGGGTATGCTTCTCATCCCCGCAAACAAAAACGGCACGCAGTGCTTTATCTTGCGTGTCGTTTACTTTTTGGTTGGCAAGCAGCAACCGTACACGATAGGGGCCAGGTTCAACATGAATCTTCCAATGGCCCGGCAGTTTTGGCCCGAAGCCGCGAAGGTCCTGCCGCGACAAACGTAGCGGGTTTTCGTGCTTCGTACCGATGTGAATGGAGGGCGGTTCGTAACCCCGCGACGCGCTGACGTCGCGAAACCAGGCTTCGTAGGCCGATTTCATCTGTGCAACAATGTCGGGCTTGTCGGCTGCCAGGTCATGTTTCTCTTCGGGATCGTTGGCGAGATCAAACAGCTCGAACTTGGATTCAGGTGGCTTTTGTTCGCCTGCTCCCGTAGCTTGCACGAGCTTGTAACGAGGACCTCGCACGGCGAAGGCGCGATGCAATTCCGGCGCGTCGCCGCGGTGCCATTGAAAGAATAGATTGCGATCCGGCCAATCAATTGTTCTTGCTTCCAGGAGCGGCAGCAGATTATGACCGTCGAGCTTTACAACTTCCGGTGGTTTGACTCCACAGGCTGCCAAGAGTGTTGGAACGACGTCGATATGCGCGGCGGTCTGTTCGACGGTATGCCCAGCCTTGAGCTTTCTCGGCCAGCGAACGAAAAACGGCACGTGGATGCCGCCCTCATAGACTGAACCCTTCAGGCCGCGCCACTTGCCGTTGTAACGTCGCTGCTGCGGGCCATTGTCGGTCATGAAGATCACGATCGTATCGTCGGCCAACGAGAGCTCGTCAAGCTTCTTGAGAAGTCGGCCCACGTTGGCGTCGATGTTGGTCACCATGCCGTAGATTTTAGCCGTGGTCTCGTCGAGGCCGAGTTGCTTGTAGGGCAAGTAGTCCTCGTCGCGGACCTCGAGTGGCGTGTGCGGGCAGTTGAAGGCGAGGTAGACGAAGAACGGGTCGTTGCTGTGTTTGGCAATGCAATCGATCGCGGCGTCGGTATAGATGTCGCTGCAGTAACCGTCGAAGCGCTTTTCTTCGCCGTTCTGCGACAGCCAGGGATTGACGTAGCTGTTGCCGTTGGCCTGCGGCGGATCGGCCCATTGCACCAGCCCCCCGCCCCACAACGTGAGCGACTCCTGAAAACCCTGATCCTGCGCCCGCAGCGGGTGATTGTCACCGAGGTGCCACTTGCCAAAGATGCCGGTCCGATAACCAGCGCTGGCCAGCATTTCGGCCAACGTGACTTCGTCGGCGTGCATCATCGCGCGACCGCGGTAGGTGTCGATCGCGCCCGTCCGATAATTGTAGCGACCCGTCATCAGGCTGGCCCGCGTCGGCGTGCAGACGGGGGATACGTAGAAGTTCTTCAAGACCACGCTTTGTCGAGCCAGCGCATCAAGATGCGGCGTCTTGATCTTGTCGTTGCCATGACTGCCGAGGTCTCCCCAACCCTGATCGTCGGTCATGATCAAGACGACGTTTGGGCGGCGAGCGCCGGCGGCATGAGCACGCTGCTCTCCCGACAGCAGCGTCAATGAAATGACAAGCCAGGGGACAAGGCAAGCCAAGCAGCGGGGGCGGCTCATTGTGCGCTCCAATCGAGAATCTTGTGCAAGTAGGCACAATTCTCGTCGAGCGGACGAGGCAGAGCAAGCAACTCATCCGCCGTGGGGGGGGGGG
>JBBDYH010000119.1:13027-17526 GCA_040901795.1 Pirellulales bacterium
CCCCCCCCCCCCCCCCCCCACGACGGTGAGAGACAATGCTTGGGAAGTGGTGAGGAGTGAGTGGTGAGTGATGAATGATGAATGATGAGTGGTGAGTGGTTGTGTTTCTAACACTCACCCCTCCAACTCGCTCCTCGCTCCTCACCACCGACTCTTCCATTACGCCACGAGCTTGAGCGCGGGCGCTTCGACGCCGGTGATGCCGGTGACGAACTCTTCAAAGATCCGCACATCCAAGGCCGATGCGCTATCGGCTTCCGGATGGAATTGAGTGCCCATTGCGAACCAATCGTCGCGGACACTTTCAATCGCTTCCACGACCCCATCGGGGCAGCGGGCCGCGACGATGAAGCCCGGCGCAATCGCGTCGCAGGCCATGTGATGCATGCTGTTCACGCGAATTTCGCCTTCGCCATACACGCGTTCCATGATGGTGCCCGGCGTCACTTCCAGCCCGTGGCGATGGGCCGAGTCGAGCGGGTCCTTGTGCGGCAGGGACTTGGGCATGTCCTCGGGAATGTGGAGGAACAGGTTCCCTCCCTGCGAGACATTGAGCAACTGCATGCCCACACCGATCGCGAACAGCGGCATCCGGCGCTCGGCGACGAGACGAACCAGCATTCGATCGAAGTCTTCGCGGCGGCTGTCCATCGTCCGCACGGTGGGATGCAGCATGAAGCCGTCGCGGCGAGGATCAAGATCGGCCCCGCCGACCATCACCACGCCGTCCAGCACGTCCAGCATCCGCTCGAGGTCCTCTTCGTCCTCCACCGGCGGCAGAATGACTGGGATGCCTCCGGCGGCGACAATCGAGTCGTGGTAGCCCGCGGAAACAAATGTGAACGCGGGTGAATCCTTCTTCCCCGCACGGTAATCCGCATTCAATCCGATTAAAGGCTTTCTCTGCATGGAATCCCTCCCTTTTCTGGACACGTCCTGTGTCCGCTGGTGAAACGTGCTGCGGCGTACTACACGTGCGCGGTTGATTGAAGGTGCGTCGCCATCACCTGGCACACACCGCTGGATCTCCCTATCCTTTTGTTCAGAGGCTCAACCATCCCTGGAGGCCTGTCGCGCGGCCGCGAGTCACGAGGCCGCAACATGGTGGCAGAGTCTAAAGTGCTTTTTGAGATTAGCAAGGTTAGCCGCCGATTTTGTGTTTGGGTTGCATGCTGTCACTAGATAGTGTGCTAGCAATCTGTGGCTGATACCGCAGTCAGTGTTGATCTCCACAGCGATTTCCTCTAATCGGCGAAGGGTTCGGCTCTCTTCAGGTCGCCGACGTTCGGGTTTACGGCGCGCCGGTGTAGGGGTATGTTAAAGTTTGTTTCTTCTTTTGCCATTTGCACTTGCGCCGACGATCTGCTGCCGTGTTTCGCTATCAAAACGTTTTTCTGGAGGCCTTTGGCTACACGCTGCCGGAGGAAATCGTCTCGTCCGCCGAGATCGAACACCGCCTTGCACCGCTCTACCAGCGGCTGCGGCTGCCGCAGGGACGACTGGAGTTGATGAGTGGCATTCGCGAGCGGCGCTTCTGGCCGGTTGACGCACTGCCGAGCGAAAAGAGCATTGAGAGCGGCGAGCGCGCGATCCAGCGCGCGGGCCTCGATCCGAAGCTGATCGGAGCCTTGGTTCATGGTTCTGTTTGCCGCGACCATTTGGAGCCGGCAACGGCGTGTCGCGTTCATCACGCACTGGAGTTGCCGCGCGGTTGCCTGATTTACGACGTCTCGAACGCCTGTCTCGGCTTGCTCAACGGGATGGTTCAAGTCGCCAACATGATTGAGCTGGGGCAGGTTCGCGCAGGTCTGGTCGTGGGGAGCGAAGGGAGCCGGCAACTCGTCGAAACAACCATCGACCAGCTCAATGGCGATGTGTCGTTGTCGCGCGACGACGTCAAGCGGGCCGTGGCTTCGCTGACGATTGGTTCGGCGAGCTGCGCGGTATTGCTCGCGCATCGCGACATCAGCCGCGCGCGGCATCGCCTGCTCGGCGGCGTGACGCGGGCGAACAGCGCCTTTTACGGACTCTGTCAGAGCGGCGCGGACGAAGCGGTGGCCGCAGGAATGCAACCGCTGATGAACACCGACTCCGAACGGCTGATGCACGAGGGGATCGCCGTCGGCGCCGAGGCGTTCGATGGCTTTCTCACGGCGCTGGGCTGGCGTGCCGATCGCATTGACCAGACGTTCTGTCACCAAGTCGGCGTGGCGCACCGCAAGTTGATGCTTGAGCGCCTCGGGCTGGACGCGGCACGTGACTTCAGCACGGTCGAGTGGCTAGGCAATACCGGCTCGGTGGCGCTGCCGATCACGATGGCGCTGGGCGTCGAAGCCGGGCGGGTAAAATCGGGCGACAAGATCGCCATGCTGGGCATCGGTTCGGGAATCAACGTGGTGATGCTGGCGGTGGAGTGGGGTAGTGTTGATTGAAAACAACCAGATTTGACAGAAAGAACCCCGCCTGCCGACAATGGACATTGATTTAACTAAGTGGGAGACGGTTCTGGAAAGGGGTTTCTATGGCTACGATGGACGAATTCGCGTTAGCTCTATTCGAAACGCCGCGATTTCCCGTGCGTCGCTTTACGGTTGAGGAATATCAAAAGCTCGGCGAGATCGGATTGCTAACCGAAGATGATCACGTCGAGCTCATCGAAGGTTGGATCGTACCGAAGATGAACCGTAATCCCCCTCACGATGCGACCATCGAAATCATTCAAGACTGGCTGGTCGGGGTACTGCCAAAAGGTTGGCGACATCGCGTCCAGAGTGGTATGGTGACACGCGATAGCCAGCCTGAACCTGATATCGTTGTCGTACGTGGCGATCCGCGTGAACGTCGAAACCGCCATCCGAATCCTAACGATCTGGCGCTAGTGATTGAAGTCGCGGATTCATCGTTGCTGTTCGATCGAGACGACAAGGCCAGACTATATGCCCGTGAGCGCGTGCCGTGTTATTGGATCGTGAACCTGATTGATAAGCAGATCGAGGTGCTGACCGACCCGACCGGCCCGCGCCGAAAACCCGTCTTTCACAAGCAAGAGATCTTTCAGTTTGACGACGAGGTCTCGTTAATGATCGAAGGCAAGTTCGTCGCTCGCGCGCCAGTTGCTAGCCTGCTCGTGTGATGGTGCGTTCAATCCCGCATCACCCGGCCAATAATCTCTCGGTCGAAATAGTTGATCGACATTCCGGCGTCGATCACGATCTGTTGCGCGTTGATGCCGCTGGATCTGGGGCTTAGCAGGAACGCGGCGGCATGGGCCACTTCGTCGGTCTGCACGGCCCTTTTACGCGGGATCACTTGTTCGGCGTACAGGTACGCATCGATATAGCCGGGGATGCCCGCCGACGCGGATGTTTTCAGCAGGCTGGGAGCGACGGCGTTGAACCGAACCTCGGAAAACTGGCTGAACGATTTGGCCAGGAACGCCAGCGACGAATCGAGTGCGGCTTTGACCGGCGCCATGTAGCCGTAATTCTCGCTGGCCATGCGCGTCGTCGAAATGGAGATCGTGACGACGGAGGCGTCGCGGGCGAGCAAATCTTTCAGCGCGTCTGAGAGTGCAATCAATGAAAAGCAGGAGATGTCCACAGCACGCAGAAACGCTCGCTTGGGCGTCTGGTGAAATGCTTGGATGCGTCCTTCGTAGTCTGCGAAGGCGATGGAGTGCACCAGGCCGTGGAAGACGTCATAGCGGGCCGACAGGTCGCGCGCCAACTGCTGAATTTGATCCTCGAACTCGACGTCGCAGGTAAACACATCCGCATCGCCCACAAGCGGTTGCATCTTGCCGCGCCGCGCAGCATTGCGGACGACGTACACCACCTCCGCGCCGGCATCGATGAGCACGCGACTGGTGTGCCAAGCGACGCTCTTGCGATTGGCGACGCCTATCACCAGAATTCGCTTGCCTGCAAGTTGAAGGAAATCTGCAGGCATCGTTAGCTTAGGGCCGGGGCAAGTTTGCAGGCGAAATCAAAGGTGACCGCGGTATTACCAGCGAGCGTAACCTTGGCTGTCAGGAAAAAAGCGCCGAGCATTTGCTCCACCAGCTCAACGTTCAATTCGACGGTGTCGCCTGGTCGCACCATGACTTTGAACTTCACGTTGTTCATCCGCGTAACGACGGGTACACCGCCCTGCTCGTCGGTTAGCTGTTCGGCCAACAGCACCGCTCCGGCCTGCATGGCCGCTTCGCACAACAGCACGCCGGGCGTCAGCGGAAACTGCGGATAATGGCCACGGTACCAGAACTCGTCGCCGGTGAATCGCTTGCGGCAAACAATATGCTTGCCGGTTTGCTCAATGATCTCGTCGAGGAGCAAAAACGGCTCGCGGTGAGGGATAGCGGCTTTGATTTGTTCAAGCGACACGTTTGGAGTGCGGCGACTCGTCGCCGCTTTGGATTTCAGTATGCCTCGATCCACGATGACGACTTAGGGATCCCGAAAGAATAACTTGAACAATTCACTTCCGCGGCGAGATGGTGT
>JBBDYH010000120.1:0-17042 GCA_040901795.1 Pirellulales bacterium
GGGAGACTGCGAGAGTGGGAGACGACGAGACAAGGAGACGGGGAGACGAGTCATGCTGAGCGGAGCGAAGCATCTAGCCAGGCACAAGAAGATCCATCGCTTCGCTCAGGATGACCCGGTGCTCGCTGCGAGACCTTGTTTATACGTGGAATACTGCAATTGATAACCGATCTCATTTATCAACCGGGCGTTGTTGACTCGCTTGTCAGTGTTGCCCCGCGCGTCGGACGGGCCGCGATCTTGCTTGTGCGCAAACACCGGCGACGGAGCGCCCAGCAATCGCGCCGCTTCGGCATAGTACTCTCGCCGCACGACCGGGTGTCCGTCCGAAACGAGATACATGCGGGGCGGCTCAACTTGATTCTCGACCGCGAGCACCACGCGCGCCGCGTCGTCCACGTAAATCAGATTCAAATAGGCGTCAGGGTCCGCTGCAAGCGGTTTCCCGGCGATCAGCTCTTCGCGTCGCGGAATTCGACCCGGACCGTAGAGCCCGGCCATGCGCAGAATGATCGCGCGCGCAGCGATCGAGTGCCCGCGCAACACCGACTCCGCCTCCAGAAACATCCGGCCGACTTCGCTCGCCGGATCACAAGACGACTCTTCATCGATCCAGCTCCCATCGGTCTGCCCATAAACCCCCGTGGTGCTGATATAGATAAATCGCTGGACGCTCGAAGGGAGTGCGTCGAGCACTCTGCCCAGTCCCTCGACGTACACCTCTCGCCTCGCCTTGCCCGCGGCGCGGTCATAGCCCACGGCATAGAGCACCGTGTCGACGTCGCTAAGTCGCCGCACGCGGTCGAGCGACGCGGCATCGGTCACATCCGCCACGACCGGCAGATAGCCGGCCTGTTGAAACTGCCTAGCCCGATCCGCCGAGCGCGTGACCACCGCCACCGTCACGCCGCGCGCTTGCCACAGCCTTGCCACGCGGGAGCCCAGATATCCGCAGCCGACGATAAGTTTCATAGCACCGTAGTCCTCTCGCTCCGCGAGAGGATACATCACGCGGAGCGTGATGACTACACTGGCTCAATCATCCAGGCTTCCCGGCGGCGCCCCGCGAGATTGCGATTCCAAATACGCCGTCAACAGAATCTGTGCGGCCAGCTTGTCGAGCTTCTCTTTCCGCCTCTTCTTGGTCAAATGCATATCCAGCAACATCCGCTCGGCCTCGCTCGACGTGTATCGCTCGTCAAAGAACTCCACCGGGCGGCCAGTCACCTTCGCCAGCCACTCGCCAAACCGCCGCGCCTCCAGCGACTTGCCGCTCTCGTCGCCGCTCAGGTGAACGGGCAGCCCAACAATGAACCGGTCGATCCGCTCTTCGTCAGCGAGTTTTCGAAAGTACCGGGCATCAGCGACTTCCCCACGGCGCGTGTAGTTCTCGAAGGGACTGGCCAGCCGCTGCTCGAAATCCGTCACCGCGATGCCGATCCGTACAGTGCCAAAGTCGACACCCGCCAGCCGGCCGTGAACTGTCTGGTTCATATTTGCTTTTGGATGAACCGCAGAGGCGCCGAGACGCGGAGTCAAGGCGAGGAAGGGGAAGAGCTAATTGCGAACTGCATCACTTCATCCGCTACTGTCCTCTCTGCGCCTCCGCGCCTCAGCGGTTTACTCTACCGCCGCCGCGCTTACCGCCTCCAGCGGCTGCCGTTTGTCTTCGCTCACGAAATACCCATGCTCCAAAAACCGCAGCGCCGCCTGCTGCACTTCCGGATTGATCATCAACAGCGCATGCAGACCGCCGATCACGATAAAGTCGCGCGCTCCGGGCAGCTTCGTCTCCTCGACCGAGACGACGAGATCATCGTCGCCGGGCAGGAGCGGGTTGTAGCCATTCGCATCGCGTTCACCGCCGGCGATAATGCCGAATTCGGTTTGCGGTGTGGCGAGATGCTTGTGGAGATCGTTCCACTGCCGTGCAAGCGCCCGGCCCGACTGTCCCAACACGCGATCGAAGATCGAATTGCCTCCGAAGATCTCCGCCATCCGAGCGCCGTTATTCGGCGCGCCTACCATCACAAACCGTTTGATCCGCGGATCGGGCCGCCGGCCGTTGGCGTCGGTGTGGTCGGCAAGGTAGTGGCGGATCACGATGTTGCCCAGGCTATGCGCCACGAAGTTGATCTCCGTGACCTTCTCGCCAAGGTTCTCGATCACCCGCGCCAGCGACCGAGCGTGCGTGGCCACATCCGCTTGCGTACTGGCATAGCCGACCGAGAGCACGGTGAGCTTGCTGTTGGCACGGAGAAACTCGACCATGTCGTCGTTGGAGATTCGCGTCCGGCCGAGTCCGTGCAATACCAACACAACCTTTCCTTCGAGGGCCGGCAGTTTTTGCTCGCGTTGGATCCCCTCGAACTTTGTGCGGCATTCCTCGAACGTGCCCCAGGCATGCCGGACTTCTTCCCCGTCGATAAGCCGGTAATGACCCTCCTCGGCGTGCCGTTGGATGCGCCAGTCGTGATATACCAGCTCATCGGTCCAGAAACGTCGCCCACCGAGTGTGGGAGTCTTGAGATTCGGGCGGTCTTTGCCATTGGTCGCTCCAGCGTCGTCGAGAATCGGCGCCGCAGCAGCATCCTTATCTATCGTCGGACGGACCGTCTCGGCAGAGTCCGCCGACGCGGCTGCGGCCGGCGTTGCAGCCGCCTTTCCTTCGGCGGACAGCGCGCACCCGGCGGCGCCCAAGTGGATCAACACGACAAGCAGGACAAATCGATATTTCATGACCCTATTATACTCGCGGCTCGAATTGATCGTTTCATTCCCCATTCCGCATTCCCCCATTCCGCATTCCCCCATTCCCCAATCCTACAAATACTCTCTCCACCCCCGCTCCTCCAGCAGCTTCACCACCTGCCGGATCGATTCCTCGTCCTGGTTTCGCGCGATCAGCGTGGCGTCGGGTGTGTGGACAACGATGCAATCGGTCAGGCCAAGCGTCACGATCAGGTGATCGTCGCTGCTGCGGATCAACGTGCCAGTGGTGTTCAAGCCCAGGTGCTTTGCTGCGACCGTGTTGCCGTGCTCGTCCGGCCTTTGAATTCGAGCAATCGCCTGCCAGCTTCCAACATCGTCCCACTCAAACGGCGCCTCGACCACCAGCACGTCTCGCGCGTGTTCCATCACGGCGTAGTCGATCGACTTACCTTGGATCGCGGCAAACTCGCGATCAAGCGTCGCTTGGTAGTGTGGCGTGCCGATTGTGGCGGCGATGGTCGCCAGGTGCTCATACATCGGCGGCTCATGCCTGGCCAGCGCGTCGAGTATGGTTTGCGCCTTCCAGACGAAGATGCCGGAGTTCCAGTAAAACGATCCCGCGGCAATAAACTCGCGCGCCAGGCTGGCCGGCGGTTTTTCTCGGAACCGCGCCACTTCGTAGATCTTCAGCTCGCTCGCCGCCTGCGCCGGCGGAACGCTCCGGCCGCACTCGATATAACCAAAGCTCTCGGCCGGGTACGTGGGCCGAATGCCGAACGTCACGATCCGTTGCGGTTGCCCTTCCACCAATTTGTGGGCCGCCTGAATTGCCTGCTGAAAGACTTCGTCAGTCTGAATCACATGGTCCGACGGCATGACGGCCATCGTGGCATCGCGATCGAGCCGCGCCAAATGAAACGCCGCCAAGCCGATGCATGGCGCCGTGTCTCGCTTGCAGGGCTCCGCCAAAATGGCGCTCGCCGGCAATTGCGGCAACTGCTCGGCAATCGGTTCTGCCAAACGCGCGTTGGTCAAGATGAGCACGCGCTCCGGCGGAACTGCGCTTCCCAGCCGCGCCACCGTGCGCTGGATCATCGTCTCGTCGCCAGTCAGGCGGAGCAGTTGCTTGGGCCGATCCGTACGGCTTTCTGGCCAAAACCGCGTGCCGGCCCCTCCGGCCATGATGACGGCGTGCAGCATGCAGGGTTCGGGGTTCAGGTTGGAATTCAGCCTACAGGTCGCCACGGCGACTCGCGGTGGCGAGCTGTGCTGGCCCGCCGCGGCGGGAACTCCAACGGCTTTTTAGCAGAAAAACCGGGGTTGCGTCACCTGCAGTTCCGGCCCCAGCCGCACTTCTCGCCGCCGCGAAAGGAGGTCTTCCTCATCCATTGCAAACAGCGGGCTGATTTCGACCGCGATTCGCGGCTCAACTTTCGCTCCGGCCGCGGCGAGCCACTCGGTATGCAGATTGACCATCTGCTCTTGCACGGTTTTGGGGGTGTCGCGGGGTTCGCCCGGCCCGTTTTTGACGGGAGCAAAGGCTCGCCGGGCGTCGACTTCCATCACAAAACCCCGTTCCGCCGCCGGCAACAGGTCGAATATGAACCGCTCGAACTTAAGCGCATTGGGTGCTTCGGGCTCGATCAGTTCACCGGCTGGATTGACATGCGCCACTTTCTTGCGAGCCAGGTGGAAGGGCAGGGCAGTGGCCGAGCCGCTCATCCGCCGCAGAAAGGTAACATCGAATACATGAATCCCCGTGTTGCCGGCCCACAAGTAAAGCGAGCCGTCGGAGTTTCGCTTGTTGGCGACCTCCTCGGGCAGATCACTGTATTCAATGATCGCCATCCGGCCATCGATCATGGCGACGTTGCCCACCTTCTCCAGTGGCGCTTGTTTGGCGACAACCTGGGTGGAGAGCTCCGAGCGACTCAGAACGTGGTACCCGATGAACTCCGGATCGCACAGCGGCACGAGTGGATTATCCACCTGGCAGTAGAACAGGTGCCGAATCGCGCGACGTTCGAGCTCGTCGAGGCCGCCGCTTTTGGCCAGCGCCGCCAGCATCCCGCCGTGCCCATCGGGGCTCAACGCAAGCTCGTGCTTAGAAGCCAAAAGCAGTTTGCCGGTTTCCAGATCAACCGCCGGCATCTGCCCCTGGCAGAACAGCCTCACTTCGTCAGGCGGCAGGCCGAAGTAACGTTCCGATTGCAGATACGCGACGGTTTCGTCGTGTGTCGCGGAACTGGTCATGACAAACAGCGGTACGCGAACTCCATAGCGCCGGCCGGTTGCCAGCACCTTTTCGAACAGAATCCGGAACAACGTCGAGCCGGAAACAGGCCCAATGGGGAACATCCCTTTCGGATAATCAAAACCCAGCCGCGTTCCCTGGCCGCCGGCCACGATAACCACCGCCATGTCGCCGCGCGACAAGGCTTCGCGGCCGCGCTGGGCCGCTGCATCTGCCGAGAAGGAATTGTCCAGACTGTTGAGGCGCGCTGCGGGTGGAGGCGTTGCCCGCTCGGCTTTCGTGGCCCAGTCTTCGCCGCTCGACTGGTCGCGAAACAGTCGCTCGACCAAGGCGAAATCGACGCGGCCTATTGCTTCGGCTATCGATTGTCGTTGCTCGTCAGCCAACTCATCCCAAAACGCGATCAAGTGTTCTTGGCTGTATGTCGAAAGCCGCTTGTGAAGTTCTCGTTTCATGTTTTACCCATCAAACCAACCACGCACCCAAGCATACGCCAACAGGCAGAGCAACGGAAACGCCACGAAGATCAGCCCGTAGGTAAAGATCGTCGTCCAGACATGTCGGGGCCATCGCGCCATAGAGAAAATCGTAGCCGAACTCGCCCAAATTCGGGAGGACCTGAAAACCGTAGCGGGGCTCGCCAGAATTCCGCGGATCCGAATTCTGGCGAATTCAGCTACCGGCGAACCGAAGGATGTTACTCATGGACGTCGTATTGCATGACGACCTCCACGGGCTCATCGCACGGCTCGCGCAGTTTGACCTCCAGCCGAGCGCCGTAGCGATAAATATGCGTGGCTCGCGCCGAACACTCCAGCTCATCGAGCACTACGGCCGAAATTGTCGGTACCCTGTCCAACATGGGACAAAAGACGATGTGCTCGATCGCGACCCGCTGGCCAACCGAGAAGACGGCACGCAATGTACCGTGGATCGCTTCGCTGCCGTTTGGCGTTCGGTTTCGCGTCTGCTGTTGCCGCAGCTCGGACGGCAGCGAGACATCCTCGATTTCAGGGAATTCTTTCGCTTCAGTACGTGGTTTAGTTTTGCTCGGAAAAAGCGATTGGGGCGCGACCGCGGATGATCGCGCCGATATGGGCTGTCTTCCAATCAACACTGCGCCGATCTCTTCGGTAGCGATCATGGCCCAAAACAGGACCACGGCCGGAAGCGAACTTCCGGGCAGTACGGCTGAGGTTGCAATCAACACAAGAGCCACGGTTGGCGTCCATTCGAGGGCCCGCCCGCGCCACGATGGTTTTTGCGCATCGGTCGCGTGCCTCCACATCAGTCTCCCCCCCGCCGCCCAAAGAATGGCCAATCCCGCGACAGCAACCAGCGCATGGCCTTCCAAGGGCGAGGCAAACGAGCCGGTCAGTCGCCGAACCATGAGCCAAGCGCCGCACGAGAATAGCGCTACAATGAGGAAAACGGCCAGCCATCTCATTAGATATGTTGGCTGGAATTGCGCGCGGCGGCGCGCCGCCGGTCCAGCGCCCAGGATGCGCAGCGCAGATTCAGCAGGCCCGATCGCTTCCATGCGAGGCTCCCAGAACATATCAAGCCACCGCTTCGCTCACACCGGCCTGCTCGGCAAGCTCAGTCGCGCGTCGCGTGCTTTCCCACGTGAATTCAGGTTCGCTGCGGCCGAAGTGCCCACCGGCCGCCGTCTTGCGGTAGATCGGACGCCGCAAGTCGAGGTACTTGATAATGCCGCTAGGTGTGAGCGTGAAGAACTCGCGGACCAGGTCGCAGATCCGCGCATCCTCAAGCCGGCCGGTCCCTTCGGTATCCACGCGCACACTCACTGGCTCGGACACGCCGATCGCATAGGCGAGCTGAACTTCGCACCGCTCAGCCAGGTTTGCCGCGACGATGTTCTTGGCGATGTGGCGGGCCATATAGGCGGCGCTGCGATCGACCTTCGTCGGGTCCTTGCCGCTGAACGCGCCGCCGCCGTGCCGTCCCCAGCCGCCATAGGTATCGACAATGATCTTGCGGCCAGTCAAACCGCAGTCCCCTTGCGGCCCGCCCACCACGAATCGGCCGGTGGGGTTGATATGGTATTTGATGTCGCCGTTGATCAGGTCCTTGGGCAAGCAAGAGCGGATGATCTCATGGATCACGTACTTGCGAATCGCGTCGTGCTCGACGTGCGGTGCGTGCTGCGTGCTGACCACGACCGTATCGACGCGCACCGGCCGGTTGTCCTCGAACTCGATGGTTACCTGGCTCTTGCTGTCGGGCCGGAGCCAATCGACTTCGCCCTTCTGCCTCGCTTGCGTGAGCCGGTTCAGGATGCGATGCGATAGCGCGATCGGCAGCGGCATCAACTCCGGCGTGTCGTTGCAGGCGTAGCCGAACATCAGGCCCTGGTCGCCGGCGCCGATGTCCTTGCCTGACGCCGCGTTGTCGTTCACCCCCTGGGCGATGTCGGGACTTTGCCGATTCAGCGCCAAGAGCACGGCGCAGGTGTCGGCGCAAATGCCCATCTGATCGTCGGTGTATCCCACCTCACGGATGACTTGCCGGGCGACCGCCTGATAATCGACGGTGGCCTTGGTGGTGATCTCCCCGGCGACGATTGCCAGACCCGTGGCTACCATCGTTTCGCAGGCCACTCGACTCATTGGGTCCTGGGCGAAGCAGGCGTCGAGCACGCCGTCGGATATCTGATCGGCCAACTTGTCCGGATGACCCATGCTGACCGATTCACTGGTGAACAGAAATTTGCCCGAGGCCACTGGGGTGCTCCTATGTGTGAGTTTAAACGCTGACGGACCAAAGCTTTGCGCCGCCGGCAAGTGACGAACCTGAGCTGGCCGAGTACGGCAGAACGTCGCTCGTTAGCGAACCGTTCAAGTATAGTTCGTCCTTGCGGCAGGCTGCAAGGACGGCGGACGCTGGCAGCGGTGAATCAGGCCGCTTCTTGGCGCCATTTCGCGGGCCTGGCTACGAGCCGCGTGATGAGCTCCAGCGTCTGCATCGTCGCTCCACGATGATTGCGAATCAGTGTCTGAGCCCGCTCGCCGAGCCGTTGGACAAAGAACGGCTCGTCCAGGCATCGCCGGACGAAGTCCGTCAACTCGTCTCCGTTTTGAATCTCTAGTGTGGCATCGTGCGCCAGAAGCATCTGCACGACGTCGCGGAAGTTTTGCGTATTTGGGCCAAAGCAAGTAGCCACTCCGTAGGCCGCCGGCTCGAGCATGTTCTGCCCGCCGCGGCTGCCAAGGCTGCCGCCGACAAAGCCAATTGCCGCTGTCCCCCACCAGGCGGAGAGCTCGCCGATGGTATCCACCAGGAGAATGCGGAAGGGGGAATGGGGAATGGGGAATGAAGAGTGCGGAGTGCGGAGTGCGGAATGCGGAGTTGAGAGCAGGCTAGCCCCGGCCGGCAGGCCGCGGTTGAGCTGTGACCTTCGCCGCCAGGGCAATCCGCTTCGATCAAGCATCGCCGCCACTTCGTCAAACCGGTGCGGATGTCGCGGCACGAGCACGAGCTTCAACCGCGGATATTCGTCTTTGAGGGCCGTGAACGTCTGCAGCGCCAGTTCTTCTTCGGGCGCCTGAGTGCTGCCTGCCAGAAACACGATGTCATCGTCCGAAAAGCAGGCCAGCTCAAGCAGCCGCCGCGTCGTGTCGTTGTTCCGGTCGGTTTGCGCGCCGTCGAACTTGAGCGAACCGGTGACATGGACGCACTCAGGCAGCGCCCCAAGGCGGCGGAAGCGATCGGCGTACTCTTCGTTTTGAGCGGCAATCAATTCAATTTTGCGAAGCACACGCCTCGTGAGCCAGCCGATTCGCTGGTACCCGCGGAAGCTCTTGGCGCTCAGTCGGCCATTGACGATGGCTACTTTCGCGCCGTACTCCTTTGCCGCCCGGACGAGATTAGGCCAGAGTTCCAACTCCGCCAGGACGAGGACCGTCGGCCGGATTCGACGCATCGCCCGCTGGACCGCCCAACTGAAATCCAAGGGCGCGTAGAACACCGTCAAGTGCGGATACTTTTTCCGCGCGAGTGCATACCCAGTCGCGGTCGTCGTCGAGACAACGCACTGCCAGTCCGGTTGCTTCACCGCAATTTCGCGCAACAGCGTGCCGAGTAGATTCACCTCCCCGACGCTCACCGCATGAAACCACAGACGCTGTCCTCGGTGATCGCGTTGAACCAGAGCGGCTCCCAGCAACTTTGCAGCGAAGCCCTCGCGGTATTTGCCCTTGCGAATCGCGGCGCAGATCAACCACGGTGAGACGGCAATGAGAACGAGGAGGTAGAAGAAATTAAGGAAGTACGACATATGGGAATCCGTTCCCGCGAGCGATCTACAAACTTAAGAAGCGCGCCGCGTGCGCGACCCATTACGCTCCGTCTTTCGTTTCGCTGTCTTGCGCTTCTGCGGCAGACTCAGGCGACGGCGTACCTCGTCGGACGACACGCCTTGTCCTTTAGCAATCTGAGCTCGCGATCGTTCAATGAGTGCCAGGAAGTCGGGATTCGTTCCCAGCGAAAGGCATTCCATGTCTGTCTGATCAACCGAAACAATGGCGACCAGCGGCTTCCCGCGACGCGTGACCACGAGCGGTACTTTGCGCGCTGCCTCGACGTAATCCGCGAGTGGATCGGTTGCTTTATTGATCTCAATTCGGTTCATAGCTTGTACTCCCGTCCGCCCACGAACAGACGATTTCCTTTTTTAATTCCGATCGTAACGACATTGACGAATGGAATCGGTTCCTCGGAGACGTCATAAAACACTCGCATCGACCCGATGCGAAGCTCCCAAGTCGCGATACGATTTTCCCGAAGCCGCTTGCGATTACGTGTTTCACGGGTTGGCTCGTGCGTAAGTTGCTCGTCTATGGTATCGAGAACGGTTTGCTGCTGCCGCTTCGTCAGATATTCAAGTTGCTCAATGGCCTCCTGCGAGTAACCGATGTCGTACGGCACGATCGCTCCCGCCTAATCGATCACGAGCCATTTCTTCCTCCCGGCCGACCGTGGCAATGCTTGTACTTCTTGCCGCTGCCGCAGGGGCAGGGGTCGTTACGCCCCACGCGCGGGCCCGTATTGCGGATCGGCTCGACTTTGCCGTTGTTGTCGCTCTCGCTGGTTTCGACCGCTTGTTGCTGATCGGTCGCGCCATAGGCCGGCCGGGCTTCCTCGTGTTTTGCTTCACTCTCCTTCCAAGTCGATCCGACAAAGCCTTCGTCAAGCTGCTCCATGCGGAAGATCAGATCGGTCACGCGCTCGCCCACACTGATCCACATCCCGTCGAATAGCCGCATTCCCTCGCGCTTGTACTCGACTTTGGGATCCACTTGAGCATAACCGCGGAGGGAGACACTGGACCGAAGGTGGTCCATTGCCAATAAATGGTCCTTCCATGCCATGTCGAGGATCTGCAGCAACAGCAGCCGCTCCATCCGGCGGATTTCCGGCCGATAGTGTTGCTCCACGGCCATCGTCAGCTCTTGTTCGAGCTTTTCGCGGTCGAGCCTGGCGAGCTCGTCGGCCGAGCGCTCGTAATTCACCGTCCGGCGCAGCCAATCGGCCAGCGTCGCCAGCTTGCCGTTGCCACCGGTCGAAACGCTCGCGCGATGATCGCCGTTTTCGCCCACCGGCAGTTCCGCGACGCGGCGCTTCACCTCGGCCACGGCTTCTTCCGCCTGCCGCTGGAAGGTGCGACTTTGTTCGATGAGCAGAGCGTGAATCTCCTCACGCTGCTTGCTCCTAAAGGTTTCGACCTCCACGTTCAATTGAAACCGCTCGCGGGCCCATTGCGCGAGTTGCTCGCGATCGATTCGCCGTTGCCCGGAGCTGTCGGCCCGGCTGAAATGGTAAAAGCCGGCCATCACGGGGTACTCGACCTCGCGCTCCTGATACGCGCGAATCGCCATTTCCCGCACGCGCTGTTTGAACGACGGGGCATCGAGATCGCGAACCTCGGCCGGCTCGATCTTCATTCCGAACTTATGCTCGACCCAGCCGCAGGCTTCCTGGATGGCGAAGTCGCGCTCCAGGAACCGCGCGCCGTCGCTGAGGTCCATCTTCTCAATCGCCTCGTTCGCCTTCTCCCGCAGGAAATCGACCAGGTTGTCACGGCCGACCTTCTTCAGATCGCGGTCCCGCAGACTCGTCTTCCAGCGGACATTCGAAAACTTGGCCAGCGCCTCCCAGTTCCAGTCCGCCTGGTCCTCCCCCTCGGGCAGATTTTCTTCAAGCGATTCGTAGATCTGTTGTTCGCTCAACCGGCTGGCTTCGTCCTTGGCAAAGCGCTCCGCCTCGGCATAGTCCAGTCCTGCGAACGCGTCGGCCTTGAGCTCGACGGATAGAATGTTGCTCGCCCACTTGGCGAACGTTTCGGCGCCGTAATTCTTGTCGAGGATCGTGGACAGGTAGTGCTCGATTTGCCCCTGGATCATATCGAGGAGCAACTCTTTGCAGTTAGCGCCGTTGAGAATCCGTTGACGGTAGCCGTAGACGCGCTTCCGCTGCTCGTCCATCACCTCGTCGTACTCGAGCAAGTTTTTGCGAACTTCGAAGTTGCGCTCCTCGACCTTCTTTTGAGCGCCCTCAATGCGGCGGCTGACCATCCGGCTTTCGATCGCCTCTCCCTCTTTCATCCCCAGCCGCTGCAGCACGCTCTTCACCCAGTCGCCGGCGAAGATCCGCATCAAGTCGTCTTCCAGCGACAGATAAAACCGGCTGCTGCCGGGGTCTCCCTGTCGTCCGCAGCGTCCGCGAAGCTGCAAGTCGATCCGCCGTGCCTCGTGACGCTCGGTGCCAACGCAATGCAGGCCGCCGAGATCCTTGACCAGGTTCCCTTCGGCCTTCATCTGCTCGCGCTCTTCAATCTGCTTGACCAACGCGTCCCACTCCGCCTGCGGCACGTCGAGCCGCGTGGGGTACTTGTCTTGCAGGATCGCCCAGGCCATCGCATCGGGATTGCCGCCTAACACAATGTCGGTGCCGCGGCCAGCCATGTTCGTGGCAATGGTCACGGTCCCCAGCCGGCCCGCCTGCGCGACGATTTCCGCTTCGCGCTTGTGGTGCTTGGCGTTGAGCACCTGATGTTTGATGCCGCGCCGCTCGAGAAGCGAGCTGAGGCGCTCACTTTTTTCGATCGAGACCGTGCCGACCAAGATCGGTCGTCCCTTACGCTCGACGTTCTTGATCTTCGCTTTCGCTACGCTTTCGCGTTGGCGGTTGTCCTTCCGCTCGATCGCAGTCGCATCAGAGGTCTCGTTTTGGATCGAGCCCCACAATTCGCTGCCGTCGCTGAGCTCCAGGACGTCCCACCTGTTGATGCGCTCGATTTCATCGGCCACCGCCGCGAACTTCTCCCCTTCCGACATGTAAATCACGTCGGGATGATTCAGCCGCCGCATCGGCCGATTGGTCGGGATGGCGATCACGTCCAGTTTGTAGATCTTCCAGAACTCCCCCGCCTCAGTCATGGCCGTACCGGTCATGCCGCAAATTTTGTCATACAGCTTGAAAAAGTTTTGCAGCGTGATGGTGGCCAAGGTCTGCGTCTCTTCCTTGATCTTGACCCCCTCCTTGGCCTCGACGGCCTGGTGCAGTCCGTCGCTCCATTGCCGGCCCGGCATCAAGCGGCCGGTGAACTCATCGACGATGATCACGTCGTCGATGCCGGTCTGTGGGTTGCGCTGCACGATGTAGTTGACGTCGCGCTTATAGAGGTGATGAGCCTTCAACGAATTGTCGATCAGGTGCGGCCACTCCATGTTGCCGGCGGTATAAAAACTCTCGACGCCGGCCAGCTTCTCCGCCGCGCGGACACCCTCGTCGGTCAGGTTGGCCGAGTGCTCCTTTTCCTTAATCTCGAAGTGGACGTCCTTCTTCAACTGCCGCGCAATCTGATCGGCCTTGGCGTACTTGCGCACGTCGTCATGCGCTGGCCCGGAGATGATCAAGGGCGTGCGGGCCTCATCGACCAGGATATTGTCCACCTCGTCGATGATCGCGTAGTGTAGGGGCCCTTGCGCCTGCTGCTCGCGCTTGGGATAGTTGTCGTCGTCGCGCGCGGCCATCCGCATGTTGTCGCGGAGGTAATCGAACCCGAACTCGTTGTTCGTGCCATACGTGATGTCGCAGGCATACACCTTCTGCCGCTCCCCTGCGTCCATTCCGCTCTGAATAGCGCCGACCGTCAGACCGAGGTTAAGATAGAGCGGTCCCATCCACTCCATGTCGCGGCGGGCGAGATAGTCGTTCACCGTCACGACGTGAACCCCCTGGCCGGCAATCGCGTTGAGATACGCCGGCAGCGTGGCGACCAATGTCTTACCTTCGCCGGTGACCATCTCCGCGATCGCGCCAGCGTGGAGCACCATGCCGCCGATGAGTTGCACGTCGTAGTGCCGCATGCCCAGCCAGCGCCGGCCAGCCTCGCGGCAGACCGCGAAGGATTCGATCAGAATGTCGTCAAGCGTCTGCCCGGCGGCGAGCCGTTTCTTGAATTCCGCGGTCTGCTCGCGCAGCTCCGTGTCGCTCATGGCCTGGTACTTTGGCTCCAGGGCATTGATCGCATCCACTTGCGGCTGTAACTTCTTGATGTATCGAGCGTTCGATGAACCGAACAGACCGGTGATCGAGCGCTCGACGCGCGTGCCAATGCCGTTGAATAGTCCGGTGGCAGCGTCCCAAACCCGTTCCAACGTTTCGATAGACATGGTCATATACCTGACAAGATGCGTCGACCGCCCGCCGAGCTGAGAACTCCGACTCCGGAGGGCTCGTGTACCGGCCGCGCGCACCCTAAGCGCAAAACTGGCCAATCTTTAAGTTTATCGGCGTCGCCGATCGCGGGTCAATGGCAGTGAATGTTCATACCACCGACATCCGCGGCCAGCTTGTGTTCCTCGGCACGGGGACAAGCGTCGGCGTGCCCATGATCGGCTGCGGCTGTGAAGTCTGTACTAGCAGTAATACGAAGAACCAGCGTACTCGGTGCGGGTTGGCGATTGGATTGCCCGAGGGAAACCTGTTGATTGACACGACTCCGGATTTGCGCCAGCAACTGCTCCGGGAGCGGATCGGCGTGGCGCACGCTGTCGCGTTTACGCACGACCACGCGGACCACGTCTTCGGCTTGGACGACGTGCGCGGGTTCTTTTTCTATCTCGGCCGACCGCTGCCCATCTTCTGCGAGGACTTTGTCGAAGAGCGGTTGCGAAAGTCCTTCGATTACGCCTTCACACCCGAAGCGGCCAGCTATGCCGGCGGCGTACCGCAGGTTGCGTTTCAACGAATCAGCGCCGGCGTGCCGTTTGAAGTACTAGGCGCCTGGGTCACACCGCTGCGTCTTCATCACGGGCGGTTTCGCGTGCTCGGATTCCGCATTGGCAACGTAGCCTACTGCACGGACACGAACCATATTCCGCCAGAAAGCATGGCATTCCTCGCCGGCCTCGACGTGCTGATCCTCGACGCATTGCGCGCCCGGCCGCATGTTTCGCATTACAGTCTTCAACAAGCCGTGGAGGTCGCCCAATCGATAGGCGCCAAGCGCACGCTCTTCACCCACATGGGGCATGAACTGGAGCACGAGTCCACCAACGCCGCTCTGCCGGCCGGGATGGAACTGGCGTACGATGGGCTACGGGTAGAGCTGACGTGATTGGCTCCATCGGCACCGCGTATGGTAAGATGGATTGTCTCCCATTACGGATCTACATTTGTGGCAACACATGCTGAGATCATCCAGGGGATAAAGGCGCCCGGACGCTATGATTCCTTGGTGGATTCCGAGAGTACGGCACGTCGGCTCCTGCAGCGAGCATTGCCCGATGCAGTCGAGCTTCCGACCGCTATGGCCGGACAGCCATACCCAAATCCGCCGAGTGGATGTCTGAAGTGGTTTCAGCTTCATCCTCCGGAGCCGCTCGCCGGCAATGTGAGAAGCCACTTTAAGTATGTCGATTGGACACGAGGATAGAAGGGGCAAGGAGGAAGTTGGGGTCACATAGAGTTCTAGGGTTATCGGGCAGCGCCCGACAGCGAGGTCAATTATGTGTTACATGTTTGAGGTCTTCTACCGGCCACCGGCTGACGTAGAGAAGGAGGCGGCTTTAACAGCAAACGTTTCCAGCTTCGGTGGCCGGCTCAGCCACCGTGAACTTACCAACGGGGAGTCGTCGGCCATCTGTCTGGCCTACGAATTCGACGAGCGCAGCCAGGCTGAGTCTGCCGCCGAAGCGTTGCGCAAGCGAGGCGAACACGTCGAGGGGCCGATGGAGTATGGCCCAAACAGTAAGTGAGTGCACCAATTCGACGATGCGCCAGCTTACCGATTCGTTCCCTCGACGAGCCTCGCAAGCAGCTCGCGTGCGGCGCCCGATTCAATCGCAGATTGGGCCAGCTCGGCACACTGCATCGGGCTGTCCGCCTTACGCGCGGTCCAGAGGGCCGCAGCCGCGTTGATGACCACGATGTCGAACGCCGGCCCTTGCTGCCCGTTTAAAACTTGCTCGATCATCACTGCGCTTTTCTGCGGCCCATCGACGAGGAGCGAGTCCAACCGCGACGTGGCCAGGCCGAAATCGGCCGGCGACCACACGAGCTCGCTCAATTGGCCCCCTTCTACGACGGTAACACGAGTGGTCGTCGCCAGAGTGACCTCGTCCAGCCCATCGTCACCGGTGACCAACACTGCACGCTCGGTGCCCAACAGCGCCAGCGCCTCCGCCAGCCGACCGCGCAACTGCGGCTTGCCCACGCCCAGGAGTTGATACGGGGCGCCGGCTGGATTGGCCAACGGCCCGAGCAGATTGAAGATGGTCGCGTGCGTCAGTTGCTTGCGGACCTCTCCGACACGTTTCATCGCCGGATGCAACAGCGGTGCGAAGCAGAAGCAGATGCCCAACGTATCCAGGCACTCTTCGACGCAGGTCGCGTCGGCCTGGATATTGACGCCCAGCGCCGAGAGCACATCAGCCGAGCCGGTGCGGCTGGTGATGCTGCGGTTACCGTGCTTGGCCACGGGCAGACCCGCCGCCGCTGTGACCAAAGCTGCCGCCGTGCTGATGTTGAACGTACATGAGTTGTCGCCGCCGGTGCCGCAAGTGTCGATCAGCCCTTTGCGGCGGCTGCGGATGTGCGTCATGTGCTGGCGCAGCGCCGCCGCGGCGCCGGCGATCTCGTGGACGCTTTCGCCCTTCTCATGCAGCGCGGTCAGGAACAGCGCAATCTGCGCGTCGGCCACGTCGCCGCGCATGATCAGGTCGATGGCCGAGTGCGTCTCGTCCAGCGTCAAATTGTCGCCCGCCGCGACCCGGCCAAGGTATTCCTGGAACACAATAGACTCGCTATCCGATTGAAGTGACGCACTCATTTTAAAACGCCAGGGCAGGGCAGGGGAGTAGCCGTCGGGGATTGCCGGGCTTCTGATTGCACCCTGGACGGCCAATCAGGGTGACGGGGTGCAGGTACGCGGAATATTGTTTTTGTATCGCGCGAAATGCGCGCATTACTTCGGGGGGTTTTGAAACAATAATCCGGCGGGGTGCGGCGAAGTTGTCCGAAGGAGATAAGGGGATGCAGAGGGAGATGGCGAGATGACGGGGGGAAAAAAGGGGTCAGAACTATTTGCGTGGCTTACTGTCGTGTTTTGGGGGCCGGCCGCGGGGGCGGATGGTCAAGTCCAGCTTCAGCCGTTTGGCCAAACGCTTCACCCACGTTTCGTCGCCGTAGGGTAGGCCCGTGGCGCTGGAACGGCGAATGGCGTCGACGATGGCTTTCTCCATCGGCTGATGCACCTTCTCGGCCCATTTGCGTTGCCGGACCTTGGCCAGCGGCGACAGCTCGTCGTACGTGATCAGCGGATCGATGAGCTCGTCCGCCTCGCCCAGACCGTGCATCCGGTAACTGCTCCAGGGGTACTCGTCCGCGCGCTGCACCAGCGATGCGCGCAACGGGTTGGCCTCAATGTACCGCAGTACCGCCAGCAGGTGCTCGTCGGTCTGAATCACAGGGCTTTTGAAGCGTCCTTGCCAGACATGGCCGCCCGAGCGGTAGTGGCGATGGTATCGCTGCGTGTGCGAAACCAACAGGC